>JBFJYH010000049.1:0-17810 GCA_041622675.1 Porticoccaceae bacterium
GAGATGTTCTATAACTCAAAACGACGGCATGGTTTTAATGACGGGCTTCCACCGGTAGAGTATGAAAAGAAGTATTTCCAAGAGGCTGGAAAGTGTCTAGCTAACTAGTGGCGATTCAATCCTTAGCTGCGTTTGTTTTTTTCCTTAGCCATTTATCATATTCGAGTATCTTTAAAAAACAAAGATTTAGAAATTATTTTCCTGTGATATTGAGCCAGTGACATCTGATTTTGGCTTGATTCAAGATATTGTTCTCAGTCGTCTTTATTGGCTGCGGTGTGTATTTTGCTAGTAAGAGGTCTTCCTCAATACTTAGGGTTTCGGCTTTATAGTCATTCACATTTCTTACTATATATTTGGCGAGATATCCGCTGGCACTAACTTTTTTAGGGACTATTCGTAGGACTTCAAGGTCTTGCTTTACGCTTCTAGTTTATCGCCGTCTTTTGCTAAGGAGTAGGTGCACATAATCTGTACGAGGGTTGATTGAGCATTAGATTGCTAATCTAATGCTTTAGCGTTAAGGCTGTTCTATCGTCGAGACTAAGCTAGTTAGCGATGAAATTGCCCGTACTCTATTGGCGCGCCAAGACATCCACGTTTGTACGGGAGTGGGTTATTATTAGTGTAAAACCTGTTTCTTTAATTGCTAAAAAGGATAATAACAATGGCTAAGCCCCCGGTACTGAACTCAAACGAACTTGAGCAAAGCCTCGCTCAATTAAACGCTGATGCGCTGGCCCCTTGGGCTGTTGCCGATGGCAAGTTGTCACGGCGCTACGAATTTAAAAGCTTTATTGATGCCTTCGGCTTTATGAGCCAAGCTGCCATTGTCTGCGAGGTAATGAACCACCATCCTCGTTGGGTGAATGTCTGGAATGTGGTTGAAATCGATTTGTTGACCCACCGCTCCGGTGGCATTACCGCTCTTGATTTTGACCTCGCTGGCAAAATGGAGCCTTTGGCGAAAAAGTTACTCGCCTCACTCGATTAATTTTTTGTTGGATCGCTAGGTAGCTGATCGTAAAGCGGAGTAACTCGAGCGCTATTTATTGAAAGCGTTATTGAATGGCGCCGGTTGTTCTGACCCGTTTGGAACCTTTAAGCGGGGCGGCCTTGGTTTTTGCAAGTTGTGCTTGCTGGTGACTGTCAATGACGTTCTTTAGGGCAATGAGTAAACCTGTCACCAGAAAGGCGCCGGGTGGCAGAACCATGACTAAAAAGCTGTAACTGTCGCCGAACAGTTCAATTCGCCAGTTGCTAGCAACGGGTCCAAACAGGAGATCCATATTGGCGAATAAGGTGCCGCTGCCTATAATTTCTCGAATCGCGCCGAGTAACAGTAGTACAGCGCCAAAGCCCAGACCCATCATCAAACCGTCAAAAGCCGCTGGTAGTAGGGGCTGTTTGCTCGCAAAGGCTTCGGCGCGACCAAGAATGGCGCAGTTGGTGACGATGAGTGGGATAAAAATTCCCAAAATTTGATACAGCTCGTAGGTGTAGGCCTTCATCAGCATTTCGGTACAGGTTGTAAAGGTGGCGATAATCATCACAAAGGCCGGGGTGCGAATGGCGTCACCAACCTGATGGCGAATTAAAGATACCGCAATATTGGAGCCGACCAGTACGGCTAAGGTGGCCAAACCCAGCCCCAGTGCATTGACCACCGAACCGCTGACAGCGAGCAGGGGGCAAAGCCCGAGCAATTGCACCAGCGCGGGGTTGTTGTTCCATAAGCCGTTGCGGCTTATTTCACCGTAGGCGACATCGCTCATGGTTCAGCTCTCCCTTTACTGTTCTTAACTTGGCTGGCTTTGAGAATACGATTTTTATCTTCGCTAAAATAATGCAGTGTTTGTGCGACTTGGGTAACCACAGCCCGGGGGGTAATTGTCGCGCCGGTAAACTGATCGAAGTCGCCCTTGTCTTTTTTGACTTTCCAACGCTCGGCAGGCGGTGAGCCAATAGATTTGCCATCGAAGCTGAGTACCCAGGGGCTTTTCTTTAGCTCGACTTTGTCCCCGAGGCCTGGGGTTTCGTTGTGATTAAGAACCCTGACGCCGGCAATCTTACCATCCATATTAATACCGATAATCATCTCTATGGCGCCGCTGTAACCGTCAGGCGCCACAGCGGGTACGATAAGTGCAAATACTTTGCCGTTGTTGCGTGCTAGGTGTAATTCACCGCCTTTTTTTAGACCGAGCGTCGACCAGTAGCGCTGGGGGATGCTCAGCGTGTCGGTGAGAATGTCGTTGTCGTGGCGCTCATCAGGAATGATTTCAAGCAGGGCTTTTTGCGCGGCGCGGCGTTGTGAATCGGCAATTTTATCTTTAGTGGCGAGATGGGTACCTGCAAGTAGTAGCGAGGTGATCAACGCAAACAGACCGAGCACCTTGCCATTTAGGCCCATGGATTTTTCCAGCGAGTTACTCACCTTTAATCTTCCTTCGAGCGGTGGATAATGGCGCCAGATTTACTGTGGCCGTAGGTGCGAGGTGGCGTGTAATAGTCAATAAAGGGCGCGGCAAAATTCATCAGTAATACGGCAAAGGCGAGGGCATCGGGGTAGTTACCCCAGCTGCGTATGAGGAATAAAATAATGCCGATCATTGCACCGTAAATAAATCGGCCACGGTTGCTGGTGGCGGAGGTTACCGGGTCGGTAACAATAAAAAATGCGCCAAACATGGTCGCGCCACTGAGCAGATGAAAAATGATGGAGCCATTGCTGCTTGAGCTGCCACCGTCGTAGTTAAACAGCGCCATGATTGACAGGCCCACGAGCATACCCACTGGCCCATGCCAGGTGAAAACCTTGCGAGCCAGTAAATAGATGCCACCAAACAGAAAGGCAATATTTACCCATTCCCAGCCAAAACCCGCCCAGTGCCCCTGAGAGAACTGGGGTGTTTGTTCGTAAAACTGAGACACCAGCAGGCCGCTATTGTGTTTGAAGGCATCGAGAGGTGTCGCTGCTGTAAAGCCGTCGATGGGGTTACCCAAGAAGACGATTTTTAGGGATGAGATAAAGTCGGGACCCATGGCTGGTGTGCCATCGACTAACAGGCCTCCGGGTGTTAGCCATGCACTCATTTGTAGAGGAAAGGAAATTAACAATACGACATAACCAATCATCGCAGGATTAAAGGGGTTGTAACCCATGCCGCCGTAAAGGTGTTTGGCGATAATAATGGCGAAGGCTGTGCCGGTGACGGTTAGCCACCAAGGTACTAAAGGCGGCAGGGCGAGGCCGAGCAAAACAGCGGTAACCAGGGCACTGTAATCACTTAAATAGAAGCCAAGGGGGCGTTTGCGTAGTTTCAAAACTGCGGCTTCACAACTGACCGCGGTGATGCTGGCAATAAGAATATTGAGCAGGGTGCCGATACCAAAAAAGCTGGTGAGCACCATCAAGCCGGGTACGGTGGCGATCAGTACCTGCTGCATCAGCCACTGGGTAGAGCGGGGGCCGTGTGTATGGGGTGAACTATTGCGGGCGAGGGCCATTAGCGTGTTTCCTCGCTTTGTTGCGCCGGTTTATTGGCAGGCTCGCTAGTTTGAGTCAATGAGGCAAGCTCAAGGTTTGTCGCGTTGATTTTTTCATTTAATGAGCTGACAGCCTTCGCGAAGGCTTCAAGTTGTTCGCTGCCCTCACTCTCGGCTTGAGCCAGTCGAGTTCGTGCTTTACCGAGGCGTTTCTCAAGGCTGTCGCGCTGTTTTTGCAATTTTTGCTCAGGTGTCATCAACGCCAATTGCGCTGCATTTTTTTGTGCGCGGGCGATGGCGGTGGCAGCCCGGTCGAGCTCGGGTTCGTCATCACTGTCTGTGGGCGATTCGGGTTGCGTCTTCTGGTCAGGGCTCTGCTCAGAACTCTGCTCAGAACTCTGCTCATTGTCGAGGGCCGCCAGTTTGTTTTTCGCTTCCTGATGGCGTAGGCGCGCCTGCTCGACGCTGGCGCGCTGTTGCTCGCGTTGGGCTAGCTGCTCCTTATTCAGTTCAGCGTTTTCGTCTTTTGTGAACGCCTCAAGGTCCTTTTCAGCCTTGGCGAGTCGCGCTGCTGTGGTTTCAATGGCCCGTTCAAAGCGCTTGCGTTGATCCTGCGGGGAGGCTTTGTTTGCGGCAACACGGGCCATTGCAGCTTGTACAATATCCAGGTCGGTGGTGCTTTTTTCAGTGCTAGCACTCGGCGTATCCGCAGCAGTATTTGCAGCTCCGGTTTTAGCATCAGCTTCGCGTTTAGCCTTGGCGGCTTCTGCGGCCAGCTTGCGGGCTTCGCGCTTTGCAGCTTTGTCTTTTTCTTCTTGCTCGATGCGGGCCTGGTGGCGTTCAAAGCGTATGCGCGCTCGATCTGACTGCTGTTTTTCTTCGTTAATCAGGCGTATCTCACCCTTGGCTGCGCGGTAGTATTGCACCAGTGGAATACTGCTGGGGCAGACGTAGGAACAGGCGCCGCACTCAATGCAGTCCCCTAAATGGTGGGCTTCAAGGCGTTCGTAGTTCTTCGACTGGGCATGCCAGTAAAGCTGTTGAGGCAGTAAGTTAGCCGGGCAAGCTTCGGCGCAGTGGCCACAGCGAATACAGGCCTGGGCTGGCGGTGGGGCCGGGCTTTCCTGCGCTGTGGTGGCGAGCAGGCAGTTTGTTGCTTTGACAATAGGCACTGCCGTACTGGGCAGGGCGAAGCCCATCATCGGCCCACCCATGACTAATTGTGGGCAGAGCGCCTCGTTAAACCCTGCTTGCTCGAGTAAATGGGCAACGGGTGTACCGATTAATACTTCGAAATTGCCGGGTGTGCTACAGGCTTTGCCGGTTACCGTGGTGATGCGGGACACGAGCGGCTCGCCGTGACAAACGGCCCGATAGATAGCGTGGGTAGTGCCGATGTTCTGGCAGACAATGCCTAAATCGGCGGGCAATTTGCCACTGGGCACTTCTTCACCGGTCAAAATCTGAACCAGTTGTTTTTCGCCACCCGAGGGGTACTTGGTCGGGAATTCGACAACCTCGATAGGAGGGGCGTGTTCGCTCACGGGCTTGTTTGCGAGGGCTTTGGCGAGCGCTTCTTGCGCTTCGGGCTTGTTGTCCTCAATGCCAATTAAGACCCGTTCGGGATCACCGAGAATGTGTGCGAGGATATCGATGCCAATAAGAATGTCCGCGCTACGCTGTCGCATTAACTGATCATCGGCCGTGATATAGGGTTCGCACTCGGTGGCGTTAATAATTAGTGTGTCGATGCTTTGTCGTGGCTGGAGTTTAACGGCGCTGGGAAAACCAGCACCGCCGAGTCCGGTAATACCTGCATCGCGGATGATGGCTACTAACTCAGCCGCTGTTTTGTTGCGGTAGTTGGCAGCGGCGTTGTGTTCTGCCCAGCGCTCAAGACCATCGGTCTCGATGACAATACAAGGGGCCTGCATGCCGGAGGCGTGGGGCACTGCCCGTTCTTCTATGGCGCTGACCACGCCGGAGCTGGAGGCGTGAACCGGGGCGCTAACAAAGCCCTTGGCGGCAGCTATCAATTGACCTTTTAATACTTTGTCGCCAACGCTGACCACGGGTGTGGCAGGTGCACCGATATGCTGGCTCAGCGGGAGTACGAGTGTTTTCGGTAGCGCCACGGTTTGCAACGGGCCAGTCAACGATTGCTGTTTATTTTCAGCGGGGTGAATACCGCCGTGAATATCCCAAACTTTGCTCATGCGGCGTGATCCTTAGAGTCATCTAAGCCGCGATCTGAGGCGATAAGATTGGCGTTGCTATGGTGGCTCGGATTGTTGCTGGCAAAACGTTGGGCTGGCGTCAGTGGTGTTTGCCAATGCCAATCGCTAACGGTTTGGGGTATCGGTAGCATGTCGATACAATCCACCGGGCAGGGCTCGACACAAAGATCACAACCGGTGCACTCATCGGCGATAACGGTGTGCATTAATTTCGCGGCACCGAGGATGGCATCGACCGGACAGGCCTGTATACACTTGGTGCACCCGATGCACTCATCTTCGCGAATATAGGCGACACTTTTGACCTCGGCCTCTTCGCCGTGTTCGGCATCGAGCTCGGGGGCGGGCACATCGAGCAGATTGGCCAAAGCATCAATTGTCGCCTGGCCACCGGGCGGACACTTGTTAATGGCCTCGCCGTCGACGATAGCTTGTGCGTAGGGTTTACAGCCTGGATAGCCGCAGTTACCGCATTGGGTTTGCGGTAGTAGGGCGTCGATTTGTTCGGCCAGTGGGTTGCCTTCCACTTTAAAGGTCACGGCGGCGTAGCCCAGTATGACGCCAAACACCGTAGCCAGTGCCACCAGGGCAATGACAGCGGTAAGTAAAAGCTCAAGTGAGGACATTTCAGTCATTCGTTTTAGCCATTAATCGCTTCATTAGACTAAACCGGCAAAGCCCATAAAGGCTAAAGACATGAGGCCAGCGGTAATCATACCAATGGCGGCACCCTGAAAAGGCTGGGGCACGTCGGCAACCGAGAGGCGTTCGCGCAGCGAAGAAAAGAGAATGAGAACTAGGGAAAAACCCAGAGCGGCGCCAAAACCGTAGAGGCTGGATTCAAAGAAGGTGCGATTTTTGGCGGTGTTCTGCAGAGCGACACCGAGCACGGCACAGTTGGTGGTGATGAGGGGTAGAAAGACACCGAGCACACGGTAGAGTAGTGGGCTGGTTTTTTCGATGAACATGCGCGTAAATTGCACCACCACGGCAATCACCAGAATAAAGGCGATGGTCTTCAAATATTCAAGGCCGAGGGGTTGGAGTATCCAGCTATTCACCAGATAACTCGAAATAGCGGCCAGAGTCATAACAAAGGTCGTGGCGCTGGCCATGCCAATGGCGGTTTCGAGTTTGTTCGACACGCCCATAAACGGACACAGGCCAAGAAACTGCGCCAACACAAAATTGTTGACCAGTATCGAGCTAACGAGAATAAGCGCAAATTCCTGCATGGGGTCAGCCGTTCGATCTAGCGGTGGAAGGTGGGTATTATCGGGGATTCGATCCCTTGCATTCAATAATAAAGCCGGACGTCTTTAGGCTATTTAGCAATATCCCTTTTCGGCTTCAGCATATCTTTTTACTGGCACAGTGGGCCTAAGCCCATTGTGCCAAAGGTTTAGGTCACGCGCTGTCCGGGCTGAGCACCGCTGTCGGGTTCTAGTAAATAGATGCCTTCGTCGTCGCCAGCGGCCAGAACCATGCCTTCTGATATGCCAAAGCGCATCTTGCGAGCGGCTAAATTGGCGACCATCACCGTGAGCCGCCCCTCGAGTTGTTCCGGTTGATAGGACGACTTGATACCGGAAAACACGTTGCGGGTCTCACCGCCAATATCAAGGGTGAGCTGCAATAACTTACTCGCACCTTCAACGTGGCTGGCGGCGATGATACGGGCCACGCGCAAATCGACCTTAATAAAATCGTCAAAGCTGATTTCATCGGCTAGCGGTTCGACGGCTAGTGGCGAGTCGGCTTCGTTTGATGCTGTTTTTGCAGCTTCAGGGGCTGGCTGGGCTTGAATACCCGCTTCTACCATGGCGGAGACTTTGTCTTTTTCTACCCGCTTGACCAGGGGTTTAAAGGTCTCGATACGGTGGTTGAGCAAAGGCTCGATAGTATCTGTCCAGTCGAGGGCGTCGTTGAGAAAGAGGCTGGATTGCTCGGCCATATTGGGCAGTATAGGTTTGAGATAAATCATCAACACCCGAAACAGATTAATGCCCAGCGAGCAAACAGCCTGCACCTCGGCTTCTGCCCCCTCTTGCTTGGCAAGTTTCCAGGGTTCTTTGGCGGCGATGTATTCGTTGGCGGCATCGGCTATGGCCATGATTTCGCGTACAGCTTTACCAAAGTCGCGGCTTTCGTAGTGTGCCGCGATGCGCTCACCGGCATCGATAGCCTGTTGCCAAAGCTCCGGTTCGTCGATACTTGTGGCCAGTGTGGCGTCGCCATCGCGGGTGACAAACTTGGCACAGCGGCTGGCGATATTTACGACTTTACCCACTACATCACTGTTGACGCGCTGGATGAAATCATCGAGGTTGAGGTCGAGGTCTTCGACGCTGGATGAGAGTTTAGCGGCAAAATAATAGCGTAAATATTCTGGCTCTAAAAAGTTGAGGTAGTTGCGGGCGTTAACGAAGGTGCCCCGCGACTTCGACATTTTCTTGCCGTTGACGGTTAAAAAGCCGTGCACACAGACTTTGGTTGGCGTGCGATAGTTGGCACTGGTGAGCATCGCGGGCCAAAACAGCGCGTGGAAGTTGACGATGTCTTTGCCAATGAAGTGGTAGAGCTCGGCCTCGGCATCCTTCGCCCAATAGGTGTCAAAGTCGATGCCTTCGCGCTCGCAAAGGTTTTTAAAACTTGCCATGTAGCCAATTGGCGCGTCGAGCCAAACATAGAAGTACTTGCCGGGGGCATCGGGTATTTCAAAACCAAAGTAGGGGGCATCTCGACTAATGTCCCACTCTTGTAAACCGGCATCGAGCCATTCGGCCAGTTTGTTGGCAATTTCTTTTGATACGTGGCCCGCTCGCGTCCACTCCCTCAGAAATTTTTCAAATTCTGGGAGTTTGAAAAAGTAATGGGTGGATTGTTTTTCAATGGGCGTGGCACCGGAAATGGCCGACTTGGGATTGATTAAATCCGTCGGTGCGTAGGTGGCACCACAGGCCTCGCAATTGTCGCCGTACTGGTCGTCAGTTTTACACTTAGGGCAGGTGCCCTTGATATAGCGGTCGGCGAGAAAGAGATTTTTTTCCGGGTCAAAAGCCTGGGTAATTTCGCGCTCAGCGATATGCCCATTACTTTTGAGACGGGAATAAATTTCGCTGGCAAATACCTGATTTTCCTCGGCATGGGTCGAGTGGTAGTTGTCGAAGCGTATCAGGAAATCGGCAAAATCTTTTTCGTGCTCGGCTTTAACCTGCTCTATTAAGGCCTCTGGGGTAATACCCAGCTCTTCGGCCTTTAACATTATTGCGGTTCCGTGAGCATCATCGGCGCAGACGTAGTAACATTCATGACCTCGCGCTTTCTGAAAGCGCACCCAAATATCCGTTTGAATATATTCCACCAAATGACCCAGGTGAATCGAGCCGTTGGCATAGGGCAGGGCGCTGGTGACAAGAATTTTGCGGGGCTTGGAGGTCGTGTCAGCGGGTAATGTTTTATCAGGCATGAGGATAAATAGCTATTCAGGGTTTGGCAAAGGGCCGCAACTATAGCGGCTTTCGCTTTAGTTTTCATTAACGTAGGTGAACAATAACATGGCAGAAGCAGTTCAAGAGAGTGGTTTGGGTAAAGTAAAATACGTGGTTGCTGTCGCATCGGGAAAGGGCGGTGTCGGTAAATCGACAACAGCCGTTAACTTGGCGCTGGCATTGAAGGATCAAGGTCTTGCTATCGGTATCCTCGATGCCGATATCTACGGCCCCAGTTTGGCAAAAATGCTCGGTGTCGACGATTCCCGACAGCCTAAAGTGGTCAATGGCAATGCCTTTGTTCCCATTGAGGCCCACGGCTTACATTCTATGTCGATGGCTTATCTAACCACAGACGCAACGCCCATGGTGTGGCGCGGCCCTATGGCGGGCAGTGCGCTGGTGCAAATGATGACGCAAACCCTGTGGGGTGAGCTCGATGTTTTGATCGTCGATATGCCCCCTGGCACGGGTGATATTCAATTGACCCTGTCGCAGAAGGCGCAAGTTTCTGGTGCGGTCATTGTCACCACGCCGCAAGATATTGCCCTTCTCGACGCGCGCAAGGGCATAGAAATGTTCCGCAAAGTCAGTATTCCCGTACTCGGTGTGGTCGAGAATATGGGTCTTCATATCTGTAGTGATTGCGGCCACACCGAATCGATATTTGGTGAAGGTGGCGGAGAGAGTATCGCCGAGGAATACCACACTACGCTGCTCGGTTCTCTGCCCCTTGATAAGCGTATTCGCGAAGAGGGCGATAATGGCAAGCCGATTGTTGCCGCTGAACCTGAAGGCACTATTGCCGGACACTACCGCACAATCGCGACGGGTCTAATGGCGGCGCTGGCGCAAACATCCGTCGCTGCGCCGACCATTACTGTCGAAGATTAAGTCGTTGGCGAAGGTTTATTGCCGCAGTGTCGGTGTCAGTCATTAGGAGTTGTTATGAGTATTAAGTCAGATCGCTGGATTCGTCGTATGGCCGAAGAGCACGGCATGATTGAGCCCTTTGAAAGTCAGCAGGTGCGCCATCCCGATCCCAATGGTGAGCGGGTGATCTCCTACGGGGTATCGAGCTACGGCTACGATGTGCGTTGTGCTGATGAGTTTAAAATTTTCACCAATGTTCACTCAGCTACCGTTGATCCAAAGAACTTCGACCCCAAGAGCTTTGTCGATATTCAGTCTGATAGCTGTATTATTCCGCCCAACTCCTTTGCACTGGCGCGCACGGTCGAATACTTCCGCATTCCCCGCAGTGTGTTAACCATTTGCTTGGGCAAGTCGACCTATGCCCGCTGTGGCATTATCGTCAATGTCACCCCCCTCGAGCCAGAGTGGGAGGGGCATGTAACGCTGGAGTTTTCCAACACCACTAGCTTACCTGCAAAGATTTACGCCAACGAAGGCGTTGCCCAAATGTTGTTTTTTGAGTCAGATGAAGTGTGTGAAACCTCTTACAAAGATAGAGGCGGGAAATATCAGGGCCAGCAAGGCGTGACACTACCCAAGGCTTGATTACGGATTGTTATCGCAGGGGCGTGCAGCCTTCGTTTGATTGAAGGTGGCTTTATTGAAGATAGCTTCATTAAAGATAGCTTTATAGGATAGGGGCAAACGTGTCGTTGAGCCTTGCCCGTTTTTTAGTGGCACTGTTTTTAGATGCGCTGTTTTCCTGGCTGGAAAAAATCAAAATCGACCCTAGGGCGCGATGGTTTTTTCAAACAGCAGTGTTTTTAAGCCCCTGTCGGTATCGCTTTCAGGGAAGGACGGGGGCGGATCAATGACGGCCTTTTCAATAAAGCCACCAAGATCTCTAAACAATTCACGCAAAAAAACATAACCTAAATCCGGTGCGTTTAAGCAGGCAATGACCTGCGCTTGAGGTGCTAGTAAGCCGGGCAATTTGCGCAGTATTTTTTGGTAATCTTTTCGGGCATTAAAGCTTCCCACCTGGTAGCTGGGGGGGTCGATAATGACGAGATCATAGGGGCCGTATTTGCGGATTTTCCCCCAGGATTTGAAAATATCGTGGCTCAAATAGGAAACTGATCGGGTGTCAATATCGTTGAGTTGATGGTTCAGCCTGCCAGTATTTAAAGCTCCCTTTGCCATATCGATATTGACGATTTTATCAGCGCCAGCCTCTGCTGCCACCACCGAAAAGGCACAGGTGTAGGCAAAGAGGTTGAGTACGCATTTGTCTTTTGCTTGTTCTCGCAGGACTTGTCGACAGTTGGCCATGTCGAGAAAAAACCCCACGTTTTGATTGGCTTTAAAATTGAGTTGGAATTTAAGGCCATTTTCTACGGCGAAATAGTCACCTGTAATCTCTCCCTTGAGGTTTTCGCTCGGTGCACCTTTTATGTAGCGATGTTGCAGTAGGATATTTTCAATGCATTCATCACTATTGAACTGCGTGATTTCGTCGTTCAGTTGTTTGAGCCATTGTGCTTCTGGCGCTTGATATAAGCTGATTAACACCACCGGCGCAAACCAATCGACACTGATAAATTCAAGACCAGGATAACAGTGCCCGCGACCATGAAATAGGCGACAGGCATCGACACCTGGCTTGGCGCCAAGTTGAATGCTTTGTATTATCGGCTGCATTAATTGACTGAGTTCAGGAGTAAAAACCATCGGTTTGCTTAATATTAGTTGCCGTTTGCGTGTATTTTATGAAATTTCTTGGCGACTAAAAGCATCATAATAATCGCCAGTCTTTCTACTACGGCTTGTTGTTCTGCTTTCTGTTTTTCACTGGCGAGAAATGAGCGGATAACCGCTTGTAAGGCGCTAAACCGATTCTTCTGGCTAGCATCCATTTTGGCGATGGATTTAATGACTGTGGCCATGATGGCGTCATAGTCATTTAGCCCAAGCTTGATAAGGAGCTTGCGAGTATGGCGTTCCAGCTCTTTACTTTTCATGGCTTTGAGTTCAGCCGTCAGTGTGGTTTCAGGACAGGACAGGAGGTCAAGTGTTTTCATGTATGCAGCGGCTGTGCGCGACTTGCGATGGGTGGTCGATCATACCGAAGCGGTCTTGCACATACTAGCTGTCGAGGATCAACTTGAGGGTAGTCAACTGGGACTTTTGGCCTGTTACAATGGGTGAATATTTTCCACTCTCTACCCTAGCGATTTTTTGCTGTGACAATTTACGTCGCAGTGAGCTGGGCTGAGACAAGCGTCTTTAAACCGGTTAGGAACCCTGCTATGAGTAATGCAACACACCCCTCCATCGATTTGTCTGAACTCGATTTTGACCCCAACGCGTTGCGAGAAAAATACCGCTTTGAGCGTGATAAACGCATTCGTAAAGAAACGTCTGAGCAATATCAGACCGTGACTGGCGATTTCACCAAGTACGTGGACGACCCCTATATCGAGGAAGAGGTCAAACGAGAACCGCTCAATGACGAAGTTGAAGTCGTTATTGTTGGTGGCGGTTTTGGCGGCTTGCTAGCTGGCGCTCGTTTGCGAGAAGCCGGGGTGAATGATATTCGCGTGATTGAAAAGGGCGGTGATTTCGGTGGTACCTGGTATTGGAACCGCTACCCCGGCGCGCAATGTGATGTCGAGGCTTATGTCTATTTGCCACTGCTCGAAGAGTTGAATTTTGTGCCCACCGAGAAGTATTCACACGCACCCGAAATATTGGCTCACTCCAAAGCGATCGCTCGCCATTACAATCTCTATGACAACGCCTGTTTGCAAACTGAAATCACCCATATGCAATGGGATGAAGGTGCGGCGCGTTGGATGATTGAAACGAATCGTGGTGATCGCATTAAGGCGCACTATGTGGTGATGTCTAACGGCCCACTAAACCGACCTAAATTGCCTGGTATCCCAGGTATTAATGACTTTAAAGGCCACACATTTCACACCAGTCGCTGGGATTATGACTACACAGGGGGTTCATCTGAGGGCGGCCTGAGTAAGCTTAAAGACAAGCGCGTTGGCATTATTGGCACAGGGGCCACGGCGGTACAGTGTATTCCCCATCTTGGTGAAGCGTCTCAGTCTTTGCATGTTTTCCAACGCACCCCGTCGTCTATCGATGTGCGCAATAATCGCCCCACCGACCCAGAGTGGGCAAAAAGCCTGAAACCGGGTTGGCAGCAAGAGCGCATGGACAATTTTAATATTCTTACGGCCGGCGGCTATCAGGATAAAGACTTGGTCAGCGATGGTTGGACGGAGATATTTCGCAATTTGTCAGGCCCCGTTCAACGCAAGCTCAACCCACACATGAGTTCAGCAGAAGTTGCTGCCGCTTTGGAAATTGCCGATTTCAAAAAGATGAACCAGGTGAGAGCACGCGTCGATAGCATTGTTAAAGACCCTGAAACCGCAGAAAAACTGAAGCCCTATTATCGTCAGTTCTGTAAGCGCCCGGGTTTTCACGATCAGTATCTGGCGACTTACAACCTGCCCAATGTCACGCTTGTCGATACCGAGGGGCAGGGCGTTGAACGCATCACTGAGAAAGGCGTGGTCGTTGATGGCGTTGAATACGAGCTGGATTGTTTGATTTTTGCCACTGGCTTCGAGGTAGGCACTAACTTTACCCAGCAGTCTGGCTATGACCTGGAGGGGCGCAATGGCGCTACTCTGAGTGAAAAGTGGGCTAATGGACTTTCTACTTTCCATGGACTCTATACCCGGGACTTTCCTAATGTGTTCACCATGGGCCTGACCCAAACTGGCTTTACGACCAGCATTCCCCACGCCTTGAACGAGCAGGCCAAACACCTGAGCTATGTGCTCAAACATGCCATAGACAACAGAGCTCGTACTGTTGAAACCACTGTGGAAGCTGAAGAGGAATGGGTGGCGACCATTAATAAATTGGCCAACCTCGGCAAACGCTTTTACGCTGAATGTACGCCCGGTTATTACAACGAGGAAGGTAAAGAAAACGGAGCGGGATTCTTCAGTGGTCAATACGGCGGCGGGGCACCGGAGTTCTTTAAGATTCTTGACGACTGGCGCGCTGATGGTCAATTTCAGGGTTTAGAAATAGAATAAATGCCAATCCCTATATGCAGTGCTGTATTATTTTTGCGGTGTATTTATTGTCAGGCATAATGAGTTGCCGCTTAATAGTCAGTAGATAGGGGCTAGTGAATGCTGAATAACAGGTTCACTAGCACGCTTTGTCATCAGCAGAGGAAACGTCATGTCAAATGAAGGTTATCACGAACCCATTGCAGAACTATCGGACGAAACAAGAGATATGCATCGAGCTATCACGTCTCTTATGGAAGAGCTTGAAGCCGTCGATTGGTATAACCAGAGGGTAGATGCGTGCAAGGATAAAGAATTGAAAGCTATTCTCATGCACAATAGGGATGAGGAAAAAGAGCATGCGGCGATGGTGCTAGAGTGGATCAGACGTCAAGACCCTTGTTTTGATGGCGAGCTTAAGGACTATCTCTTTACGGATAAACCGATCGCTCATAAATAAAAGGCAGGAAAAGTGCTGTTGTCATAACCTTCGACTGTCGGGCTGACTTAATTGATTAGCCATAAAAAAACCCCGCTAATGACAGCGGGGTTTTTTTATGAGTTCAGTTTTAGCAAATTAAAACTGGTTCATGGTGTTGTCTTTACCCGAGGCTTTCAGGGCTTGTTCGCCTGAAAAGTACTCTTTGTGGGCGTCGCCCATATCAGAGCCAGCCATGTTTTGGTGTTTAACGCAGGCGATACCCTGACGGATTTCCTTGCGCTGAACGCCGGCCACATAACCGAGCATGCCTTGGTCGCCGAAGTATTCTTTCGCCAAATTGTCAGTAGACAGTGCGGCAGTGTGGTAAGTCGGTAGAGTGATGAGGTGGTGGAAGATGCCGGCTTCGCGGGCTGCATCAGCCTGGAAGGTGCGGATTTTCTCATCGGCAACGGTAGCCAGTTCGGTTTCGTCATAGCTTTCGTTCATCAGCTCGTCGCGGTTGTACGCGGAGACATCTTTACCGGCTTCAGCCCAGCTGTCGAACACTTGTTGGCGGAAGTTGAGTGTCCAGTTGAAAGAGGGCGAGTTGTTGTAAACCAGCTTGGCATTAGGGATAACCTTGCGGATTTCATCAACCATGCCACCAATTTGGCCAACGTGGGGCTTCTCAGTTTCGATCCACAGCAGGTCGGCACCACTTTGCAGTGACACGATGCTGTCGAGTACGCAGCGGGCTTCGCCGGTACCTGATTTAAAGCGCACTAAACCGTTGGGCAGACGTACTGGGCGTACCAGTTTGCCGTCTTGCTTAATGACCAGATCACCGTTGCCGAGGTCGTCAGCGGAAACTTCTTCCACTTCGAGGAAGGCGTTGTACTGGTCGGCCAGATCGCCAGGCTCTTTTGATACCGGGATCTTTTGTGTCAAGCCAGCACCCAGTGAGTCGGTGCGAGCAACGATAACGCCATCTTCAACACCCAGCTCTAAAAAGGCGTAGCGAACGGCATTGATTTTAGCGATGAAGTCTTCGTGGGGTACGGTGACTTTACCGTCTTGGTGACCGCACTGCTTGGCATCGGAAACCTGGTTTTCGATTTGTATGCAGCAGGCACCAGCTTCGATCATTTGCTTGGCCAACAAGTAGGTGGCTTCTTCGTTACCGAAACCGGCATCGATGTCGGCAATAATCGGCACGACGTGAGTTTCGTGATTGTCGATCTTGGCTTGCACTTCGGCTTCAGCAGCCGCATCGCCAGCTTCACGTGCGGTGTCGAGATCGCGGAATAAGCCACCTAACTCACGGGCATCTGCCTGGCGCAAGAAAGTGTAGAGTTCTTCAATCAAAGCAGAAACAGAAGTTTTCTCGTGCATAGACTGATCGGGCAGTGGGCCGAAGTCAGAACGCAGCGCGGCAACCATCCAGCCCGAGAGGTAGAGATAGCGCTTGTTAGTCGTTTCAAGGTGTTTCTTGATGGCTATCATTTTCTGTTGGCCGATAAAACCGTGCCAGCAACCCAGTGACTGAGTGTAGTTTGCGGAGTCAGCGTCGTAATCGGCCATATCCTTGCGCATAATAGCAGCGGTGTATTTGGCGATATCGAGACCAGTTTTAAAACGATTCTGGGCGCGCATACGAGCGACATACTCGGGGCTGATGGCATTCCATGCACTGCCTTGCTCTTTGATCAAGCTGGCAGCTGCGTCGATGTCTGATGAATATGACATAGTCAGTGACTCCTTAAATGTAAGGTGGGTGTTGAATATCGCCTAGTGAACCTTGACATTTCGCTGGTATCGAGTGACTTGTCTTGGCCTGCTAAGCGGCAGGTGTTTTCTAACGCTGAGCATAGTAGCGAAACAAGTTTAATAAATTAAATCAATAATTTGTATGTTCGGTATTTATTTACTGAATGACCCTTGTGTCTTGGCTGTCAACCATAATGCCCATCAGGTGGGTGAGCTCTACAGTGGTAAGTGCTTAAAATTAACGTAAATAAAAAAGTCGCTGAGTACTGTTTTGTGCAGCGCTTATATACATAATAGCAGTGTCCATGAAGAACTGTCTGATTTTCAAATCACTGTATGAAATGAGCGATGATAGCTCCCTGTTCAAACCCACCTGACGAAGAGTGAATAAGTCTATGCAGAGTATTGCCCAACGAATTGCCGACGAAATTGGAGCCAAACAACAACAAGTAGAAGCGGCAGTTGAAATGTTGGATGAGGGCGCCACGGTGCCGTTTATTGCACGCTACCGTAAAGAGTTGACGGGTGGCCTTGATGACGACCAGTTACGTATCCTTGAAGAGCGTCTGCGCTACCTGCGAGAACTCGAGGAACGGCGTGCAACTGTGCTGAAAAGTATTGATGAGCAAGGTAAGTTGACCCCCGAGCTTGAGCAATCAATCAAAGCGGCAGCCACCAAAACTCGCCTCGAAGATCTTTATTTGCCCTATAAAGTAAAGCGTCGTACCAAAGGGCAGATTGCCCGCGAGGCGGGGCTCGAGCCATTGGCTGAAGCATTGCTGAACGATCCCACGTTAAACCCACAAGACGAAGCAATCAAGTACCTCAATGGCGATAGTGATGAAGGTAAAAAGATCACGGACGTTAAAGCGGCGCTCGATGGCGCAAAATTTATATTGATGGAAAAGTTTGCCGAAAATGCGGAGTTGCTGGGTCAACTGCGTTGTTTTCTCACCGAAGAAGGATTGGTCACTGCTCGTTTAATTGAGGGCAAAGAAAATGAGGGGGCCAAGTTTCGCGACTATTTTGAATACGATGAGCCACTTAGCACTATTCCCTCTCATCGCGCCTTGGCTATTTTCCGAGGCCGCAACGAAGGGGTGTTAAGTCTTGCTATTACTGTGGGTGAGGCCGAGGAGGCGGGGTCACTTAATGTGCCCCACCCCTGTGAAGGCATAGTAGCCAACTTCTGGCGTATCAATGACGAGGGCCGCGCTGGTGATCGTTGGTTAAATGAAGTCGTGCGTTGGACTTGGCGAGTGAAACTATTAACCCATCTCGAAACTGATTTGTTGGGCGAAATACGTGAGCGAGCTGAAGAGGGGGCAATCCAGGTTTTTGCCGAAAATCTAAAGGATTTACTGCTGGCTGCCCCCGCTGGACA
>JBFJYH010000050.1:0-17332 GCA_041622675.1 Porticoccaceae bacterium
CGACGGGAGAACTCTGAAGCATGCATGCCAAACAACCGACGCATCAGTATGAGTGGTGCGCCTTGTAGAAGGTAGATATCTTCGAGCTCTTTTTCTTCTCGCTTATCTTCTAGTTCTTTGATTTGGCGTTCCAGTGCGGATATGTTGATGTTGATAACGACATAATGCTGCGCGCTCTGTACCAGGTATTTTTGCTCGGTGAGATTGAGTTTGGACATAAGGGTGATCAGATTATCTGGCAGGGTGTTGGTCTTGAAATGAATTGACTGAAGAGACTCAAGCGATGATATCAATGTCTTGGCCGCAGAGCGGCACATTTTGTCCTCAAAATTTCCCATAAGCAGTAACTCCATCGTTCCCTGACAGACAGCCTGTCCATAGTTTTCGATTGCGGTTCCATGCTATTAACAATGAAGAAAAATTGCGTTGAGAAACTTTTCATAACAAAAAGAAAGTATTGCCCGCGACGTCTCAACAGAGCGGGGTTTAGTGTGTTGGCTCCTGGCTTGCCGAAAGTTGTGTGATCCAGTTCACATCTGCAATTGTCGGCTGAGTTAAGTTGTTAACAATTGAGACCTGATTAATGGCGTTAGATGGAAAGTTTATTGATGGTCCGATAGTTATTTGATTGTTGTTATAAGCGACTATGACCAGCATTGAGGGCTACATTACTATGTGGTGGCTCCTCTCCTATGCACCGTCTAATTCAAATCACTCAAATTATTTATTGCCTCGTCAGCATGATCCTGACGAGTCTGTTTGCCTTGTCACTTTCTGGCGTAACTATTGACCGCCTATCAGATCAGGAAGACTGGGGAAGCGCGGTATTCTTGGCGATACTGTTCGTCCTGATTGGCTGCTGCATTGATATTGGAAAATATCTGTTTTGGTCTCAGCGCCAGAGAAGCCACTATTATGGAGTCCTTAGTCTTGTTTTGATGGTTTTTTCTTGGTTAGCCAGCTGTGCTTTTTTGGTTACTTCAGAGCATGATTTAGTCCGGGAGTCCCAGGTTCGATCTGATCAATACATTGCCCTGCAGTTGAAAATTGAGAGCACCAGGCAGGCAATAGCCTTCCATGAACGTTTGTTAGAAAAACGATTGGGTAGTGCTTACCACAGCCAGTGGGAAGAAAGTGAAGCTAATTTGGAGACTATTGCGTCGCTTAAATCCACATTGGCCGATCTAACAGAGGATTCTTCAAATGTGGGGTTGGAAGCTGCAGCCCAGACGGTTCCTACAACTCGATTCTTTGCTGGGATTGGCCAAGTTTTGAATATTGACCCTCAGGTGGCTAGGATGATGGGTTACGGAATACTTAGCCTGTTATTGGAATTGAGTACCTTGGGCATGATTGGTTTGGCGCGTACTTTAAAATCAGATCTTGGTGGGGATTATGGCGCGCCGGGAGAGACAGAAACTGTTATCGACAATGGCGAATATCAAATTGAGGTAAAGCAAAAGGTTGCTCAACTAACGAGTGATATTCTGCAGGGTCGCATTCCGCCCGTTCTTCGAAAAATTAAAGCTGCGCATTACGATCTGGATTTAGATGTTGTGCGCCAAGTGTTAAGAAACCTGCTTGATTCTGGAATATTGGAGCAAGACAAGAGAAATAGTTATAAGTTGGGTGATCAGTTCCAGGACACAGCTACCTGATATGCCGTTGCGTATTCAAATCACTGTAAATATTTCGTTATGAGCAGCACGACCTATCCTGCTGAATGGGTGGACAGGGTACCGTTCCGTAAGAGCAATAGACACAGCAATCTCCCTGTTTGGGTTTAAGTATCGTATGGCACTCGCTGCATTCATAAAACCATTGGCAGGCATCGGTGGGCATGGTTTCCAGCTCTTTATGGCCGCAGTGAGGGCAAGTGATTTCTGAGTCTAACTGGATGTCTTTACTCATGGTTTGTCAGCCAGCTTAACTGTGGATGGGTAACCGGCATTGGTCGTGGCGTCGATCAGCGAATCTGGACTAGTCAGTTCATCATCAAAACTGACAACGGCTTGCTTGTCTTCATAGCTTACGTCTGCATGAGTGACACCTTTGATATTTTTCAGTGCTTTCTTAACGGTAATAGGGCACATAGCGCAGTTCATTGTGGGTAAATCGAGAATGACAGTCTTGGATTCTGCCCAGGTACTGAGACTAAAAGCCATTAATACAACTAACACTATCTTGTTCATTAGGTAGATTTCCTACTCCGCGATTAGCGGTATCCAGTAAGGGCTGGCGACAAAAAGGGCTGCCAGCAGCATGGCAGCCCAAAAGATGATCTGGCGTCTTCTTCGAGTCTGGGGGATTGCGCAGGCCGAACCGGGCTCGCACTGCTCGATAGGGCGATGCACTTGCCAGCCCGCCCACCCAAATAATATCAATACCGCCACAATGAATAGAGGCCGATAGGGTTCTAGCTGGGTCAGATTGCTAATCCATGCGCCACTGATACCCAGTGAGATCAGCAAAAAAGGTCCGACACAGCAAAGTCCGGCACCAAGGGCTGCTGCAATACCGCCGATTACCGGCCAGTTGGAATTCTGATTGGGCATTTTCGCTCCATACAACTTTATATAGAGCTATTATAAACTCCGTACTAAGGTACGGAGTCAAGTGGCTTGCTAGAAGGGAGTAAAGATTCGATTATAGGGCACTGGGATTGGTCAGGGTTGTTCTGGCACTGGAAGACTAAATTGTTCAATACCGCTTGAAGGCGCTGTAGATCATCGATTTTTGCCTGTACGGTATCAAGTTTTTGCTCCGCCAGGTCTTGTACTTCGTGGCAGGACGTTTCACTCAATGTTAGCAGCGTAGTAATTTCATCTAATGTAAACCCCAATTCTTGTGCGCGCTTGATAAAGAGTATGCGCTCCAGTGTCGCCTGAGGGTATTTCCGGTACCCGTGCTCGGGCTTAGTCGGCTGCTCAATCAGGTTTCTCCGCTCGTAGTAACGCACGGTTTCTATATTGATACCTGCGGCCTCCGCCAGTTTTCCAATGGTAAGAGCTGAGGGGTTAGATACAGTTGTACTCATTGCTATCCTAATTAAGGTCTATCGATATCGATTGGACAATAGTGAGCTTTCAGGTTCACTCCGATATGTTAGAGCAATAGCTTCAAGCAAGGAAATGTTAGCCTGGAACGGTAGAGGTGTTTGGAGCTAAGCAGGCTTGTCAGGAGTTGGTGGGTAGCGGTTAGAGGTTAGAGTGCGGGGTAAAGAAGATACCAGAGCCCGGACTTGAAGCGGCACGCCCGCGAAGGCAATGTATTTTGAATCCATGTATGCCTACCAATTTCACCGCTCTTATATCACTAACAAGATTATCTAGTTTGATTGGAAGGCTAATGGTGCGCTGGGTCTCATCTGGGGAGGGTAATTTGCGGGCGATGTGCGGGCGATTCGAGAGCCTATTTGAGACATTCGGAGACAACGGGAGTTGGCATCCAAAATCAAAAAAACCATTTAAGAATCAATGTCTTAAATGGTCTCTCGTGGTCTTTCGATGTATTTCAAAATGGTGCCCAGGAGAGGACTTGAACCTCCACGACCTTGCGATCACTAGCACCTGAAGCTAGCGTGTCTACCAATTTCACCACCTGGGCAACGCACGAGTTAGCACTCGTTCGGGGTTGCGCACTTTACTGATTAGGCCCACTATTGTCAATTCTAAGAGGCGGCTTTTTCGGCCTGCCAATACCCCGGTAATTATTGCTAATCTATGAAGAACAAAAACATTCAGTCAGACCCTTTTGCTTCCCGCGAAGCGGAGAAATATGAAAACCCCATTCCCAGTCGAGAGTTTATTCTCAAACATCTTGAGGCCAGTGTTGGCCCACTCAGCCATGAAGAACTTTGTGGTGTTTTCGAGCTAGAAAGCGCCGACGCTATAGAGGCTTTGCGGCGTCGCCTTGGGGCGATGGAACGGGATGGCCAAGCGGTGCGCAACCGCCGTGGTGGCTACGGGCCACTCGATAAAATGAATTTGATTAAGGGGCGAGTGTCGGGCCATCCCGAGGGCTTTGGTTTCGTGATTTCACCGACCCGGGATGGGGATGTCTTCCTGTCCAGTCGGCAAATGCGGCGTGTCTTTGACGGTGACGAGGTCGTGGTGCGTATTACCGGCACCGACCGCAAGGGCCGATCCGAGGGGGCCATTGTCGAGGTGGTTGAACGCCGTACCCAGCAACTAGTGGGCCGTTATTTCACTGAGAATGGCATTCACTTTGTACGCCCCGATAACCCGCGCATCAGCCAGGATGTACTGCTCGTGGCCGATGGCACAGGTGGGGCCAAACCGGGGCAAATTGTAGTGGTGACTATTACTCAGCAGCCAGACCGGCGCCATCAGGCGGCGGGTCAAGTGTCGAGCGTGCTCGGTGAGCATTTAGCCCCGGGACTAGAAATCGATATCGCCATTCACAACTTCGGCATACCCAATGCTTGGTCGCCCGCCCTAGAAAAGGAGGTGGAGGCAATATCCAGTGAGGTGCTGGAAGCCGATAAAGGCCTGCGCGTTGATTTGCGCGACCTGCCGCTGGTGACTATTGATGGCGAAGATGCCCGTGACTTCGACGATGCGGTGTATTGCCAGCCCGCCAGCCGTAATGGCTGGACTTTGTACGTTGCCATCGCCGATGTCTCCCACTATGTGAAACCGGGTAGTGAGCTTGACCTAGAAGCTTATCAGCGGGGTAACTCGGTGTATTTCCCCGGGCAGGTGGTGCCGATGTTGCCTGAGAAGCTGTCTAATGGTTTGTGTTCTTTACAGCCCGCCGTTGATCGCCTGTGTATGGTTTGTGAAATGCGTATCGACGCCTCGGGCAAGGTGATGCGTTTTCGTTTTTACGAGGCGGTCATGCATTCGCGGGCGCGCCTGACCTATACGCAAGTAGCGGGCATGATCGAGCAGCGCGGTGACACCGACAGTGGCGTGCGCAAACAGTTTGCCCACATTGTTGAGCATGTTGATCACCTCCACGACTTGTACCAGGCCCTGCGTGAACGCCGCGATGTGCGCGGTGCGATTGACTTTGAAACCACTGAAACACGCATATTATTTGACGCAGAGCGCAAGATTGAAAAAATTATCCCCACCGAGCGCACAGAGGCTCACCGACTGATTGAAGAGTGCATGCTCAGCGCCAATGTTTGCGCGGCAACACTGTTAGAAAAGAGCAAATTACCCGCCTTGTATCGCGTTCACGAAGTGCCAAAAGAAGAAAAACTCGATAATTTACGGGAGTTTCTTGGCGAGATTGGCCTCAGCTTGCCGGGTGGAGACTCTCCTTCGCCCCTCGATTATCAGGCGGTGTTGAGTCAGGTTGCCGACCGGCCCGACGCGGCAGTTATTCAGTCTGTTATGTTGCGTTCCATGCGCCAGGCGGTTTATCAGGATGACAATAAAGGGCATTTTGGCCTTAACTATGAGGCTTACTCGCACTTTACCTCGCCAATTCGCCGCTATGCCGACTTGTTGGTACATCGGGCTATTCGCGGTTTGTTGCGCAGCAAAAAACGCGTCGCCCACCTCAACCGTGTCGATGGCGCAGTGCTTTGGCCTTTAACGCAAAGTTACCCTTATAACGCCGAGCAAATTAGCGAGGCAGGCAGTCATTGTTCAATGACCGAGCGTCGGGCCGATGATGCGACCCGCAGTGTCGATAGTTGGTTAAAGTGCCAATATTTAGTCGACCAAGTGGGCAACGAGTTTTCCGGTGTGGTGACGTCGGTGACCGGCTTTGGTTTATTCGTGCAACTCGATGAACTCTTTATCGAAGGCCTTGTGCATATCACGGGTTTGCCCCGCGATTACTATAATTTTGAAGCTGCCCACCATCGTTTGGTGGGTGAGCGCACGGGGCGGGTCTTTCGTCTCGGCGATCGGCTGAATGTCATTGTTACCCGCGTTGATGTTGACGAACGCAAAATTGATTTTGATTTGGTGGATGGCTCTCTCGATGGGGGTTCAGTGAAACAGCGCCGTGGTAAGTCGCCGGCTAAATCCGCTGGAAAGTCGACGGGCAAACGATCTAGCGGGACCACTGATAAAAAAACCGCGGCAAAACGGACTAAAAAACCGAGGAAAAAACCCGCTAATTCAGCGACTAGCACTGAACGAAAGGCTGAAGCCGGCGCTAGGACCGAGTCGAAATCCACAAAAAAACCCAAGAAGCGTTCGAAAAAAGCAGCGGGAAAAGTATCGGTTAAGGCGTCAGCCAAAGCTAAGAAAAAGCCTCGGCCAAAGTCAAAATCGAATGCTAAACGCAGAGCGGGTGCAGGCGATAATTAGAGTGCTAAATTGCTTTCATAGGTGTTTCTTGATAAAAAAATACCGGTTTTTATCAAGCAGTAGGGCGCTAAAAATAATAAATATAAGGAGCAGGTTATGTTGGGTTTAACGCTGGTATTTATTTTCTTATCGATTTTGTATCTTCTGTTATGGCCAGTGGCGATAGAGCCCATTGCCTGGAAACCGCCGAAAATACCACCTTATGAAGGACGTTTTGCTTTTACCAACTCACTGCGCAAAGCAGAAAAACTCTGGCGTGGAAAACTGGCAGGGCCTGAGGCGACTGCCATTAAAGACGGTTATCTTTACACAGGCCTAACGGACGGCAATGTGGTGCGAGCACCCATTGATGGCTCAGGTGACCCTGAAGTGCTGGCTAATACCGGTGGGCACCCCCTGGGCATGAAATTTGATGCGGCGGGCAATTTGATAATTTGCGATGCTGATAAAGGCCTGATTTGTGTGACGCCCGAGGGTGAGGTGAGTGTGCTCAGCGATGAGGTTGATGGGCGTCGCTACAATGTGGCGGACGATCTCGATATTGCCCCCGACGGGAAAATCTATTTTAGCGATATCTCCAGTAAATACACTATGGCTCAGGCCGACTACGCAATGATGGAGGACAACCCTCTCGGCGAATTGATTTGTTATGACCCCGCGACAAAGAGCAGCAGTGTCGTGCTTGATAAACTTCGTCTAGCCAATGGCGTGGCAGTGGGCCCCGAGGGCGACTATGTGCTGGTTAATCAAACCCTTGGCTTTTGTGTGACGCGCCTGTGGTTAAAGGGCCCCAAGGCTGGGCAAAGCGAGCCCTTCGTGCCCAACTTGCCCGGTGGGCCGGACAATATCACCTTCAATGGTAAAGATACTTATTGGGTGGCGTTGGCCTATCCGCGCTTTCCTCGACTTGAGGCTTTGGCCTCTAAGCCCTTTAAAAAGAAACTCATGATGCGCCTGCCGCGTTTTCTGGCCTTAGTGCCGGAGTTCTTTAGCGGTTTGAATCTACCGACCTTTGGTCTCTTGGTGGGTGTCGATATGGAGGGCAATATTACTCATTTTATGGATGCTAAAGACAGCTCCATTGGTATGGTCACCAGTGTGCTTGAACACGAAGGGTATTTGTATTTGGGAAGTTTGATGTCTGACTATGTCGCTCGCATACCTGTCCCCGACCCTATTTAGGTAACACGTACCCGCTGTTGTTGCGTGTAAGGTTGTTATAAATAGACTGTACGGCGCGGAGTATTTCGCTACCCTTGGGCAGAACCGGGTAAACTAGCCGCCTTGTTCAGTGGCACGTTGCCGGTGAATGCAACGAGGGGCAGTTCGAAGTAATGAGTCGTACCAGTCAAATGCAGTGGGTCTATGGCCTTCACGCCGTGCAGGCACTGTTAAAAACCGATGCACAACGAGTGAAAGAGTTGCGTCTGCAACGGGGCCGTAAAGACCAGCGGCAACAAAAAATACAAGCTCTCGCCGACCGAGAGGATATCCCCTGGCTGTGGGCGACGCGCAAAGAACTCGATACCCTGTTAGTTGATGAAATTGCTGAAGATGAGGTGCTCAACCACCAGGGTGTAGCGGCGCTGTGCACGACCGGTGTGGTGCAAGACGAAGCGTATCTACTGCAACTTCTCAGCGAGCTCGACGAGCCAGCACTGTTGCTGGTACTTGATGAAGTCACCGATCCCCATAATTTGGGCGCTTGTCTGCGCACGGCCGACGCCGCAGGTGTGCATGCTATTGTTACCACTAAAGATCGCTCTGTGGGTATTACGCCAGTCGTGCGTAAGGTGGCATCGGGAGCTGCCGATTCTGTGCCTCTAGTGGTTGTCACGAACTTGTCGCGAACCCTCAATAAACTCAAACAGGAGGGGTTGTGGGTCATTGGCACTGACGGTGGGGGCCAGGAAGAGGTCTATGCAAGCGATTTTACCCCGCCTGTGGCGCTGGTGATGGGTGCCGAGGGCAAGGGCTTGCGTCGCTTAACAAAAGAGACCTGCGACAGTTTGGTCAAACTGCCAATGGCCGGTACCGTCAGTAGTTTGAATGTGTCAGTTGCCGCTGGCGTGTGTTTATTTGAAGTAGTGAGACAGCGCCAGCAAAGCTGTAAGGGCTAAATTTCTCACATTAATTGCTAAAGGCTTATGGCGAATTCGACTTTTAACATCCCCAATTTTTTGAGTGCCTCGCGGCTAGCTGTGGTACCAGTGCTGCTCTATCTGGCTTATGCTGGGTATCGGGATGCTTTCCTTATTTTATTGGCAGGTTCGCTACTTACCGATGGTCTTGACGGCTATTTAGCACGGCGCTGGAATCAGACCAGTGAGCTGGGTGCGCGGCTCGATAGCTGGGGTGACTTGTTCACTTATATGGCCATGCTGTTGGGTTTATATCTGCTTTGGCCTGATATATTCCAGGGGCAAAAGTGGTTTTTTGTGCTCGGTCTTTTTACCTATTTAGTACCGACCCTTACCTGTTTGTTGAAGTTTCATGAGTTGCCACGCTATCACACCTGGTCTGCAAAACTCGCCGCTATATTGATGGCTCCAGCCTATTATTCACTGGTGTTGCTCGATACCTCGGTTTTTTTTCGGGGCGTCATATTTTTTCATATTTGGGTGGCGCTGGAAGAGGTCTTCATTACCTTTACTCTGAATAAAAATCATTACAACGTGGCGACAGTTTTTCATGCGCGGGAAATGATGCGTCGCCAGCGCTCCCGTTTTCGTGAGCGCCGTGTGAAAATACAAGAAGGTATCGGGTTACCAGAGCGCCGCAAAGACTGGCGCAACAAGGCATCTGGCGATGGTGAGTCTCAGTGACGTCAGCGCTCGTTGTTAGTGCCGGGAGATCAGTGCTGACCGACGGGGGTGTGTAGTATCAGGCCGTCTAATTCTGGGCTAGCTTTCAATTGGCAGGCTAGGCGCGAGTACTGGTTGCGGTCGTCGGTCAGCTCCAACATGGCGTCCTCCTCCTCTCCCATGGGCGGTAACTTGTCTTTCCAGGCCGGGTCAACATGAACATGGCAGGTGGCACAGGCCGCAACACCACCGCAGTCGCCATCAATACCCGGCACCAAGTTGTCGACGGCAACATCCATTAAATCAATACCTTCCTCTGCTTCAATGGTGCGTGGCGTACCGGCATGATCGATATAGGTCACTTTAATCATCGCTCTTTCCTCGTTACGGGCTAGTGCCCATATTGGGCTTAGTTGCTGTTTGCGGCAGTTCTACCAGAGCTTTGGCAGGGATGCTTTCATCACTTAGGCGCGCGGCGGATACGGCTAAGTGCTTGTGAATGATATTGCGGGCGGCAACAAATTCCGCGGGGCGGTTGATGGCGTCGACGGCTAGCAGTCGCCCAGTGCGCAAATAAAACGCGGCAAAAGAGCGGGTCTTGGGGTCACCACGCAACACGATTTCGTTATAGCCTGTGTTGACACCGGCAGTCTGCAGTTTGAGGTCGTATTGATCGGACCAAAACCAGGGTGTTTGGGTGTAGGGCTTGTTTTTACCGCAAATAGTCGCGGCCACGGCTTTTGCCTGGTCGATGGCATTTTGCACTGACTGTAGGCGCATGCGGCGCTTGTAAATGGCATTGGGGTGGTTGGCGCAATCGCCGGCAGCGTAGATATTGGCGATCGAGGTGCGGCCGTATTGGTCGGTATTAATGCCATCTTCGCAGAGAATACCCGCCCTTTCGGCGAGTTCTACATTGGGCAGTAGACCGATGCCGACGACCACTAAATCGGCGTTTAGCAGTGCGCCTCGGGTGGTGACTACTACCTCTTCGTCATCACCCTTGAGACATTCAACATCGGTATTTGACTGTAGATTGACCCCCGCTGCGCGGTGTACTTGCTCAAAAAATTGACCCACGACCTGACTCGTGACTCGCCCTAAGGCCGTGGGGCGGGCAACTAATACGCTAACATCAAGGCCGTGCTTTACTGCCACCGCCGCTGTTTCGAGTCCAACATAACCTCCCCCTATAATAACTAAGCGCTTGCCGGGCTTAAATTTATCGCGCATGGCGTCGACATCGGCGAGGGTGCGCAAATAATGCACGTGGTGATGCTCAATACCGGGGCAATGTAGCGGGCGCACTCTGCCACCTGTCGCAAAAACAAGGTGTGTGTAGGGCAGACTTTGTTGATTGTCGAGTTGGAGTACTTGTTGTGGCGTGTCGATGGCGTCAACGCGCACACCAAGCAATAGCTCTATCCCTGCTTTGTCGTAGAACGCAGCGGGCTTAATCAATAGCCGCTCTTTGGCCAATTCTCCAGCGAGATAGGTTTTAGACAGAGGAGGGCGCTGGTAGGGTAACTCCGGCTCTTCACAAATCAGAGTAATAGCACCGATGAAGCCCTCTTTGCGCAAACTAATGGCGGCCTGAGCACCCGCTTGACCACCGCCAATAATTACTGCGGTCTCGTTCATTGTATCCCCTAAGGATTGGCTACTGAGGCCCTAATGGCTGCTGGCGTCTTGTGGTACAGCGTTAATGCGCACCGGTAGAGAGTTATAGCCGCGTAGAATCACTGAATGACTGCGGTCGGGTTCACCCATCACTTCTATGCAAGGCTGCGGCCATTTCTTAAGCGCCTCTTCCCAAATAATGCGTAACTGCATTTCGGCCAGGCGATTGCCAACACAGCGGTGAATACCAAAACCAAAGGAAATATGTTGGCGGGGGCGTCGCCGATCGATAATAAACTGCTCCGGATTATCAATACTGTCGGGGTCAAGATTGGCCGAGGCGTACCACAGCACCACTTTGTCGCCCTTGCGAATCAACTTACCGCCGATTTCGAAATCTTCAATGGCGGTACGACGCATGGATGCCAGCGGTGTTTGCCAACGAATTAATTCCGGCACCATCGAGTTGACGAGTTCGGGGTTGTCGCAGAGCCGCTGGTATTGTTCAGGGTTTTGATGGAGGGCGAGAATACTGCCAGTCATGGTATTGCGAGTGGTGTCGTTACCGCCGACGATCAGCAATATCAAGTTGCCAAGAAATTGATTCGGGGTCATATGGCGGGTGGCATCGGAGTGGGCCAGCATGGAGATTAGGTCGGCTCCGGGTTCGGCATTAACGCGTTCGTTCCAGAGCTGGGTGAAATAGGCTAGGCACTCTGCCATTTCGGCGTTGCGGTACTCCTCTGAAACATAGTCTTCGGCACCGGGCGCATTAGTGGCGACATCAGACCAATGGGTTAACTTGCGCCTATCCTCCCAGGGGAAATCGAAGAGGGTGGCGAGCATTTGTGTAGTCAGCTCAATCGATACGCGATCGACGACATCAAAGGTTTCGCCAATGGGCAGTTCACTGAGTATCTTTCTCGAACGTGTGCGAATGGTCTTCTCAAGCCGGGCCAGGTTTTCGGGAGAGACAATGGGGCTAACCGTTTTGCGCTGCTCGTCGTGTTTCGGAGGATCCATGGCGATAAACATTTCCACCCCGAGACCCAAGTTTCCGTCTTCAATAGTAATGCCACCATTGGCTGTGTCGGAGGAAAAGACTTTATGGTTTTTCTCAACGGCCATAATGTCTTGGTAACGAGTGATGGACCAATAGGGCCCGTACAGACTGTCTTTGCAAAAATGGATAGGGTCTTCGCGGCGCAAGCGGGCAAAATAGGGCCAAACGGTATTGTTTTTAAACAATGCGGGATCCGCGACATTAATATCGTCGAGGGCCATGTTATCGATTTCTTTGAGTAGTGCAGGATCAATATGTGTTACGCCAAATTTGTGTTGATCTGGGTGCATAATAACCCCCTAGGTTAATGGTTCTGGTCGTACTCGCTTTAGTGTCATTGTTTTCATACTGCAGCTAAGTGAGTTGAGAGTGATCCCCAGCAGCCCCGTGCCACCCCGTCAGACTGCTCTGTACAAAGCCTTTAATGGTGGGGTTTTCAATAGGCTGAGGTGGGCTAACACCTTTTTTACAGCATAGACCGGATTCTCCGTTTTCGCTCTATTGAACAAAATTTCCCGCATTGCCAGAATATGACTGACTTAAGATTGCGGTGGTGAAGTGAACTTGTGGTTGCAAGTTGTAATCATTGACTTAAAGGGAATAGATATAAAAAAAGTAACAATCGAAAATTAGACTATTGTGAGAATTGCTAAGCTAAACTCAGCAATAAAATGAGATTAATGACTATGGCTGACGCACCTAAAACGACTGACAGTGAACAGTACCGGCGCGCTACTCGTCTGACCTTCTTGTTTTTGGTTGTTTATCTGGCCGTCCAACATTTTTATGCCGTGCAACCACAAAAGCTCAGTTATACGGCATTTAAAGAACAGGTGGCCACAGGTTAGATAAAGAAAATCAGCATAAAAAGTGAAACGATCAGCGGTGAACTACTCTCCCCCGCAGCGGGAACGACCGACCAGCCCGCCACGTTTAAGGTCATTATTCCTCCTGTCGATGACACCGATCTTATGCCGCTATTGGAAGAATATGAGGTAGAAATAGAGGCGGAACCCACAGAAATGTCGGTTGTTATGCAAGTGCTACTTGGCATTGTGCCGTGGCTTTTGTTGTTGGCCTTCTTTGTTTACAGCAGCCGTTTGATGCAAAAAAGAATGGGCGACGGTGGTGCCAGTGGTGGTATCTTTGGCTTTTCGCGCTCCAAGGCGCGACGTCATGCACAGGAAACGATTCATATCGGCTTTAATGATGTCGCCGGTCTCGATCATGCCAAGCAGGACCTACGAGAGATAGTCGACTTCCTAAAAAACCCTGACAAATACCGCAGTATTGGTGCAAAGTTGCCTCGCGGCTTGTTGCTGATGGGGGCGCCGGGCACAGGTAAAACGTTACTCGCCAAGGCGACAGCGGGCGAAGCGGGGGTGCCCTTTTTTAGTATTAGCGGTTCTGAGTTTATTGAAATGTTCGTGGGGGTGGGCGCCTCGCGGGTGAGAGATATGTTTGAACAGGCCCGCAAAGAAGCGCCCTCGATCATATTCATTGATGAAATTGATTCTGTTGGGCGGGTGCGTGGCACCGGCATGGGCGGCGGTAATGACGAACAGGAACAAACCCTGAATCAAATTCTTGCAGAAATGGACGGCTTTGAAGAGGACGAAGCCGTGTTGGTCCTTGCCGCTACTAACCGACCAGACGTACTCGACCCCGCCTTGCTACGTCCCGGTCGCTTTGATAGAAAGCTGGTGCTCGAGTTGCCGGAAATGGCAGCCCGGCAAACCATACTCGAAGTTCACACCCGCAAAGTACCCCTCACCGATGAACACTGTTTAAAAGACATCGCTGGGCGCACGGTAGGTATGTCGGGAGCAGATCTGGAAAACCTCGTGAACGAGGCTGCACTGAGAGCAGCACGGGATAATCGCGAGCGGGTAAGCCCCGAAGATTTTGAATACGCCCGCGATAGGGTGGTGCTGGGCTCAGAGCGCGAGGAAGTGCTCGGCGAAGAGGAAAAGGCGCGTATTGCCTACCACGAAGCGGGACACGGCATTACCGCCTTTCGCATGAAACACAGTGATCGACTGCGTAAAATTTCCGTCATCCCTCGAGGCCGAGCGCTCGGTATTACAGAGCAAATGCCAGAGGAAGACAGGCACAATTTTACCCAGGAATATCTGGAAGAAAAAATATCCATCATGCTCGGCGGACGATTGGCCGAGCAACTTGTCTATGGTGATGTCAGTACAGGCGCCGCAGATGACCTCAAGCAGGCGACACTGTTGGCAAGAAGAATGGTGTCCCAGTGGGGCATGAGTGAAGCGCTGGGTTCGGTGAGTTTCCCCCAGCCGGAGGAACACCCATTTTTAGGCCGCGATATTGCCCAACCCAGAAACTTCAGTGAAGACACCTTAAAGCGGATTGACCGAGAAGTCGTGGCTCTGGTGAAAAAATGCGAAGCGGTAACAGCGACCTTGTTACAGGAAAACCTCTCCGACCTGAAGCATCTGGCTAAAGCGTTGCTGGAGCATGAGACACTTGTGGAAGAAGAGATTGTTAGTCTGTTAGCACCACCTGCGTTAAACGATCAAGGTTAATTCTAATGGCAGGTGTCTATTATAAGGGGTCTTATTTCAGTAGGCAGTGTTTGGCATAGTCAGTGGCTTCATTGGCGCTCCAGTCTCCCTTGGGCGTTTCGGCGAGGCCTTTACACCAGGCTTCACTGCCGATTTCGGGCGCACAGGCGCTGAGTAAAAGCAGGGTACCTGCCAATAGGGTCAGTTGAATGGTTGCTTTTTTGATCATTACTGTTGCTCTTGAAGTTAGAAAGTGGCTTTAGACAGGCTTGTCAATTGTATAGTCAGACAATGGTGGGCAGGAGCAAGTGACATACCTATCGCCATACACATTATCAATACGGTTGCGCGGCGGCCAGTATTTATTGTCTTTCAGCCAGGTTGTCGGGCGGATGGCTCTTTCGCGGCTGTAGGCCCGGTCCCAGGTTTCGCTCAGTACATCGTCGAGGGTGTGTGGCGCGTTGACTAGCGGGTTATCACTAAGGGGCCATTCGCCGTTTTCGACTTTGGCAATTTCTTCACGAATATTAATCATCGCACTAATAAAGCGATCAATTTCCGCTTTTGATTCACTCTCTGTCGGTTCTATCATGAGTGTACCCGTCACCGGAAAAGACATCGTGGGTGCGTGAAATCCGTAGTCCATCAGTCGCTTGGCAATGTCTTCTTCGCTAATGCCGCTGCTGGCTTTGAGTGGGCGAATATCGATAATGCATTCGTGGGCGACCCGTCCATTTTGCCCGGTATAAAGTACGGGGTAGTGGGGCTGCAATTTTTTGGCGATGTAATTGGCACTGAGAATAGCGATTTGGCTGGCTCGTAACAGGCCATCTGCGCCCATCATTTTAATATACATCCACGAAATCGGTAGGATAGAAGCCGAGCCCCAGGGGGCGGCAGATACGGTGTAGTCAGCATTTTTGGGCTTGTGGTCAGGTAGCGCAGGGTGCGTAGGTAAAAAAGGTTGTAAGTGTTTGCCCACGGCAATCGGCCCCATGCCCGGGCCGCCGCCACCGTGGGGGATGGCAAAGGTTTTATGCAGGTTAATGTGGGACACATCGCCGCCAATCTCGCCTAGTGCGGCGACACCGACCAGAGCGTTAAGATTGGCGCCATCGATATACACTTGCCCACCGTGTTGATGAATGACCTCGCAAATCGCGCGAATGTTCGTCTCAAACACACCGTGGGTTGAGGGGTAGGTCACCATCAGTGCGGCCAGTTGCTGGCTGTGTTTTTCGGCTTGGCTTTGCAGGTCGTCGACATCGATATTGCCCGCTTCATCGCACTTAACCACCACCACTTCCATGCCTGCCATGTGGGCGCTGGCCGGATTGGTGCCGTGTGCAGAGGCAGGTATCAGGCAAATATTGCGCTGAGCTTCGCCCCGATGGCGGTGGTATTCACTAATCGCCAGCAGGCCCGCGTATTCACCCTGAGAGCCCGCGTTGGGTTGCAGTGACACCGCAGCGTAGCCCGTGCAGGCGGCGAGCATTTGTTCCAGTTCAGTAAATAATTGCTGATAGCCCTTGGTTTGTTCGAGCGGGGCAAAGGGGTGAAGGTTGGCAAACTCGGGCCAGCTAATGGGCTGCATTTCGGCCGTGGCATTAAGTTTCATGGTACATGAACCGAGAGGGATCATACTGTTAGTGAGGGAGATGTCTTTGTTTTCGAGACGCTTTAAATAGCGCAGCATCTCCGTTTCACTGTGGTAGCGGTTAAACACCGGGTGGTTGAGTATTGCATCTTGTCGTCGCAGTGCTGGGGGAATGCCAGAGTGGGTTGAAGTCTCTGAAACGTTTCCATCCGCTGCTACACCAAAAATACCGGTAATTTTGGCGATTAATTCAGTCGTGCTGGTTTCGTTAAGGCTCAGGCACAGAGCATCGTCGCCTAATTGTCGTAGGTTGATGTGTTGTGCTTGCGCCCGTTGAATAAAAGCCTGTTGTTGCTCGCCGACCTCTATGCACAAAGTGTCAAACCAGTGTTGATGCCGTAAGGTAAAACCGGCCTTGGTGAGTTGTACTGCCAGAGTATTGGTCAGTTGGTGGATCTTTGTGGCAATACGTTTTAGGCCGTCGGGACCGTGGTACACCGCATAAAAAGCACTCATTAATGCCAGCAGCACCTGGGCCGTACAAATGTTCGAGTTAGCCTTCTCGCGGCGGATATGCTGTTCGCGGGTTTGCAAAGCCATGCGCAGGGCTGGCTTGCCCCGTTGGTCGACAGAGACGCCAATAATACGCCCTGGGGCTGAGCGTTTATAGGGCTCGCGAAAGGCCATGAACCCGGCGTGGGGGCCGCCATAACCCATTGGCACACCAAAGCGTTGGCTGCTGCCAATGACAATATCGGCCCCCTGCTCACCGGGGGAGCGCAACAACACCAGGCTCATTAAATCGGCGGCGACAATAGCCAGTGCCGACTTGCCATGCACGGTGTCGATCAGCGGTTTTAGTTCGACCAGACCGCCCGACGAGCCGGGGTATTGTAAGAGGGCGGCAAAATAATCCGTCGTGTCAAGCTCAGTGGCAGGCTCGCCAACAAAGACTGTAAAGCCAAAATAAACGGCGCGGGTTTTGACCACTGCCAGGGTTTGCGGATGGCAGTTTTTATCGACAAAAAAAGTCGTGCTTTTATTTTTTTTCTGCAGGCGTTTCGCCATGGCCATGGCTTCTGCAGCGGCTGTGGCCTCGTCCAGTACCGAGGCATTGGCCATCGCCATGCCGGTTAAATCAATCAGCATTTGCTGGAAATTTAACAGCCCCTCCAAACGCCCCTGTGCTATCTCTGGCTGGTAGGGCGTGTAGGCGGTGTACCAACTGGGGTTCTCCAGCACATTGCGCTGAATCACACCGGGCACCACCGTGTCGTGATAACCCATGCCCAGTAGTGATTCGAAGCAATGATTTTGCTCAGCGAGATGCTTGAGCTCGCCTAAAGCAACCTGCTCCGATAGGCCTGGCGGTAAATCGAGTGCGGCAGTGCTGAGAATACTTTGCGGTACAGCGCTAGTGATTA
>JBFJYH010000051.1:0-17206 GCA_041622675.1 Porticoccaceae bacterium
AAGCCGCAACAGGCTCTGGAATTTCTCGACACTGCGATCAAATATCAACCGGGTGAAGGGCAGTTCTGGGAGCTGCGCGGCCACGCCTGGTTGATGCTCAAAAATCCCGCCAATGCCGATCAGGCCTACTCCACGGCCATCGCTAAAAACCCAGACTATTTCAGGCATTATCTCGCCCGGGGGGTCTTGCGATTCCAACAGGGACAAAAAACCGCTGCGGCCAAAGACCTCGAAAAAAGCCAGCAGTTGCTACCCACGCCAGTGGCGAGCCGTTACCTGGATGAAATTGCCAATCCTAACGGCGACAACAAAGCCGCCACTACCTCTTACCGATAGGCTACCCAAACGCACGGCACGGGGGCCAAGTTCTGTAAAACACCCAAGGCTTAGATTGTTTAGGCCAGACATAAAAAAACCGAGCTTTATCAAGCTCGGTTTTTTTATTAGCGCTGTTATCTCAATAACACTACGCTTCTTTCCTTGGCCGAAAGAAAGGTAAGTACCCACCTTCTTCCAAAGGCTCGAAAACCACTTCAACCGGCAGGCCAATCTTCAGCTCCCGATAGTCGAGATCACGCAAACCGGCAGTAATACGCACCCCCTCTTCCATATCCACGACCAAGACGGCGTAGGGGAAGTCTCTCTCGAAGTGGGGAGACATGGGCATGTGGCAAACCGTCCAACTATACACAGTGCCGCGACCGTGGGATTCGCGCCACCCCCAGTTGGGAGAGCCACAACTGGCACACATAAAACGTGGGATATGACGCCAGGTTTCACAGTCATGGCAGCACTGGAAGCTGAGAATTTTATTGGCGCAGTTCTCCCAGAATTGCTCATCGAGATAGTTGGTCGGCCGTGGTGCCGGATTTGGAATAAACTGTGTATCGGTCATTGTCTTAGTTCCTCAATATCACCAGGCTACCATCGCCAAAATCACCCCAACCTGTCACCAGGCCAAGTTCCGCGTCTTTCACTTGTACCCCGCCACCATCACCGCGCAGCTGTCGCGTCGCTTCAACCACATGGTTCAAACCCCAAACATGGGCCTGGGAATGCAAGCCCCCGTGGGTATTCATAGGGAATTTGCCATCAATTTCCAAGGTGCCGTCTTTAACAAACTCACCCACCGCGCCCTGTTCGCAGAAACCCATCGCTTCAAGTTGTAATAAAACCACATAAGTAAAGCAATCATATACCTGCAGAAAATCCATATCTGTCGGCTTCAAACCTGCCATAGCAAAGGCTTTCGGCGCAGAATTAGACAGGCCAATATGGAACATATCAGGCCGGTTGGCGATATCGTCAGCCGGATAGGGATGGCCTTCCGCCGCTGCCATAATATAGGCGGGTTTATGGCGCAGGTCTTTCGCCTGATCGGCGCGACTAACGATCACCGTACAGGCACCGTCAGTTTCTAGGCAGCAATCGAACAGACGGAAGGGCTCGGAAATCCAACGAGAGTTCAAATAACCCTCCATATCGAGCTCTTGCCCTCGGGTAGTCGCCTTGTCATTAAACTGGGCGTGGCGACGACAAGCCAGTGCAACCGCACCCATGGCCTCCTGACTAACACCAAATGTTTGCATATGGCGCATGGCGATCCAAGCATACATTTGCACTGGCGAGGCACTGCCATAAGGGAAGTAATAATTTTGCAGCGTGCGCTCCAGTGCGGGAATGGAGATCAGCTCTGGAAACTTGGCATTGGGTTTGGGCCGCAGGGCCGAGGAGCCATTCCAACCGACAGTCACCACGATATTATTGGCGATGCCAGCGGCTATAGCCAAGGCCGCCGTTTGTAGTGCAGTGACCGGACTGGCACCGCCCATATTAATCGATGCGCTATAGCGCAGGTCTTCAATGCCAAGATTGGCCGCGATCTCTTCAGCGGTAATCGTAACCGGCGGAAGAATAATACCGTCAATATCGGTATTTTTCAGGCCCGCATCGGCAATGGCAATACGCGTTGATTCCAATATCATTTCAGATGAGGGGCGCAGGGCACCCCGGGTATAGTCGGTTTCACCGATGCCGACAATGGCGGCTTTATCTCTAAAATCGAGTGAATTATCAGACATGCTCTTTCCTCAAGCTGGTAGAGAATTTACGTCTAGTCTTAGGCAGCTAAAAGCTAGCTGTAGGGAGAGTACACACCAAGCTCGGCCTATAATAAAAGACGGCTTATTGTACTCAAAAACAGGGGCGCAATAAGACCATAATTACACGATTAGGTCAATTGATTGACATTCCCACCCCGGTTCTATGTCATCTAAAATCCAAGCTCCAGAGCCTGACATAAAAATTGCATTAACGGCTGAGCGGCCCGAAAAGACTTTAATGTCGTTTCGGCAAAATCATCCCCTTCAATCGCGCTGTCGAGCAATGGCTTGATCGCGATAAAATCCTTTTGCTTCAAACTGGTGATCAAGGGGTGATCGGCACTGTAGCCTCTTGGCGGGCGTTTGAGCGTATCGCCACCCCACGCAAACTGTCGTTTGAAAGAGCGATCATTAACAATGGCCCGCCAAGCTTCGGGTTTTTCATCGATACCCTGGCGAATTTTTGCCAGCGATGCAGAATCGGGACGCCAGCACCCAACGCCAAGAAAAACCTCACCGCGATGTATGTGCAGGTAATAACCGGGCGCATGGATATCTTTGCCGCGGCGATGGCGAAACTGAATACCTAGATTGGTTTTATAGGGGGTTTTATCATTGCCAAAGCGGGTATCGCGATACACCCGCATGATCGAACCACCACTGCGCTTGGGGACGGCCTCAAAATAAGGCGACAACTTATCAATTTTCGTCGCCATATGCTCGACAAAGCTCAAGGCCGGCAAGAGCACAGCTTCTTCATAATGCGATTTATTTTCAGCAAACCAAGGGCGATTATTGTTGGCAGCAAGTGCATCGAGAAAGGGTAGGAGTTGTGGGGGAAAACCATTAAATTCTGTCATAGCACACTATTGCAAGACGACTACGCCATGTCTAACTAATGCTCTTAAATCAGGGGTTAGGACGAGTCTTTAAGGCTTTCACCAATTTCATCGAGATGGCCATGGCGTACATCTTTACCCTCAACCAAATAAATCACATGCTCGCATATATTCTTCGCGTGATCACCAATCCGCTCCAACGCACGCAGCACCCAAAGGACATTCATCACTCGGGTAATACTGCGAGGATCTTCCATCATATAGGTCATCATTTCACGCAGTGCCGATTTATAATCGGCATCAATTTGCTCATCCCTTTTCATTGTCTCGATCGCCGCCTCGGTATCAAAACGCATAAAGGCATTGAGGGCATCATTCAGCATACTGCGCACATCGTTAGAAATATGGCGAATTTCACTATAGCCCCGGGGTGATGCCCCATCGACGGCTAGTTTAATCGCCATTTTCGCAATTTTTTGAGCCTCATCACCAATCCGCTCCAGGTCGCGAATACAGCGGGTGACCACCATCACCAGCCGTAGATCAGTTGCCGCCGGTTGGCGACGGGCAATTAAGGTGACGCAGCTCTCATCGATAGCAACCTCCATGTCATCGACCTGATCTTCTCCCTGTAATACGCGCTCAGCAATAAAGCTGTCTGCATTTTCCAGCGCTTTGATCGCCTCAGCCAATTGCTTTTCAACCATGCCACCCATTTCAAGCATTTGGCTTTTTATATGCTCGAGATCTTCATTAAATTTCTGCGAGATATGCTGATCGAGATGTAATTTATCCATGGTTTTTCCTTAATAAGAGCTCACGCTTAACCAAAACGACCCGTAATATAAGCTTCCGTTAGTTTATGCTCGGGGGTGGTAAATATTTTCTCGGTCTCATTCACCTCAACCAGTTTGCCCAGGTGAAAATAGGCTGTACGGTGGGAAACGCGCGCGGCCTGCTGCATGGAGTGGGTGACGATAACGATCGTATAATTTTCAGCCAGCTCCGCAATCAGCTCCTCAATGCGCGCCGTAGCAATGGGATCGAGCGCCGAACAGGGCTCATCCATTAAAATCACTTCCGGGCTAATGGCAATGGCGCGAGCAATGCACAAGCGCTGTTGCTGACCACCCGACAAACCGGTGCCCGGTTGATGCAGGCGATCTTTGACTTCGGCCCATAAGCCCGCACGTTTCAAACTGCTTTCTACTATTTCATCCAACTCAACGCGGCTACCTGACAGACCATGAATTTTTGGCCCGTAGGCAACATTATCAAAAATACTTTTCGGGAAGGGATTTGGCTTTTGAAACACCATGCCGACCCGGGCACGCAATTCCACCACATCCATTTTCGAGGCGTAAATATCATCCCCTTCGAGTAAAAATTCACCACTCACACGGCAGCCATCCACCGTGTCGTTCATACGATTAATGGTGCGTAAAAATGTCGATTTACCACAGCCGGAGGGGCCAATCATGGCAATCACTTCATGCTTGCCAATATCGAGGTCAATATTATATATCGCCTGTTTATCGCCATAAAAAACACTGGCATTTCGAGCCCTTATTTTTGGGTCATCGACAAAGGGAATACCCACAGTCGCCTCGTTAGCCAATTGTTCGGGGGCTGCATCAAGGGTACTATCTGCCAACTCAGACCTTGCAAATTTCATTGTTGTGGCACTCATATTTCGCGTCTCAAATAATGACTGTTTAGGCGCTTCACTACCAACGCCTTTCCAGGCGTTTGCGCAATACGACTGCGGCAGTATTCATGGTAATTAAAAAGGCGAGCAGAACCATAATCGCCGCTGAAGTTTTTTCAACAAACGCACGTTCCGGGCTATCTGCCCAGAGAAAAATTTGCACCGGCAATACCGTGGCGGGGTCCGTGATACCCCCGGGAACATCAACAATAAAAGCCACCATACCAATCATCAGTAAGGGTGCTGTTTCACCGAGAGCCTGGGCCATGCCAATAATGGTGCCCGTCAACATCCCCGGCAAGGCTAAAGGCAATACGTGGTGGAGGACAACCTGCATAGGTGAGGCTCCAATACCAATACCGGCCTCGCGAATCGAAGGCGGCACGGCTTTAATCGCAGCACGACTGGATATAATAATCGTCGGCAAGGTCATTACCGCTAACACCAAGCCGCCAATCAGCGGCACAGAACGCGGTACGTGAAAAAAATTAATAAATATCGCCAAGCCCAGCAGCCCAAAAATTATTGATGGCACCGCCGCCAAGTTATTAATATTCACTTCAATAAAATCTGTCAGCCGGTTTTTTGGGGCGAATTCTTCGAGGTAAACCGCAGCCGCTACGCCAATGGGAAAAGACAAAACCAAGGTAATAAACAGGGTAAATAGCGAGCCAACAATTGCACCGCCAATACCCGCTTGTTCTGGCTCACGAGAATCGCCACTGGTAAAAAAATTAACATTAAAGCGCAGCTCAATCTCTCCCGCCTCAATCAAGGATTGTATCCATTCTTGCTGCTTGTCACTGGTGCGACCCACAAAGGCGCCATCGCGACTATTCAGGCTTTTAAAGTAAGTATCGACATCATCGTCAGCCAACACCCAGACTTTTTCAGATTGCCCCAACAAACCGTTATTAGTTTTTAAACGGTTTGCCAGTTCGTACTCAGCGCTATTGCTGACGAGGCGATAGAGTTGGCGCTTTTCACTACGACCTGATACATCGGCAAAGCGTGTACGTAGGCTCTTTTTTACAATGCCAGAAAAATCTGCCAGTGCTAACTGTTGCGTATCGTTTATATCGCTAATGCCAAGTGCATCGGGCTCATAGTCAACGCTGAGTTGAATATAGGTTTGGCGAAAAGCGCCGTGGCCTTTGCCAATAATATCGACAAATAATGTGGCGACACAAAGCACACCAAAAAGAATGGCCATAATGCCGTAGAGCCGAAATCGTTTTTCAGAACGGTAGCGTTTCGCTAGTGTTTTTCTGATGCGCTCAGTGCTTGCGTTGGAAGGTTTATTCATACTGTTCTCGATATTTTTTTACGACCCGCAAGGCAACAAAATTTAATGCCAGTGTCACCAGAAATAACATTAAACCCAGAGCAAAAGCAGACAGTGTTTTAGCGCTGTCGAACTCTTGGTCACCCACCAATAAAGTGACGATTTGTACGGTAACTGTCGTCACAGTATCTAAAGGATTAACGGTTAGCTTGGCCGCCAGACCTGCCGCCATCACCACAATCATGGTTTCACCGATAGCTCTCGATACCGCTAACAATACGCCGCCGACAATACCCGGCAAGGCAGCGGGAATAATCACCTGTTTAATGGTTTCAGAATGGGTCGCACCGAGGGCCAAAGAGCCATCGCGTAGGGTTTGGGGGACGGCATTAATGACGTCATCGGCCAGTGATGAAATAAAGGGAATAATCATAATACCCATCACCAGACCGGCCGCCAGTGCACTTTCTGATGTCACTGCTAAGCCCATACTAGTGCCGGTATCGCGAATCAACGGCGCAACGGTTAAGGCTGCGAAATAACCGTAAACGACGGTTGGCACGCCAGCGAGAATTTCCAGGGTGGGTTTAGCAAGACTCCGCACTTTAGAGCTGGCATATTCCGCCAGATAAATTGCTGACATCAGGCCCGCTGGCACGGCGACTGTCATAGCGATCAATGAAATTAGCAGGGTACCCAAAAATAAAGGCACCGCACCGAAACTACCCGAACCCCCTGCCTGGTCAGCGCGAATCGCGGTTTGTGGGCTCCACTCGAGGCCAAATAGAAACTCCGACACCGGCACCTGCTGAAAAAAGCGCAAAGATTCAAAAACCACCGAGAGTAAAATGCCCAGCGTCGTAAAAATAGCCAAACTCGCACAAAGCAATAAACAGGTTTTTAAGACTTTCTCGACCTGTTGTCGTGCACGCAGCTGGGCTGACATGCGCCACCAGCCCCAAAAACCGCCACCACCCGCCACCAATAAAGCAAGCCCAGTCATTAAACGCTGACTCGTATCACGCAAATACATTAATGCGGTACTGGCATCTAAAAGTGCGGGGGTTACGCCTTCTGTTGGCAATGCGCCACTTGCCAAGTTTTCAATTTTATTCATCAACAAGTTGTATTCAGCCACCGAGTTTGGGCGAATTTCATCGGGTATTGCAGCCAGCAACATGTTGCTAATAATAGTTTCTTCAAGCGCCAAACACAGAAAAAGTAGTAAGACCGAAGGCAAACCGCACCACAATGCGACCCGCATACCGTAATAAGACGGCAGCGAGTGTAAATTGCGCACACCACCTAGCTGGCGCGCAAATTGCTGCGAACGACGACGGCCAAAAACGTAAGCCAGAGTAGACATTACCAACAAGGCAATGATGAGGTTTGAGGTTTGCACGTTATAAACCAGATCCCTTACACAGCTAAACACGCCGTTTATAATTTAAAAAAACGGCCTGATCAATCAGGCCGCGTGTCGGTCCCAGCAAAAGCATAGGCGCTTTATTCATCTGGTTCAGTGAGGTGTCACCACAGGCCTATTGCAAACCCTCGTCAGACATTGGCTTAAGGGCTTTAATATCAGCCCCATTGGCACGCCGGACATCTGTACTCAGTGGAATCATGCCTTTTTCTGCTAAATAACCCTCTTCACCCCAGGCCTTTTCACTGGTGAACTCTGCTAAATAACCTTCGATACCCGGAACCACGCCAACGTGAGCCTTCTTCACATAGAAGTACAGAGGACGTGAGACGGGGTAAGATTTATCGGCAATAGTGTCGAATGTCGGCGCTTGACCTTCAATCATTGACCCTTGAACCTTGTCAGCATTCTGGTCGAGAAAACTAAAGCCAAATACGCCGAGTGCATTGGGATTAGCGTCGAGCTTTTGCACGATAAGGTTGTCGTTTTCACCGGCTTCAATATAGTGGCCATCTTCACGGATCGTGTGGCACAGAGCTTTGTATGCTTTCTTGTCCTGCTTCTTCATCGCCTTGATCCAGCTGATTTTTTTACAGCCGCCCTCTAGTGCCAGCTCTGCAAAGGCATCGCGCGTACCCGAGGTTGGGGGAGGGCCAAGCACCTCAATTTTAATATCGGGTAGTGCCGGATTAACTTCTTTCCATGTCTTATAGGGATTAGCCACCAAGGTTTGTGCACTGATTGACTCGCTGTGCAAGCTTTTCGGGGCGGGTACATTTTTGGCCAAGGCCAAGAAAATATCTTTGCGACTCAAGCTCATTTGCTGTGTCTTAACGGAATTGGCGAGAACAATGCCGTCAAAACCAATCAGCACTTCAACAATATCGCTCACACCCGCAGCCTGACATTTTTCAAACTCAGACTTTTTCATGCGCCGCGATGTGTTGGTAATATCGGGGTGACCCGTACCAACGCCTGAACAAAACAGCTTCATGCCGCCCCCAGAACCTGTCGATTCAATTTTAGGGGTGGGGTTAGTTGTGGTTTTACCAAACCGCTCTGCAACCACTGTCGCAAAAGGATAGACCGTTGATGAGCCAACGATGCTGATATAATCTCGCGGGGCTGAAACGACCTGGGTGCTAGCCAGAACCATGGCAACGCCATAGCCGATGGCAGCGCTTTTGAGTTTTGCTGCCGTGTTAAAAAACTTTTTCATATTTGTCTCCTGCGACGTTTCCATCAATGATGGGGCTAGTACGCGCATCCTAGAGAGGGCAAATGACAAGACTATGTACAAAACATGACAACTTTGTGACAAACCAAGAAAGCAATTCCAGATAATTCCAACGGGCTACCCCATGACTTCCGCCAACTCCCCCATTGATACCTTTACCACCTTTTGCGGCAAACTCACCGCCTGGGCCACATTCGCTATGATGCTCTGCACCTGCTTTGTGGTCGTGGCCCGTTACTTGTTTGGGTCAGGCTCAATCGCGCTGCAAGAAACCGTGCTTTATCTCCACGCCTTCGCTTTTATGCTCGGTACCGCCTTCACTCTGCAGCGAGGTGGCCATGTGCGAGTCGATATTTTTTATCGCCACTTTTCACCACGCCGCCGCGCGCTGGTCGACGCCTTGGGTAGCGTTTTGTTTCTACTCCCCACCTGCGGGCTTATCTTCTGGCTAAGTATTGATTACGTTAGCAATAGCTGGGCAATGAACGAGCACTCATCCGAGTCAGCCGGCCTGCCCTGGGTCTACTTGCTCAAATCCTTATTGCTAGTTATGCCGACGCTACTATTACTACAGGGTATTGCTGAGTTTCTTAAATGCTTATCCACTCTGCGTTCACCTGACAACACCTCTTTAACAGCGAAAGAATAATCACCATGATCGAACTTCTCCCTCTCTTTATGTTTCTCGCTGTCTGTCTCTTTATCTTACTCGGCTACCCAGTGGCATTTTCCCTCGCCGGCATCGCCATAGTCTTCGCCGCCTTCGGTACAGCCATCGGTCATTTTGATATGGCCTTTCTTCAGGCTCTACCCAATCGCCTCTATGGCACCATGGTCAATCAAACCTTAGTGGCTATACCGCTGTTTATTTTGATGGGCATCATGCTGGAGAAATCTCGCTTAGCTGAAGACCTACTCAACAATATGGCTCAGCTCTTTGGCAAAGTGCGTGGCGGGCTGGGCATGTCTGTGGTTATGGTTGGCGCCTTGCTCGCCGCCAGTACCGGTATTGTCGGCGCCACCGTGGTCACAATGGGCTTAATGTCACTGCCCACTATGCTCAAGCGGGGCTATAACCCGGCCTTTGCTACCGGCACCATTTGCGCGACTGGCACCCTGGGGCAAATTATCCCGCCCTCTATTGCCCTGGTCTTACTGGGCGATATTCTCTCCACTGCTTATGCCCAGGCCCAATTGAGCATGGGTATATTTGCACCCAAAACCGTCTCCGTCGGCGACCTCTTTATGGGTGCGGTGATTCCAGGACTCATTTTGGTTGGTTGTTACTGTACTTATATTTGGCTGTATGCCCGACTGCGGCCTGAAAATGCACCCGCTGTTAATACGCAGGAATCTGTCACCACTGTGGCTTTACTATCCAGCCTGGCACCCCCAATGCTACTGATTGTCGCTGTGCTGGGCTCCATTCTTAGTGGCATAGCAACCCCAACCGAAGCTGCCGGTGTCGGTGCCTTAGGTGCTTCTTTACTCGCGCTATTGCGCCGCCAGCTTTCATCTGCGCGGCTGCAAGAGGTACTAGAAGGCACCGTTGAAGTTACCGCCATGGTGTTTATGATTTTGATTGGCGCCGCCATATTTTCGCTGGTGTTTCGTGGCTTTGGAGGCGAAGAGTTAGTCACCTCTATGTTTGCCAACATCCCCGGTGGGGTCGTGGGGGCAACCCTCGCCGTCATGGTGGTCATTTTCATACTCGGCTTTATTCTCGACTTTATCGAGATCACCTTCGTGGTGGTACCCATCGTCGGCCCCGCGTTACTGGCCATGGGTGTTGACCCCATTTGGCTCGGCATAATGATTGCCGTTAATTTACAAACCTCTTTCTTAACGCCACCCTTTGGTTTTGCTCTCTTTTATTTACGAGGTGTAGCACCGAAGACAGTTCTCACCAGTGATATTTATCGCGGAGTTATGCCCTTCATCGGCATCCAGCTCGCCGTATTGTTACTGCTCGCCCTGTGGCCCAACCTGGTGACATGGTTACCGGCACAGGTGTTTAGGTAAGATTGATCGTCCGGTATTGAATGTAATAACAAATGTTTCTGTCCGACCTAAATTTTTTCCATTTAAAACTGGTTTATTTAGCCATCACTGATGACTTCTTTGCCTTTTTATTTTCGTACATCAGCGCATCTCCATTTTCTACCAATGTCTCTATTGAATGATGTTTATCCGCCGAGTATTCGACGACCCCGCAAGAAAATTTAATCCCATAATCGAGCTTTGAAGCAACGACATATGCATCTAACGAATGCTGTAACCTAGCAATAATTTCTTCTGCTAAATCTTTTGCTACGCTGGTGAGTAACATGGCAAATTCATCACCTCCCAGACGGGCAAAGAGGTCTGACTCTCGACATAAAGCACTCATGTGCTTTGCAAATGCCATTAACACCCGGTCGCCTTCAGCATGACCAAACGTATCATTAATGATTTTCAAATTATCGAGATCCAGATATACCAGAGTTGCTGCAATCTGTTGTCGCACACACAGTTGTAGGCTGTGTTGGGCGATCATCATAAAACCTCTTCGATTGGGTATATTCGTAAGATCGTCTAATGTTGCCAACTGTATTGCCGTCAGCTCCCGCTCTGCCGTTAATGCAAGGTCTTTTAGAAACTCGAGATCATCATCACTTAGCGCTCTTGGCTCATGGTCAATAATACAAAGCGTTCCCAATTTGCTGCCATCCGTAAAACGTAGAGGGCAGCCTGCATAAAAGCGAATTTTCGGGTCATTGACCACTAATGGATTGTCGGCAAATCGTTCATCTTTACTGGCATCAGGGATGATAAAGACTTCATTACCCAATATTGCATGGCCACAAAATGAAATATCACGTGGTGTCTCACTGGCATCTAAACCCAAACAGGACTTAAACCACTGACGGTTTTCATCCACCAAACTGACAAGTGCAATGGGAACACCGAACATCCGTTTTGCCATTCGCGTTAGGCGGTCAAAACGCTCCTCGGGTGAGGTATCGAGAATATTGAGAGACCTGAGGGCGTTAAGCCGGGCCTCTTCATCTTGCGGGATCTCAGGCTTTTTCATTGTGCTACACCTATACGGATCGATTTTCTGTGCTCATTGCCCCCCACAAATCCACTCTTCTCCGAGCAAAATGCATAGCGATTTTGTTTCCCTGCCCAAAAAAGCACACTGTTATTGCTAATTTTACTCATCGGCAGGCTAACAACGTCTTTATACCTACTGAGAGATGAGCCAAATTATCCCATACCCTGTCCCGCTCAGTACCTCGATAGCTTCACGATAAATCACTAGCAAATAATTGTGATTAACTTGTCTTGTTATTTGAGCCAACTCGTTTTCACAGGCCTGCGGTTAGGGCCGACGTTTTGCGTCTAAACAAACACCGTTGTTGTAAACTTATTGCTTCTAGAATCCGCTATAAATGTCACTATGCAGCCCCAGGCAGATCCCTTTATTGTCCCACCGTGCAGAGAGCAGATAGAAATCATCTATCAAGATGAGTATTTATTGCTGATCAACAAGCCTACAGCTTTATTGAGCTTATCGGGCAAACATCCACTCAACAAAGACTCCATACATTGGCGCCTGGTGCAAGACTACCCTACGGCTACTTTAGCCCACCGTCTCGACTTTGGGACTTCTGGGCTTATGATTGTGGCTTTAAATAAAGCGGTAAATGCCGAAATCACTCGTCAGTTTCAACAACGTAGTGTGACGAAAAGTTATATTGCCCTGCTACACGCGCACCTCACCGCGGAAAGTGGTGAAATCGACTTACCGATTGCCAAAAACCGTAGCCATTTCCCCCTGCAGACAATTTGTCATGCCACAGGCAAATCCGCTCAAACTCACTACCGGGTACTTGAACGCCTTGAAAAGCCCCATGCCACACGCGTGCGATTTACCCCGACCACCGGGCGCACACACCAATTACGTATTCACAGTAGTGAGATTGGCCATGGCATTTTAGGCTGTGATCTTTATGCTAGCGACGAGGCTTTTAGGCAGTCCCGGCGTTTATTGTTGCACGCCGAAAAGATTGAATTTGATCACCCAGCGAGCGGTGAGAGAATAAAGGGGGTTTGCCCCAGCCCCTTCTAGGGGCTTTTGTGCTGACGTATAGCCAACGCTAAACACTTAACAATTCGCGCCGCGGGCCATTATTATTTCCCCTTGCGGGCTGGCCATCACTGACAACGCCTTCGGCTCAAGTATAAAAACCAACAGGGGATTCGTATAACAATGCGAGAAGAGCAACAGCACAATGAGGGAGACAAGGCGCCAGCCATCATACAAAAGAGTCAGTTTGCGCTGCTTAAATCGCGGCGCTTTCTCCCTTTTTTCCTCACCCAGTTTTTCGGTGCCCTCAACGACAACCTCTTCAAAAATGCCTTGTTGGTGATTTTGGTCAGCAGCGGTGTTGCAGCCAATGGCTCACAGACCAATACTCTGGTGAATATGGCTGCTGGTCTGTTTATTATTCCTTTTTTTCTATTCTCAGCCCTTGCAGGGCAGCTGGCTGACAAATACGAAAAATCTGTCATTATCCGCCGTATTAAGCTTGCAGAAATTTTCATTATGCTCGGCGGTGCTGCTGCACTGTGGTACAACGAGATCTGGTTGATGATGTCGGTACTGTTTGCCATGGGTACCCAGTCGGCCTTTTTTGGGCCGGTGAAATACGCGATTATTCCCCAGCATTTACGGCGCGAAGAACTCATTGGTGGCAACGCGCAAATTGAAATGGGCACCTTTGTGGCGATTTTAATTGGCACCATTGCCGGTAGTTTGTTGGCTGGGATAGAACAACCTGCACCACTGGTGGGTGTTATTGTCGTGTCTGTCGCGCTTATTGGCTGGTTGAGTAGTCGCCAGGTTCCCTTCGCCGAAGCTAAGGCCCCGGCCCTGGACATTGATTACAACCCCTTGCGTGAGGGCCGCAAGTTATACCAACTGGCCCGAGAGAAGTACGAAGTGCTGTTGGCGATACTCGGCATCTCCTGGTTTTGGATGATCGGTGCCAGCTATCTCACCCAAATCCCCAATTTTTCAGTCACGACTCTGCACGGTGAGCCAAGTTTAATTGCTCTGTTATTGAGCGCATTTACCGTAGGTATCGCTTTGGGCTCCCTGCTGTGTGAGCGAATGAGCGGGCATAAAATTGAAATTGGTCTGGTGCCCTTGGGTGCCCTGGGTATTAGCTTATTTGGCATCGACCTGTTTTTTGCCGGGCTCAATTATGGCGGCACAGCTACAGTGGGTGCTATGGATTTCTTCGCCCAGCCTGGCGGTGTACGCATTTTGCTAGACCTCACTCTTATCGGCTTGTTTGGTGGTTTTTATATCGTGCCACTTTACGCCATGGTGCAAATGCGAACGCAAGAAAGCCATCGCGCGCGAATTATTGCCTTTAACAATATTCTCAATGCCTTTTTTATGGTGCTTTCGAGCCTGTTGGGTATCTTGTTTTTGGGTCTTATGGATATTGGCATCCCGGCGTTCTACCTTCTCATTGCCTTGATGAATATTGCAGTCGGTGTATTTATTTTCCACCAGATACCCGAATTCACTATGCGCTTTATGATCTGGCTCTTCAGCCACAGCATGTACCGGGTGAGTCATAAGGGGCTGGAGAATGTCCCCGACAAGGGTGCCGCACTGATTGCCTGCAATCATGTGAGCTATGTCGATGCGCTGTTAATCGCCGGTGCGGTGCGCAGGCCCATACGCTTTATTATGCACAAGCCAATATTTGAAATACCCCTACTTAACTTTATTTTCCGCACCGGTGGAGCTATTCCTATTTGTTCACAGAAAGAAGACAGTGCGGTGTACAAGGCGGCGATGGACGCCATTGCCGAGGGGCTTGAACAGGGTGACCTGCTGTGTCTCTTCCCCGAGGGCAAACTGACTCAAGATGGAGAGATGGACGAATTTCGAGCGGGCATCGAGCGTATTATTCAACGCAGTCCAGCACCCGTGATCCCTTTGGCCCTACAGGGCTTGTGGGGCAGCTTCTTTAGTCACAGTGGCCCCGGGGTGTTTAAAAAACCTTTTCAGCGCATCTGGAGCCGCATAACAATTATCGGCGGACCGCCTGTGCCGCCGGCAAAGGTATCGGCCCCGCTTTTGCGTGAACAAATTCTGGCAATGCGCGGTGAGCGCAGGTAAGTTGTCCTCTCTAGGAAAAATAGTTTTTTAAACCCATAACTGCCTTTGGTGCTGGATAAAATAAGATGACATTGTCGAGCAAAATATTACTCGCTATGGTGCTAGGTGTGGCCTTGGGGGCCATCCTCAATACCCTGTCGGCCGCAGAGGGCAGCTTTATTGCCAACTTCACCGCTTGGCTGGTCAACTCTGTATTTGACGTAGTGGGCAAAGTGTTTATCGCGTCTTTAAAACTACTGGTCGTGCCCCTAGTCTTCGTCTCTCTGGTGTGTGGCTCCTCCGCGATGGGTGCCAATGCACGCATGGGGCGCATGGCGGGCAAAACACTGGGCCTCTACCTGCTGACGACCGCTATTGCTATTACTCTGGGACTGTTGTTTGCCAATTTAGTGAACCCAGGGCTGGGCATTGATATGAGCTCGGCGGCCAACTACACGCCAAAACCGGCACCCTCTTTAAAAGAGGTCCTCATCAACATCTTTCCCACGAACCCGATAAAAGCCATGGCCGAGGGCAATATGTTGCAGGTCATTGTCTTTGCGATTTTGATGGGCGTCGCCGTTAGCCACAGCGGCGACAAAGGCAAAGACGTTTTGCGCTTTTTCGAGAGCTTTAATGAGGTGGTGATGACCATGGTCTCGCTATTGATGCACCTCGCGCCCTATGGCGTTTTCTGCCTGTTGGCTAAACTATTTAGTGAAATGGGGCTGTCTGCTATTCTTGATCTGGCGAAATATTTTTTTACCGTTGCCTTTGTGTTACTGCTCCATGGGCTTGTGGTCTATACCGGCATGTTCAAACTTTTCGCCGGTCTTAGTCCCTGGGTCTTATTGAAGAATATCCGCCCCGCCATGTTATTTGCCTTCAGTACCTCATCGAGCAGCGCCACCATGCCGGTGACCATGAATGTCGCCGAGAAGCGTCTGGGCATCGACAATTCCATCGCCTCGTTTACTGTACCTCTGGGGGCGACCATCAATATGGACGGCACCGCTATTATGCAGGGCGTGGCCACGGTATTTATTGCCCAGGCATTTAATATCGACATTGGCCTTGGCGGTTATGTTGCCGTGGTATTAACGGCAACATTGGCCTCTATTGGCACAGCAGGGGTGCCGGGAGTCGGTCTCATTACATTAGCCTTGGTGCTACAGCAAGTCGGCTTGCCCGTTGAAGGTATCGCCTTAATTATTGGGGTCGACCGCCTGCTCGACATGATGCGCACAGCGGTGAATGTCACGGGTGACTGCATGGTATCTAGTGTTGTCGCGCGAAGTGAGGGCTTACTTAATGAGTCAATATTTCATGAAATTTCCGATCGAGATGAGTATGAAAAGCCAGAGTCTTAGAAGAACAGCATGTCGGTTGTTGCTGTGCTGATGACTTTTAGGATGACTGAAAACCCACGGCTTAACGTCGCCAAAATGATGAGACGAGGGATCTGGTGTCAATGAAGACAAATGACGAATACAAGTTGCCTTTTGGATGTTTGAAATGTCCGAGGGACAACATCATCGAGTTGGTTATTGATGAGGGTATTGAGGTTAATGTTGCCATGGTCAGGGTTTTACATGCGACCATTGAACAACTGGTGGGTGATGAGCCCACGGGGTTTATCGTGCACAAATTACACCCCTACTCTGTCAGCTTTGATGCCCAGCAAATTATTGGCAACCTGCCCGGTATAACCGTGTCGGCGGTAGTGGCCTATAACCAACTTGGCGAGATGACCGCCCAACAAATTATCACCATGTCGGAAATGGCTGAGCGTGACATTGAAATTTTTCCCACACTTGAAAATGCCATTTTCTGGTTACAGAAGCGACTGAGCGCTGACACCAGTTTTTGACAACAGCGCTTTGTGAAAGCCCTCTGCACGGCCTAGCATCAATGCCAATAACGCCTTAGGTTGACCCTGTTCACATCGCTTTGCTAGCTCTGGCCCAATGCTCCCATTTTCACTCTATTGCCACTCCCGTTTTTATCGCCAACCCTTGTGACGTAGCTTTGTCAGCACACGCGTTTTAACCAGTACCATCTCTGTGACAACACTCCCATGATGATTTTTAACGCCTATAAGACCTGTAAACGTTGGCGATAAAAACCACCTTGCTCACTGTATGTGGACACCTTGATAACCTCTTCAAGCACCCCTAAAACACGAGATCATCTCGATCAAAAACGATAGCCTCAGAAAGATTTACAGCCCTGTCTATTCGGCCAGCGATAGCTTGTATCGTCACAGGGCAGCTCAAAGCGCCCCAACAGTTTTGTTTTCACGACTCAGCTTATACTTACCACCCCTTTATCAATCACCTTGAGGAGCAGCCCGTGAACGCTAATAAATTTTTGTCTGTCGCCACCCTACTGGCGACACTAAGTGTCGGCGCTGGTGTTAACGCTGCGACTAAAAAATCGGCTCAAC
>JBFJYH010000052.1:0-16925 GCA_041622675.1 Porticoccaceae bacterium
CGACACCAACCGCAATACATAAACCCACCCACACCGATAGATAGCGTTCAAATAAACCCATCGGTGCTGCCGTATCCGTACTCATAACAATTCATTCTCAATGCGATTTTTAAGTATCTGAAAAACGTCATCAAATGCCTTCTCGATTTCTTTGTGGGTACCTTCTACTTTAGCGGGGTCGGGTGTGCTCCAGTGCTGTTTTTCACACTGGCCTAGAAAGACCGGACAACTTTCTCTGGCCGCTTCATCGCAAACGGTGATAAGTAAATCAAACTGTCGGTTTTCAAATTCGTCCCACGATTTACTTCGAGCTTCGCCAATAGCAATACCATGGCGTTTGAGCGTCTCGATAGATTGGGGATGAACATAACCAACGGGTAAGCTGCCAGCACTGACCGCGCTGAACCGCCCCTTAGCCAGGTGATTAATCAGCGCCGCCGCCATAATGGAGCGACACGAATTGCCGGTGCAAAGAACGAGAACTTTTTGCATCACGCACAACACCCCGTTGCGCTCTCAGAAGGCCCACAAGCGTCCGGCTTGTCATTCGTTTGCGGCGCGCAACACGCGCCCTCATTGGAATCGATAGATGTCGAAAACAGCTGAGCGTCCGCCATGGTTTTGTAGGCCTCCCAGGAAATGCCCGAAGGGTCTTCGACCCACGATTTATCTGAGCGGGCGTAACAACAAACCGTCTCACCTTCATCAAAGATAGACATGTCTGCGCTCTTTAGACGTTCGCGCAATTCTTGCAGCTCGCTCTCTTCCTCGACCTGTAATCCCAAGTGGTCTACTCCCACTTTTCCAGCACGGGTAGAGATCGCAAAATTGATGCGCGGGTCATCCAGCATCCACTTGGCATAATCAGTCTTAGTTTTCATAGGTTCGGCGCCAAAAAGAGCGCTGTAGAAGGTGATACTTTGCTGGAGGTTTTCCACCCCTATGTGAATGTGCATGCGTTTCATAAAGACTACCTTTCTTTAGGTGTTGATTGATGATTTAGGGTCACAGCAACTGGCGAGCTCAATAATCGAGCACCCCGCCTGTTTATCCTCGCGAATGCTCGCAAATTCAGCGCTGCAACAATCCTTGACGATGAAGGCGATCAAATCGCGAGTGATATCGAAGTTGGCTGAATAAATCACCGAACGACCCTCCTTGCGAGAAGCGATAACCCCCGCATTTGAAAGGTGGCTCAAATGAAATGACAAGGTATTGTGTGGCGTACCCAGCGCCTCACTCAGCCCCCCCGCAGCGAGACCATCGGGGCCAGCCTGTACCAGTAAACGAAACGCCCTCAAACGAGTTTCCTGAGAAAGGGCATCAAACATAATAAGTGCTTCTTGTATATCCATATGTCTAGACTAGTGGACATATTAGCATTCGTCAACCTTTATCGACATATTGCCGTCAGCTCGATTGGAAGCAAAGCGCAATCAGTAAATGGGCTAGCACCACAAGACAGTGAGTTGCCAGTTACAGCACAGTGACTACTCTTTATTCTCCCAAGCAGTTTAAAGACATGGGTTTTATATAAGGCAGTCACCTGAGCCCAATATCCACACCACTGCAAAAAAATTGCGGTCTCTCTACGGTCAAAAAAGTCACTTATCATTGAAATTTAACTGGAATTTAAACACCATAGAAAACTCTGAGGCGGCGCTTGAAAATAAAGCCCGCTACCACTCTCTGGTGTGAAACGCCACCACGGCTCTAGCGGTTATTCCCCAACTATGCATCTAAAAAATCATCGAGAACCACTGCGACGAGCCTTGAAACCCAGTGCGTGCCATTTACTGCTCATTGTTCTGTCTACGCCGCTGCTATTGATGGCAAACCCATCCTATGGCGACAAGCACTCCCACGCACTACCAGTCATTGTCGCACCGGTGCGACAAGCGGTTAAGTTTGCCGACACCATTGAGGCTTTGGGCACCGCCCGTGCCAACGAGAGTGTCACGTTAACCACCAATGTCACCGAGACCGTCAGCGCCATCACTTTTGAAGATGGCCAGCAGATTAAAAAAGGGGACCTGTTGGTGATACTTGAAAAAAGCGAAGAAGACGCTGAATTAAAAGCCGCGCGGGCCGTGCTAGATGAGCGTCGCGCCGCCTTCGAACGAGCCAGTGACCTGGAGAAAAAACAGGCCATGTCTACCGCCAAGCTGAAAGAGCGTGAAGCACTTTTGAAACAGAGTGAAGGCAATATAGAAGCTATTGAGGCGCGCATCGCCAACCGTATGATTAAGGCTCCTTTTGACGGTGTCCTCGGTCTGCGCAATATCAGCCCGGGCGCCTTGCTCAGACCCGGAGACCCAATCACCACGCTTGACGACCTAGACCCCATCAAAGTGGACTTTCAAGTGCCCTCAATTTTCCTTCAAGACTTACACCGCGGTCTGCCGGTAAAGGGGCGTGTACAGGCGCTCGGCAACCGGGTATTCGAGGGCAAAATCACCATGATCTCCACTCAGGTAGACCCGCTTACTCGCACCCTGACCGTACGGGCGCTGTTCGCCAATTCCAACGGCGAATTGCGTCCCGGTTTACTGATCAACATCAATCTGTCCCACAACTTGCGCGACGCCCTGTTAATTCCTGAGGAGGCTATCATACAACGGGATAGGCGCAAATTTGTGATGGTCATCAACCATTCTGTCAATCCACCCATCGCGGAAGAACGACAGATTTCCAGCGGTCGGAGAATACCCGGAGAGATCGAAATTACCGAGGGGCTCGCCCCTAACGACCAAGTCATAGTGCACGGTTTAATGCGCGTAAGTTCCGGTGACCCAGTGACGATAAAAGCCCTGCAAGAGGCTGATGAAGCGTTGCAGCAGATGCTCGACGGCACTGACAAAGCCCGGCAAAATCCACGATGAAGCTCTCTGACATCTCGATCACGCGCCCGGTCTTCGCCAGTGTAATATCACTCTTGCTGGTCGCTTTTGGCGTTGTGTCATTTTTGCAGATGCCATTGCGGGAGTACCCTGATATCGACCCGCCAATTGTCACCATTGAGACCAACTATTTAGGTGCGGCGGCCACTGTGGTGGAAACCCGCGTGACCCAACCCATAGAGGACAGAATAGCCGGTGTTGAGGGCATAAATTTCATTAACTCTGCCAGTACCGACGGGCGCTCCAGTATTTCTGTTGAATTCTCGACCAATCGCAATATCGACGATGCGGCGAATGATATTCGCGATCGTATTTCAAACGTGTTGGAAAATCTTCCCGAAGAAGCCGACCCACCGGAAATTCAAAAAACCGATGCCAATGACGATGTAATCATCTGGATTAGTCTGACCAGTGAGAACATGAATGTTATTGAAATAACAGACTATGCACAGCGCTACCTGGTGGATCGCTTCTCTATTTTGCCGGGTGCGGCGCGGGTGCGGATCGGTGGTGGCGTAGAGTACGCCATGCGCATCTGGCTGGATCGAAATAAAATGGCGGCCAAGCAAATCACCGTCACCGATATCGAGTCGGCACTGCGCGCGGAAAATATTGAGCTGCCCGCCGGTAGTATCGAGTCGGTTGAAAAACAGTTCACCGCACGCACCCAACGCGCCTACCAAACGGCTGCCGATTTTAGCGCACTGGTCATTGGCCGCAGCGACAACAATGATTATCTCGTCAGACTCGGGGATGTCGCCCGAATAGAGAAAGGCGCGGTCGAGGACCGCACCTTTTTCCGCGCCAATGGCCAGCCCCGTGTCGGCCTCGGTCTGATCAAACAATCGACGGCAAACACAGTCGCGGTAGCCCAGGCTGCTACCGCCGAGATCCAGCGTATTGCTCCGACGTTGCCATCGGGTATGAGAATCAGCCCCTCCTACGACACCTCAGTTTTTGTACAAGACGCCATTGATCAGGTCTACAAAACCTTGGGAATAGCCATTGCTCTGGTTGTTATGGTTATCTGGGGCTTTCTCGGCAGCGCCCGGGCCATGCTAATCCCCGCAGTGACGATTCCGGTAGCCATTATCTCCAGCTTTAGCGTGCTGCTAGTAATGGGCTTTTCAATTAACTTACTGACCTTGCTCGCGCTGGTGCTATCTATTGGGCTCATTGTCGACGATGCCATTGTGGTACTCGAAAACATCTCCCGGCGCATTGAGGCAGGTGATCCACCCCTGACAGCAGCATTTTACGGCACCCGGCAGGTTGGCTTCGCCGTTATTGCTACATCGGTGGTGCTAGTTGCCGTTTTTGTACCCATCGTCTTTCTCTCTGGGGACCTCGGCAGACTATTCTCAGAATTCGCACTCACCATGTCTGCCGCAGTGGTGTTCTCGACACTGGTGGCGCTGAGCCTATCGGCCATGCTGGCGTCAAAATTACTCGGCAAAAGCGAGAAAAACCGCGCCAGCTTGAAAATTGAAACCTGGTTTGAAGCCTTCAAAGCCCGCTACCTTCGTCTATTGGCGCGCGGCATCGATAAACCCTGGGCCGTCGGACTGCTTTTTGGCGGGGTGGTATTTATAGGCCTTGTACTGTTTAACAATATCCCATCCGAATACGCCCCCAAAGAAGATCGCGGCGCTTTTTTTATCTTGGTCAATGGCCCCGAGGGTGCCTCTTATAAGCACATGAGCGAGTATATGACGCTGATCGAGAGCCGCTTAATGCCCTTAGTCGACGCCGGCGAGGCCAAGGAAATACTGGTTAGAACCCCGAGGGGCTTTGGTAACATTTCCAGTTTCAACAATGGCTTTGTTATCGTGGTACTGGAGCCTTGGAACCAGCGTCGATCCGGGTGGACTGTCATGGATGATGTTAGACACAGGCTTAAGGATTTGACCGGTGTCAGAGCGTTTCCCATCATGCGCCAGGGCTTTGGGGGTGGCGCACAAAAACCACTACAATTTGTCATTGGCGGGGGCAGCTACTCAGAGCTTGCACAATGGCGGGACATCATCTTCGCCGAGATCGCCAACAACAACCCGGGCTTTGTCGGCCTCGATCACGACTATAAGGAGACCAAACCCCAGTTACAAATCGTCACCAACCGTGACCGAGCCGCGGACTTGGGCATCAGCACTTTGGCCATTGGCGCAACCCTCGAGACCATGTTGGGGGGGCGCCGGGTGACAACCTATATTGACGATGGTGAAGAATATGACGTTATTCTCGAGGGGGAGCGAGACGCCCAACGCACACCCACCAATATCGAAAATATCTACCTGCGTTCCGCCACTAGTGGCAGCCTGATTCCCCTATCCAACCTGGTCAACATTGAAGAGATTGCCGATGCGAGCTCACTCAACCGCTACAATCGGGTGCGCGCCATCACCCTAGACGGCAACCTCGCTGAAGGCTTCGCCCTCAGCGAAGCCCTCGCCTACCTCGAGAATCTGGTGCGCGAAAAACTGCCGGAAACGGCGGTCATCGATTACAAGGGCCAGTCACTGGACTTAAAAAGTAGCGGAACATCCATGCAGTTCGTCTTCCTACTTGGCATTGTTGTGGTGTTCCTCGTGCTGGCGGCGCAATTTGAAAGCTATATTCACCCAATGGTGATCATGCTCACCGTACCGCTGGCGATTACCGGTGCCTTGGCGGGGCTCTTCCTGGTGGGCGGAACGCTGAATATTTATACCCAGGTTGGACTCATTATGTTGGTGGGGCTGGCCGCCAAAAACGGCATTTTAATCGTCGAATTTGTCAACCAGCTACGGGACCAGGGCACCGCCTTTCGCGAAGCCATACTGGAAGCCTCCGGCACGCGGCTACGACCCATTATTATGACCGGCATTACCACCGTGGCCGGCTCCCTGCCGTTAATATTTTCAAGCGGTGCAGGGGCGGAAACCCGCTTTGCCATCGGGGTTGTGATGTTCTTCGGCGTCCTCGCCGCGACAGCCTTTACATTGATCGTTGTACCCGTTACTTATAGTGTTCTGTGCAAGCATACCGGCTCCCCCGGGGATGTGCGCCGCGCCTTGGCCGGTCAGCAAACGATTGAAAAAAAGGTTGGTCCATGAAGCGGCAACCCACGGACAATATTTCTATTTTTATTTATCCCTTCAAACTAAAGCGCAACGCGGTGCTCGTCGCCCTGCTGCTTGTCACTGCCGTTATTATGTCGAGCTGCACCGTCGGCCCCGACTATATTCCACCCCAGCTTGAGGCTAACGATCAATGGTCGACCTCAGCCCCCGCGATCAACAAGGGTGAGCGCCAACTGAGCCAATGGTGGAGCCAGTTCGATGACTCCACCCTGGAAAATTATATTGATCAGGCCGTGGCCCATAATAAAACGCTGTCGATCGCGAAGAGCAATATTCTCCGCGCCCATGCTCTGCGCAGGCAAACGGGGTCGTTGTTTGCCCCCACTGTAGATGGCAACCTCAGCCACACCCGCCAGGGCACGAGTGGCACCACGTCCAATACCTTCTCGGCGGGCTCTCGACAGACCCTTTACAACGCCGGCATTATTAGCAACTGGGAGCTGGATATTTTTGGAGGACTGCGTCGCCAGGCCAATGCCAGCGACGCCCGTCTGGAAAGCGCCATTGCCAATAAAGACACAGTATTGCTCGGCATTGTCGCCGAAGTGGGCCGCACCTACTTCGATATACTGGGTCTGCAAAAACGCATCGACATTATTGAAACGAACATCGCCCTGCAAAGTAAAACCTATGAGCTGATCGAAGACCTTTTCAAAGCCGGTGAAGCCAACGAGTTTGATCTTTCCCGCGCGCGCGCTCAGGAACAGCTGACCCGGTCTCGACTCCCCGATTTGAAGGCAGAGATGAAAGCCAGCATATTTCGATTATCGGTGCTTTTGGGCCAGCCCCCTGAATTTCTGCTCACCAACTTTGCCTCTGCACAAGCCCTGCCCCAAGCCCCTGATATCATTCCTACCGGTATACGCTCCGATGTGTTGCGTAGAAGACCAGACATTCGCAGGGCTGAACGGGATCTGGCCGCCGCCACCGAGGATATTGGTGTTCACGTTGCAGAGCTCTTCCCGCGGTTTTTCCTGACTGGCGGTATTGGCCGCGCATCCAACACCAGCCACGACTTGGCCGATCAACTGAGTAACACCTTTTCCTTCGGCCAGTTAATGCAGTGGCCAATTTTTAGCGCCGGTCGTATTCGCGCACAGATCGACGTCGAAAAAGCGGAGGCAGCGATGGCCGCTGACTATTATGTGCAAACACTATTAAACGCCCTCAGCGAGGTTGAAACTTCGCTGGCCCGTTACATCGAAAAGCGGGCTACCCAGAATAAATTACAACGCGCATTCGCCAGCCAACAACGCGCGGCTGCCTTGGCCCGAGTATTGTTCCACGCTGGCGAAACAGATTTTCTAGCGGTGCTCGATGCTGAGCGGACACTAAGCGATGTGGAAGACAATCTCGCGACCAGCGAAACTGATGTTCTATTGAATTTGGTGACGGTCTATGCCGCCCTTGGGGGTGGTTGGCAATCTTATTCGTCGACAAGTGCAGCCAACTAAGGACTAAGGACTAAGGACTAAGGACTAATCGAGATTATCCAGTCCCGGGCCCTATATGCCCACCGCATTCATCGCAGTGACTTCGAGCCATGTCACCTCCCATGTTCACGTCCCCGGCTTCTATAATTATCGTAGCCACCGAGAAACCCTTGCCACCATTACCCAGGGTAGGGCCACAAGAAGTGAACCGCATGACCCGACTGGCGGCAGAGTTAAGCAAGCGCCGAAATATGAGCGTTGCACGTCCCGACCCGCCACGACTGAACGACTCAGCTTACACACCTAACCAACTTTAGATGCTGGAGCGCCATAAAATAGCCCTATTTATTAAGCTAGGTATCAATCTAAAGATACCTAGGGACTAAGTCTGAAAGCAACTTTAGGCCCCTATATTGATCAAACCTTCGCTTTTTTGACAAAGGCTGATTTCAACATCATTTCTCCAACTTTTTCGACCCGACAATCGATATTGTGGTCACCATCGACAATGCGGTTAATTTTCACTCTGGCGCCAATTTTTAGTACGTTTGAACTGCCCTTTACTTTCAGGTCTTTAATCAGGGTCGCACTATCTCCTTCATGCAGAGCGTTGCCATTGGCGTCTTTTACGGCCTTAACAGCTTCATCATCGGTTTCTCCGCCACTCGTTACCTGCCACTCATGGGCACATTCTGGACACACCAGTAAGTCGCGATCTTCGTAGGTAAATTCCGATTGACAGTTGGGACAGGGTGGGAGAGTTGACATTCTTAGTAGCCTCTTACAAAAATTATAAAAACACAGTGAATTCTTTTAAACCAATAACTCGAATAAACTCAACGAGCTGATTTATTTCCTCTGCGGCAATAGGCCGATCATCGTTATCAGCGAGAATATAAGATTTATGGTGCGTGTCGTGCAGCATCACAAACCATTCGTTGGGGTTGCCCGGGCGAACCCGAACTTGCGCACTTTGCCAGTGAGCCGTTTTGCCCCGTTCAATCGCCTCATTCAGTTTCATTGCGTTTATCTCGCTTTTGCGCTTCGTTGATGGCAGCCATTAAGGTGGGAAAAGAGGCGTCCAACGCGCTCAATAAGTCCCCACGCGCCCGAGCCAGTGTCTTTAACGGCTGAAATTGCCAGGCTGAAAAAACCAGTTGCACCTGTTTCTTTTGACAATGGGCCATCAGTTTCTCGATAGTCGCCAAACCGCCCGCATCTAAATAGGAGCTATAGCGCATATGCAAAATAATGCCATCGAGGCTCTGGGCGTGTTGGGCCAACTCACCAAAGATACGATCTGACGGGGCGAAAAAAAGTGCACCACGAATCTTAAATATCTTCCAGTTTGCAGGTAGCTCCTCGCGATGAAAATCGCGATTATCGCTGATATCCACCACGTGTGTGATGGCGGCCAGCTCTTTCATAAACAGCAAAGACGCCAGGAGGACACCCACCGTGATGGCTACGACCATGTCCACAAATACCGTTAATGACAAGCAAACTAGAAAAACCAATATATCGGTGCCAGGGGATTTCTTGACAAGCTTGACGGATTTATGGGCTTCACTCATATTCCAAGCGACAACCATCAATAACGCTGCCATGGCGGGCATAGGAACATAAGCCAGTGCGCCGGCAAACAACAATAGACCCAGCAAAACAACCAGTGCATGAACCACGCCCGCAATGGGCGAGCGAGCGCCGGCTTTCAGGTTTGTCGCCGAGCGCGCTATGGCAGCGGTGGCGGTGATACCCCCAAAAAAGGGAGTGATAACATTCGCCAAGCCTTGAGCCAGTAATTCGCTGTTTGCACTGTGGCGTTTGCCAGACATGCCATCGAGCACAACGGCACACAAGAGTGACTCGATCGCGCCCAGCATGGCAATGGCAAAAGCAGCGGGCAACAGGTCTGACATCAGGGCAAAAGAGAGCTCAAGCGGCTGGCCATCGGCGCCGGCGCGACTCCACGGCCACTCCAATCCGGGCAGAAAGGGGGGGATCCCCGCCGCCTCTGTGCCATCGCTTGACAGGTAGTGAAAACGCGATCCAACGGTATCGACCTCCATACCCAAGCCACTGAGAAAAACCCCCAGTAAGCAAGCCAGCACTAGCGCTGGAAGATGGGGAGGAACTGGTGTCTTCAAGCGCGGCCACAACATCATCATTGCCAGGGTAAAGCCAGCAGTCAAAATGCTCCCTAAATTGACCTGGGGCAAATGGGTGACAATAGCAATAACCTTACCCATGAAATGCTCGGGCACGCTCTGCAATGTCAAGCCAGCAAAATCGGGAATCTGCAACACAGCTATCACAATGGCAATACCCCCGGTAAAGCCCAGCGTGACTGATTCTGGAATGTATTCAATAAAACGGCCCAAACGGGCGTAGGCCATAGCGATAAGGATCGCCCCAGCCATTACCGAGGCCAGCAGTAGCCCAGCCAGACCATACTTCACCGTCAATGGCTGTAAGATCACCACGAAGGCAGCCGTGGGCCCTGAAATGCTGTAGCGGCTACCACCTGCCAAGGCAACAATTGCGCCTGCAACAATGGCGGTGTACAGACCATATTGCGGAGGTACACCGCTGGCAATCGCTAACGCCATTGCCAGGGGAATAGCAATTACACCCACTGTCGAACCCGCAATTAGGTCCTTTAGAAAGGTTTGGCGGTCATACCCTTCAGCCAACACCTCGCGAAGCGCATGGCCGAGTCGCAAAGAAAACAAGTGTTGTCGTTGAGGCATCGGTGTGATCCTACGTAAAACTATGAGTGTAATGCTCCGCCAGATAAGAGCCCTATCGTTAGTGTGTTAAATGATAATACAATTATAACTCAATATAATTTATATTTGATTTTAATTTACCAAAATTACGTCGAGGTTGCCCCAATGAGTCATCCCCTCCTAGCCGAAAAGCTGTCCGAGTACGGCATAAAAAACCCGCTGGAAATTCACTATAACCCCGACTACGACACTTTATTCGCAGAAGAAACTCGCCCCGATCTAAGCGGTTACGACGTTGGTCGTACTACGAGTAGCGGTGCCGTCGCCGTTGACACGGGTATTTTTACTGGGCGCTCTCCCAAAGATAAATATTTTGTTACGGATGACACCACCCGTGACACGCTCTGGTGGTCAGATCAAGGCACCAACGACAACAGGCCCATTACGCCTGAAATATGGGACTCATTGAAAACATCGGTAGGCGCACAACTCAGCGGCAAACGCGTTTTTGTGAATGATTTATTCTGCGGTGCTAACCCTGACACACGTTTAAAAGTGCGTTTTGTTACGGAGGTTGCCTGGCAATCCCACTTTGTAAAAAATATGTTTATTCGCCCATCGGAGGATGAACTTAAAGGTTTCGAGCCAGATTTTGTTGTGCTAAATGGTGCCAAAACCACCAACCCCAACTGGAAACAGCAAGGCTTGAACTCTGAAAATTTTGTCGCGTTTAACATGACAGAGCGCATGCAGCTTATCGGCGGCACCTGGTATGGCGGCGAAATGAAAAAAGGTATTTTCTCCATTATGAATTACCTGCTGCCGCTAAAAGGTATTGCCTCCATGCACTGTTCGGCCAATATCGGAAAGGACGGTGATACCGCAATCTTTTTTGGTTTATCGGGTACTGGGAAAACCACATTATCTACTGACCCTAAGAGGGCGTTGATTGGCGATGATGAACACGGTTGGGACGATAACGGCGTATTCAATTTCGAGGGTGGCTGTTACGCCAAAACCATCAACCTGAGCCAGGAACACGAGCCGGAAATTTTTGCCGCGATTAAACGTGATGCGCTGCTGGAAAATGTCGCGGTCGATGACAACGGGAATATTGACTATGCAGACAGCTCAAAGACGGAAAATACCCGTGTTTCCTACCCCATCTACCACATCAATAACATCGTCAAGCCCAACTCTGTGGGGGGGCACGCGACGAAAGTTATTTTTCTAACTGCCGATGCGTTTGGCGTATTACCACCCGTGGCTCGCCTGAGTGAAGCTCAGGCAGAATACTACTTTCTCTCGGGTTACACCTCAAAACTGGCCGGCACAGAACGCGGTATTACCGAACCCACCCCCACATTTTCTGCCTGTTTTGGCGCAGCCTTTCTAAGCTTACACCCTACGCAATATGCAGAAGTATTGAAAAAGCGAATGGAGCAATCCGGCGCCCAAGCTTACCTCGTTAACACGGGCTGGAATGGCACAGGACATCGTATTTCGATTGCCGCGACTCGTCGAATTATCGATACCATTCTAGATGGATCAATTGAAACTGCGGAGTTTATTCAACTGCCACTTTTTAATCTCGATGTCCCTGTTGCGCTTGAATGCATAGAAACTGAGTTGCTTGATCCTCGAAAAACATACACGCAACCTCAGGAATGGACGCCAAAAGCCATGTCACTGGCTGGAAAATTCATCGACAACTTTCAACGCTTCACTGATACACAGGCCGGCGCCTCATTGGTAAGTGCAGGTCCAGCACTCAGGTCCGACACTTAGATTCGCGACTTAGACAGGAACTAAAAACGACCTGAATGGAGCCCTTAGGCCCGAGGGTTTTGTTCAGGTACACTTCAACGTTATTCACATCTCATACATACTGAGTCAGGAAAGAGCAATACCATGGAAAAACGCACTGCCCGATTGACAGTTCTGGTCGATCCCCAAAAGAAAGCAGCCTTTGAGAAACTTTGCGAACAGGAGGACGTTACCCCATCACAAAAAATTCGCCAGTTCATGCGCGATTACATCGAACAGGCATTGGGCACCGACTGGAAAGAGCAAGTCTTCAATGACAAAAATTGATCAATTCCCCAAGAGAGCAAGACAGCAGGCAATTGATTTTATTGATAGGCACTGAGTGCTTAAATATAAACCGATTAACGCTTAACAATTCTCGCCTGTCTGTATCCACTCAACGCTGGAATGATAGCCACGAGCACTGAAGCACAGATCACGGCCAACATTAAAGAGAGGTTATTGCCGGTCAGGAAATTACTGCCGATATGTAGACCAAAATGCCCGAGCAAATAGTTCTGCAAAAAGACCAAGCATACGCTGAGAAGCCCGGCGCCTAGCACACAACTCAGTAAAGCGATGAATAGCGCTTCGAGCTCTATCAGAAAGAACAAAAAATACGCAGGTGCACCAATAACACGCAGTAGCTGGATTTCATGTTGACGTTCACGAATTGATGAAAGCAACATCGCGCTGACGCCCAAACAAGCGGCAATAAAGACGAGCGCCGACACCAGCAAGAGCGTGTTTTCTATCACCGCCATCATCTGCCACAATTCAGATAATGCAACACCGGGTAGAATGGCCAACAAGGGTTCCTGTTTGTATTGATTGATGGCCCTTTGCACCCGAAATGTTGCCATTTTTGATTCTAGGCCCAGTATCAAGGCAGTTACGCTCTTCGGTTGTAGCTTTGCTTTCTCAAGTTCTGCCTGGGTAATAGTGCTACCGGGCATTTTAACACCCTGTTGCCAGTCGATATGAATTGCCTCAAGACCTTGCAAACTGACATGTAGGGTTTGGTCAACCGGCGTTCCGGTAGGCGCTAAAATTCCCACGACAGTAAAGGGCCGATCATCATGCAGGCTGAAGCTGGTGGCCGCAATGCCATGCGCCAAAGCCAGTTTGTCGCCCAATTGGTAACCCAGTTTCTTTGCAACTTGCGCACCGAGAACCACATCAAACACCTGATGAAACGCTTTGCCCTTAGCTAAATTCAGGTGTTGCTGATTGGCGTAACTAAAATAATCAAAATAATCGCCAGTAGTACCCAACACACGAAACCCTTTATGGGAATCCCCGAGAGAAAGCGGCACTGCCCATTTAACTTTCGCATTACTGGCAATAGCCTCGTAGGTTTCCCAGCTGATATTATTCGTTGGAGCACCGATCCTAAAAATAGAATACAACAATAAATTTAAGCTGCCAGTTCTAGCACCAACCACCAGGTCGACACCCGACACCGTATTAGAAAAGTTTTCTTTGGTTTGATGGCGAATATGTTCGACCCCCAAGAGAACAAAGATACTCACAGTCATCGCCATGAGCGAAAGTACAACCGAGCCTTTACGGTCGAATAAGCTTTGCAGCGCCAGTTTGGCGAACATTACGGTGAGTCCCCGCAACGGTTAATAACATTAAGAGATTCTACCCGGTTAAAATAATGGGATAGCGACAGGTCATGGCTGACAAACACTAAGCTAATGCCATTCTCAGAAACCATAGACATCAATAACGCCATGAAAGCCTCTTTGTTAAAGGGGTCAAGTGAAGAGGTCGGCTCATCGGCAATAAGCAGTTCTGGCTTGTTAATTAGTGCGCGCGCAATCGCGACCCGCTGCTGCTGACCAATGCTGAGAGCACGAGCAGGCCGATGCCAATCACTCGCTGAGATATTTAAATCGGTGAGTAGTTTTTTAATATCCCCAAGTAACACTGGCGCTTTTTTTCGCTGCGCAAACCGGCTCGCCAGCTGTATATTATCCAGAGCATTGAGATAAGGTATTAAATTAAATTGCTGAAAAACATAGCCAATGTGATTGGCTCGAAACTGGTTGCGTCGCCGGTTCGGCATCTGATCGAGACGTTGCCCAAAGATGCTCACCTGCCCTTCATCAGGTATCAGTAAGCCGCTGAGCACACTGAGCAACGTCGACTTACCGCCACCTGAAGGGCCATGAATAAAAACCTGCTCACCAACCGGCAAAGTCCATGAAGGTATGTTTAGTACCTCGTGATTTGGCTGCTGCGGATAGTGGAAACGAACATTTAAAAGATCAATGGCCATCGTGTTCCTTAAGGTTCAACTTTTCTATGATTGCCTGCGCCCCTTTAAATGATACAATGTAACGCTACTGACAAAAACCCGTTATTACACGTTAGCGTGATAAAAATAGGCTTCGAAAATTGAAATTAACTCTAAGCTTGACTCGAAATTTAACGCTATTAGGTATAAGCACGCTGATGCTAGTAGCCTGTGACAAGCCAACCAGCAAAGATGACAATGAAACGCTGAACTTAGCGAACTCAACAACGGCCCAACAACAAACGACGACAGTCGTCGAACCGAACAGCGACTCACAAGCGCCTTTAACTACCAACATAACAGCGCTCCCAGCGTCAGCTTTTAAGACTGTCGAATGGGTCGACTTAATGCCAAAAGATGACTTGGACGCCTTGCTGAATCCGCCCAGCTATGTGACTGATGTTGAAGATGGCTCTTTCGAGGACCAAATCAGTAGTCAAATCCAAAACAGCCTTGCCGCCGCCGAGGATGATCGCTACCAGCAGGCCTTAGCTTCAACGCGCATTATCCCTGAGCTAGCAGGCCAGGCTATTCGAATTCCAGGTTTTATCGTGCCGCTTGAATTTGATGACGCGCAAACGATCACACAGTTTTTTCTGGTGCCTTTTTTTGGCGCCTGTATTCATGTACCTCCACCGCCACCCAATCAAATTATCTTTGTTAACTACCCTAAAGGTTTAAAGCAAGACGCCTTGTATGATGCCTTTTGGCTTTCAGGAATTCTCCATACGACAGTTGTTGAAAATGAAACTGCAACCGCTGCTTATAGCTTAACACTGCAATCCGTTGAACCTTATACCGATGAAGCCTACTCTGATGACGAGTATAGCGATGAAGATAACCTGGAATAGAAGCACCCTAGCTCGCCAAGATTCAACAACACTGCCGTTACGCTGCGGTACAAGCCAACAACCGTTGATGTAATAAATTATCAGGCTGGCCCGTGGCAATTATTTCGATACAGCTTTCCATGCAAGTATCCAAGGCAGTCTCTGTGAGAGCATCAGAGGTCAGGTTATAGCCAAACAAACCTTCATTGGTAATAAATACCGCTTTCATTCGCACAACCTGCAAATCTGCTAAAAAAGACCATAGCTTTTGCCGATTAAAAACAATATCGGATATAAACCGCCAACCGATACTGTTAAAACCGCCCTCCTCATTCTCCGCCTGAATGAAGCCGCTGGCAGGAATCGGCGCGGGTGAAACAGTTGAACGACTTTTTTTTTCGATGCGCTGGTGATCGACGGGTAAGGGATAATTTGTGGCTGAGCCATGTAATGCCGAAAGCGCAATCTCGCCATGCTGGGTAAAGCTAACTTGAGCGTGGGGCTGTCCAAACCGCTTCACGTAAGCCACTAAGCGCGCCCTATCACTGTCAGCCATTAAATCCAATTTATTGCCAATAACGGTGTCGGCAATCGCAATTTGCTGGTTAAAGGTGTTATTGCTCGTATAACGCTCGTCAGCTAAATTCCTGGCATCCACCAGGGTTAGCGTTTTCCCCAATGACAAAACCTCCTGATAGCGTGGCGCTGATAGCACTTGTAACACTTCTTTTGGATGCCCAAGCCCGGTAGGTTCAATCAGTAAACGTGCAGGTCGAGATTTTAACAACAACTGGTTTAGTGCCACCTGCATGGGTAAACCAGCCGCACAACACATGCAACCGCCTGGAACCTCGCGAATAAAGACCTCACCTGCATTGACGTGTTGACCTTCAAACAAAGCCCCATCGACACCGATTTCGCCGAACTCATTAACCAGCACGGCCCAGCGCTCACCCTCTGGTTTACTATTGAGTAAATGTAAAATCGCCGATGTTTTCCCAACTCCCAAAAACCCCGTAATGATATTGGTGGGAACCCCATGGATGCGCAATTGTTCAGAGCTCATTAGCCAACTTTTTGTAGCCGTGAACTAAGGCGTGGTTAGCAGACACCACAGACTCTGAAAAAGCTGAATATTCAGGCAATACTTGTGAAATGCAATTCAGATCGAAACCAGGACCAATATTGCTCATGGGCGGAACATGAAAATTTTTAGGTAAATCCAGACCATCTACAACACAATTGTGGCGAATAACACAACCGCGCCCAATGGATGTGCGAAAAACCACTGAATTAAAGCCGATAAATACATCATCTCCGACCTCACAAGGCCCGTGTACGATTGAGCGATGGGCAATAGATGTACGTTCGCCGATGATTACTGCCGCACCAGACCGAGAGTGAATCACCACCCCATCCTGTATGTTGGTATCGCGCATAATAATGACAGGCTCCATTTCTCCAGCCTCATCAACTTCGTCAGCACGAATCACCGCATATGGCCCAACAAATACGTTGTCTTCAATGATCACTTTTCCACAGATAATAGCGGTGGGATCAATAAATGCATTCGCTGAAACAATAGGCATATCGCCGCTTGGATTTTTTCGTAACATACTTTTACCTCATCATTGAATTGGCGAATAGTGGCATTGGCGATAGTGATGGCAATGCTTATGAAGTGCGGGCATCAACCAAGAGGCGCTACAATTACTTACCGCAACATTTTTTAAATTTACGCCCGTTGCCACACGGGCAAGGATCATTGCGCCCCACTTTCGGTTCTGCGCGGGTTATTGGAGC
>JBFJYH010000053.1:0-16088 GCA_041622675.1 Porticoccaceae bacterium
AAACCTTCATCAGCCGTAATCATTAACTGACAATCGGCATTGAGAATACGATCTTTCAAGGCATCTGGGGAAAAGCCACCAAATACCACGGTGTGTACAGCACCAATTCGAGCACAGGCAAGCATAGCGTAGGCTGCCTCGGGGATCATCGGCATGTAAATACAGACGCGATCTCCTTTCTTAATACCACGAGCTTTCAGCACATTGGCGAGCTGACAAACCTCGCGATGCAATTCTCGATAAGTGATGTTTTTATCGACGCTGGGGTCATCGCCCTCCCAGATAATGGCCGTTTGATCACCACGAGTCGCTAGATGGCGATCTATACAATTGACAGTGACATTCAGTTTTCCGCCACTAAACCAGGCCGCTTGTGCCTCGCGCAAATCGTATTTGCAGACTTGGTCCCAGCTTTTATCCCAGTTCAGAAATTCGGCGGCCTGCTCTGCCCAGAAGGCATCCGGATCATTGATGGAGTGCTGATACATCTCCTGGTAAGATTCTTTATTAATATAGGCGCTATCGCGCCAGGCATCCGGCACCGGATGAACGGGAAATTCAGACATACTACCCCCTGTAAACGTCAGTTATGACAGCTAAGAAAAGACCTCCATTTTGTCACAATGGGGTGCTTTGTCATAGCGAGAGGGCGAGCAAAAAGGGGAATATAGCCTTTAGATTAATAGCGCACGAAGCCCTGCAATAGCAGGGCTATCGATCAGGATACCGCTTGTACGGGTATAGTGTTGGTGGTGCGTTCAACACTGTTGTCTTTATGTAAATAGACCAACTTAGGCTTGTGTTCAGCCATTTCTGCTTCGTTAAACTGGCCGTAAGTGGCAATAATGATTCTATCGCCAACCTGTACTCGCCTTGCTGCTGCACCGTTCATGGAGATGGTACCACTGCCCGCCTCTGCCTGAATGATGTAGGTGGTAAAGCGCTCACCATTATCGACATTGTAAATATCAATCTGTTCAAATTCGCGCATGCCCGCCAATTTAAGCAGGTCACTATCAATGGCACAGGAGCCGTCATACCACAGCTCAGCTTGAGTAACAGAGCCCATATGTAACTTGGCTTTCAACATGTTGCTCAACATAAATAAACCTCTACTTCTTCGCTTCTACTTGATCTGTCAAGGCATTAATCTCGCCGAGCGTCAAGCTGATATTATCAATAAGACGCGCGCCCTTAGTAAACATCGCACCCAGTATGGTCAACTGGTTATCATCGTGCGCTGCCGGCTCCAGTGTTTTCGAGTTGCGAATACTAACATAATCTGTACGAAAACCACTGTTTTCAAGTGTTTTGTCTGCCTGAATTTCAAGCGCCGTAAAATCCCGTTCGCCACTCTCTATTTGATCGCGACACCAGCACAGAACTTCATAAAGCACTTTCACCCGAGGGCGCTCATCTTCCCCCAGATAACCATTGCGCGAGCTAAGTGCCAGGCCGTCAAAATCACGTGCAATAGGCGCACCGATAATATCCACGGGAATGCACAAATCTTCTACCATGCGCCGAATTACCGCCAATTGTTGATAATCCTTAATACCAAAAATCGCTGTATCGGGCTGCACGATATGTAATAACTTGGAGACCACGGTAGTGACCCCTTCAAAATGACCAGGACGGCTTGCGCCACAGAGAATATCAGTCATGGTAGGTACAACGACGCGTGTCTGGTCGGCCATGCCATTGGGGTAAATTTCATTTTCATCGGGGTGAAAAAGAAAATCACAGCCCTCAATTTCCAGCTTTTTTGCATCATCTTGAAAAGTACGCGGGTATTTTTCCCAATCCTCGTTGAGGCCAAACTGTAGAGGATTAACAAATATGCTAACGACAACAACATCGCATTGAGCTTTAGCCTGGCGCACCAACTGTAAATGCCCTTCGTGCAAATTACCCATGGTGGGTACAAAGCCAATAGACTCGCCATTTAGGCGCCGTTCTCTTATCTCGGCACGCAAGCCAGAAACAGTGTGGTAGATATTCATTCGACTCAATAATTCCCTATGTAATACGAGGTCATGAACTTTAGTCCTCTGTAAAATAATCCCGTGCTAGATTTTCAAAACGCGTGTACTTACCAACAAAGGCTAACTTAGAGGTGCCAATGGGGCCGTTGCGCTGCTTACCAATAATGATTTCGGCAATGCCCTTATCCTGACTATCCTCGTTATACACCTCATCGCGATAAATGAAGATAATGACATCTGCATCCTGCTCGATGGCACCAGAGTCACGTAGGTCTGAGTTGATTGGTCTCTTATTCGGACGTTGTTCAAGATTACGACTCAATTGAGAAAGTGCCAAAACCGGACAATTAAACTCGCGGGCAATAATTTTTAAATCTCGTGAAATTTGCGAGATCTCCTGCACTCGACCATCGGCCTTGGTACTGGAGCTCATTAACTGTAAATAGTCGATCATGATCATCGCCGGACCACCGTGTTCACGACTCAACTGACGAATACGGTTGCGCAATTCCATGGGGCTAATGCCGGGCGTATCGTCGATAAACAGTGGACGATCTTTCAACCGCGCTGCAGCCCCGGCCAGTCGGGTAAAGTCATCAGGGTCAAGATTACCGTTACGCATTTTCGTTTGATCGATCTTACCCATTGACGACAAAAGACGAATCACCAACTGATTGGCGGGCATTTCTAGGCTAAAGACCAATACTGGCTTTTCCTGGTGGAGCATGGCGTGTTCGACCAGGTTCATTGCAAACGAGGTTTTACCCATGGAGGGACGACCCGCAATAATCACCAAATCAGCCAGCTGCCAACCAGAAGTACTGTCATCTAGCTCATTAAAACCTGTGCTCAGGCCAGTGATGTCGGCATCACTGGTAAAGAGTTGCTCTATGCGATCAACGGCCTGGCGCAGTAAATCTGTGACATTTTGAAAGCCACCTTCTTTCGGCCTACCTTCAACCACCTCGAGCAGACGGCGTTCTGCCTCAGCCAGTAATTTACCACTGTCCCAACCCAAAGGGTTATAGCCTTTTTGAGCGATTTCACTCGCAGCCAGAATGAGTTTTCGGACAATGGAGCGCTCGAGAATAATCTGGGCATAGGCGCGGATATTTTCAGAACTCGGTGTATTGCGAGCAATTTTAACTAGGTAGCTTTCGCCCCCCGCTTCCTCGAGGAGATTTTGGGATTTCAGTGCTTCGGAAAGAGTAATTGGGTCGAGAGGCTGATCTTTATCCGCCAGGGCTTTCATGGTCTCAAAAATCAGGCGATGATCCTGGCCGTAGAAATCTTCTTCGGTGATTAGCGAGGCCACACTATCGAATGCATCGTTGGCCAACATCAAAGCGCCGAGAACGGCCTGCTCCGCTTCTATGGAGTGAGGCAATTCCGGTATTGGTTTGTTGGCAGTGGCGATTTCAGTCATGTTTAAGCCACAGACAGTGGCAAAGAGTGCAGCCAACTGGGGATAGAACTGTCACAAAAATGGCAGGAACAACGGCAAGATAACAGGCTATTCGATAGATAACTCGGCTTTGCAAGAGTATTCATAACAAAGGAATTTTCACACCTGGCCATTTAACAGTTGGCCACGCATTGTGCCAACAAAAGGTAACGCACTACAAGCCGCTAGGTAAAACCTGCACGGCCTGTAGGACTGCCAAAGACTTACTCTTCTTCAGCAACAACAACCTGAATAGATGTTGACAAATCACTGTGCAACTGAATAGTAACTTCAAATTCGCCGAGTTCACGAAGAGGCCCCTCGGGCATTTTTACTTCGCTTTTAGCCAATTCAACACCAGCTGAACTTACCGCTGCAGCAATATCACGAGCGCCAATAGAGCCAAATAGTTTGCCCTCATCACCAGCAACAGCACTAATAGTAACGCTAGCCAATTGAGCCAATTGTGCAGCACGGGCTTCTGCGTTGCCCAGCTTATCTGCTGCTGCAGCTTCTAGCTCGGCACGACGCTGTTCAAAATCAGCCAAATTCGCCTCTGTGGCGAAAACAGCTTTGCCCTGGGGGATAAGGAAATTGCGGCCAAAACCAGCTTTTACGGCAACTTTATCGCCAATAGCGCCCAATTTGCCTACTTTTTCTAATAGTATTACGTCCATCATTCACCTCTTAAATCATGCTGTTCAGGACGACCGGCGTGCTGCCAATCGCGAACGAAAATCCATCACGCTGTCGAGAAATCCCAACCCGATCAGCACCGAACTCAAAGGGCCCAGTAATAGTACCAGTCCCATATAAAATACCACCAACCAACGAGTACCCAGCTTTGCAAAAGCAATACTATGATGTACAAGTGCCACACCACTCAGCAGCAGGGGCAAGCCTAATAAATTACCCCAGGTTACATACTCCTCTCCCAGCAAGTAACAACCCATTAATGCCACAAACAGCAGCGATGCGCTGACCTTGTCAAAACGCAGGGCGTGAAACTCTACGCCAAAACCACCGGGGTTATACAGCAGAGACTGCCACCAGCGTGCCAGTAAAAGCGCTGCGACAGCGGTCAGAGCAACGACCCAAGCCAACAAACCTGCGATAAACAAATCACTCGGTTCAAGGATCAAAGCATTGTTTTGCTGTTGTAGCTGGCCGAACATCTCAGTCAAGGTTTCGCGCATAGCACTCACCTCAGCCACCAGTGATATCTTCATCACCAGACCGCTTAGCACACTCACACCAAGTATTACTGTCAAGCTACTTGCCCAGCTGCGAGTCTGTTTTAAAGCACTCGCGCCAATCAACACGACCAGCACTGAGAAAATTGAGGCCCAGACCATGGCGCCATTAATATCGCCGGTGCTCACCAATAACACCAAAGGCAATATAGCCCAAAGCAATACCAAGCAACCCTCAGTGAGACCTTGCCTCAACACCACTAAACCAACGGCTGCGGGACTCACCAAGGGCAAAAAATTACCTAATAGTGCAACCAGTGCCGCCTTAAGACGACCAGCCATAATGAACTCAGCTAGAGCGCGCATCGATGAAGCCAGCGTCTATTTCGTTAGTTTATTTGTGGCCGTCAGTGTAGGGCAGCAGGGCAAGAAAGCGGGCTCTCTTAATTGCTGTCGCCAACTGGCGCTGGTATTTGGCTTTGGTACCGGTAATCCTGCTCGGTACAATCTTTCCGGTTTCGGAAACATTCGCCTTTAGTGTATCGAGATCTTTATAGTCGATCTCGGTAACACCCTCAGCAGTAAAACGGCAAAATTTGCGACGACGATTAAAACGTGCCATGACTTATTCCTCCGCTTCGGCAGTTGGGGTTTCGGGGGCAGTTTCCGACGCTTGAGCAGCGGCTTCAGCTTCGGCTTTTTTCTTTGCTTCTTCTCGAGAAGCACGTTCGGCTTCACGGCGGGCACGACCTTCTTTCTCCGCTTTCTCGGAAGCTTCGGCTTTCATGATATCGGTCTCTTCGGTGATCGCACTGTCGCGACTAATCACCAAGTTACGCAGAATTGCATCGTTGTAACGGAAAGTCGCTGTGAGCTCATCGAGCTCTTTTTGGCCGCATTCAACATTCATTAGAACGTAGTGAGCCTTGTGGATTTTCTGGATGGGATAAGCGAGATGACGACGCCCCCAGTCTTCCAGACGGTGGATCGCTCCGCCGTTAGCAGTCACGATAGACGTGTAGCGTTCCACCATGCTGGGAACCTGCTCGCTTTGATCCGGGTGTACTATAAAAATTATTTCGTAATGGCGCATTATGCCTCCTTACGGGTTAAAGCCACCCACTGTTGGTAGTGTGGCAAGGAGAGTCCCGGCAACAAGCCGGGGTCGGGGGCGCGAAGTCTAGGGCAAGTTGGCTTAAATAGCAATCATTGTACCCGTCCTGCCCAAAGAATCGAATAACTGCCGCCATCAAGCGACACACACCCATTATAAAAAGGGCTGCACTAAGCAACCCTTTTTTAAACCTAACCGTACACTTTTAATATATCAACTAGTAAGAACGAGGCAGGCCTAGCACGTTAGTCGAAATAAAGTTGAGGATCATATTCTGACTCACTGGTGCCAAGCGCGGCAACATCGCCTCACGCATCAAGCGCTCAACATGATATTCCTTGGCATAGCCCATACCACCATGAGTCATCACTGCCTGTTGGCAGGCCTTGAAACCCGCTTCTGCTGCAAAGTACTTCGAACCATTGGCCTGGGCACCACATTCAAGACCACTATCATAGCGTGACGCGGCAGACATAATCAGCATATAGGCGGCTTCGAGCTCTACCCAGTTTTCCGCTAACGGATGCTGAACCGACTGATTCATGCCGATGGGTCGACCAAAGACTTCTCGATCTTTAGCATATTGGGTAGCGCGCTCGAGGGCACTACGACCCATACCAACGGACTCAGAGGCCAGCAACATGCGCTCAGGGTTCAAGCTGTGGAGGATGTAGCGAAAGCCCTTACCCTCTTCACCAATCAAGTCAGCTTTAGGCACAACAAGATTATCGTAAAAGGTCATATTGGAGTTGACGCACTTGCGACCCATTTTTTCGATTTCTTTAATTTCGACGTGCGCTGGATCCATATCAGCGTAGAACAAAGAAATACCTTCGTGCGGTTTTTCACACTCCTCCCGCGGTGTGGTGCGCGCCAGCATCATAATTTTGTCGGCCTGCTGAGCGGTAGTGGTCCAGATTTTCTGGCCATTGATAATGTAGTTATCACCCTCACGCCTGGCGAAAGTCTCAATGCGTGTGGTATCGAGACCCGCATTGGCCTCGGTGACACCAAAGCACGTTTTCTGCTTACCCTGAATCAAGGGCGGCAGCCAGCGCTGTTTTTGCTCTTCGGTACCAAACTTAACAATCGGGTGGGGGCCAAAAATATTGATGTGCACAGCTGAGGCCGCCGACATACCACCGCCCTCGGCAATGGTCATCATCATCAGCGCTGCCTCGGTAACACCCAGGTTGGAGCCCCCGTACTCTTCAGGCATAGTAATACCCAGCCAGCCACCCGCGGCCACTGCCTGATAGAAGTCTTCGGGGTATTCGCCGTTTTTATCGTGCTCAAGCCAATAGTCGTCATCAAAATCTTTCATCAAGCCTTTAATGCTATCGACGATGGCCTGCTGTTCACTACTCAGTGAGAAATCCATTACCTAACCTCTTTTTCGTCTTTAAATTCAAAAATGTTTTGTGATGCGTGTAATCGCTAGCGAGTATCTGTCACCGCGGTAATGCGCGGCCACAATTCATCGGCACCCCAACCCAGCACCTCTTGACCAAGACGACGCGCCCAAACCACATCGCTGCCAAACTCATCGCGCCACGACCACAAACGGCGTGTCAGATGGTGCAAACGATGCTCGTAAGTAAAGCCCATAGCACCGTGTACCTGATGGGCAACAGCCGCGCCGTTGTTCACGGCTTCCTCGAGACGGGTTTTTGCGGTGGCAATTTCAATCCAGGCTTCGTGATCAATACTCGGAGCTCCGGCCACTGCCTCGGCAGCAGCGTCAGCAGCAGCATTTATCGCGGCGACTTCACCCGCAAAAGCGGCTATCGAGTGTTGCAGAGCCTGAAATTTGCCGATGGCGCGACCAAACTGCACTCGCTCCATAGAATACTCAATAGTCAGTTCTAACGCTGTACTGAGGGCTCCTGCCGCTTGCACACAACGGATCAACGCCCCCATAGCGTCGACATTTTTACCATTGAGGGCATTCCCCGTCTCTCCAATTTGCGCCACACTCACCGCATTAAAGCTGATGGTATCTGCCGGCTCACCCGCTAGATTGGTCTCCTCACTCAACTCACACTGCTCAGTAGCGACTTGAACAACCTGTGCTTTGCCAGCCACTTCAACTAGAGCCACAATTTGCTTCGTGTTACGCGCATAGGGCACGCCCATTGCACTACCACTCAATTTACCATCGGTCAAGCTCAACTCACCAATGGCAACTGTCGCAGTTTCACCACTAACTTGCAGGCCAGCTTGCGCTAGTAACCATCCAGCAAAAAGTGTTTCCGCAAGGGGTACCGGGGCCGCGGCAGCACCTGCTGCTTTAATTACGGCAAAACCATCAAGAATACTCGCGCCAATACCACCATTGTCTTCCGGCACCCAGGTTAAGTTTAGGCCGGATTCACTAATCGCTTGCCACAGTGCTTCAGGCCAAATTCCCGCTTCGGCATCATTGATCACCTCTGGAGTGCTCAAATCGGCGAAGATGCGATTGGCGGTATCAAAAATAATGTTGTCTGAATCTATCATTCTACTATCCTATCTCTAAGGCCAATCGGCTTAACGAATACCTAGCTGACGAGCAATCATGCCCTTCAACACCTCATTTGTACCGCCACGCAAAGTGGATGATGGTACGCGCAAAACACCCTCACGCAATAGAGTTGGCAATAAACCTGCTGACGAATAGAGTACATTTTGCGGCAAAATACGGCGCAGTTTTTCAAGCAGCTCGCGCTCAAAATTGGTGCTCATATCTTTGACTAGAGCGGCTTCCATTTCTGGCGACGACCCCTCCTGTAGCAAACCGGCAATGCCCAGCGACATACGGCGCAGGGTCTTGATTTTAGCCACCACCTGACCGAGGACTTCTTCAGTTTGAGCCGTCGGATTATTGACCAATAGACGCATCGCCTCTTGCAACACAATAAAAGTACTGAGGAATCGCTCAGGGCCGGAACGCTCAAGAGCCAACTCGCCCACCACCATATTCCAGCCGCCACCGACTTCACCTAGCACATGAGAGTCAGGCACGAAGACGTCTTCAAAGTTGGTTTCATTAAAATGCACCTGACCGCCGATGTCGGCAATGCCGCGCACATCCACACCCGGTGTATTGAGGTCGATGAGAAATTGCGACAAACCTTTATGTCGCGCCGACGTATCGAGAGGCGAGGTACGCAGTAAAGTGATCATGTAATCACAACCCGGGCCGTGGGCCCCGGTTGACCACAGCTTGGTGCCATTGACTTTCCAACCGCCCTCCACTTTCTCAGCACGCGTCGATACTGACGCGAGGTCGGAACCGCTACCCGGCTCACTCATGCCAATCGCACAAAAGCATTCACCGGCAACAATGCGCGGGATAATGGCATCGCGTACTTTTGGATCGGCATGTTTAATAATTTGCGGGCCACTTTGACGATCGGCAATCCAGTGAGCCATAACCGGCGCACCAGCTGCAAGCATCTCTTCGGTGACGACGTAGCGCTCGAGAAAACTGCGCCCGTGGCCGCCATATTTTTTATCCCAGGTCATGCCCAGCCAACCGCGCTGACCCAGCTTGTGGCTGAACTCAGCACTCATACCACCTGCCCAACAATCAGCCATCGGCGTATAACCACCATTGGCCCGCTCCTCGGCAAGAAACTCCCGAACCTCTTGTCGCAACTGCGTCGCCTCAGCGGGCATTTCGACAAAGGGAAAACGAAATCGGGTTACAGACATACCTTGATTCTCCATTAAAACTTCGTTGCGGGCGAGAACACGCCCCAGGAAAGTCCGTTTACGCCCTCTTCTCCTACGACAGAGAGAACAAGGGCGCTAACGTCGAACATCAACCCTTGATTGAACACGAGTTGATGTTATTCACTCACTAAAATCAGGCGCCGAGTAAAATGGCTTTTTCTTCGGTGTACTCAATTAAACCGCTGGCACCCCATTCGCGACCGTTACCGGACATTTTATAACCACCAAAGGGTGCGGCAAAACTAAACGCAGGACCGTTCACTTTGACCTGACCAGCGCGCAATTGGCGGGCGATGCGCATTTGGGTCTCTTTACTTTCAGCCCAAACGCCACTGGATAAACCAAAGTCGGAGTCATTGGCCAAACGGATAGCCTCGGCCTCGTCTTTGTAGGGAATAAAGCACAATACTGGTCCAAAAACCTCATTGCGTGCGATGGGCATATCATTGGTGACATCACCGAGAATGGTGGGCCGCACATAGGCACCTTTCTCAATACCCTCAGGTAGCTCACTGCCACCAGTCACTAGGCGAGCACCATTCGCCAATGCATCATCAATCATTTTAGTGACTGACGCGCGCGCCTTCATAGAACTCAGCGGACCAAGGAAGGTATCGGTCGACGAGGGGTCTCCCACTACTAGCCTCTCACTAACCTTCTTCGCCACAGCCAATGCTTCTTCGTATTGGGACTCGTGAACAAAAATGCGGCTCAACTGCACACACATTTGTCCGGAGTTAAACATGGAGTCTTTCACCACATACTTGGTCGCTTTTTCAACAGGCGCATCCTCGGCAATAATAAAGGCCGACTTGCCACCCAGTTCCTGGCACACACGCTTGACCGTGTTCGCTGCCGATTTAGCAACATCAACACCCACTTCGGTAGAGCCTGTAAAAGAAACCAGGTCTATTTCGGGGTGCGAGCTCAGTTCATCACCAATCATCGATCCCTTGCCAGGCAGTAGATTAAAGACACCAGCGGGCAAACCGACTTCGTCACACACTTCGGCAAAAATATAGGTCGAAAGCGGTGTCTGTTCACTGGGTTTCAATACGCAGGTGCAACCGGCAGCCAGGGCTGGGCCCACTTTGGCAATCACCTGAAATAAAGGAAAATTCCAGGGCGTAATAAAGGAGCAAACACCAATGGGTTCCTTAACAGTGATATAACCTTCTTCGTGTTCTTTAACTTCATCCATGGTTTCAGCCAAACCGCCAAAAATTTTCAAGCCGGAAATCGGGCCGAGCACCTGAATACCCAGTGCAAAGTGAACGGGGATGCCCATTTCCTGAGAAATCAACGAAGCCATTTCATCTTTGCGCTCTTTAAGCTTGGCGCAAATCGCGTCGATATAGGCTTTACGCTCAACAGCCGGCGTCTGAGACCAGGGAATAAAGGCTTCGCGCGCCGCTTTGGCCGCTTTATCAACATCTTCGGGAAAAGACATAGGCACGGTGGCGAAAACTTCTTCGGTCGCGGGGTTAACCAAGTGCGATGTCCCTTCGCCGGAAGGTGCTACCCATTCACCATTGATATAAATCTTGTCGTATTCAATCATCGCTACTCTTCTTACCTCTCGTTGTTTCACTACTTTTTCACTTTATACAGGGCCATAGTAAAAACACCGTGACCCATCCCTACTAGCCGGGCAGCCCCGGCCTTAGATCATTAATTCAAACCTAGATGTGGGCGCATAAAGGCAGCGATCTTCGCAATCGCATCATCCGCCTCGGGTGCATTTCCCGCCATAAATTGAAAGACATGTTGCATTTCATCAAACACTTGAAGCTCCACATCGACACCTGCCGTTTTAGCCTTTTCATAAAAACGCGTGCTGTCATCGAGTAGAACTTCGTACTCACCAACCTGTATTAAGGTTGGCGGAAAACTCGCCAAATCACCGTACAATGGGTTGGCAAAAGGATCCTGTTTGGAGCCTTTCTCTCCGAGGAAGGCTCCAATCATGCCTTCAAGCATATCGCCACCAACGAGCGCATCTTTTTCAGCATTGGTTTGCATACTGGCACCTTTGGACTCCATGTCATACCAAGGTGACAAGGGTGCAGTACAAGCAGGTACTGGCAAACCTTTGTTACGCGCATAAAGAATCATCGATGTGCACAAGTTACCACCAGCCGAATCCCCGGTAGTAGCGATGTGTTCAGACTGATAACCCTGTTCGAGAAGCTGTCCATAAACGGCAACGGCCTGCTCGACGATCCCGGGGTGAGGGTTTTCAGGGGCTCGAGTGTAATCGAGTATCAAGGCCGAACAACCGACCGCTTTGGCCACGTGACCGTACATTTTGTTGTGGCTTTTAGGCGACCCCACCATAAAACCACCGCCGTGGCAGCAAATCACTACACGGCTTTTATCGGCACCATCAGGTATTGCCCAAACGCAATCAACACCAGCCAATACGGTCTCCTCGAACTCAATAGCAGTTGGCTCTGCGGTCAAATCCCCCCACTGATCAAATAGTTCGCGCAGTTGCGGCAGTTCCATATCACTACTGAGCACTAATTTGTCGGACCACTCTCGGTATAAATCAACTATTGATTCTGCTTCTTTACTCGCCATCTTCTCACTCCGTGTCGTTTGACTTTATGATTAGTCATTACATTGCAAATCGCACTTTATCATTAACTATTACTTGCCGACCTTCTACTGTTACCCGTATCAGAACATATCGAAGTGCAAGTGAGCACGGTATTCTGCCTTAGCACTGCGAGGAGGTAAACCAGTCCAGAAGCCAATCTAGGCTAATTCCCTTTAATCGCCCTCCAGCCCGTAGTTTTTTATCTTCCTGTAGAGCGTACTTCTGGAAATACCTAGGATTCGTGCCACTTTCGAGCGATTGCCCTTGTGCAAAATTAATTCATTACGAATCGCTTCGCACTCTAGCTCATCCAGCGTTTCAGCACCGGAGAGCCCATGGTTGGACAAACCATTACCTATCTCACTTTGGGTGATGCTCAAATCACCGACTAAGGCAGCGCTAATATCGGCAGGTAAATCATCGCAACTCAAAACCGCTGTCTCACTCATCACAAACATATTCTCGAGCACCGCTCGCAGTTCACGAATATTACCCGGCCATGTGTACTGACATAGCACCTGAAGCAACTGAGGGTCGAGTTCACGAGGCTCAGAGGCATACGCTTCAGCAAACTGTTTGAGGAAATAAACTGCCAGCAACTCAATATCACCTCGACGCTCACGCAAAGGTAAAATATCCAGCGACATAACCTTAAGTCGGTAGTACAAATCTTCTCGAAAGCGCCCCTCAGCCACCGCAGTGGCGAGACGGCTATTAGTCGCGGCAATAACCCGGACCTCGACTTTTCGCTCTTTGCCACCACCGAACCTGACCACGATACCGTCGTGTAAAACCCGGAGAAGAGCGACCTGAACTTCAGGCGATAATTCTACAATTTCGTCGAGAAAAAGTGTGCCCCCATTCGCTTCTTCGAATTTACCTCGCCGACCCTGCGGCGCTGCGCCGCAAAAGGCTCCCGGTTCATAACCAAGTAATTCATTGATTGCCAGTTCGCGAGTCAGGGCCCCACAATTGACAGAAACAAAGGGCGCTTCCTTGCCACTACCCGCACAATGTACTGCCCGTGCGAACATATCTTTCCCACAACCCGTTTCCCCCTGTATCAACACAGGAGAACAGGAAGCCGCCAAACGTAAAACCCGGGCTTTCAAAGCCAAGAGGCCCGGGCTTTGACCCATAATTGCATCAAGAGCGGGAGATGATAGAGAGTGAGTAGATGACAAGCTTGTCCGCACCGTAGCAAGACGGGGGCGAATAACTAAAATTCCACCTTCGGAGCGACCATCGCGATTATAGGCTTCATAGGCAACAGGAACGATGGAGCTCGGTAGCAACTCTTCCCAGTCTGCCGCTGACCCTAGGTTCTCAGGCTGTAACAGACGATAATTCTTCGCAAGTTTTGCTTCAATCTGTTCACTGGCAAACAAACTTTTGGCCTTTTCATTTGCAGTCACCACCCGCCCCTTACGATCGAGCAGGACCACGCCATCCTGTCGCCAACGAGCAACACTGCCGGCAAACCAGTCGACCAGTGCCACATTACGAGCCAGCTCTCGCGAATGCAGCGTTTGCTCAATTTGTCGCGCCGCCGTCATCGCTAATGCCAAACTTTGAGCGCTGTAGGCGTGGGAGAGCGAGGAGACATCGATGACTCCCCGCAGATCGCCGTCAATAACATCAATAATTGGTGCCGCCGAACAGCTCCAAATTTTCATCGACTCACAAAAATGTTCGCCACTGTGCACTTCGACCGGTTGTTTTAAAGCCACTGCAGTTCCCACAGCATTGGTGCCGGTACAACTCTCGCTCCAGTCATGACCTGGGGCAATGCGCTGTCCGGCCAGCCTTTCGCGCAGATTGGGGTCGCCACAGACTTCGAGCAGAACACCGTGACTTTCGACCACCGTAAAAAAGCTTTCACTGTCGGACAAGATGTCAGACAGCATTTGCCAGGTATTGCGGGAAGCGAGTAGGAGCTCCTCATTTTCTAACTTGAGAGCCTCGAGTTGATCTCCCGAAGCTACCATCGGTGGATAGTGCTGCGTAAATTCTACACCTCGCTGGCGACAACGCAGCCATGAATCATGAATAACATCTCTAACCTGCCCCGGCTGACACTCGCCCTTATTGACAAAGTCAGCCCAGGCAGTATCAATTTGCTTGCGAAAACGGGCCTCCGACTTTATCGGCATACGGCCCAGGTATAAATTTTCCATAGTTAACCTCTAGACGAGTAACCCCAAAGAAAGTGAGCTTCGTTTCTATGCTTTTATCGAACTCACCGTCCTTTACAAAGAGATTCACAAAAGGACACTACCGGCATTTGAAAACAGGGAACAACCCTATCCTGCAACGACACCCTGATCGTAGAGACGACCTATTTCAATGCTACTCAAGCCCAATTCCCCTGCGAGAATTTCTTCCGTATGCTGCCCCAATGCCGGCGCCGGCTGCGCGCTCTGGCGTTCAAACGCACTAAACTGTAGCGGACTTGATGGGCATAAATAAGTCCCAATATCTGGCTGCTCTACATTGGTAAACATCGGGTTTTCAACAGAGCACTCCGAGTCACTGTCAACCAGTTGCTTGAGGGTCTGATATTTTCCCCAGCACACCTTGTGTTCATCCAGTATCGCCGTCACCTGCGCATAAGTATGGCTGGCAAACCAGGGTTCAAATAAAGCGGTAAGCTCTACCCGTGCAGTAAAACGATCGCCTTCCTGACGCAGATTTAAACCAAGGCGTTCAGCTAGCTGGTCTATTTCACGGCTCAACCCCGTAGCTTTACAAATGCCCTTCCACTGATTGCCGGTCAGGCCGACAATCATCACCCGACGTTTGTCAGCCGTAAGAAAGTCTTTACCGTAAGCGCCAAATAAATAGTTACCGCAAGGCTGGCGATCTTCACCATTAATTTGTGCCTCGGCGATAAACCCGAGGTTGCCCATAGTGGCGAGCGCGACATCGGCCAGCGCCAGTTTAATCAACTGCCCCTCGCCACTCATACGCCGGTGGCGCTCTGCGGCAAGCATACCCAGGGCCAGTGTCTGACCGGTAATCACATCCCAGGCGGCGAGTACATGGTTGACTGGCTCGCTATTTTCTCCGGTCATGGTCGGCAAGCCCATGGCGCAATTGACCGTATAGTCAACGGCAGAACCACCGTGGCGATCGCCACTGAGATTCATATAAATTAAATCATCACGGTGTTCTCGCAACTTGTCGTAAGCAAGCCAACCTTTGGCTGGAAAGTTACACAAAAACATCCCCGCCTCGTCACCCGGCGCACTAATCAAGCGGGTAAGAAGCTCTTGCCCTTCAGGTTTACGAAAGTCGACAGCTATCGAGCGCTTGCCCTTATTGAGGCCAGCCCAAAACAAACTTTGATTGTTTTTGTCGACTGGCCAGCGGCGGTAATCGAGGCCGCCGCCAATCATATCAAAGCGAATGACATCAGCCCCGAGCTGGGCCAAGGTCATCGCCCCAGAAGGCGCTGCAACAAAGGCAGCACCCTCTACCACACGCATGCCAGAGAGGATATTGTTCATACCTTGTGTTTCACTGCTCATTCCTTACTCCCTACTGCGGCGCACTGGCGGCACACAATCATTGTCAAACCTGCGTAAATTTCAGCTATGCTCCTTAGCCAACATCAGCAAAGCCATTGTCGATAACCACCAGATCGCGCTCGACCACGGTGCAGCGAAATGCCACGCCTTTGTCGAGCTTCCAGATATCGGTGCGAATAGTTTCACCGGGATAAACCGGTGCCGAAAAGCGTGCTTTCATGCTCCGGAATTGTTTTACGTCATAGTCACAGCAGGTCTTCAGTAGGGCATGGCCCGCAACCCCAAAGGTGCATAAGCCGTGAAGAATGGGGCGCTCGAAACCACCTTGCTTAGCCACCGCCGGATCGGCATGCAAAGGATTATAATCCCCGGACAAACGATAAATTAAAGCCGCCTGCGGCAAGGTTGGTAGCTCACAGCGGCTATCGGGAGCCGTTTCTGGAATAGTCTGTGAGGCAGGTGGGCGATCGGTACAGCCGCCAAAACCACCCTGGCCCCGCGCC
>JBFJYH010000054.1:0-15732 GCA_041622675.1 Porticoccaceae bacterium
GAAATGGTGATGCCAGGTGACAACGTGCAAATGGTTGTCACACTGATTGCGCCCATCGCGATGGAAGATGGTCTGCGCTTTGCCATCCGCGAAGGTGGCCGTACTGTTGGTGCGGGAGTTGTCGCTAAGATATTCGAATAATATTCGGATAAATTAGTGCGTTAACAACAGCCGGGTGTGCTCTCCCTGGCTGTTGTTTCGTTGTTTCGAGAACAAATTAAGTTTATAGGCCAGTAGTTCAATTGGTAGAGCACCGGTCTCCAAAACCGGCTGTTGGGGGTTCGAGTCCCTCCTGGCCTGCCAAAAAATGGGCGTAGAGAATGAGTGCTGCAACAGACGATAAGTTATACCGCCTTGACGGCGCTAAGTGGACGCTGGTAGCGATACTACTGGGTGGTGCAGTTTATGGTAATTATTATTTTTCTGCCGAGCCTCTTTTATACCGTGTTCTTGTGCTTGTTGCGGTCGGCCTCTTTTCAGCTGCTGTAGCTCTACAAACGGCTAAAGGCGCTGACTTTTGGGCTCTGGCTAAAGGGGCGAAAGTAGAAGCAGCTCGCGTTGTCTGGCCAAACCGGCAAGAGCGTAATCAAACAACACTCGTTGTGGTCGCTTTTGTGTTAGTCATGGCTTTGTTGTTATGGGGTCTTGATGCGTTTTTTGGCTGGTTAGCCGCAATGATTATAGGGTAGGCATTATGTCGAAGCGTTGGTATGTGGTGCATGCTTATTCAGGTTATGAAAAAAAAGTGGCGCTTGCCATAAAAGAGCGAGTTGGCCTTGCTGGCATGGAAGAGCAGTTTGGTGAAATATTAGTGCCAACTGAAGAAGTAGTTGAGATTCGCGGTGGCCAGAAACGAAAAAGCGAGCGCAAGTTCTTTCCCGGTTACGTGCTGGTGCAAATGGAACTGAGTGATGATACGTGGCATTTGATAAAAGAAACACCTCGTGTGATGGGTTTTATCGGCGGTAAAGCGGATAAGCCGGCCCCAATTACTGAGCGCGAGGCGGCAGCTATTCTAGCTAGAGTGCACGACGCAGAAGAAAAACCAAGGCCGAAAACTCTGTTTGAGCCAGGTGAAATGATCCGGGTTGTGGACGGCCCGTTCAATGACTTTAACGCTACGGTTGAAGAAGTTAATTATGACAAAAGCAAACTGCGAGTGGCTGTGACGATTTTTGGTCGCTCTACACCCGTTGAGTTAGATTTTACACAGGTCGAAAAGGCCTGATATTAGCCTTCCTGCAAGGCGTAATGGGAAGCCGAAGACGGGCCGTTTAAGCCCTGAGGCGCTAGACCCAAACGGAGAAAACGAAGATGGCAAAGAAAGTAGAAGCGTATATTAAGCTGCAGGTTCCTGCAGGCCAGGCAAACCCCAGTCCCCCTGTAGGACCAGCACTAGGTCAGCATGGTGTCAACATTATGGAATTCTGCAAGGCATTCAATGCGCAGACCCAGAGTGTTGAGCAAGGGCTGCCGATTCCAGTTGTAATTACGGTCTATGCAGATCGCAGTTTCACTTTTGTTCAAAAAACACCTCCTGCTTCCGTACTGTTGCGTAAAGCGGCAGGTATTCAAAAAGGAAGTGGTCGCCCGAATACAGAAAAAGTGGGTAAGGTGACACGCGCTCAGTTAGAAGAGATTGCAAACCAAAAAATGCCTGATCTGACGGCCGCGGATATGGATGCAGCTGTACGGACAATTGCTGGGTCCGCTCGCAGTGCTGGTCTAGAAGTGGAGGGTGTGTAATGGCTAAATTGACTAAGCGTCAGCGTGAATTTGCAGAGAAAGTTGAACAGGGCAGGCTTTATCCGATTGACCAAGCTCTTGAGTTATTGAAATCTTTTCCTAAGGGCGGGTTTGAGCAAACAGTAGATGTTGCCATTAACCTTGGTGTAGATCCGCGTAAATCAGACCAGGCTGTGCGCGGTGCTACCACACTCCCAAATGGCACAGGCAAAGAAGTTAAAGTGGCCGTTTTCACACAGGGCGATAATGCTGATGCCGCGCGTGAGGCGGGGGCCGATGTGGTGGGTATGGAAGATCTCGCCGAACAGATTAAAGGCGGCGATTTGAGTTTCGGTGTGGTTATCGCTAGTCCAGATGCGATGCGAGTTGTTGGTCAACTCGGTCAAGTGCTCGGCCCACGAGGGCTAATGCCTAACCCCAAAACTGGAACGGTCACCCCGGACGTGGCCACTGCCGTCAAAAACGCGAAGGCCGGCCAGGTGCGTTATCGCACAGATAAGAATGGCATTATTCACGGCGGTATCGGCAGTATTTCTTTTGCCCCAAATGCGATCAAAGAAAATTTAGAAGCTCTTATTGCTGATTTGCAAAAAAGCAAGCCAGCGTCTGCTAAAGGTGTCTACATGAAAAAAGTCACTGTATCTAGCACTATGGGCCCAGGTTTGGTTATTGATCAATCATCGCTTGAAGTTTAGAGGTTGATAGAGAGGCTTTAGGGTTCGCGCTTCTTTAAGAAGCGAGGGCCGTTGAAGACCGCAGGTACCCGAATGGGTTTAATTGTGGTGCCAGACTTACCAGTCATTTGGTACTGCAACCCGCGCAAACGGTGTGACCCGATTCAGTTTATACAACTGGGTGTGATCACCGAAAGTGTTTTGCTCAGTTTTGCTGAGTAAAGCTTAACTGGGATTGGCTTCGGCTGATCAAACCCAGGAGACAATGTTATGGCATTACATCTCGAAGACAAGAAAGCGATCGTCGCAGACGTTAACGAGACTGCCAGCAACGCTGTGTCACTTGTGATTGCCGATGCGAGGGGAGTCAATGTCGTTGATATGACGGAGTTGCGCAAGCAAGCCCGTGAAAACAACGTCGATCTTCGCATTATCAAGAACTCACTGGCTAAGCGTGCGTTTGAAGGTACTGAATTCGAGTGCATTGAAGGCGCATTAGCTGGGCCGTCGCTGTTTGGATTTTCGATGGATGATCCAGGTGCGGCAGCTCGCCTTTTCAAAGATTTCGCCAAATCTAACGAAAAATTTGAAGTTAAGGCTTTGTCAATAAGTGGCCAACTACTTGAGAAAGAGCAGCTCGATGTGCTCGCTAGTCTACCTACGCTTGAACAAGCGCTGGGTCAGTTGGTGAGTGTGATGATTGCTCCGGTAACCAAGTTGGTTCGCACCTTTAACGAGGTTCCAACCAAAGTAACACGTGTTGTGGCAGCCGTTCGAGATCAAAAACAAGACGCCGCTTAAGCTGCGTTTTAAATTCAGTAATTAACTAAATCGGGAGATTGAGTGATGGCTCTATCTAAAGATGATATCTTAAATGCAATCGCAGAAATGAGCGTGATGGAAGTTGTAGAGCTCGTTGAAGCAATGGAAGAGAAGTTTGGCGTGTCTGCAGCTGCTGCTGTTGCCGTTGCAGCCCCTGCTGCTGGTGGTGATGCTGGTGCCGCCGCTGAAGAACAGACTGAGTTCGATGTTGTGCTGGCATCTGCTGGTGACAAAAAGATTAATGTCATCAAAGCTGTTCGTGCAATCACAGGCCTCGGTCTGAAAGAAGCGAAAGCTATGGTTGACGGTGCTCCGTCTGCCGTGAAAGAAGGCGTTTCTAAAGATGATGCCGAGTCTGCTAAAGCGCAGTTGGAAGAAGCTGGCGCAACTGTCGAACTTAAGTAATTTTTCGCCCTTGATGGCGAAAGTCTGAGAGTTCAGACACAGAGGCTGGTGGGTTATCCCACCGGCCTTTTCCCGCTTTCAGGATTGGGCTTTTGACGGGCTCATGCATCCTTGGGTGTGGATGTGCACGGTCAGATAAATAAAGTTAGACCTGCACGATTTTTGATGTACAACGTTACACGTTTCTTTTTCGCAAGGGTTCACGAGTCGGGGAAAACATATGGCCTATTCATACACAGAGAAAAAACGGATTCGCAAAGGCTTTGGCAAGCTTTCGCAGGTGATGGATCAGCCTTACTTGCTGGCAATCCAGCTCGACTCCTATCGCAAATTTACGCAGGAAGGTGTCCCCTCTACTGAGCGCAAACCAGCGGGTCTACACGCTGCACTAAATTCAGTCTTCCCGATCGAAAGTTATTCAGGTAACGCACGTCTCGAGTATGTCGACTACAAATTGGGTAAAGCCGTATTCGATGTTGAGGAATGTAAACTTCGTGGTGCTACTTACGCTGTGCCGCTACGAGTACGTGTTCGTCTAGTATTGGTTGATAAGGATTCAGCCAATAAAACAATTAAAGATATTAAAGAACAAGAAGTCTACATGGGCGAAATGCCACTGATGACCGACAATGGTACTTTTGTCGTCAATGGTACAGAGCGTGTCATTGTATCCCAGTTGCACCGCTCTCCAGGCGTATTTTTTGATCACGATAAAGGAAAAACCCACTCTTCAGGTAAATTATTGTATTCAGCCCGCGTGATTCCCTACCGTGGTTCATGGCTGGATTTTGAGTTTGACCCGAAAGATTTGCTTTATGTTCGCATCGATCGACGCCGCAAGTTGCCGGCATCCATTTTATTGCGAGCCATGGGCTATAGCACTGTCGAGATGATCGACATGTTTTACGATACGACAACCTTTCATTTTGACGAAGACGGTAGCATTAGCCTCGAGCTTGAACCCTCACGACTTCGTGGCGAAATGTCTACTTTCGATATCAAAGGTAAGAATGGCAAGTTGATAGTAGAATCGGGACGTCGCATTACGGCTCGCCATATTCGTCAGCTTGAAAAAGATGAGATTACAACGCTCGATGTTCCCGCTGAATATTTGCTGGGCCGGTCTTTATCAAAAGATATAATCAATGAAGAGACAGGTGAAATTCTGTTCGAATGTAATACATTGATTAGCGAGGAAGTACTGGAGCAAGTACTTGCAGCGAAACTGACAACACTCGAAACTATTTACACCAATGACCTCGATTGCGGTCCTTTCCTGGCCGATACATTGCGCATTGATGCCGCGAGAACTGAGCTAGATGCTCTCGTCGAAATTTATCGCATGATGCGTCCCGGTGAGCCGCCCACGAAGGATTCGGCAGAAAACCTATTTAAGAATCTATTTTTTAGCGCTGACCGTTACGATCTATCAGCGGTTGGTCGCATGAAGTTTAATCGTCGGCTTGGTCGTGAAGAAATTGTTGGCGAAGGCACGTTGACACGGGAAGATATCGTCGAAGTGCTCAAGGTACTTGTTGATATTCGCAATGGCAAGGGCGTTATTGACGATATTGATCACTTGGGTAACCGCCGTGTGAGATCGGTTGGTGAAATGGCTGAAAATCAGTTTCGTATCGGTCTGGTAAGGGTAGAGCGCGCTGTGAAAGAACGACTCTCAGTCGCTGAATCTGAAGGCTTAATGCCTCAGGATATGATCAACGCGAAGCCCGTCGCAGCGGCAATGAAAGAGTTTTTTGGTTCTAGTCAGCTGTCTCAATTTATGGACCAAAACAATCCCCTGTCCGAGGTTACGCACAAACGCCGTGTATCGGCTCTCGGCCCAGGCGGCTTGACACGTGAGCGTGCTGGATTTGAAGTCCGCGATGTCCACCCAACTCACTATGGTCGTGTTTGCCCAATTGAAACGCCCGAAGGCCCGAATATTGGTTTGATAAACTCACTTGCCAACTATGCTCGAACGAATGATTATGGCTTTCTAGAGACCCCCTACCGTAAAGTCATCGACGAAGTTGTTACCGATGAAGTGGAGTACCTCTCCGCGATCAACGAAAACGATTACGTCGTCGCTCAGGCTTCAGCATCCATTGATTCCAGCGGCAAACTATCTGATGAGCTCGTGACTGTGCGTCACCAGGGTGAAACGACAGTTAAGGCCCCTGAAGATGTTCAATACATGGATGTTTCAGCAAGGCAGGTGGTATCCGTTGCCGCCTCATTAGTACCTTTCCTCGAGCACGATGACGCAAACCGAGCATTAATGGGCGCCAACATGCAGCGCCAAGCCGTGCCCACATTGCGTTCTGACAAGCCCTTAGTGGGTACCGGTATGGAGAGTATCGTTGCTGGCGACTCCGGTGTCTGTGTTGTTGCAAAGCGTGGCGGAACTATTGAAAGTGCCGATGCTGGCCGTATTGTTGTACGTGTTCACCACAATGAAGTCGATAGTGGTGATGCCGGTGTCGATATTTATAACTTGACCAAGTACACGCGCTCTAACCAGAATACCTGTATTAATCAGAAGGTTATTGTGGAAAATGGCGATGTCGTCGCCCGCGGCGATATTCTTGCTGATGGCCCCTCGGTTGATCTTGGCGAACTGGCACTCGGTCAGAATATGCGCATCGCATTTATGCCCTGGAATGGCTACAACTTCGAAGATTCGATTTTGGTTTCTGAGAGAGTGGTTGATGAAGATCGGTTTACCACGATCCATATTCAAGAGCTGACCTGCGTCGCCCGCGATACCAAATTGGGCGCTGAGGAAATTACGGCAGATATTCCCAATGTCGGTGAGTCAGCACTTTCACGACTCGATGAGTCGGGTATCGTCTATATCGGTGCCGAAGTGGGTGCTGGAGACATTCTTGTCGGTAAGGTCACGCCTAAAGGTGAGACCCAGTTGACGCCTGAAGAAAAACTACTGCGTGCTATCTTTGGTGAAAAGGCCAGCGATGTAAAAGATACTTCTTTACGTGTGCCTGGTAGTACCAAAGGTACCGTCATCAACGTTCAAGTATTCACGCGTGATGGGCTTGAGAAGGACGCACGTGCCCAGGCGATTGAAAAAGCAGAGCTCGACCAGTTCCGCAAAGATGTCAATGATGAATACCGCATCATGGAAAATGCGACTTTCCAACGTTTGCGCAGTGCTTTAGTGGGGCAGGTGGTTGTTAAAGCACCTGAGCTGCGCAAAGGTGACAAATTGACTGCTGACGTTGCCGAAAAATACAAATCGGAGCAGTGGTTTAGCGTGCGTATGGACGATGATGAGCTAAACCAGCTGCTCAGTCGCGCAGAGGAGCAATTGGCAGAGCGGCGCAAGCTTCTTGATGAGCGCTTTGAAGACAAGAAGGGCAAGTTGGAAACTGGCGATGATTTGGCACCTGGAGTGTTGAAAATTGTCAAAGTTTACCTGGCTATCAAACGTCGTATTCAGCCCGGCGATAAAATGGCAGGGCGTCACGGCAACAAGGGTGTGATTTCTGTGATCATGCCCGTTGAAGATATGCCCTATGACGAGCATGGTGAACCAGTCGATGTTGTTCTCAACCCCCTAGGTGTTCCTTCTCGAATGAATGTGGGGCAAATACTCGAAACTCACCTCGGTCTCGCTGCTAAAGGTCTCGGTAATAAAATCAACCGTATGATCAAAGAACAGCGTAAAGCAGCTGAGATTAAAAAGTTTCTGCAAGAAATCTACGATGTCGGTGAAAGCGCCAAAAAAGATGACCTGAAGCCCTTTAGCGATAATGACATTATGTCCTTGGCTGAAAACCTACGTGGTGGTGTGCCAATGGCTACTGAGGTGTTCGATGGTGCTACTGAGGCGGAGATTAAAGAGCTGTTGCGTCTTGCTGGTCTGGACGATAGCGGTCAAATGACTTTATATGATGGCCGCACTGGTGATGCCTTTGGTCGTGATATTACCGTCGGCTACATGTATATGCTTAAGCTCAACCACCTGGTTGATGACAAAATGCATGCCCGCTCCACGGGTTCTTATAGCCTTGTTACCCAGCAGCCTCTTGGTGGTAAAGCACAATTTGGTGGTCAGCGATTTGGAGAGATGGAGGTGTGGGCACTTGAGGCGTACGGTGCTGCATATACGCTACAGGAAATGCTCACTGTCAAATCAGATGATGTCAATGGACGGACCAAGATGTATAAAAATATTGTCGATGGCGATCATCAAATGGAGCCGGGTATGCCTGAGTCTTTCAATGTTCTGGTTAAAGAAATTAGATCGCTGGGCATCAATATGGAGTTGGAATACGAATAAATGCACTGTCGCAAGTAAAACAGCCGGGCGAGTGCGCCCGGCCTGACAGGTATCCACTGGAGGAAAGATCTTGAAAGATTTATTGAATTTACTGAAGTCACAGGATCAACGGAGTGACTTCGAGGGCATTCGTATTTCACTGACTTCACCTGACATGATTCGATCATGGTCGTTTGGTGAAGTGAAAAAGCCCGAAACTATCAACTATCGAACGTTCAAGCCTGAGCGCGATGGCTTGTTCTGCTGCAAAATCTTTGGCCCGGTAAAAGACTACGAATGTTTGTGCGGTAAGTACAAGCGTATGAAACACCGTGGCATCGTCTGTGAAAAATGTGGTGTTGAGGTGACTCTCGGTAACGTCCGACGTGAGCGCATGGGTCACATTGAGTTGGCAAGCCCAGTAGCACATATTTGGTTTTTAAAGTCCTTGCCGTCGCGCATTGGCTTGATGCTGGATATGACCTTGCGTGAAATAGAGCGCGTGTTGTATTTCGAATCCTTTGTTGTTGTCGATCCGGGTATGACAACTCTTGAGCGCGGTGAACTGCTAACTGATGAGCAGTACTACGAGGCGATGGAGGAGTACGGGGATGAATTTACAGCATTAATGGGTGCTGAAGCGATCCAGGCATTGATGATGGACCTAGATCTCAAGCACGAGATTGCTGAGCTACGCAACGAAATACCCAATACTAAATCAGAAACTAAGATTAAGAAATTTTCTAAGCGGCTGAAATTGCTAGAAGCTTTCTTAAATTCAGGTAACAAACCTGAATGGATGGTACTTGAAGCGCTGCCTATCTTACCGCCGGACTTACGTCCTCTGGTACCGCTGGACGGTGGTCGTTTTGCGACATCGGACCTCAACGATCTCTATCGTCGAGTTATTAATCGCAACAACCGTTTGAAACGCCTGCTCGAGCTCAATGCGCCTGACATTATTGTTCGCAACGAAAAACGCATGTTGCAGGAGTCGGTTGATGCACTGCTTGATAACGGGCGACGCGGGCGAGCCATCACGGGATCCAATAAGCGCCCGTTGAAATCCCTTGCCGATATGATTAAGGGCAAACAGGGGCGCTTCCGCCAAAACTTGCTGGGCAAGCGAGTCGACTATTCAGGCCGTTCAGTTATTGTGGTTGGCCCTACTTTGCGCTTGCACCAATGTGGTCTGCCTAAGCGTATGGCTTTAGAGCTGTTTAAGCCCTTCATTTTTTCAAAGTTGGAGTCCCGTGGGCTGGCGACGACCATTAAGGCTGCAAAGAAAATGGTTGAACGCAGCGAAGCCGTGGTGTGGGATATTCTCGAAGATGTGATTCGCGAGCACCCCGTATTATTGAACAGGGCGCCTACACTGCACCGATTGGGCATACAGGCCTTCGAACCCACGTTGATTGAAGGTAAAGCCATTCAGTTGCACCCCTTGGTTTGTGCCGCCTACAACGCTGACTTTGACGGCGACCAAATGGCAGTACACGTACCGTTGACGATTGAAGCGCAGTTAGAGTCCCGTGCGCTGATGATGTCCACCAACAATATTCTTTCGCCCGCCAGTGGTGAACCGATTATCGTCCCTTCCCAAGATGTTGTTCTCGGCCTGTATTATATGACCCGAGAAAATATCAATGCTAAAGGCGAAGGCATGGTCTTCGCCAATTTGAAGGAGCTATCGCGGGCCTACTACGGCAAGTGTGTCGACCTACAGGCGAAGATCAAGATCCGTATCAGTGAATCAACAATCGGCGTTGATGGCGAGTTGACGGAGACCGTGACCTTAAAGGAGACCACCGTCGGCCGTGCCTTGTTGTGGGAAATCGTGCCTGCAGGTTTGCCGTATGACTTGGTGAATCAGCCCATGACGAAGAAGGCTATTTCACGCATTATTAACCAGTGTTATCGCGTCGTCGGCTTGAAGGCGACTGTTATTTTCGCTGATCAGCTGATGTACACGGGTTTCGAATTTTCGACACGCTCAGGCGTATCGATCGGTGTTAATGACTTTGTGATCCCTGATGCTAAGGCAGAAATTATTGATAAATCGTTTGCCGAGGTGACAGAAATTGAGTCACAGTTTGCCTCTGGCTTGGTAACTCAAGGAGAGAAGTACAACAAGGTGATCGATATTTGGTCGCGAGCCAACGATCAGGTTGCCAAAGCAATGATGGACGTTTTGTCCACAGAGTCTGTCGTGACCCGTGATGGTGAGACTGTTGAGCAGGAGTCATTCAACTCTGTTTATATAATGGCCGACTCCGGTGCAAGGGGTTCCCCCGCCCAGATACGCCAGCTTGCGGGTATGCGAGGCTTGATGGCTCGCCCCGACGGCTCGATTATTGAAACGCCAATTACAGCCAACTTCCGTGAAGGCTTGAACGTACTGCAATACTTTATTTCGACCCACGGTGCGCGAAAAGGTCTTGCCGATACGGCGCTGAAAACGGCGAACTCAGGATATCTTACGCGTCGCCTCGTCGATGTGTCTCAGGACCTTGTGGTTACTGAAGATGACTGCGGGACGCTCGAGGGACTGTTGCTAACACCTGTTATTGAGGGTGGTGATGTTATCGAAACACTGGGGGATCGTATCCTGGGTCGTGTGGTTGCAGATGACGTCTACAAGCCAGGCACTAAAGAGGTGGTGGTACCCGCCGCAACGATGATTGATGAAGCCTGCGTTGAAGCAATCGAAGCGGCCAGTATTGATGAGGTCTTTGTGCGTTCGCCCATTACCTGTGCCACACGCTATGGTATTTGTTCGCGCTGTTACGGACGTGACTTGGCACGTGGGCACATTATTAATGCGGGTGAGGCCGTTGGTGTTATCGCGGCCCAGTCGATTGGTGAGCCGGGCACACAGCTCACTATGCGTACTTTCCACATCGGTGGGGCGGCCTCTAGGGCTTCTGCGGTCGATAATATCCAGGTTAAGACTCAGGGCGCTTTGCGGCTGATTAATGCTAAGGTTGCCGAGCGTCATAATGGCGAATTGGTTGCCGTTTCGCGCTCCTCTGAATTGGCGATAGCTGATGAAAATGGACGCGAACGTGAGCGCTATAAGTTGCCGTTTGGTGCCGTTATTAAGGTTAAAGATGGCAGTGCAGTAGCTCCCGGTGATGTGATAGCCAGCTGGGATCCCCACACTCACCCGATCATCACAGAAATTGCTGGTAAAGCCGTGTTCTCAGGCATGGAAGAAGGTTTGAGTATCAACCGTCAGACTGATGAGATGACCGGCCTGACTAGTATTGTTGTGCTTGATCCCAATGAGCGACCTGCAGCAGGTAAAGACTTAAAACCGATGATCACCATGTACGATGAAAATGGTGAAGAGCAGTTTTTTGCGAACTCTAAAGTGCCTGCACACTACATGTTGCCAGCTAATGCGGTTATAACCATTGAAGACGGTGCAAATGTGGGTATTGGCTCCGTCCTGGCACGTATTCCGCAAGAAGGTTCTAAAACGCGTGATATTACAGGTGGTCTACCCCGCGTCGCTGACTTGTTTGAGGCGAGAAAGCCGAAAGATCCAGCGATTCTCGCTGAAGTAAGCGGTACAGTGACCTTTGGTAAAGAAACTAAAGGCAAGCGTCGTCTGGTGATTACCCCCAATAATGGTGATGATCACTACGAAGCGCTAATCCCCAAGTGGCGAAATATGGGCGTCTACGAAGGTGAGAATGTCGAGAAGGGAGAGGTGATTTCCGAGGGCGCCTCTAATTCTCACGATATTCTACGCCTCAAGGGCGTTGATGAATTGGCGCGCTATGTCGTCAATGAAATCCAAGAGGTTTACCGCCTACAAGGGGTGAAAATTAACGATAAGCATATTGAAGTCATCGTGCGTCAAATGCTGCGTAAAGTTGAAATTACCGAAATGGGCGATTCTTCGTTTGTGAAGGGCGAGCAGGTCGAATACAACCGCCTGCAGGAAGTGAATGAGGCATTGGTGGCAGCCGATAAGATCCCGGCGAAGTTTGAGCGGGTCTTGCTCGGCATTACTAAGGCTTCATTGGCGACAGACAGCTTTATATCTGCAGCATCCTTCCAAGAAACGACTCGCGTACTCACAGAGGCGGCGGTTACTGGCAAGGTTGATAAATTGCGTGGCCTCAAAGAAAACGTGGTCGTTGGTCGCCTGATCCCAGCGGGAACAGGCCTTGCTTACCATGCCAAGAGACGTAAAGATAAAGTTGATGCGATGAAGGAGACAACGGTTTCTGCAAGCGACGTCGAAGCGGCATTGTCCGAGGCTTTGAGCTTGGAAGACGAGCAATAAACGAGGCGTAATTTGGCTTGACTCGGGAAGGCGTGATCTTTAGAATTCCGCCTCCCTGAGTTACAGGTCTTCACTGAGTCTCAAATTTAGGGTTGTACAGCCTTCATAATTAGAAGGCCTTTTTATCAGGAGAATTATTGATGGCAACGATCAATCAGTTGGTTCGTAAGCCGAGAAAGCGAAAGATTGTTAAGAGTGACGTGCCTGCACTTCAGGCTTGTCCTCAGCGACGCGGTGTTTGTACGCGCGTTTATACCACCACACCTAAAAAGCCTAACTCGGCAATGCGTAAAGTGTGTCGTGTGCGCTTGACCAGTGGTTATGAGGTCACATCCTACATTGGTGGTGAAGGCCACAATTTGCAGGAGCACAGTGTGGTATTGATTCGCGGTGGTCGTGTTAAAGATTTGCCCGGTGTGCGCTATCACACAGTTCGCGGTAGCCTTGATACCTCGGGTGTTGACGGTCGTAAACAGCGACGTTCGAAATACGGTACTAAGCGTCCCAAGGCGTAGTTGTAGAATTACCCGTATTAAAATCGGCGCAAGCCGAGTAAGGCCAGTCGGCATTTTGCCGAATACTGGAATCACCTGAAGAGTAGAGAGAATATGCCAAGAAGACGCGTTGTCGCCAAACGAGAAATACTACCCGACCCCAAGTTCGGTAATATCACACTCGCCAAATTTATGAATCATGTCATGGTTAGCGGTAAAAAATCCGTTGCTGAGCGTATTGTTTACGGCGCCCTGGACATGGTTGAAGAGCGTCTGAAGTCAGACCCTCTGGAAGCCTTTGAGTTAGCGCTCGAAAACATTGCACCTATGGTTGAGGTTAAATCTCGACGCGTCGGTGGTGCCACATACCAGGTGCCTGTCGAAGTCCGCGCCTCACGCCGTGGTGCCCTTGCTATGCGCTGGTTGGTTGACTACGCACGCGCTCGTGGGGAAAAATCAATGGCGCAACGTCTTGCCGGTGAAGTGATTGATGCCTCTCAAGGTAAAGGCGGCGCTGTTAAAAAACGTGAAGACGTTCACCGCATGGCAGAAGCCAACAAGGCTTTCTCCCACTTCAGGTTCTAATTACACCTGGCGGGAAATAAGATTCACACAAAAGGCGGCTATTATTAATAGCTGCCTTTTGTGGTTTAAGGTGCTTCATTTTATTGTGTAGTTCGTGATTCTGGAGAGCGTTGTGGCGCGTAAAACAAATATTAATCGATATCGCAATATTGGCATCGTAGCGCATGTGGATGCGGGTAAAACAACGACCACTGAGCGCGTTTTGTTTTATACAGGTATGTCGCACAAAATTGGCGAAGTTCACGATGGTGCTGCCACCATGGACTGGATGGAGCAGGAACAGGAGCGTGGTATCACAATCACCTCGGCGGCAACGACGTGCTTCTGGAGCGGAATGCAGGGGCAGTTTGACCAACACCGCATTAATATCATTGATACCCCCGGTCACGTTGATTTCACCATTGAGGTTGAGCGCTCTTTACGGGTGCTCGATGCAGCAGTTGTCGTGCTTTGCGGCTCATCGGGTGTGCAGCCGCAGACCGAAACAGTATGGCGCCAGGCAGATAAGTACGAAGTGCCGCGTTTGGTTTTCGTCAATAAAATGGATCGCTCCGGCGCTGATTACTTGTCAGTTGTTGAGCAATTAAAAGAGCGCCTCGGCGCCAATGCCGTTCCGTTGCAGCTCGCTATCGGCGCGGAAGAAGAATTTAAAGGGGTGGTTGACCTAATTAAAATGAAGGCCATTCTTTGGAATGAAGCTGATCAGGGGACAACGTTTGAATACGGTGATATTCCCTCAGACATGGCCGATGAATGTCACCATTTGCGTGAATTGTTGGTCGAAGCTGCAGCAGAAGCCAATGATGACCTGATGGACAAATATCTCGACAGCGAGGTGCTTAGTGAGGACGAAATCAAGCAAGGTATTCGCGCCCGCACCCTAGCTAATGAAATTGTACCGATATTATGTGGATCGGCATTTAAAAATAAGGGTGTGCAGGCAGTTCTCGATGCAGTGATTGAATTTTTGCCTTCACCTACAGAAGTGAAGCCCATCGAGGGTCTCTTAAGTGATGATGAGACCAGCGCTGTCCGAAACGCTGACGACGATGCGCCATTTTCGGCCTTAGCTTTCAAAATAGCTACCGATCCCTTTGTCGGAACACTCACCTTCATTCGAGTATATTCTGGTGTGTTGTCCCAGGGTGATGCCGTCTATAACGCAACGAAAGGCAAAAAAGAACGGGTTGGTCGCATGGTGCAAATGCATGCCAATGACAGAGAGGAGATTAAAGAGGTCCGCGCCGGTGATATCGCGGCGGCTATCGGCTTAAAGGATGTGACGACAGGTGATACCCTCTGCGCACTAGGCGACATCATTACCCTCGAGCGTATGGAGTTTCCAGACCCGGTGATCTCCGTTGCTGTCGAGCCGCGCTCGCAGGCAGATCAGGAAAAAATGGGTGTGGCTCTAGGCAAGTTAGCCCAGGAAGACCCTTCTTTTCGCGTTAAAACCGATGAGGAAACAGGCCAGACCATTATTTCGGGCATGGGCGAATTGCATCTGGACATACTCGTCGACCGCATGCGGCGTGAGTTTTCTGTAGAGGCCAATATTGGCAAACCCCAGGTCGCTTATCGCGAGGCGATTCGCAATACCTGTGAGGTCGAGGGCAAGTTCGTTCGCCAATCCGGTGGTCGTGGCCAGTACGGTCATGTCTGGATTAAGTTCGAGCCCCGTGAAGACGAGCAGGAAGGATTGGAATTTATTAATGAGATAGTCGGGGGCGCAGTACCAAAAGATTATATACCGGCCGTTGAAAAAGGTATTGCTGAACAAATGAAAAATGGTGTGGTTGCGGGTTATCCACTCTTGGGCTTGAGAGCAACCTTGTACGATGGGTCTTTTCACGATGTCGACTCGAATGAAATGGCATTTAAGGTTGCCGGTTCCCTAGCTACTAAGAAGCTGGTAGATGAAGGTGGCGCTGTGTTGCTTGAACCCGTCATGCGTGTTGAAGTGGTTATGCCTGAAGAGAATATGGGCGATGTTGTGGGTGATCTTAACCGACGCAGAGGTATTATCCTGGGTATGGCTGACAATGCCTCCGGTAAGGTTGTGACGGCGGAAGTCCCGCTCGCTGAAATGTTTGGCTATGCAACTGATGTCCGTTCTGCAACTCAGGGTCGAGCCACGTTTACCATGGAATTTTTAAAGTACAGCGAAGCGCCAAACAATGTGGCGCAAGCAATTATTACGCGCAATGGCTAGCAAGGGATTTGTGCGTAATATCAAGGGGTGTCGTGTTGAAAGCGGCATATAAGATCGGTGTCATTAACTTATTCTAAAGGAGAGCGGCAATGGCAAAAGAGAAGTTCGAACGTAATAAACCCCACGTCAACGTAGGTACAATTGGCCACGTTGACCACGGTAAAACCACACTCACTGCGGCACTGACGAGAGTTTGTGCGGAAGTTTGGGGTGGCGAA
>JBFJYH010000055.1:0-15610 GCA_041622675.1 Porticoccaceae bacterium
CTTTGCTCAGTGAGGCGCTGGTATTGTTTATCGCCACGCTGGCGTTGACGCTGTTTTACGTAGAATTCACTTTGCTCAGGCTTTAATACGGCAAAAACCGCATCGCTGACCTCGGCTAGTCGCCGTCGCGCCGCACTGGCATCAATGCTGGCCGGTGGTTCATATTCCTGTACATGGATGGCACTGCCATAGCAGTCGATGGCCACGGCATACTCGGGCAAATCGGCATCATAAAGTCGATAACAGTGAATGTTCTGGCGCTTTAACCAGGGTGCAAATTTGCGCTGGTTCTTACGCAGGCGATTGGCCAGCATCGTGGCACCATCACTCAGCTTGCCTGATTTTCCCCATGGGTTAACGCTTCTCTCTTTTCCAGAGCCTTTCCCAGAATCATTCCCCATGCTTTTTGCTGTGGCACTAGCATTGGAATTGGCAGCATCGTGTTGAGATACCCGCTCTCCTTTAAACAGGTCAAAAAGCAGCAACTGGCTGGGTATGGCGCCGTTAAATAATTTGTAAATTTTATGACTGCGCAAGCCCAAGGCAAAACCAAGATATTCGTTGCCGGTAAAGACCCCCGCCGACCAGCCGCCAAACTCTCCTTTGAGTACGGCTCCTAATTCCTGATAAAGCCCCTTTAGGGTTTCCTGATCACCCAAGCGTGCACCATAAGGGGGGTTAGTGAGGACCAAGCCGGTTGAGCCACCGTCTAGAAGCGGACGCTGTAATGTACTCATTGGTTGGCGCTTAAGCGTAATAAACTCACTAAGGCCCGCTTGTTCAACATTGCGCTGGGCGGCAGTGAGCGCGCGATTATCTTGATCGTAGCCGATAATTAAGGGCAATTGACCCTTTAAACCCCGATCACGGCGCTCGTGTGCCTCATCGCGCAAGGCCTGCCAAAGTTCGGGCTGATGACCATTCCAGTGGTTAAAACCAAAAGTCTCGCGCTGCAGACTGGGGGCGATGTCCCCTGCCATCATGGCTCCTTCTATCAGCAACGTACCACTGCCACACATGGGGTCTAACAACGCCCCGTGATCACCGGGCCAACCGGCGCGTATCAGTAATGCAGCGGCAAGGTTTTCTTTTAATGGGGCCGTTGTTTGGGCAATACGATAGCCACGTTTGTGCAAACTATCACCCGAAAAATCGAGGCTCAGAGTGAGCTTTTCGCGGGCAAAACGCGCATTGATGCGGATGTCGGGCTGGCGTAAGTCGACATCGGGGCGCTGACCTGTGGTCTCTCGAAAGTGATCGACAATGGCATCTTTCACTCGCTGTGCCCCATACTGGGTGTTATTGATACCTTCACCAGTACCAATAAAATCAATGGCGATACTCGATTGAGCAGAGAAGTGCCCCGTCCAGTTAACAGCTGCCACTCCAGCGTAGAGCTCATCAGCACTGGCCACCGAAAAGCTACTGATGGGCAGCAGCAGTCGATTGGCCAGACGCGACCACAAACAAACACAATAGGCGCTTTCGAGGCCGCCTTTAAATTCAACGCCGGCGACGGTTTCACGCAACTGGCTTAAACCGAGGCCCTCAAGCTCTTTAAGAAGAAGGCCTTCCAAGCCTTTGGGGCAGCTAGTAAACCAGTAGCTCTGTGTATCGTGACCTTTCATTAATGATTCCATAGAGGTATTAAAACGAACAATTGATAGACAAACAAAATCTTCGACAGGGTTCACAGTTTTTGGTGAACTTAAACAGCTGTAATAAAAATACACTTACTAGCTTCCACGGCTTCGTGGAAAAAGGAGTTTTACCCCCGATGAAAAGACAAAAAAGAGACCCCTCCCAACGCGCCTATATTAAAGGATATCAACTCGGATTTGATGGTCGTTCTGAAGATACTTGTCCACATCAGTCAAATAGTATTTTCGCCCACGAATGGATGAAGGGCTGGCGAGAGGGGCGTGAAGACCAAACAGGAGGTTTCAAGATGCAGGCCTCACAACAAAAAATTCTCGCCCAAAGCAGCCTCTAATGTCCACCCTTCAAGACTTAAAAAAACATCCAAGCTAACATCTCACTCAACCTAAAGGTTCATCCTAACACTTCAAACTAGTCTACCCTCGAGAGGGCTGGAAACAGCCCTCTGAGTGCTAACAGTCTTTACTCTCATGGCGACTACTTACGCCATAAAACACTTTGTGGCTAACAAAGTTGGTGCAGAACTGCCAAAATAGCACGCATGGAATTTTCTCAACTCGACTTGCAAGCCATCTGGCTGACCTTGCGACTGGCCAGTGTCACAACAATCATCTTACTAGGTATTGCGACCCCCTTAGCCTGGTGGCTCGCCAACACTCGCTGGCGCTACCGGCAAGTCGTTAATGCACTCGTTGCTTTACCGCTGGTTTTACCACCAACAGTACTGGGCTTTTATCTATTGTTGATACTTGGCCCAAAGGGCTGGGTTGGCCAGTTGACCGAGAGTCTTGGCATTGGCGTTCTGCCCTTTACTTTTAGTGGTTTGGTGATTGGCTCCGTCATTTATTCCCTGCCCTTTGCCGTGCAACCCATCCAAAATGCATTTTTAACTATCGGGCGTCGCCCCCTTGAAGTTGCCGCCACCTTGCGAGCCTCACCCTGGGATCGTTTTGTCAGTGTTGCTCTACCGCTTGCAAAGCCTGGCTTAATAACCGCCGCTGTACTTGGTTTTGCCCACACCCTTGGCGAATTCGGCGTCGTGCTAATGATTGGCGGTAATATCCCTGGCCAAACACAAGTTCTATCGATGGCAATTTACGATCATGTCGAAGCCTATGAATACGGAGCGGCTCACTTACTTGCAGGGGGTATGCTGGGATTTTCGTTTATTGTTCTACTCGCGCTTTACTGGCGCACGAGTCAACGTCCCCTTGATCGACTATAACGACTTTGCCAATGGATATTTCCCTTAACGATCAGCACATAGCTGCTTGCTTCAAACTCAAACGCAAGGAGTTCCAATTAGATGTCAGTTTTACAGCACCGGGTAAAGGCGTCACGGCACTCTTTGGCCCCTCGGGTTCTGGTAAAACCACATTGCTACGCTGTATTGCAGGACTGGAGACCCCCGACCAGGCTCGTTTTGTCATCAATGGCCAGTGCTGGCACGACGAGAATAAAAACCTCGCTGTGCACCGCCGCCCCATTGCTTACGTGTTTCAGGAACCCAGCCTCTTCCCCCATCTCAATGTACGTGAAAACATGGCCTACGGCTGGCGGCGTATCCCCAAACAGCAGCGCAAATTATGTTTTGATGAAATCACTGCCTGGCTCGGACTTGAAACTTTTCTCACGCGTAAAACTGAAGAATTATCTGGAGGTCAGCGTCAACGTGTTGCTATTGCCCGCGCTTTGCTGACCAGCCCTGAATTGCTGCTGATGGATGAGCCCTTGGCCAGCCTTGACGCCAACGGTAAAGCTGAAATTTTGCCCTATCTCGAAAGCCTCTGCCAGCAGTTGGACATTCCCGTACTCTACGTCAGTCACTCAAGCGAAGAAGTACAGCAACTGGCCGATCATCTAATTCTCTTAGAACAGGGCCGTATCGCCGGCGCCGGTGAACTCAATGTTCTACTTACCGACCCCCAGCTGGCAATTGCCCATTTTGAGGAGGCCGCAGCAGTGCTTGAGGCTAGAGTGATCAGTCACGATACAGAATTTCACCTCACTAACTTGGCCTTTGACGGTGCTCAGGTGTCGGTATCCTGCAACGGCCTACCACTGGGTCATAACGCGCGATTACGTATTTGCGCCCGTGATGTCAGCCTGGCTTTAGTCGAACCCCGGCAAAGTAGTATCAGCAATAGTTTTGCCGTACGGGTATTGAGTATTGATCTCGACCGCGACCCCTCACAGTTGCTGGTACGCTGCGAAATCGGTGAACAGCATTTGCTATCGCGTATCACCCGCCGCTCTGCCCACCTACTAAACATAGAGGTTGGCGACTTGCTCTATGCACAGGTGAAAAGCGCCGCCTTAATGAAATAGCACCCGGCAAGAACGAACCAAATTAAGCTTTAGTTCAATACTTAAGTTTTTAATCTTTGGCATTATTGTTCACTCATACTGCATTGAGGGACATGCGTCATTGCCTCAATCAAGGAGATTAAAAGATATAATCGATAACGCCATGTGACAGCTTTAGCCAAGGCTCACGGTACTTGAAAACAACCCTTTTAAAAATCTTAAATGCCATGCTCGATTTATGGTCTTGAGCAGGCTTTATTTTCAATTTGCGAAGCGATGGCCCACGGTTTTGCTCGCAAAGGGGGTGCCTTCTTGTTCTTGAACTTTGCTTTAGGTTTAGGTTTTGGCACGACCGTTGCCGAACCCGCACTGATTGCTGTCGCCGAAGAAACCACTAATGTGGCTGACACTGGACAAATGATCGAATCAAATGTTGCTACGAAACCCCAATATTACGCCGGGTTGCTTTTTATCGTGGCTTTTTCTGTGGGTCTTGCCATTGTGCTTGGCGTATTGCGTATTCTAAAAGGCTGGCCCATTCAGTGGTTAATCATCAATGAGCCAAATCCCACCTGTCAGTGTTTAGGTCGTCTCCGTTAAAGCTTCAGCCGAAACCACAACACCATTGCTGTCGGCATAAATGTATTCACCCGGATTAAAGGTGACGCCACCAAAAGTCACGGGGATATTGAAGTCGCCGATACCGCGCTTGTCGGTTTTTAGGGGAATGGCCGACAGTGCCTGTACGCCGAGGTCGAGCTCAGAAATGGTACTCACATCCCGAATACAGCCGTAGATAACCACGCCTTCCCAGCCATTCTCCAGGGCATTTTCGGCAATCATGTCACCCAGTAGTGCCCGACGTAGAGAGCCGCCACCGTCGACCACCAGCACGCGGCCGTGGCCCGGCGTGGCTAAATTCTCTTTCACTAGGGAGTTGTCCTCAAAACATTTTACTGTCACGATCTCGCCAAAAAAGGCTTCGCGGCCGCCAAAGTTTGACAACATGGGTTCCAGAACACGCACTAGCTTCGGATTGTCATCGCATAAGTCGGGGGTAAGGTCAGTCATTATTTTGCTCCATCAGTACGCAGTTTAGTAGCGCGCAATTATACGCAAAGCTCAGACTTAGGCCTGATTAATTCTTTGACAAATAACCTATAGAGAGCCAAGAGCCTATAAAATAGGGCCTGAGTCTTTTTATAAATGAGCACCGAAACCCAATGCCCAAGATGATCGTACTGGACTACCCTTTTCGCAGCGATGTTGACGCTCTGTTTAATGCGGTGCGCGATTTGCCCAGCCCGATATGGTTCGACAGCGCTAAACCGAGGTCTCTACAGGGGCGGCTGGATATTATCAGTGCTGCACCTGCCCGTATTCTTGAAACCCATGGCAGTTTGACCCAAATTAGTGATAGTGAGGGCAACAGCGAAACGAGCACAGCTTGTCCCTTTGCTTTGTGTCAGAAGACAATGGCTGACTTTGCCTTGCAAGGCAACAAACTCACCGAGCTACCTTTTGTGGGTGGCCTTGCAGGTTTTTTTGGCTATGGCTTGGGTACAGCACCCACCGACGACAGTCATAAAGGCCACCAAGGCCCCGCCGATATGCCCGACATGCGCCAGGGCTACTATCTCTGGGCATTAGTGGTTAATCATCAAATATCTCAGGCTCATCTGGTTTTTCACCCTGCCTGCTCTCCCGACTTACGGCACGACATACAAGCGAGACTTGCGGCACCGCCAGTGCCGGCCGAGAGGCCCTTTGTGTTAAAAACAGATTTCCAGGCCAGCACTTCACGTAGCGACTATGAAAACGATATCGCCATAATCAAAGACTATATCGCTGCCGGTGATTGTTATCAGGTGAATTATGCGCAACATTTTTCGGCTCAATTCCAGGGCGACCCATGGGCGGCTTATTTGCACTTGCGAAAAGCTCTGCCCTCGCCCTTTTCTACCTTTTTAAGCTGGGATGACAAGGCTCTACTGTCGCTGTCCCCGGAGCGCTTTATTAAAGCATCTGGCCAACAGGTTGAGGCCAAGCCCATTAAGGGCACGATTACCCGAGGTATTTCTGTTGAGGAGGATCAGGAGCAAGCCATTAACCTGATGAACAGCCGTAAGGATAGAGCTGAAAATTTAATGATTGTCGATCTGCTGCGCAATGATTTGGGCAAGTCCTGTGAACCAGGGTCAATCCGGGTACCGAAGCTGTTTAATCTCGAGAGCTTCGCCAACGTCCATCATCTGGTCAGCACCATCACCGGGCGTGTTCGTGACGATATTAGCCCTCTCGATTTATTGGCAGGCTGCTTCCCCGGCGGCTCGATTACTGGCGCACCGAAGAAGCGTGCCATGGAAATTATTGCCGAACTCGAAAAAGTGCCACGCACCATTTATTGCGGCAGTATTAACTACGTCAGCGCCAATGGGCGAATGGATAGCAATATCGCAATTCGCACCCTGCTCGCTGAACAAAACAAGGTTCACTGCTGGGGTGGCGGTGGCATTGTGAGTGATTCGCTGGCCGGTAATGAGTATCGTGAGTCCTTGGCCAAGGTGGCCTTGTTAATGGATACCCTGGCTAGACTTTAAGCCGCAACGAAAAAGCGACTAAACTCAAGTACTCTTATTAGCTTACAAACTCAGCGGTCGATTACTGGCATCAATGAATGCTTGCTTAAGGTTATCGTAGCCATACACTGCTGGGAATTGAGGAAATTCAGCGACCACATTGTCGGGGGCCATAAACAGTATGCCCTCGTCGGCCTCAGCCAACATAGTGGTGTCGTTATAGGAATCGCCGGCGGCAATAATGCGGTAGTAAAGACTTTTTAGTGAGAGTACGGCCTGGCGTTTGGGGTTGGCCTGACGCAATTTATAGTCAGTCACTCGTCCGGTTTTTTCATCCACTTCAAGCTGGTGACACAACAGTGTGGGGAAACCCAGTTGTCGCATGAGTGGCTGGGAGAATTCATAAAAAGTGTCTGACAAAATAATGACCTGAAAGCGCTCGCGCAGCCAATCGACAAACTCCACGGCACCGTCGAGGGGTTTGAGTCGGGCAATGACGGCCTGAATTTCATTGAGCCCCAAACCGTGCTCATCGAGTATTCGCAGCCTTTGTTGCATCAGCACGTCATAATCGGGAATATCCCGCGTTGTGGCTTTTAAGGCTTCTATACCGGTTTCTTCTGCAAAGGCAATCCAGATTTCGGGTATCAATACCCCTTCAAGATCAAGGCAGGCTATTTCCACAACAAGGCTCCAATAGGTTAAAAACTGCGCGCTACTCTACCAGCTTGGTGCGTCGGTGCAAGCAAGTAATGAGCGCACTCAAAGCCACTGGAGTCTTGCGTTAATCTCTTGATGTGATGAGTGCAGAGTGCGTCGTCACCGATCAATAAGCAGGTTCCTGCTCTGCGATTAAGGTCTTCTGAAAAGGCGCAATTCCCTCCCCCGTTAGTATTGGGGTAAATCGAAACCCGCAAAGAATTTATCAAGATCTTCCTTGGCGCTAATACTACAGGCCTTATCCACCACATCACGGTTTAGGTGGGGCGCAAAGCGCTCAATAAAGTCGTACATAAAGGTGCGTAAGTAAGTGCCGCGTCGGAAGCCAATACTGGTAACACTCGACTTAAACAGGTGTTTGGCTTCGAGGGCAACCAGGTCGTCGTCCTGTACCGGGTCATAGGCCATGTGGGCGACAATCCCTATTCCCAAGCCCAGGCGTACATAAGTTTTAATGACATCGGCATCGGTGGCTGTAAAGACCACTTTAGGGTCTAGGCCCTTTTTGCGGAAGGCTTCATCCAGTTTAGAGCGGCCAGTAAACCCGAACACGTAAGTGACTAAGGGGTGTTGGGCTACGTCTTCAAGGGTCAACTCAGAGATTTGACACAAAGGGTGATCTTTGGGGACAAGAATACAGCGGTTCCAGCGATAGCAGGGCATCATCAATAAATTGTTAAACAGGTCGAGAGCTTCCGTGGCGATAGCGAAGTCAACATCGCCATCGGCGGCCATCTCAGAAATTTGTATTGGCGTACCTTGATTCATGTGTAGAGAAACATCGGGGTAGCGTTCGATAAAAGAACCGATCACATCAGGTAATGCATAACGCGCCTGCGTATGGGTGGTGGCGATGGAGAGACTACCTTTATTGGGTGAGCTATATTCTTGAGCTAGTTGTTTAATACTTTCAACCTTACCGAGGATTTGTCCGGCTATTTCCAGTACTTCAGCACCGGCCGTGGTGACGCGGGTCAGGTGTTTGCCACTTCGAGAAAATATTTCAACACCCAATTCATCTTCTAGTAGACGAATCTGCTTACTGATGCCTGGTTGAGATGTGTACAAACTTTGAGCGGTAGCAGAGACATTGAGATCGTGGCGAGATACTTCCCAGATATAGCGTAATTGCTGTAATTTCATGAACACGTTCCCTAGACGACTAAGATCTAAAAATATAAACAACTATTCCTTTGAAGCATAGAGTCTTATGGGTAAAGTTGCCAATTAAATTATCAGCTTGTTAACGGATTCCGCTTGCCCGATATACTACTTTACATTCTCTCTGGCGCTGGTGTCGGATTGGCGATTGGCTTAACCGGTGTCGGTGGCGGCTCGTTAATGACGCCCCTGCTGATCCTCTTTGGCTTCCCCTACAACGTCGCCATTGGTACTGACTTGCTGTATGCCGCTGCGACCAAAGCCGGTGGGGTTGTCGCCCACAAACGTAAACAGAGTATTCAATGGCCGATTGTCGGCTATCTTGCCGCTGGTAGTATCCCTGCATCGTTGCTGACCAGCTATTTTCTCAACACTTTCTTTAACGAAGCTGATGCCTACGAAGAAATTCTTACCCGCAGTCTGGGTATTATGCTGATCCTCACGGCGCTAGTATTACTGTTTAAAAAAACTCTGCGTCAAAAAGGTGAAAAACCACCGGGGCAAATTGGCCTGTTTTTTCAAAGTCACGCTAAATATGTCACATTATTGAGTGGTGTTTTTCTCGGTGTTTTCGTGACCTTGTCTTCCGTGGGTGCTGGGGCTTTTTGCGCAGCACTGCTAATGACCTTATACCCTCGCCTGCCCGCTTTGCATGTCGTAGGTACCGATATTGCCCATGCGGTACCACTGACCCTAGTCGCCGGGCTTGGACACCTGTTGCTCTTGGGCAATGTCGATTTTCTTTTGCTCGCCTGCCTGCTAACTGGCTCCCTTCCCGCTATCCAGTTGGGCACCCATTTGGCCTCGCGCCTGCCCAGTCATGTTTTGCAATCTCTACTCGCTTGTTTATTACTCGGTATGGGTGTGCACTTTGCATCAAACTAAGAGATAAAGCCCTAGCCTTCTTCGTTGGCAATACCGTGGGGCACATGGCCTGTCGCCACCTTGACGCTCGCCAATTCACAGTGGCCCTGTTGGTCGTCAAAAAACACATCCGCTTCAAAGGCGCGTAGAAACTCACTTTTGTTGAGACCACCGAGAAACAAAGACTCATCAATGCGAATACCCCATTCCCGTAAGGTGCGTACAACTCTTTCATGTGCTGGGGCGGAACGCGCCGTCACCAAAGCAGTGCGGATAGGACCTGTTTCGGGGGGAAACTCGGCCTGTAACACTTGTAAGGCCTGCAAGAAGTTCTTGAAGGGACCGCCGCTGAGGGGTGTTTTGGCAGCGGCTTTTTCGCTCTGGGTAAACGCGGCCAAACCCTCGGTTTTGTAGATCCGTTCTGCCTCATCGGAAAACAACACGGCGTCTCCATCGAAGGCGAAGCGCAATTCCTCACTATCGTCGTCAGATACTTTACCCGATGATAACAAGGTTGCCGCCGCTATGCCGTACTTCAGGGCGTTGCGTACGTCTTCTGCGTGGGTTGATAGAAACAGGTGGCAGCCAAAGGCCGAGACATAGCGATAGGGGCTTCTGCCGCCGCAAAAAGCGGCGCGGGTAATGTCGAGTTGATGGTGTTCTATGGAATTAAAAATTCGCAAACCGGTATCGGCTGAGTTACGCGAGAGTAAAATGACTTCAACTCGGGGGGTCTCAAACTGCTCGTTAATTCGCAATAATTTCTTCACCAAAGGGAAGGCATCCCCGGGTGCAAGCGGCTCATCTTCGTGTTCAATTTGATACTGAGAGTAGGCGTTCAAGCCCTCGTGCTGAAAAACATCATCGCTCTCTCTCAGGTCAAACAAAACTCGAGAGGAGATGGCGATAACCAGTTTTTCAGTATTGTTACTTGGTGTATTCGACACGCTATGACTCTCCTCAATTAGGATGTCCCGCTATTTATGGCTTGCTTTCACCCTGCCCTGTAAACCAACTGCGAGTCAGACGGAAAATAACAGGGCTGAGTAAAAGCAGAGCCATTAAATTGGGTATGGCCATCAAGGCATTGAGAGTATCGGCTAGCAACCAGGCGATACCAAGCCCTTTGACAGCGCCAATGTAAACCGCTGCTGTCCATAAAATGCGGTAGGGGATGATCACTTTAACCCCTAATAAAAATTCCGCACACCGCTCACCATAGTAACTCCAGCCAATAATAGTGGTGAAGGCGAAAAGTACCAGCGCGAGAGCGACAAATTTATCACCCAGCTCAGGAAACACAGTGGCAAAACCAGAGGCTGTCATTGCCGCTGCCTGGGCATCGCCGGTCCATACCCCAGTGAGAATAATAACCAGTCCGGTCATGGTGCAAATCACCAGGGTGTCGATAAAGGTGCCCAGCATGGCAATGCTCCCCTGACGTACGGGGCTATCAGTTTCCGCTGCAGCGTGGGCAATGGGCGCACTACCCAGGCCCGCCTCGTTGGAAAATACCCCTCTGGCGACACCCATGCGAATGGCGAGCATCACCGCAGCACCGGCAAAACCGCCCTCTGCGGCTACCGGGTTAAAAGCACTGTGGAGTATTAAACTGAAGGCTGTGGGTATGTCATCGAAATTCTGAGCGATAACAAAGCCGCAACCCAATATATAGGTAACCCCCATCAGCGGCACCAGCGTCGAGGCAACGCGCGCAATCACTTTAACTCCACCAAGTAGAACAATGCCTACTAGGGTTGTCATCACTGCACCAGAGACCCACTGCGGGATTTGAAAAGCGCTTGCCATCACCCGTGACACTTCACTCGCCTGTACGGTATTGCCGATACCAAAACCGGCTAACATACCAAATAGTGCAAACAAGGTGGCGAGCCACAACCAACGTTGTCCCAAACCATTTTTGATGTAATACATCGGGCCACCCATCTTGTGGCCAGCCTCGTCGGTCTCGCGGTAGTGAACAGCGAGTACAGCTTCGCCGTATTTTGTCGCCATGCCCACCAAGGCCGTACACCACATCCAAAACAGGGCACCGGGTCCGCCAATACCAATAGCGGTGGCAACCCCTGCGATATTGCCGGTGCCGACGGTGGCCGACAATGACGTCATTAATGCAGCGAAAGGGCTGATATCCCCTTCGCCCCTCGATTTGCCACCCTTGAAGAGTTGAGTAAAGGCAAAACCCAGTTTGCGCAGGGGTAACAGACGGAGACCTAACATTAAGTAGAGCCCGGTGCAGAGGATGAAAAACAGCATCACTGGACCCCAGGCAAAACTATTTAGGGTATTTAAAAGGAATTCAAAGGTTTCCATTCTTTTTTTGTTTTCTCATGAGTGATTACTGCCGGGTTTTGTCAAAACATAAGCAATAAAAAATAGGGCTAAAAAGAGAGTTGTTCACGTTGGGCAAACAAGCCAAATAATCCCCCGGTATGGACAAAGACAATATCATTAGCCTCGGCAAAATAGCCCTGCTCTATTAGACTCAGCATGCCATGAAATGCTTTGCCAGTATAAACCGGATCAAGCAATAAACCTTCAAGCGCCGCGACCTGTTTAATGCTGGCAAAGACCTCGGGGCCGGCCTTGGAATAACCCGGCCCGATGAAGTCATCATTCACCTCTACCGACAAACCTTCAGGTAGAGAAGAAATCTTGTAACGGTTTTGCCAATCGGTAATATCGGCCATTACTTTACGCTGAAAATAAATTGCGTCATCGCACACCGCAATGCCCAGTACTTGGGCGTCGAGCTGGTGCAACGCACAGCCCAAACTCAACCCTGCCTGTGTGCCGCCGGAGCCCGTGGCATGGATAATATGGGAGGGTTGGATGTTGGCCTGCTGAAAATCACTGGCCAGTTCTTCGATACAGCGGACATACCCCCAAATACCCGTGCCATCGCTGGCACCAGTGGGAATTAAATACGGTTTGCGCCCCTTGTCGGCATAGTGCTGTGACCAGTACTCGAAAAGCTCACGCTGATGGGCTTGAAATTCTGCTTTTGGGTAAATCGAAACTTCGGCACCAGAGAGATAATCAAGGAATAAGTTGCCATCAGGTGTGGTCGATTGCCGGTGGCGGCTCAGTTCTTCGTCTCGAAGTTCCTCATCCCTAAGGATGAGATGCACCTTAAGCCCCAAGCGGGCACCGAGAATAGCAGTAGCGCGGCAGTGATTAGACTGGACCCCGCCACAGGTAATGAGGGTGTCAGATCCCTGGGACAGTGCTCGGGCCAGGGTGAATTCAAGTTTGCGAATTTTATTGCCACTCAAAGCACAACCGGTTAGGTCATCGCGTTTAACCCAAATGCGGGGGCCGCAATACTGTGCAGACAAGCGTTCTAATCGTTGGAGGGGCGTTGGCAGCTGGGCCAGCGCTAGCCTGTCGGGATAATTAATAGAGGGGCTGGTCATTATCGATGCTGTCCTTAGCTAGGCAATATCTAAGACCATAACATGGCGTGTGGTATGAGCTGGAGAAGAAATAAGGGGCAGCATTGCCCCCTTATTTCTTCAAGCTTTAGGTCATCAAACCTTAAATGGCCTTGATAGTGCCCTTTGGCAAAATGGCATGAATGGCATTGCGCTGAAACTTAAGCTCGACTTTATCAGATACCTCAAGCACCAGGTAGTCGCCCTCGAGCTTACTGATTTTGCCAATAATACCGCTATTGGTAACAATCTCGTCGCCCTTAGCAACGCTGGTGACCAGCTCTCGGTGCTCTTTCTGCTTTTTTCGTTGGGGGCGGATAATCATAAAATACATAAAAACAAAAAGACCGGCAAACATCGCTAAAGTAATCAACGGATCGGGCTCGCCGGGGGCCGGTGCGGCTGCATGGGCTGCAGGTATAAAAAATGACATGTTATAAACTCCTCAAGCTTTCTTGGTTAACTAAATGATTTTATTTGAATTAATGGCTACCTTGGTTTAAGACCAGGTGACTAATCACTAAGATTGTCTTTTATCCATTGCTGTACATCATCATGGTGGGTTTTGGTTTTCACCTTCTCGATTACATGCTTGAGGCGCCCATCTTTACCAATGATAAAAGTGGTGCGCTTAAGCCCCATATATTCTTTACCAAAGGTTTTTTTCATTCCCCAGACACCGTATTTATCGGCAATGGCGTGGTCTTCGTCTGACAATAAATCAAAATTTAGCGACTGCTTCTCTGTAAAGCGTTGCAAGCGATTAACCGCGTCTGGGCTGACACCCAGTACCACCGTATCAAGCGTTGCGAATTCCGCTTCACTATCCCGAATACCACAAGCTTGCACATTGCAACCGGGCGTCATCGCCTTGGGATAAAAATATAAAACGACATTTTTACTATGGCGGAAATCTTTCAATGCAACAGCTTCATTGCGCTGGTTTTGCAATTGGAAAACGGGGGCTAAATTACCGATTTTAGGTAGCGTCATACTGCTCTCCTCTTCGACAGTTAGTCGTTTTATTGCTGTATTGGGTGCCGCTTTCTAGACATAACGAAAAAAGAGCGCCAACCAGGCGCCCTTTTCAATTTTCTCGCTTAAGGTAGCAAGTGTTGTACAGCATCACGCTCCTCGGCCAACTCCTGTTCCGTCGCCTGCATTTTGCCACGGGAGAAGTCATTGATTTCAAGGCCTTGAACAATACTCCAATCGCCATCTTTACAAACACAAGGGAAGGAGTAAATCAGGCCTTCGGCAATACCGTAGCTTCCATCGCTGTAAATACCCATACTTGTCCAGTCGCCTTCGCCAGTACCGAGAGCCCAAGTGCGCATATGGGCAATTGCAGCGTTAGCTGCCGACGCAGCACTCGAGGCGCCACGCGCCGCAATAATGGCCGCGCCGCGTTGCTGTACAGTGGGGATAAAGTCATTTTCGTACCAATCCTGCTCAACTAGGTCGATAGCCGCTTTGCCATTCACCTTGGCGTGGTGCAAGTCGGGGTACTGCGTAGCGGAGTGATTGCCCCAGATTGTCATATTGGTTACATCGTTAATCGTTGTGCCCGTTTTTTCAGCCAGCTGTGACATTGCTCGGTTGTGATCAAGACGTGTCATAGCGGTGAATTGGCGAGGGTTGATAGAAGGCGCGTTGCGTTGGGCAATCAATGCATTAGTGTTGGCCGGGTTGCCAACCACTAGCACTTTGATATCACGGCTGGCATTGGCATCAATCGCCTTACCTTGAGCAGAGAAAATAGCGGCATTGGCTTCGAGTAGATCTTTACGTTCCATGCCTGGGCCACGAGGACGTGCTCCAACCAGCAGTGCAAAATCTGTGTCTTTAAAAGCAACATTCGCATCGTCAGTTTGCACAATGCCAGCCAGCAGAGGGAATGCACAGTCTTCAAGCTCCATCGCTACACCTTTCAGTGCTTCGAGAGCCGGCGTGATTTCCAGCAGCTGTAAAATTACAGGCTGATCTGTCCCCAACATTTGGCCAGCGGCAATACGAAATAAGAGGGAGTAGCTAATTTGGCCAGCGGCGCCGGTAACAGTAACGCGAACAGGTGCTTTCACAGGAAATCTCCGTAGTCATCCAATAAGAGGTGTTTTCGAGGCGTAAATTATACGGTAATACAGAGCTGCACGCCTCTATTTTCAATAGCCCTTGAGGGTGCAACAACTAATAACGTAACAATCGAGATCAACTACTTGAGATAGGGACGAGACACCATGGGGAAGACCAAAAACCGCATAGGTTTGTCATCACATACGGCGCAGGACTGCTTAAATTGAAGGCCGGGCACACTATCGAAACTCGCTGAAGGTTCCTATAGCGCTTGGAAAAGATAGCTTTTTCCCCTCTCACACCGCGAGAGTCTAGCAATCGCCACGCCTAGAATACAATCGACCTCGAACGAGTGTTGTTGAACAAGTCAGCAGCACAAAGGCGGCTCCAATTGGATAAAAAGGCACAGCACTGCCGGCCAAACCCTCCTGTCAAATAGTAGCTTAAGGTTTTACACCCTTCCCACCGATGAAGCTGCGAGTTCACTCTGGCCACAACGTATCTAGCCGCGAGCAACATTCGACCAGTTCGACGGCAGTTTTCCGTGATCTCAATATCTTCATCTTGGGGCCCTTGAGTTTTAGGCGTCCAGACAACAGCTCGCGAATAGGATCAATTTGTTTTGTGACGATCTTTTGCCAGATTTCGAGCGACGCGATCAGTTCGAACTCAGGGGATTTTGATGATCGGTCAACCACAATTTCGGCACTCCGACACTTGCCGTGCCACAAATCAAGATACATGCAGGCTTCTTCCTCCCTATCAGTGTCCTTGGGGGCAATCAGATAAAAA
>JBFJYH010000056.1:0-15151 GCA_041622675.1 Porticoccaceae bacterium
GAAATGGTGATGCCAGGTGACAACGTGCAAATGGTTGTCACACTGATTGCGCCCATCGCGATGGAAGATGGTCTGCGCTTTGCCATCCGCGAAGGTGGCCGTACTGTTGGTGCGGGAGTTGTCGCTAAGATATTCGAATAACACCAAGTGCTAGCCCATAAAAAAAGGCCGCTAATTTAGCGGCCTTTTTTTATGGGGCTGATTATGAATGACTAGCATCATGGCAGCGGGCTATAGAAAGCTAATGTGTAAAAAAACCCCGCACGTTTAATTTAACGGCGGGGCTTTGGAAAGCGAAATTTCGCTTATTTGGCGGCTTTTCTTTCTCTGGCTTCTTCTATAACTTGTTCAGAAACGTTCTTTGGGCAAGGCAGGTAGTGAGAGAACTCCATGGAGAACTGTCCGCGCCCAGAAGTCATGGTGCGCAAGGTGCCGATATAGCCAAACATTTCTGCGAGGGGAACATCGGCTTTAACGCGGACGCCAGTGACGCCTTTTTCCTGATCTTTGATCATGCCACGACGGCGATTGAGGTCGCCAATAACGTCACCAATATGATCGTCAGGTGTGAAAACGTCAACCTTCATGATGGGTTCAATAAGCTGAGGACCTGCTTTAGGCATGGATTGTCGGTAAGCACCTTTAGCAGCAATTTCGAAGGCAACCGCCGAGGAGTCGACGGCGTGAAAGCCGCCGTCGAAGAGTTCGATCTCGACATCGAGGACGGGGAATTCAGCAAGAGGGCCCGTTGCCATCATACCCTGAAAGCCTTTCTCGATAGCGGGGAAGAACTCTTTGGGTACGTTGCCACCGACAACAACAGAGTTGAAAACAAAACCGGTTCCGGGTTCACCGGGCTTGATGCGGTAGTCGATCTTACCAAACTGTCCCGAACCACCAGATTGTTTTTTGTGGGTGTAGCTATCTTCAATCTCTTGGGTGATTGTTTCGCGATAGGCGACTTGTGGTTGACCGACTTCAAGTTCTACGTCATAGGTGCGCTTGAGAATGTCGACTTTAATGTCGAGGTGTAGTTCGCCCATGCCTTTGAGGATGGTTTCGCCAGAATCCTGATCTGTCTCAACACGGAATGAGGGGTCTTCTGCAATCATCTTGCCGATTGCAATGCCCATTTTTTCTGAGCCACCTTTGTCTTTAGGCTTGACGGCAATCGAAATGACGGGATCGGGGAAGATCATGGGTTCAAGTGTAACGGGGTCTTTAACGTCACAGAGTGTGTGCCCTGTCTGAACATTTTTCATGCCGACTATAGCGATGATGTCACCCGCCTGAGCGTGGTCAATTTCATTTCGGTCATCCGCGTGCATTTCAACCATGCGACCGATGCGCTCAGTTTTCCCGGTAAAGGAGTTGAGGATTGTGTCGCCTTTATTCAGTACACCTGAGTAGATGCGAACAAAGGTCAATGCGCCAAAGCGGTCTTCCATGATTTTAAAGGCGAGCGCTTTAAGTGTGGCATCCGTTGTGACGGTAGCTACTTCGCCCGTTTCTTCGCCGTCTTCATTGGTTAGAGGCTGTGCTTTTACTTCTGTGGGGCTAGGGAGGTAGTCGACAACAGCATCTAAAACGACTTGAACACCCTTGTTCTTAAATGCGGAGCCGCAGTAGGTTGGGAAAAAGTCCAATGCGATAGTTCCCTTGCGAATACAGCGCTTGATGTCTTCCATAGCCGGCTCTTCGCCCTCCATGTAGGTCATCATGACTTCGTCGTCTTGCTCGACGGCCATTTCTATAAGTTTCTCTCGATATTCTTCGACAAGGTCGACCATGTCTTCGGGAACATCAGTAGTTTCGAAATTCTCGGGTAAGCCAGTATCATCCCAAATGAATGCTTGGCGTGTCAGTAAGTCAACTACGCCGACAAAATTTTCTTCGGTACCAATGGGTAGCACCATGACGAGGGGGTTGGCGCCAAGCACATTTTCAACCTGCCCAACAACACGTAAAAAGTCAGCACCCATGCGGTCGAGTTTGTTGACGAAGATGATGCGGGCAACTTCTGACTCGTTGGCATAGCGCCAGTTGGTTTCAGATTGGGGTTCAACACCGCCAGAGCCACAAAAAACACCGACCCCACCATCGAGTACTTTAAGCGAGCGGTAGACTTCAACTGTAAAATCAACGTGTCCAGGTGTGTCGATGATATTGAATCGATGGTTTTTCCAGAAACAGGTGGTGGCAGCAGACTGAATGGTGATGCCTCGTTCCTGTTCTTGCTCCATAAAGTCTGTTGTGGCAGCGCCATCGTGAACTTCACCGGTTTTGTGTATTTTCCCCGTCAACTTCAAGATGCGTTCGGTGGTCGTTGTCTTTCCGGCGTCGACGTGGGCGAAAATACCTATGTTTCTATAGAGGCTTAAATCAGTCATTGTTTTGCTCGAGTTGATGGGACGAAAAATAGCGCGGGATTATATCGAAAATATGCTGTCGATTGAACAACTAAACAACGATATATCGGTCGTGTACTAGAATAAACATTGCTAAATGTCTCATATTCTCTCATTGTGTGAGGTGCTGAAGCTGTGGGGCTCTTGGGTTGTGGTTTTTGTGCTTATTGTGTCTGAGGGGTGATCTTGCTCTTGGTGGTGGGTGTGGGGGTAAATTATTTTACCTTCGATTGGATTTTGCCTTGACAGCCCCTTGCATGACCTATAACATTCCGCCTCCGTTTTTCGAGCTGCCAGCAATTTTTGATGGCGCTAAGCGACTAGATCTGGAGATCTGATTCAATGCAGGATCAATCGATTAGAATATGCCTTAAAGCTTTTGATCACAAGTTGATTGATGCTTCGGCTGAGGAAATTGTGGCAACCGTGCGGCGCACGGGTGCGCAGATTCGCGGTCCAATTCCTTTGCCGACGCGCAAAGAGAGGTTTACCATATTGACCTCGCCGCACGTAAATAAAGATGCGCGAGATCAATATGAGATCCGTACACATAAGCGCTTGTTGGATATTGTTGAGCCAACAGAGAAGACAGTTGATGCGCTAATGAAGCTTGATCTTGCGGCTGGTGTGGATGTGCAAATCAGTCTAGGTTAATAATTTGCCGGGTTTGGCCCGGAAGTGTAACGCTCTGAGAAGGGCGGCCATAGCGGGTAATAGCCCCGTACACGAAGAGGTAGCAAATGAAAATTGGAATAGTAGGTCGTAAGTGCGGCATGAGTCGTATCTTTACCGATGAGGGTGCATCCGTGCCCGTCACTGTGATTGAGGTTGAGCCCAATCGCGTCGTGCAAATGAAATCTAAAGATAGTGATGGTTATGCTTCTGTGCAGGTGACGACAGGTGAGCGACGCGTCTCTCGTGTTACTAAGGCGCAGGCCGGTCACTATGCAAAAGCAGGTTCTGAGGCCGGGCGTGGTTTGTGGGAGTTTCGTCTTAAGGATGGTCAAGATTCGCCAGAGCTTGGTGGTGCGTTGACTGTTGACCAGTTTGAAGCAGGCGAGAGTGTCGATGTATCGGGTGTTTCCAAAGGTAAAGGCTTTGCTGGCGTTATTAAGCGTTGGAACTTTCAAATGCAAGACGCAACGCATGGTAACTCTCTATCTCATAGGGCGCCGGGATCAATTGGTCAAAACCAAACTCCAGGCAGAGTCTTTAAAGGGAAGAAGATGGCTGGGCACATGGGTTCGCGTAATGTGACGACGCAGAACTTAGAAGTTGTTCGCGTTGATGCAGAGCGTAATTTATTGTTGGTTAAAGGTGCTGTGCCTGGCGCAACCGGCGGAACAGTCATCGTTAGACCAGCGGTAAAGGTCTGAGGGGTTAGCTATGGAGTTGAATATTGCGACACCGGCAGGCGTGAATGGCACAGTGACTGTGTCTGATGAGGCCTTCGGTAAAGAATATAATGGTGATCTTGTGCACCAGGCTGTGGTTGCCTATATGGCTGGTGCACGCCAGGGTACGCGATCGCAAAAAACTCGTTCCGATGTGGCGGGGGGCGGTAAAAAGCCTTGGCGCCAAAAGGGGACGGGTCGAGCGCGATCTGGGACTATAAGAAGTCCGATTTGGCGCTCAGGTGGCGTAACTTTTGCTGCTCGACCACAGGATCACTCTCAAAAACTTAATCGAAAAATGTATCGTGCTGCGATGCGCTCGATTATTTCTGAGTTGGCGCGCCAAGAGCGCCTGGTCGTTGTTGAGTCATTTGATGTTGAAGCACCTAAAACTAAAGCGTTGGTGTCTCGCCTCAATGAATTTGGGCTTGATGACGTGCTGATTGTGACGGAAGAACTTGGTGAAAACCTCTACCTCGCAGCGCGCAATTTGCACAAAGTTGAAGTTCGTGACGCAATGGGTGTTGATCCCGTGACGTTGATTCGTTGCGAGAAAGTGCTGGTGACCGTTTCTGCACTTAAAAAGATTGAGGAGATGCTGGGATGAATAAGGAACAGATCTTCAGGGTGTTGTTAGCTCCGCACGTCACTGAGAAAGCAAGTCTTGTTGGTGACGCGGGCAACCAGGTCGTTTTCAAAGTGGCGTCTAGTGCCACTAAGCGTGAAGTCAAGGCGGCAGTAGAGACCTTGTTTGAAGTACAGGTTAAGGATGTTCGTGTTATGAACGTCAAAGGTAAGACCAAGCGCAATAAAAATGGTCTTGGCAAGTGTTCTGATTGGAAAAAAGCCTACGTCAATCTGGCCGCCGGTCAGGACATTGATTTTATGGCGATTGGGTAAGGAGCGTTTACTGTGGCTGTAGTTAAAAGAAAACCAACCTCTCCCGGCCGTCGGCACGTCGTTAGCGTAGTGCATGCCGATTTGCATAAGGGTGATCCTTATGCACCATTGCTCGAAAAGAAGAGTAAAAGCGGCGGTCGTAATAACTCTGGGCGAATTAGTGTTCGTCATATTGGTGGTGGGCATAAGCAACACTATCGAGTAATCGATTTTAAGCGTAATAAAGATGGTATACCGGCGACCGTTGAGCGTCTGGAGTACGATCCAAATCGCACTGCTAATATTGCCTTGCTTTGTTATAAAGACGGTGAGCGACGCTATATTGTTGCCCCTAAAGGTTTGAAGGCGGGTGACACCTTAGAATCCGGGCCTGCAGCCTCTATCAAGGTGGGCAACACGCTGCCGCTGCGCAATATCCCAGTGGGTAGTGTGCTGCACTGTGCAGAAATGAAGCCGGGTAAAGGTGCGCAGATCGCACGAAGTGCCGGGACATCGTTGCAGTTGGTGGCCCGTGAAGGGCGTCATGCTACTCTCCGCTTGCGCAGTGGCGAGATGCGAAAAGTGTTGTCTGATTGTCGAGCCACGATCGGTGAAGTTTCGAATAGTGAGCATAGCTTGCGCTCGCTGGGTAAGGCGGGTGCGTCCCGCTGGCGCGGTGTTCGGCCAACCGTTCGTGGTGTGGTGATGAACCCGGTTGATCACCCGCATGGTGGTGGTGAAGGGCGTACCTCTGGTGGTCGTCATCCCGTAAGCCCATGGGGCATGCCGACGAAAGGGTATAAGACCCGTAAGAATAAGCGAACTGATAACATGATTGTTCGTCGACGCGGCAAATAACGCGCTTTAAATACGAGGATATAACTGTGTCACGTTCGTTAAAAAAAGGACCATTCATTGATCTCCATCTCATTAAAAAGGTGGAAGTTGCCGCAGAGGCAAACGATCGACGTCCGGTAAAGACTTGGTCGCGTCGTTCAATGATTCTACCGCAAATGGTGGGTTTAACTATCGCTATCCATAATGGGCGTCTGCATGTTCCGGTGACAATCACCGAGGAAATGGTAGGTCACAAGTTGGGTGAGTTTGCGCCAACGCGTACCTATCGTGGACACGTTGCTGATAAAAAGGCGCGGCGCTAGTCGCTAGCTTGAAGGGGTAATGATTGTGGAAGTAGCTGCAAAATTAAAGGGCGCTCAGTTGTCAGCGCAAAAGGCTCGCTTGATCGCAGATCAAGTACGAGGTAAACCGGTAGAGCAGGCGCTCGACATTCTTTCCTTTAGTAACCGTAAAGGTGCGGCTATTGTAAAGAAAGTGCTCGAGTCGGCCATCGCCAATGCCGAGCACAATGAAGGTGCAGATGTGGATGAGTTGAAAGTGTCAACCGTCTTCGTCGATGAGGGTGTAACCATGAAACGTCTTATGCCTAGAGCAAAAGGGCGCGCTGATCGAATACTTAAGCGTTCATGTCACATCACCGTAAAAGTTGCTGGATAATTAGGCTTAGGAGCTGACATGGGTCAGAAAGTACATCCAATTGGTATAAGGCTTGGTATTGTTAAAAAACATACCTCAGTCTGGTACGCCGACAAGGCAGACTACGCAGTAAAGCTAAATAGCGACCTCCGCGTTCGCAGTTTGATACAAAAGCGTTTGGCTCACGCCTCGGTTAGTCGTGTTGAAATTGAGCGTCCATCGGCGTCTGCCAGGATCACGATTCACACTGCGCGCCCCGGTATTGTTATCGGCAAGCGCGGTGAGGATGTTGATAAGTTGCGAGCAGCCGTTTCTGCCGAAATGGGTGTCCCGGTTCATATCAATATTGAGGAAATTCGCAAGCCCGATCTCGATGCGACACTCGTTGCCCAAAATGTATGCCAGCAACTTGAGCGACGGGTTATGTTTCGTCGTGCCATGAAACGGGCTGTGCAAAACGCTATCCGACAAGGTGCCAAAGGCGTCAAGATTCAGATCGGTGGTCGCTTGGGAGGCGCTGAAATAGCACGCTCAGAATGGTACCGTGAAGGCCGTGTTCCTCTACATACTTTCCGTGCGGATATTGACTATGCGCACGAAGAGGCCGCCACGACTTACGGCATTATTGGTGTGAAGGTTTGGATATTTAAAGGCGAAGTACTGGGTAATGACGAAGCAGAGCCTGCCCAGGCTAAAAAGAAGTAATTTTCGAATAAGGGTCGAGCGAGATGCTGCAACCGAAACGAACAAAATACCGCAAGATGCACAAAGGCCGCAACCGTGGCTTGGCGCAACGCGGCAGTAAAATTAGCTTTGGGGAATACGGGCTTAAAGCCGTCGGGCGTGGTCGTTTGACAGCGCGACAGATTGAAGCTGCACGTCGGGCCATGACGAGGCACGTCAAACGTGGTGGAAAAATTTGGATCCGTGTTTTTCCTGACAAGCCGATTACACAAAAACCTCTCGAAGTGCGAATGGGTAAGGGTAAAGGCAACGTGGAATACTGGGTTGCGCCGATCCAACCTGGTCGTGTGTTGTACGAAATGGAAGGTGTTTCGGAAGAAATCGCACGTGAGGCTTTTGAACTGGCAGCGGCAAAACTGCCTATCCAGACAACTTTTGTTAAGCGGACGGTGATGTAATGAAGGCGAGTGAACTTCGCGAGAAGAATCCAGAAGAGCTGAATGCAGCGCTCCTCGGTGAGCTGGAAACGCAGTTTAAACTGAGAATGCAGCGTTCAACTGGTCAGCTTAACGAAACTCATGGTATGAAGATAGCAAGACGTAATGTCGCGCGCATCAAAACAATACTTACTGAGAAAGCAAACGAAGCAACAGGTGGTCAGTAATGTCAGCAAGCAATTCGGCGCGGACAGTTTCCGGCAGAGTCATCAGCGATAAAATGGACAAAACCGTCACGGTTTTGGTTGAGCGACGCGTTAAGCACGCGCTCTACGGCAAATTCATTAGCCGGTCGACAAAATTGAAGGCACACGATGAGGCCAATGAGTGCCGCGCTGGTGATCTGGTCACTATCGCTGAAACTCGCCCTCTGTCAAAAACCAAGTCCTGGGCTTTGGTTAACATCGACGAGCGCGCAGCTGAAGTTTAAGCCATCGCGTGGCACAGGTTTGGAGTAGAGAATGATACAAACACAAAGTTATCTCGAAGTGGCGGACAATAGCGGCGCGCGCAGAGTTATGTGCATCAAGGTATTGGGTGGATCACACCGCCGTTATGCTTCTGTCGGTGACATTATTAAGGTCACCGTTAAGGAAGCAATTCCCCGCGGTAAAGTTAAGAAAGGCCAGGTGATGAATGCGGTCGTTGTTCGAACGCGCAAAGGCGTGCGTCGCTCTGATGGCAGCTTAATTAAATTTGGTGATAACGCTGCAGTTCTTTTGAATGCGCAGAATGCACCCATCGGTACTCGTATATTTGGGCCGGTGACTCGTGAGCTCCGCAGCGAACGTTTTATGAAGATTATCTCACTGGCACCCGAAGTACTATAGGTTTAGCAGGCAAATATTATGGCGATGAAAAAACTCAGGCGCGATGATGACGTAATTGTTATTGCCGGTCGTGATAAAGGTAAGCGAGGTAAGGTTCTTCGTGTGTTGTCCGATGGCCGTCTCCTGGTATCTGGAATTCAGATGATCAAGAAACACCAGAAGCCAAACCCTCAGCTTGGTGTACAAGGCGGAATTATTGAAAAAGAAGCGCCAATCGATGCCTCTAATCTGGCAATTTTTAACCCAGAGACCAGCAAGGCTGATCGCGTCGGTTTTAAAGTGTCAGATGACGGTAAAAAATCTCGAGTATTCAAATCCAACGGCCAGGCCGTGGACGCCAAGTAGGGTGATGTAGATGCCAAGGCTCAAAGAATTATACAAGACAGAAATTGCGGCCAAGCTTAAAGAAGAGCTAGGTCTTGAGAATGTGATGGAAGTTCCTCGCATCAGTAAAATCACGCTCAATATGGGTGTTGGTGAAGCTCTAGCGGATAAAAAGGCCCTCGAGAACGCTGTTCGTGATTTAGAAACGATTGCCGGTCAAAAGGTCGTTGTCAACCTAGCGCGTAAATCAATCGCGGGTTTTAAAGTCCGCGAAGGTTGGCCAATTGGTTGTAAAGTTACGCTCCGTAGTGACCGCATGTATGAGTTCCTAGAGCGTTTGGTTGATATCGCCATACCTAGAATCCGAGATTTTCGCGGCATCAGCCCAAAGTCCTTTGATGGTCGCGGTAACTTCGCGATGGGTGTTACAGAGCAGATTATCTTCCCTGAGATTGACTACGATAAAATCGACAAGTTAAGGGGGCTCGATATAACAATCACCACAACCGCGCGTACTAATGATGAAGGCCGTGCACTACTCAGGGCGTTTAACTTTCCTCTTAAAGGTGATAAATAGTCATGGCTAAAACATCGATGGTTCAGCGTGAGAATAAGCGCACCAAGCTGGTTGCCAAGTATGCTGATAAACGTGCAGCAATCAAAGCTGTCATCGCTAATACGGAATCTTCGGCAGAGGAGCGTTGGGAAGCACAATTGCAATTGCAGAAGTTGCCCCGTGACTCCAGTCCTTCTCGTCAACGCCGCCGTTGCCAGGTAACAGGTCGCCCACACGGCGTTTATAGGAAATTTGGACTTTGTCGTAATAAGCTTCGTGAGGCAGCGATGCGTGGAGACGTCCCTGGTCTTGTTAAGGCTAGCTGGTAGAGTCAGGAAGAGGAATTACATATGAGCATGCAAGACCCCTTATCAGATATGTTGACTCGCATTCGCAATGCACATTCGCGAGCCAAAGTTAGTGTAACAATGCCTTCTTCTAAATTGAAGATAGCTGTAGCCAATGTGCTAAAAGCTGAAGGCTACATCAGTAGCTACAGTGTTGCTGAAGGCAGCAAGGCTGAATTGACCATTGAATTGAAATATTTTGAAGGCCGAGCTGTGATTGAGGAAATTGATCGTTTCAGCCGTCCCGGTTTACGCCGCTATGCCAGTGCAGCAGAATTGCCAAATGTTCGCGCTGGGCTTGGTATTGCCATTATATCCACCAGTAAAGGTGTTATGACCGACCGCGCAGCACGAGAAGCAGGCGTTGGCGGCGAAGTACTTTGCACCGTCTTTTAACGGGAACTAACTAAGATGTCTAGAGTAGCAAACAACCCAGTGTCGATACCCAAGGGTGTTGAGGTTAAGCTAAACGCTGGAGAGATCTCCATAAAGGGCTCGGGCGGTCAGTTAGAGTTGGCTTATAACGATGCAGTCGAGGTCAAAGAAGCAGACAATGTTCTGACCTTCGCCTCTAAGGATGGCAGTCGCAAAGGCTTGAGCCATGCGGGTACGGTGAGAGCATTAGTTAATAATATGGTCACTGGCGTCACGACCGGATTTGAAAAAAAATTGCAGTTGATCGGTGTTGGTTATCGAGTTGCTGTTCAGGGCAACACACTTAATATGACTTTGGGTTTCTCTCACCCTGTCAATTATGAATTACCCAAGGGAGTCACTGCCGAGGCGACTAGTCAAACAGATCTAGTGTTGAAGTCTGCTGACAAACAGTTATTAGGCCAGATAGCTTCTGAAATCCGTGCTTACCGACCACCAGAGCCCTATAAGGGTAAGGGTGTCCGATATGCAGACGAACACGTAGTTCGTAAAGAAGCTAAGAAGAAATAGGTTTAAGTCATGAGTGATAAAAAGCAAACTAGATTACGTCGTGCACGTCGTGGGCGCGCAAAGATTCGTGAGCTTGGTATGTCTCGCCTCTGTGTTAACCGCACACCGCAACATATTTATGCCCAGGTCATCATCGCTAGTGAAAAGGGCGACAATGTTGTGGCTACGGCCTCGACATTGGATAAGGCAATTACCCCTGAGGGGAGTACTGGCAACATAAGTGCTGCCACTTTAGTTGGAAGCCTTATTGCAGAACGTGCTAAAGCAGCGGGTATCAAGAAAGTAGCCTTCGATCGTAGCGGATTTAAATATCATGGCCGGGTGAAGGCTCTGGCTGACGCAGCTCGTGCTGGCGGACTGGAATTTTAAAGGTATACACATGGCAAAGAATAACCAGAGAAACGTCGACCCTAACGAAGGGATGATGGAGAAGTTAGTTGAGGTCAACCGCGTCGCTAAAACCGTCAAAGGTGGTCGCATATTCGGCTTCACAGCCTTAACCGTTGTCGGCGATGGAAACGGCCGAGTAGGTTTCGGGCGCGGCAAGGCGCGAGAAGTCCCTTTGGCTATTCAAAAAGCCATGGAGGCTGCACGTCGCAATATGATTTCTGTAGGGCTTGACGGTAATACCATTCAATACCCGATCAAAGCGAATCACGGTGCCTCTAAAGTTTATTTGCAACCTGCTTCCGAGGGTACTGGAATCATTGCCGGTGGCGCCATGCGAGCAGTGCTTGAGCTCGCCGGTGTGCAAAATGTTCTAGCCAAATGCTACGGTTCAACAAATCCTGTCAACGTCGTCAGGGCTACTTTCAAGGGACTCAAGACAATGCGTTCACCTGAAGATGTGGCCGCTAAGCGTGGAAAGACTGTCGAGCAAATTGGTGAGTAATAGCTAATCTGTACAAATATTTAGGAACTACGATGTCTAAAATTAGAGTCACACAAACCCGCAGTACTATTGGTCGCTTGCCGAGCCATAAAAACTGTATTAAAGGCCTCGGTTTGCGCCGTATTGGTCATACTGTTGAGGTAGAAGATACGCCTTCAGTCCGTGGCATGGCATCTAAGGTTTTCTACATGGTTAAAGTCGAGGAAGTATAAAATGCGCCTTAATACATTAAGTCCAGCGCCCGGGCGTACCCACGCACCTAAGCGTGTTGGTCGTGGAATCGGCAGTGGTCTTGGAAAAACTTGCGGCCGCGGTCATAAGGGGCAGAAGTCACGATCTGGTGGCAGTGTTAAGCCTGGTTTTGAGGGTGGTCAAATGCCCTTGCAGAAACGCCTACCAAAATATGGCTTTTCTTCGCGTATATCACGTGTCAGCGCTCAAATTCGGCTTTCTGAATTAAACCTGATCGGTGGCGACGTAGCTAATCTCGAATCGCTCCGTGCAGCGGGACTGATTAGTCATGGCATCACGCGCGCCAAGATCTTTCTTTCGGGTGAGCTTAATAAGCCGATTGTCGTCCAGGGGCTGGGTATTACTCAGGGCGCTAAAGTAGCTCTCGAAGCTGCTGGTGGCAAGGTAGATAACTAATTAACGCGAGTTGATCGGATGGCCAAGGGTCTAAATTTGCCGCAGGGCAACCAGAAGGGACTGGGCGAGCTTTGGGCTCGCCTTCGCTTTTTGTTGCTTGCGATAGTGATCTATCGTATAGGCACACACATACCTGTGCCGGGTATTAATCCTGATCGCATGGCTGAATTATTCAGTCAGAGCCAGGGAACAATCCTTGGTATGTTTAATATGTTTTCTGGCGGCGCTCTCGAGCGTATGAGTATCTTAGCCCTCGGCATCATGCCCTACATATCTGCGTCTATTATTATGCAGTTATTAACGGCTGTTACCCCGACTCTTGAGCAGCTCAAGAAAGAAGGTGATTCGGGTCGTCGCAAGATTACTCAATATACGCGGTATGCAACGGTCATTCTCGCTCTCGTCCAGGGTACTGGTATGGCCTACGGTCTCGCGGGTCAAGGACTTGCCTACTATCCAGGCTCTAGCTTTTTTGTTATTGCCATCACCTCGTTGGTCACTGGTGCTGTATTTATGATGTGGCTCGGTGAGCAGATAACAGAGCGCGGTATTGGTAACGGCATATCTATGTTGATATTTGCTGGGATCGTCGCAGGATTGCCCCGTGCCCTTGGCCAGGCATTTGAATCTGCTCGAACGGGTGATCTAAATATCATCGTTCTACTGATTGTCGGTGTTCTAGCTGTGGCCGTAGTTTATTTCGTGGTCTTTATAGAGCGTGGTCAGCGTCGAATTACAGTGAACTATGCCCAAAGGCAACAGGGCCGAGGTAAAGCCTACGGACAGCAGAGTACACACCTGCCTCTCAAGGTTAATATGGCAGGCGTTATACCGGCGATCTTTGCCAGTAGTATATTGCTCTTTCCATCGACTTTGGCTGCGATGTTCGGCCAGGGTGCTGGAGCACCAGATTGGTTGCAGGATGTCTCTCTGTTTTTAGGCCCAGGGCAGCCGTTGCATATTATTTTGTTTGCTGCGCTGATCATCTTTTTTTGTTTTTTCTATACAGCGCTCACGTTTAACCCTAAAGAAGTTGCCGACAATTTAAAGAAAGGTGGTGCGTATCTGCCGGGTATTCGTCCAGGCCAGCAAACGGCTACATACATAGATGGCGTAGTAACTCGACTAACCTTAGTAGGCGGTGCCTATATTGCTGGTGTTTGTTTATTACCACAGTTTTTAAACGTGTACTTTAATGTGCCGTTTTATCTGGGTGGCACATCGCTACTGATTGCAGTAGTAGTGACAATGGATTTCATGGCACAAGTTCAATCTCATATGATGTCGAATCAATATGATTCGGTTATGAAGAAGGCCAACATGAAAGGTCAGGGCGATAAGGGTCGCTAAATTTTACGATAGGGTTTAATCATGAAAGTACGAGCATCGGTTAAAAAGATTTGCCGCAACTGCAAGGTTGTGAAACGTAAAGGCGTAGTGCGCGTGATATGTGTGAGTGATCCGCGACACAAGCAGCGTCAAGGTTAAGTTTTTTCAAAAGATATTGATTTTCGTCCCCGAAAGGGATATTGTTTCGCGCCCGTTTTTGCTGGGTGCTGTTTCAGTGTTTAGTGTTGTAACGACGTTATCAGTTAATACATAAGATTTACTGGGAGTAAAGTGGATGGCCCGTATTGCCGGAGTCAATATACCTGATCATAAGCACGCTGTGATATCGCTGACATACGTCTTTGGTATTGGTAGAACTAGCGCCAAGAAGATTTGTGCTAAAGCGGGTATTGAAGAGACAATCAAAATATCTGAGCTGTCTGAGGCTCAGCTTGACGCGGTCCGTGCTGGTGTCGCCGAAAATGTGGTAGAAGGTGATCTGAGACGTGAAGTTAGTATGAACATCAAACGTCTAATGGATCTCGGCTGTTTCCGAGGTATTCGTCATCGTCGCAATTTGCCGCTACGTGGGCAGCGAACGAAAACAAACGCGCGTACGCGTAAAGGTCCTCGCAAGCCAATCAAACGCTAAGCGACAGTTAATTCAGGAATATAGGTTATGGCAAAAAGTCCCACCAAAGCAACGCGAAAGAAGGTGACACGCACCGTCATCGACGGTATTGCGCACATACACGCTTCGTTCAATAACACAATTGTTACCATTACTGACCGTCAGGGTAATGCGCTGAGCTGGGCGACTTCTGGGGGCTCAGGTTTTCGTGGCTCCAGAAAGAGCACGCCATTCGCCGCTCAAGTAGCAGCAGAGCGTGCAGCTGTTGCAGCACAGGAATATGGTCTACAAAATCTTGATGTCGAGGTGAAGGGTCCGGGTCCTGGCAGAGAGTCAGCCGTTCGCGCATTGAATAATGCTGGTCTTAAAATTACCAATATTACTGATGTGACGCCGATACCGCATAACGGCTGCCGGCCGCCCAAGAAACGACGCGTTTAATTTAGAGGATTTTCACCGATGGCAAGATATTTAGGCCCAACCTGTAAACTTTCACGTCGTGAAGGCACTGACTTATTTCTTAAAAGTGGTATACGTCCACTTGAGTCTAAATGTCGTGCTGAGAGCATTCCAGGTCAACACGGTGCTCGACGCAGTCGCCTTTCAGACTATGGTGTTCAGCTACGTGAGAAACAGAAAGTCCGTCGTACATACGGCGTTCTTGAGAAGCAATTCCGTAATTATTATAAAGAGTCAGCTCGCACTCCAGGTGCAACAGGTGAAAACCTGTTGAATCTTCTTGAAAGACGCCTAGACAACGTGGTTTATCGGATGGGATTCGGCTCCACTCGGGCTGAAGCTCGACAATTAGTTGCACATAATTCGATTTTGGTCAACGGTCGCAAGGCCAACATCGCGTCTTATCGTGTCAATGCAGGTGATGTTGTTAGCATACGAGAAAGAGCCAAGAGCCAATTGCGAATACAATCTTCTCTGCAACTTGCCGCACAACGTAGCGAAATTGATTGGGTCGAAGTTGACACCAATAAAATGGAAGGCACTTTCAAACGAGAGCCCGATCGCAGTGACTTGCCAGCAGAAATTAACGAAAATCTCATCGTAGAACTTTATTCTAAGTAAAGTTTACCCTGAACTTAAGACGTTATTACGCGGGATAATAGACGAGCATGCAAAACACATTAACAGAACTCCTGACACCTCGTACCATCGATGTGACAGAGTATGATCCTACCCATGCCAAGATAGTTCTTGAACCACTCGAAAGAGGGTTCGGACACACCTTGGGTAATGCTTTGCGGCGCATACTACTATCCTCTATGCCTGGTTGCGCTA
>JBFJYH010000057.1:0-14982 GCA_041622675.1 Porticoccaceae bacterium
CACCAAAACGCCAGCAGTGGCGCGGTGGCCGAAAAACGCATGAAGAATGTGCAGTTTCTAGTCACCCAGTTAGAGCGTGCCATTGCCAGTGAAATGGAAGACCCCGACTGTGAAAACCCCGTGCAAAATGCCATTTCGCGGCTCATTTTGCGTGACCAGCTCGACCGACAGGAAGAGGAGTCGGCGGACGATAAAGTACAGCTAATGACCCTGCACGCTGCCAAGGGTTTGGAGTTTCCCCACGTTTATCTCATCGGCATGGAAGAGGAGATACTGCCCCACCGTTCGAGCATCGAGCAAGACACAGTAGAAGAAGAGCGCCGCCTCGCCTATGTAGGCATTACCCGTGCCCGCGAAACCCTAACGATGACATTGGCTTCTAGGCGCAAACAATTTGGCGAGGTGCATAAAACTGAGCCCAGCCGCTTTCTCGATGAACTGCCTGGCGAAGATATTGAGCGCGAGGGCTTTGGCGATGAGTTGCCCCCCGAGGTGAAAAAACAAAAGGGCCAGCAGTCTATCGATGCCTTAAAAAACATGCTGGCGCTGTAACACCTCGCTATACCCTAGCGCTGAGGCCAATTATTGAGGTTTACTCTGCCGACACCTCAGCCCAGCACCCAAGCTGCACATAAAAACTGCGGACCTGAATCGCCCTGATTCGCTATTCAAGCACTTTTTCAAGCATTTTTTGCAAGCACACTCTCTCAGCACCACCCTTTATCACACGCCAAGCGACAAAACCTTAATGACATAGATCAAATGCTCCCAAGAGCCTTTCACGTATTATTCACACCATTGTTTGTCGCGCCACAGCGTCATTAGCGCCAACTACAGCACCTATTTTACGCGTTGTTCTGGCCTTAATTGATTGGCTACAATGCAAACCAACGTTAAAACCGGCACGAACTAACTATGACAACACATAACATTGCCATCCTCACTGGCGACGGCATTGGCCCCGAAATTATGGCCGAGGCTTTAAAGGTACTAGCCCTGGTAGAGCAACGCAGCGGCGTGCACTTTAAACTCACCGAAAGCCCCTTTGGTGCTGCTGCTTATTTTTCCCACGGCCACCCCTTTCCCGAGCAAACCCAGGCGGTATGCGATGCGGCCGATGCGATATTAAAAGGCCCTGTGGGCTTGGCCCACGCCGAAGCGATGAAGATCCCGGTCGACATGCAGCCCGAGCGCGGCGCTGTGTTACCCCTGCGGGCACGCTATAACACCTACGCCAACTTTCGCCCGGTATCGCTACCCAAAGCGCTGGCCCATCTTTCACCCTTAAAAGCCGAAGTGATTGGCGAGGGCATCGACATACTGATGATCCGCGAGCTACTTGGCGGTCTCTATTTCGGAAAAAAGGTCATCGGTGTTGACGACAATCTTCGCTTCGCCGAAGAAACCCTGCGCTACGACGAAATACAAATTCGCCAAGTGGTGAAAACTGGCTTTGAACAAGCCATGAAGCGCAAAAAAGTACTGCACAATATTCACAAGAGCAATATTCTTAAATCGAGCGTGTTGTGGAACGAAGTGCTCGACGAGGTCGCCGCAGACTACCCGGAGGTTGAGGTGGTGAATATGCTGGTCGATGCCGCCGCCACCCACTTGTGCCTCAACCCCGGCCAGTTTGATGTCATGGTGATGGAAAACATGTTTGGCGATATTCTCAGCGACCAGGGCGGGGGACTCATTGGCTCGTTGGGCTTAATGCCCTCTGCCTGTATTGGCGATGGTAAGGCTTACTACGAGCCCTCACACGGCTCTGCCCCCGACATCGCCGGGCAAAATATTGCCAACCCCTATTCGATGATAGGCTCAGTGGCGATGATGCTGGAATACAGCTTTGGCATGGTCGACGAGGCCAATCAAATATGGGCCGCCATGCAGGGTGTGTTTGCCGATGGCTACACCACCCCCGATTTAGCGCGGGGCAGTAGTGACGAGAAAGTTATTGGCACCGATGCCTTTGGTCAGCGAGTGGTCGATAAATTAGCTGCTATATAAACAACAATAATTGCTAAGCCGCCATTGATGGCATTGGGAGAAGTCGATGAACACACATTTTGATACTGAACCGTTAACACCTTTTATTGGCAGTAAGATAACCGGGCTCGACCTCTCCCAACCCATACCCCCCAACACCCTCGCCGATCTGCGCAAGGTTTGGCTAGAACGCAAAATGATTTATTTTCTCGACCAAAAGCTCACCCCCGATGAGCAACTGGCTTTTACCCGACAGTTTGGCGAGGTCAATAAATACCCCTTCTTAAACGGCATTGAGGGCAACCCACTGGTCGCCCCGGTGCTGAAATTACCGGAGGAGACCATCAATTTTGGCGGTGTGTGGCACTCTGACACCACTTATTTGGAAACACCCGCAGCGGGGGCCAGCCTCTATGCGCTGGAGTTGCCTCCGGTCGGCGGCGATACGATTTTCTGCAATATGCAAACAGCCTACGAAAGTCTTTCGCAAGAGATAAAAGACCAGATCGATGGGCGTAAAGCGTATTACACCTCGGGTAAAGCAGCGGTGTCAAAAACTCGCATGCCTCGTATTTCCGACTCCGGCGACTCGTCGGCCCCTGAAGTGTTTACCGCTATTCACCCTGTAGTGCGCACCCACCCCGAGAGCGGAGAAAAAACACTTTTTGTCCACGAGGCACATACCGTGCGTTTTGAAGACTGCACCGAAGAGGAAAGTGAGCCCCTGTTAAACCAGCTTTATTTACACGCACGCAAACCTGAATTTCAGTGTCGTCTGCGTTGGAGCGAGGGCATGGTGGTATTGTGGGACAACCGCTCAACCCACCACTATCCCATCAACGACTACAATGGTTTTCGGCGCTTGCTGCACCGAGTTTCACTAAAAGGTGACCGGCCCGTTTAATAAGCCAGTGGCCTTGGACGACTCTATAGCACAGTCTACTATCTAAACCGTGGAGCGAAATAAGTTAGGTTTATTTACGGTTTACATTTGCGGTGAAGGCTGCGAACCTATGGCCCCTGATAAAATAGTCACAAAAAAATTTCTAATAAAGGAGTCGAGATCATGTCTGACAGCAAATATGAAGGCATACAAATTGCCAGCTCACTATCCCTCGAGCCCGAGTGGTTAGCCAAAGTCCAGGAAGATATTTTTGATCCCGAGCGCGTCATTATCGACACACATCACCACCTGTGGTCAGACGCCGGGTTAATCCCCTATTCACTCGATGACTTTTGGGCCGACACCGGCAGCGGTCACAAGCTAGTGAAAAGTGTATTCATGGAGTGCCACTCCAACTATTACACCGACGGCCCCGAGCATCTACGTTCACTGGGTGAAGTCGAATACGTCACCGAACTCGCTGACCGCACCGCCGCCGATACCACCGGCCAAGCTGAAATTGCCGCATTGGTTACGGCCTTTGACCTGCGCCAAGGCGACGGTGTTGAAGATCTGGTTCACCGTCACCGCGAAGTGAGTAAGGGCCGCTTTCGCGGTATTCGTCAGGCACTGGCCAACGCTCGCCCCGGCGAAGGTCTACTGCTAGAAGCAACATGCCCCAAAGATATTCACAAAGACCCCGACTTTATTAAAGGCATGCGCGTACTCGGTAAAATGGGCCACAGCTACGAGTCATGGCACTACCATTACCAAAACCCTGAGTTTGCCGAACTGGCTCGCACCGTGCCCGAAACCACCATGGTACTCGACCATATCGGCACACCTGTCGGCACCGGTATTTACGCAAACAAGCGGGATGAAGTTTTCGAAGAGTGGAAAAAAAGCATCGCCGAAATCGCCGCCTGCCCGAACACTATCGCCAAGCTCGGCGGCTTCTCCATGCCCGACAACGGTATGGGCTGGGCCGGTCGTGCCATGCCACCAAGCTCGGATGAAGTGGTTGCCGCCCAGGCCAAGTACTATTTGCATGTCATCGACTGCTTCACGCCCGAGCGTTGCATGTTTGAAAGTAACTTCCCGGTTGATAAGCTCGAGCTGTCCTACCAGGTATACTGGAATGCCATGAAGAAAATCGTCAAAGATTTTTCTGAGGACGAAAAGAACGCCATGTTCTCGGGTACAGCGACACGCGTTTACAAGCTGTAATACCAGGGGCTTTTCCAACAGCCCTCAAATACAGCCTACCAAGAAGGGGAGCCAATGGCTCTCCTTCTTCATTTCAATTCGCTAATCAATCAACTAATTTCACCCTTTCATTAACACCTTTACACTTAACTAAAACAGGAAAAAAGCATGAGCATTTCATTTGCAGGAAAAGTCGCCGTCGTTACCGGCGCAGGGGCGGGCCTTGGTCGCAGCCACGCTAAATACTTTGCCGAACACGGCGCCAAAGTGGTGGTTAACGACCTCGGCGGTTCCGTCGCTGGCACAGGAGGTTCCTCTAAAGCGGCTGACGAAGTAGTGAAAGAAATCACCGAGGCCGGTGGCATCGCCGTCGCTAACTACGACAGCGTGGCAACCGAAGAAGGCGGTGCCAATATTATTAAAACTGCCGTCGATAATTTTGGCGGCATCGACATACTCATCAACAATGCGGGCAACGTGCGCGATAAAAGTTTCCGCAAAATGGATTTAAAAGATTTCACCGCCCTCATGGACGTACACCTCATGGGTGCTGTGTACTGCACGAAGGCGGCCTGGCCGATCATGCTTGAGCAAGGCTATGGCCGCATCGTCCACACCACATCGGCAGCAGGTTTGTTCGGCACCCACGGCCACACCAATTACTCCAGTGCAAAAATAGCGTTAGTGGGTTTTATGAACGCCTTGAAACAAGAGGGCACCTCTAAAAACGTATTAGTCAATTGCGTCGCCCCCATGGCCCTGACACGCATGACTGAAGAAGTGATGTCGCCAAAGCTTGCCCCGAAAATGAAACCCGAATACGTCACCGCCTTAATGGGTTGGCTGTGTTCTGAGGAGAGCACCCTGGCCGGTGAAATTATCGAGGCCGGCATGGGCTATTACAGCAAGGTGCAAATCACCGAGGCACCCGGCTATATTTTCAAGGGTGATGAAGTGCCCAGTGCCGAGCAAATTGGCGAACACTGGGGTGAAATCAGCGATATGGCAGGTGCACTGCCCTACCCTGGCGCCGATGACTTAATTCGCGCCGTGTTTGGTAAATTGAAGGCGGCAAGTTAGCCCTTAATAATCACGATCCAAGAGGCGGCCTTCAGGTCGCCTTTTTTCTACCCAGTTATGGGATAAAACTTAAGGCTTACCATAGGCTAAACAGCCCATCTCGCCGGTAAACAGCAGTAATCAGTCATCGGTAAATTTGCCCACTGCAGAGGCATCGCGCATACTCCAGCAGACAAATTATTCAATTGAAGTCCCTATCAATACAACAAAAAACTGGAGACAATAATAATGGCCAAGCACGCCTTTATCACCAAGCCTGATGACAATGTCAGGATGGAACCCAAAGACGAATACACCCACGCGCCCGAAGCCGCGATCAACTTTAACGAAAGCGCCTATTACAATATTTACGATAGCGATCAAAAAGTCGGCGGCTGGTTCCGCATCGGCAACCGCGTCAACGAAGGCTATGCCGAAGTGTCCATCTGCCTTTATTTTCCCGATGGCACCGCTGGCTTTATGTTTCAAAAGGCCAACATCACGACCAACGATGCCTTCGACGCCGGCGGTGCGCGCTTCGACATTATCGAACCCTACAAAAAACTCCACGTTAGCTACGATGGCGACATACTGGTGATGGCAGACCCCCAGGCACTGCTCAACCCCAGTAAAGCTTTTAAAGAAAACCCCAAAAAGTCCTGCTCCATTGAACTCGACTACACCGGTATTTCACCCATCTACGGTGGCGAGCATTTAAAAGACGACGGCTCACCCATCGAGCTCGATATGGAACACGCCCTCGCCCGCGCCCACTTCGAGCAGCACGTCAAAGCCGAAGGCACCATCACCGTTGGCGACGACACCTGGACAATCTCGGGCTACGGCCTGCGCGATCACTCCTGGGGGCCTCGCTACTGGCAGAACATTTACTGGTACCGCTGGTTGCCCATCAGCTTTGACGAAACCTTCGGCGCCATGATCATGACCACCGGCACCGCCGACGGCCAACTCGACTCCGGCGGCATGATACTCAACAACGGCGAATACGAACTGATTACCGAGTGCACCGTCGAGTCCGAATGGGACGACGACTTCAACCAAACCGCACTGCGCGCCTGGGCAAAAACCGAAAAAGGCGAATACATCATTACCGGTAAAATCATCACCCTGGTACCCGTGCGCAACCGCCGCCAGCTCGACAACGGCGAATGGCTGCACACCCGCATTACCGAAGCCATGACAGAATATTACTACGAAGACAAAGTGGGGTACGGTTTGTCAGAATACTGCGATCAGATTATTGATGGCGAGCCAGTGGGTAAAACAATTCCCGCGGCGCGTTAAACCTCGCCTATTGTAAGAGGCCCACCGCTTGTCAATCAGCGAGAGGTGGGCTGAAGTACCCTTTAGCACTGAAAACAATTTTAAGTCTTTATTTTTAAAGATGCACGAATATGATCAGTGGCCAGAAAAAAACATAAGCGCAGCTAAAGATGGCCTAGCATGCTAGTTTGTCGCATACCAAAACACTGACGACCTCTTGTTTTTAAATGCTATATAGTCAGCTACCTTGCCGTACTTACTGGGAGAGAATGCCAGAGTGATATAAGATTATTGGCTCTATAATTCACTGTTATGTGAATGAGTAATCGAATGTATACAGGAATATCTACACAAGGCGTGGAATTTTACCAATGACTTTTCTAGAGTGAAGAGTTTTGCGGTCATCTAGAAAAAATAGCATTGGCGGCCGGAAGGCTGGAAGCAGCATTAATTAAAAACCTCAGAAATAGAGGTGTAAAGAAAAATCTTAGAAAAAGAGGGATTACTAGATTCGGATGTTCAGGTGTTTATTGAAAGGGCTAAGCAGTTGTAAGTCGACCTTATTAATTTATCCGAAAGTGTGAAAAATGAAGGGTTACCCTTTTTATAACGCTAATACGTCGTTCTAAAGAATATTGCACTTCAAAAATGAGGTTAGGCCGAAAAACATCAGGCCCCATTTATAAAAAACCACGTCGCCTCCCCGAGACAAGTAAAATAGCTCTGCCAGTCAATAACCGGCAGAGCCATGTGCTCTTACTTATACCTTGGTAAAACCAGCGTAACCACTTTCTTGCACTTCTTCACATCTGTGGTGATATTCGTTAACGCCACCAATATAGGAGATTAAGCGGCTTGGCTTGCCTTCAATATTAGCCCCGGTGTACCACGATTGGGTCGCCACCAATAAGGTGCTGTTGGCGACTTCGTCGTGGTGGGCCACCCACTCATCCTGTTTGGCCTGAGTCGGCTCAATAGATGTGAACTGATGTTCTTGTAGATAACCAATACAATCAGTCACCCAGTCCACCTGCTGCTGTAGGCAGGTGGTCATATTGCAAAAGGCCGCCGATGGCGCAAGAGGGCCCGCAACAGTAAACAAGTTAGGAAAACCGTGCACCTGCAAACCCAAGGTAGTACAGATATCTTTATTCCACTCTTCAGTCAGTGACAGCCCATCGCGGCCGTGGATATTCATCCGTGCCAGAGAGCCAGTGCCGGCATTAAAACCGGTAGCCATTATGATGACGTCCAGTGGGTATTCGCCCTCGGTGGTTTTAATCCCCGTGGCGGTAATGCATTCAATGGGCGCTTTTTTAACATCGACCAATTCAACATTGTCGCGGTTATAGACGTCGTAGTAACCACTTTCAAGCGGCACCCGATAGGTGCCAAAACCGTGGGTTTGGGGAGTGACAAGATCAGCGATAGCCGGATTATTAATGCGCGCGCGGATTTTCTTGCGCACAAAGTCAGATATTTCATCATTCACGGCTTGGTCGGTAAATAACTCGGGGTAAGTGCCTACCCACATGCTCAACGAGCCCTCTTGCCACTTTTCTTCAAGTACTTGCAGACGCTGCTCCGGTGTCTGGTCGTACCAGGAGCCGTGCTCAAAATCGTAGTCAAAACCAACGAAGCTGTTGTAGACCTTGTCCTGTAATTCGCCAGCTTTCGAACGCCAGTGATCACGGTCCGCATCGTCAAATTGGTCGTTGCGCATCGCCACGCCATAAGAGGCGGTGCGCTGGAAAACCGTCAGATGCTCCACTTCGCTGGCAATGGTTTGTATCAGCTGAATGCCGGTAGCGCCGCAGCCAATAACACCGACACGTTTCCCTTTCAGATCTATGCCTTCACGGGGGTAGCGCGCAGTATGGGCAATAGTGCCCTGAAAGCTATCTTTACCGGGAAAGTCGGGGGCCTTGGGCTCGGATAACATGCCCGTGCAACTAATAAAATAACGCGTATTCAGCGTCTCACCCTGGTCGGTACCGACACGCCAGCTCTGAGCGTCGTTATCCCAGTCGGCGGAGGTAACGCGTGTTTCAAAGGCATAGTCTTTGCGCAACTCGAATTTGTCGGCAACAAAATTCAGGTAGCGTTCAACTTCTGCCTGGGGCGGGAAGCGCTCCGCCCAATTCCACTCTTGAATCAACTCGTCGGAAAACCAGTATTGGTATATGTAGGACTGGGAATCGACCCTAGCACCAGGGTAGCAGTTCCAGTACCAGGTGCCGCCCACTGCAGGGGCCGCTTCAATGCCACGCACCCGCAAGCCCATTTCGCGCAATTTATAAACGGCATACAGACCGGCAACGCCAGCTCCGACAACAATGGCATCATAATCATTTTTTGAGTTTTGTTTTGTAGATACTGCATTTGTCATTTCGCTCACCCCCTGTTGCAAAATTATGATTCTAGCAGCTTTTACGCATGGTCCTAGCACCTGTGGTGTGACTATAGGGTCACGAGTCTGCAGGGGTTTTGTACCATCCAGCGCGCCCATCATCACCGTGGCTACCTCCTAACCTGTCACCCCACTACGCGTATGCCTGTCATAACTGGGCACTTACTCTACTTCACTTTTTTGAAGTACACTGGACTCACAAACTGGAGGATAAGCCATGCTCTACAACACAAAGATTGTCGACGAAATCAATATTCTTGCCCGCTACAGCCTTAAAACCTCGCAGGAGGGTCTAAAAATCCACTCCTCCGCGGAATCCAGTGTGATCAAAGCGGCGCAGCGCTTATTCGACAAAGGCCTAATAACACAAGCCGATGGCGGTTATCTAACACCACTCGGCAGAAAAGCTGCCGAACATGCACAAGACTTATTACAGATAATAGCGGACTGAAAATCATAGGCTATCGAGACGATAAAAAGCTGTCTATCGCGTTCTAAGAGTTGTAGTGCGCCGTTTTTTCCAGACTTCTAAAAACTACATCAACGGTTAAACTCACATTGTCTAGTTGAGCTGCCGCCTCGCGCCCCTGTCGGGTCGCCCTAAAAAAATGTGGTGTCATTAGCAATAAATCTTTCAAGGTTTGACGCGCCAGCGGAGGCGTATTGAAACGTAACACTTGCTCTCCCACCTGTTCAAAGCCCTTGTTAAAGGCTTCATCTAGCCCACCAAGTGCTGTTTTATTGAGCTGGGTATATGCCGTCTGACGCAGTTGTTGCAAATGGTCGGGGCCAGGCTCAACTAATATCAATTTGCCACCCACGGGCAAAATTTTATTAAAGCCCTGAAAACTGTGGAAACCAAATACGCACAAAATAATGTCAACGCTGGCTGGCAGCAAAGGCGGTTGTCGGTTAGTACCCACCACCCAGCTAATATCTTTGTGTCTTTTTGCCGCGCCAATAATAGCTTCTTTAGAAATATCCAAACCAATAAGATTCAGTTTGGCGTTAGTTTTTTTGGCGCGCAACGCACTCAGAACATGGGCCAAATAATAGCCTTCGCCGCAGCCGGCATCGAGACAGGAGGCGTACTGAAGACCGGCAATGGCTTTGTGTAATAAATCTGAGAGGAGTTCTGCCAACGGCGCATAAACACCCGTGTCTAAAAAGCGCTGACGCGCCATCACCATTTCTTTGCTATCACCCGGATGTTTCGAGCGTTTATGCTGCACTGGTAATAAATTCACATAGCCTTGGCGTGCTAAATCATAGCTGTGGCCATTAATACAGCGCAAGACTTTGCCATCCAGCTGGAGTTGCTCAGCGTCGATCGGGCAAGCTAGGTTTTTAGCGTTCATCGGTGTACCGTCGATGGCCAGGCAAGTCCCAATTAGTACTGTTCGAGAGGTGAGCTAACCTGGGCATAAATTTCTGCACTGCCATTACGTTTTAATAACAAAACTTGATAGGGCGTAAAGCGATCACCCATTTCCATACCCGGGCTGCCCATCGGCATAGCGGGTACCGACAAGCCCAGAGCATCAACGGGTGGTGCAGCGAGAAACTGTTGTATAACCCGCGCCGGAATGTGTCCCTCAAAAACATAGCCCCCAGCGCTCACAACTGTGTGACACGACTGATATTGAGGGGCGATATTCCAATCACTCTTCAGCTTACTGAGGTCTGCCGGGTGGTGAGTGGTGAATGAAAACCCTCTGTCCTCAGCATGCTCGACCCACTTACTACAGCAACCACAGGTGGGGCTTTTGTAGATATCCATGGCTATAGCAGGGCTGGGGCGCTCGCCTGCACCCGGCTGACTCACCACATCAACACTGCTCACAGCAGAAGTTTCCAAAACAGCGGGAGCCCTGTTCTCCTCCGAGCAGGCCAGTAGGCCCAGGGAGAGCACAGCACCTATAAAGCAATATCTATAATTCATTGATCCTCCAACAAACAGGGCAACAGACACCGCTCAAACACAGACGTGTAAAAGTACAGTAATCCTTCGCCAGCGAGTCTATCATTAGTTCTAGCGCTTCATTCAGACAATACCGCCAAAAATTATTAGAGGCACTGTAGTTATGACACGTGCAAAAATATTCGCGATCGGGCTCTTACTCACTGCTACAGCCAGCAACAGCTGGTCACTCAAGCTCAATGGCGAGCAAGCCCGTCAATCCCTGATTTTCGCCGACTCAGCACTGGAGTGCGGTATTTATTATGAGTACACCGCGGGGGGACTGGCGAAGAACCCAAAGGTCGACACAGAGGTGGTCCACAGGATTAGCGAAAATTCACAAACCCTATTGCACACCGCCGATTTACTTTATCAGGCAGCGGGTATTTCTACCGCAGACAAGCGCAAACAGTTTATGTATAGAGCGAGAGTCATCATTAAAGAGAGGCAAGCCGACCCGAAAAGTATTGAGCAATTAATTTACGACTTCGGTGAAAAATGTAAACTGCTGATGGCGACTTATTCTTACCGCATCAAAACTATAGCGGCAAAACCAAACTCAATTTAAACCAAGCACGGTTTAGACTAAACAAGACTTCAAGCACACAGCACAAAAATATAGCGCGAAAGCACGGGGCCGAAACCCCGCGCTTCTCAGGCGTCAAGCAAAATTAAGCGTTGCCATCAAACACATAGGGCTCAAGACTTTCCTGCCCCTTGATACGATATTTGTGCCATTGGCCTCCACCGTAGTAAACCAACTGACCAGGCTTGGCAGTTCCCTCGTGATCGTAGTAAGAAATACAATCTCGTAAGGGCTGTGTCGCTATATCAACTTGGGCGCAATGCTCGGCATATTCTTGTTGCGACTCCTCTTTAATGTCGACAATATCAGCGCCTTTTTCTGCCATAGTATCAAGCATCCACTGCACATAATTACCGTGGTCTTCGATGGAGTCGGTGAAGTTAAAGCTGCCACCGCCGCCCTGAGGCCCAGTAATAACAAACATGTTAGGGAAGCCCTTGGTTTGCATACCCAGCCAAGTTTTCGTGCCGTCCTCATTCCAGGTTTGCTTCAGCGAACGACCATCACGGCCCTTGATCATGTCAAAGGTCGCCGTCGCCATCCATTGGAACCCAGTTGCATAAATCAACACGTCTACGGGGTACTCAACGCCATCGTGAACAATGCCCTTTTCGGTAATTTTCTCAACACCACGAGGCGCCGTGTCCACCAAGTGAACATGCGGTTTGTTAAAGGTCGGTAAATATTCGTCGTGGAAGGTGGGTCGCTTACAGCCATAAGCATAATAAGGTTTCAGTGCAGCGGCAGTTTTAGGGTCTTCAACGATGGCATCAACCCGTTCGCGAATTTGTTCCATAATGCGGAAGTTAGTATCGAGCATTTTCTGCATATGCTCTTCAGGCGACAATTTTGTTTTATGCTGCTTCTTGGGAGCCGCACTCTCGGTTTTACCCGATAGATAATCGTCATTGGCCGACAAAGCTGTGCGACCCGATGAGATTTTGGCAAATCTTGCCCGTCGCTTTTTCGCCCAGTCGTCTTCAGTTTTCCAGGTTTCCATTTCTTCAGGCGTGGTAGCCCGTTGATCACGCACATCGACCGATGATGGGGTGCGCTGAAACACAAACAGCTCTTTAACTGTCTTGGCTATTTCCGGAATAATCTGTACCGCTGTAGCACCAGTACCAATAATGCCCACCCGTTTGTTGGTGATATCGACATTGTAATCCCAGCGCGAGGTATGGAAAGCGTCGCCTTTAAAGGTTTCCATGCCATTGATCTTCGCCAACTTGGGTGTTGTCAAAATGCCATTGGCAACCACCAGATATTTGGCTTTCATGTTATCACCGCGATCAGTACTGACCTGCCAGCGACCTGTGGCCTCGTCCCACTTGGTTTCTTCTACCGTCGTGTGGAACAGGCATTTCTCGTAGAAACCGGTTTTTTTCGCAATATTTTGGCAGTGTTCCATAATTTCGAAACCACTGGAAAACTTCATAGATGGGATATAACCCATCTCTTCCAACAGGGCAGGTAGCAGTAGGACTCAACATCACAAGCAATACCCGGATAGCGGTTCCAGTACCAGGTACCACCGACGTCGCCGCCTTTTTCACAGAAACGTACATTTTTGTAACCAGCCTTACTTAGCTTGTACCACAACAAAAGACCGGCAAATCCCGCACCGATGATAAGAATTTCACACTCATCATCCAGTGCTTCCCGTGGAATTGGCGGCTGAGAATGTACATCCTCAAGGTACTTACTGAATTCGCCGTCCATTTCAATGTAATCGGCAACACCCGTTCTAGAGGCTTTCATCTCGAGGTATTTGGCCTGTTCTTCAGCATTGAATACCGCACCAGCTTTCGCTTCAGGCAGCGCTGTCAGGGCTTCATCAGTAACGACGGCATAGCCCTTGCCGGTGATTTTGTCATTGGCCTTTTCGGCCCGCGTATTGAATATCTTTAAACCTGTTTCTGGATCTATCGAAATTGGTGGTGTTGGCATCATTGTTTCTCTGTCATTAATAATTGGTAACCAGCAATTATCCCTGCCCTTGGCTATCGGGGTCTAGCAATAATTAATAATGAAAGACATTATCAGCTTTTCGGTCGCATATTTTTGACCACAATTAAGGCCGAGCTCGATACATCAACAGTCAATAGGTAATTCTGTTTTATCAATTAACTGTTGTAGAGCAAAGCTGGACTGAATATTTGAAATTCCTGGAATTTGCGTGAGTTTTTCGACCAAGAAACGCTGATAATGCTCAAGATCGGGGACCACTACCCGCAGCATATAGTCCGAGCCACCAGTCATTAAGTAGCACTCCATTACCTCTTCGCACTCGCCGATGCGCTGTTGGAAGGTTTGTAGCTGGCTAAGCTCTTGGCTATGGAGGGAAACGTGAATCACCACATTAACCGGCAGACCCACTTTTTTGGGATTAACGATCGCCACATAACGGTCAATCACCCCCTTTTCCTCCAGCGCTTTAACGCGGCGCAAACAGGGCGAGGGCGATAGCGCCACTTTGTCGGCAAGTTCTGCATTGCTCATACGGCCATCATTTTGCAGGTAGTGGAGTATTTTACGGTCTATCTCATCCAGCGCTATTTTTGGCATATTCCACCTTATTTTTAAATATTAATGAACGAATATTGCACAACTATAGGTATTTACCGCTTTTTTCGCAATTTTATAAACACCCGAACTTGTTATCCTTTGCCCTTCTATACTCGCCCATAAGAACCACCAGGTAGCGCAATGTCCCAGCCTTACGACACGACCCAAGCCAACCCCGAAATCGAACCCGATGCCCTGGCTATTGATAAACAGGAATGGCAGGAATCTATTGACTACATCCATCGTGAGTTTGGTGAAAGCGGGGTGCGGGAGATTCTTCGCGCCGTGCAGGATCGCATTATCAGCGCTGGTATTAATCTCAACGAAGCGACCCTTAATACCCCTTATATCAATACCATCCCCCCCAGTGAGCAACCCGCCTACCCCGGCGATATCGCGCTGGAGAAAAAAATAGAGAACATCAACCGCTGGAATGCCATGGCGATGGTCTTACAAGGTGCCGACAGTGGCCTGGGCGTGGGTGGCCATATCGCCACTTACGCTTCAGCTGCAACGATGATAGAAGTCGGCTTTAACCACTTCTTCCGCAAGCGCAGTGACAGCTATGGCGGCGATTTAGTTATGCCCCAGCCTCATGCGGCACCGGGCATTTACGCCCGCGCCTTTCTCGCCGGGCGGCTCTCAGAAGAGCAACTGCAACATTTTCGTCGCCAACTCCACCCCAGCGGTGGGCTCAGCTCCTATCCCCATCCGCGCCTTATGCCTGACTTTTGGCAGGTGCCCAATGCCTCAATGGGGCTCTCGACGCCAACGGCTATCTACCAGGCACGCTTTGCCAAATACCTCGAAAACCGTGGCCTAAAAGCCAAAAATGGCGGCAAAATCTGGTGCTTTATTGGCGACGGCGAGGCCGACGAGCCCGAGGTGCTGGGCACCATTAATATCGCCGCCCGCGAGAAGCTCGACAATTTGGTGCTAGTCATCAACTGTAACTTGCAGCGCCTCGACGGCCCCGTGCGTGGCAATGGCAAAATCATTCAAGAGCTGGAGCGCAGCTTTCGCGGTGCCGACTGGAA
>JBFJYH010000058.1:0-14644 GCA_041622675.1 Porticoccaceae bacterium
CCTTCATAAATCGGCAGAATACGAGCATCACGCATGTATTGGGCGGCCCCGGTCTCTTCAACAAAGCCCATGCCACCGTGTACCTGCACCCCAATATAGGCCACCTCGTTACCGACTTCGGTACTCAAAGCCTTCACTAAGGGTGTGAGAATGTCGATCCGCCGCTGGTGGTAGGCGCGAGTGTCAGCGTCATCACTGTGGCTAAAAAAATCCCAGTGGGCAAAGGCCGAATAACTAAGCACACGTGCAGCCTCAGTCTGCGACTTCATCAGCATCAACATGCGCCGTACTTCGGCATGATGGATGATGGCGACGCGTTCGGGCTGGCCTGGCGCGTTGCCCTGTACCCGGTCGCGGGCATAACTTACCGCCTGTTGGTAGGCCCGCTCGGCAATGGCGACACCTTGTAAACCAACGGCCAAACGGGCATGGTTCATCATCGCGAACATATAGCTCAGACCTTCGTTCTCCCTGCCGATCAAATAGCCCACTGCGCCCTCGTTATCACCGAAGCTAAGCACGCAGGTCGGGCTGGCGTGTATGCCCATTTTATGCTCGACACTGACGGGATAAACATCGTTGCGCTTGCCGGGTTTACCGTCGGCATCAAGAATAAATTTAGGCACGATAAATAGTGAAATGCCCTTCACGCCCTCTGGAGCATCGGGGGTGCGAGCCAGCACCAAGTGCACGATGTTGTCGGTGTAACTATGATCACCCCAAGTGATAAATATCTTCTGCCCAGAAATCAGAAAATGATCATCGACAGGCACTGCCTTAGCGCGTACTGCTGCTAAATCACTACCGGCCTGGGACTCGGTCAAATTCATAGTCCCCGTCCATTCACCGCTAATCAGCTGGGGCAGGTAGGCGGCCTTTTGCTCATCACTAGCAAAGCGTTCGAGGGCCGTAATGACACCTTTGGTGAGAAGTGGCAACAGGGAAAAGCTTAAATTGGCGCTTTGGCACATTTCTTCTACGCCAGCGCCAACTAAATGGGGCATGCCCTGACCATCAAATTGAGGGTCACCCGTTAGCGCTGGCCAACCACCTTCGACAAAACCTTGGTAGACACCATCGAGGCTCGGGGCACTCACCACGGCGCCATCTTCAACCCGGCAGCCCTCACTGTCGGCACTTTGGTTAGTCGGCGCAATCACTTGTGAAAAATAGCGCCCTGCCTCACCATAAATAGCTTCGGTCAACTCTGTGGAACACTCTTCATAACCCGGTAGAGCTGCAATATTAGCCATGCCAAGTACATCATTGACTAGGAAACTCATCTCATCGAGAGGGGCGGTGTAATCTGTCATCTCATTTTTCCGTCACATTACTCAGGTTCAAAACTACAAGCCACGTGTTGTAGCCTAGGATTTTGGCGCAGAGTCTAGTGACAGGCGGGATAATTTGCCCGCCAGTTTGTGACCTGCCGGTATTCCATCTTATTGTGGGCAATCACCCAGGGCTAGCCAGCGAAGGAGGGAGCCGAGTAAAGATAGAAGCAGGCAACACATAGCTTCATTTAGCGCTAAAATTGTTAGCCCACAAACTATGGAGCAAGCTAAGAACATCATTAACACCCAAACCCCACGTGCAGCAATCTCATGCCACATCTCATATCGGCTAGCTGCAAGCCCTATAACTAGCGACAAGCCTATAAGCTGCGTGCAACCACTTCTAACATAATCTCACTGGTGCCCGCATAAATGCGCGCAACACGACTGTCGGCATACATGCGACAAATCAAATATTCGTCCATATAACCATAACCGCCGTGTAACTGCAGGCACTCATCGACAATTTTTTGTTGCAATTCCGAAATCCACCACTTAGACATTGATGCGGTGGCGTTGTCGAGCTCTCCACTGACCACTTGTTCGATACAACTGTCGATAAAAATCCGAGCGGCACGGGTGAGGGATGCCACCTCGGCCAGCTTGAAACGCGTGTTTTGCATCTCCATTAAAGGCTTGCCAAAGACCTGACGTTCTTTGACATAAGCCAGTGTTTCGGCGATGGCTCCTTCCATTAGGGCGACACCTTGAATGCCAACAGTCGTGCGCTCATAGGGCAAATCACTCATCAACTGGTAAAAACCCCTGCCCTCTTCACCGCCAAGCAGCTGACTCTGGTGCACGCGCACATCTTCAAAGAACAGCTCGACCGTATCCTGAGCCTTCTGACCCATTTTTTTCAGTTTCTTGCCGACGCGAAAACCCGGTAAATCAGCTGTCTCCAGCAATAATAGTGATACACCTTTACCTCCGGCATTGGCATCGGTCTTGACGATTAGTACCAACAATTCACAGAGATAACCATTGGTAATAAAAATTTTCGAGCCATTGACAAGGTAGTGCTCGCCCTCTTTCACCGCTTTAGTACTAATCGCTTGTAGATCTGAACCCGTGCCAGGTTCAGTCATGGCAATGGCACCAATCATTTCACCACTGGCCATTTTTGGCAGGTACTGAAGCTTTTGCTCTTCAGTACCGTGATTGAGAATATAGTGAGCACTAATACTGTGCACACCCTGTCCCATGCCCGTTAGCCCACGACGCCATTGCTCCTCAAAGAAAACCGCTTCATAGCGAAAATCAGCACCGCCACCCCCATATTCAGCGGGAATATCACTACAGAGAAAGCCCTGGGCCCCCGCTTTCCGCCAGACCGCTTTATCAATATGGCCCTGCTCGCGCCATCGCTCATCGTGGGGCTGCATTTCATTTTCAACAAAACGGCTAACAGAGTTGCGGTAAATATCAAGGTTTTCATCCATCCACGAAGGGCGGTAATCAGTCATGACTAAACTCTCTTGTTAGGACTCTGGCACTGTTACAACAGAGTCATTTTATACATTATATGAGTGATAGAGGGTCGACTAGGATTTTAAGACACCGCCGTATGCTTTGGCCCATGAACTCTCACCTGCGCTTCACCGGTGAGTTTTGACTCGCCATGCTGGTCAACCGCTCTGAGCTTGAGCTTGAGGATGTAAATACCGTCCCTATCTATTTTTTCAACCACCTCGCCGTGACAAGTAATGGTATCGCCCACGTAGACAATAGCCCCGAATTTAACACCAAAGGTAAGAATGGCTGTCTGCGGCACCCATGCCGTCAACAACTGTCCCATATAGGCCATATCGAGCATGCCATGGACAAAAACATCATCGGCGCCAGAAGCTCGGGCAAAATCACTATCGACATGCACTGGGTTGTGGTCATTCGAGGCACCACAAAAATAGGCCAGTGTAGTGCGTGTGATAGGGGGTTTCGTCAAGCTCGGCAGTTTTTCACCAACCGCTATTTGATCAAAAAAAATCTCTTTCATAGAGTCTAACTATTCATCCTTATTGTGCTATTGGCAAAATACATCACGCTCGTTCAACCACTGTTTGGCGAAAACGGGTAGTGGGCTGTCCCAATTGATTCGTAGCGACGGTTTCCTCGACCATGAATTTAAAAGCGCCGCGACGCTTTTCAAAAACATCTGTAATCGTCGCCACCAAAGTAATTTGGTCTCCCCCGCAAATCGGCTCAAAATACTCAAAGCTCTGCGCTGTATGGAGAATTTTGCTGGCATTTAAGCCCACCGCTTTGGCTCGAGCAAAGGGGTCGGGCACCGCACAGCCCAGTGTGACGCCGTAAGTCGGTGGAGCGAGGATAGAGCGGTAACCTTCAGCGAGGGCTGCATCTTCATCGAAATAGATCGGGTTTTTTTCACCCACTGCCTTGGCAAAAAACTTTAATTGCCATTTGTCGACGTCGACTACTAGGGGGGGAAAACTCTTGCCGATCAAGGTCTTATCTAACATGGCATCACCGTAATTTTTTTCAGCGGGAAATGTATCGGTATCGCTCAACCAATACAAGCACAAGTCTCCAACAAATAGTCCCACGCAAAGGTGCGACAATGTGTCGCATCGGGACAACGCGGTGAAATGGTTATTATAAACCCATTATTTTTTTGCGGGCTCTACAATGAAAAAACCCCTTCCTTTGTCGCTGATTGCTATGACAATTGCTTTCCATGCACAGATTCTTAGCGCTGAGACCCTCAGTCAAACCCCACAATCTGCACCCGCAAACAAGTCAGCTACCACCAATGTAGTCGAAGAAATTATTGTCGAAGGTGAAGCCTTAAGTGCTACTGAAACCCTCAGTATTGAACCAGCCCTTATCAGCAAACCCGACAGCGCCGCTATTTTACAGGCACTACCCGGTGCCAACATTAATAGCAACGGCCCAATCACTGGCATCGCCCAATACCGCGGCCTCTTCGGTGACCGGGTGGCAGTGACTATGGAAAACGAAGCCGTACTCGGTGGTGGCCCCAATGCCATGGACAGCCCTTTGTCCTATGCGCCACCCCTGTTATTACAGTCTATAGAGCTTAGCCCAGGAATCGCCTCTGTTGCCGAGAGTCAGGAAGCCATTGGGGGCCTGATCGCGGCTAAACTAGACCGTGGCAATTTTACTGACACCCGCGAAGCCACCATTTCCGGCGACGTTGCGACCCGCTACAGCTCCGTCGATGACGGCAGTAATAGTGCCGCAAAAGTTGTCGCTGCCAATGATCAGCACAAACTGGCCATTCTCGCATCCTTTGATGAAGGTAACGACGCAGAAACAGGAGACGGCAGAACTCTGCGCGACACGGGTTACCGGCGCGAACGCTACGACCTAAGTTACGGTTGGCAAAATACCACCAGTGAAGCAGAAGTCTCTCTCGGCAAACTGGAAACGAGTGATACGGGCACTCCCGCTTTACCAATGGATATTATTGATATCGATACCGACATGGCCAATTTTAACGGCATTACCCAATACAAGGAGGCAACCATTCGCACGCGCCTAGGCTATCGCCATGTCAACCATTTAATGGACAATTTTTCTTTGCGCGCCAACAATAACAACATGAATTATCGCGCTAATAAAGCCATTGGACAACAGTTGGCCTGGGGGGCCAGTATCGAACTCCCAGTCGGAGGTGATTCTCTAACCGTCGGTATCGACAGTGCCGACACCCTCCACGACGCCGTCATTTCCAATCCGAATATGGCGATGTTTCGCGTACAAAACTTCGCCGATGCCGAGCGAGACATTTATGGCTTCTTCTCGGAATGGAAAGGTTCGCGCGGCAACTGGGAATTAGAAGCTGGCGTGCGCTATAACCATGTCGAGATGAATAGTGACAAGATTTTTGCCAATGGCATGATGGCAATGATGCAAATGCAGGCCAATCAACTGGCCAGTGACTTTAACAACGCCAGTCGTGATCGAAACTTTGACAACATCGATATTGTCTTGAAAGCTACCCGCCCACTCAATGCCAATACTGATTTCAATATTGGCCTCGGCAGGAAGAATCGAGCGCCATCGTACCAGGAACTCTACCTATGGCTGCCTATGCAATCTACTGGGGGCTTGGCTGATGGACGCACCTATATTGGCAACCTCGATCTCGACAGTGAAACCAACCATGAAATGACTTTCGGCCTCGATTGGAGCGCAGGCGCTTTCTACGCCAACGGCCAGATTTTTTTCCGCAAAGTCGATGATTTCATTCAGGGCACCCCTTCAACCAACATGACCGCCAATATGCTATCGACCATGATGAGCGGCCAGAACCCTCTGCAATTTAATAATATCGACGCTGAGCTCTATGGGCTAGATGGTCGCTACGGCATGGTACTGAACGATAATTGGCACCTTGATGGCGTACTCAGTTATGTTCGCGGCAAGGATAAAGACGGCAACGATAACCTCTATCGTGTTGCCCCTTTGAATAACCGTCTCACCTTAACCTGGGAACAGGACAAACTGAATGTCAGCCTCGAATCAGTGTTCTATGCCAGCCAATCAAAAACCGCGTCGTATAACGACGAGGAGAAAAGTTCAGGTTATGGTTTATTCAACGCCTACAGCCAATATCAAGTTTCCTCTGATTTACGGATCAACGCGGGTATCGAAAACCTGCTCGACAAAGATTATGTCGACCATTTGACGGGTTATAACCGCAATGACGATAGCGACATTCCCGTTGGCGACCGACTGCCAGGGCGGGGTCGTAACTTATTTGTGGGTGCCACTCTCTCTTTCTAGGGGCAGTGGGCCTAAACTTTAAAATTAACCACCCGCCCCTCGGCACCGTGGACAAAAAGTTTCTTCTTGTAAAAAATCAGCCTTGCTCAATCAGGGCTGACTTTGAATTTTATACAAGATAAAACTGGTTGGAATACGCCAATTTGTTAGCATAGACTCATTAGCGCTCCTCCATACCGATAATATGTTGTCTATGAGCACACACCTTTGAGTAACTCCCTTGCCAATATTTCTGCCGCACGGCAAAACCTTCGTCGTCTGACTAATATTCGCTACATTGCCCTCGTCGGACAAATTTTCGCCCTCTATTATTTCACCCAAATATACCCCCTAGGTTTGCCCATAGGCACCATCAACACACTAGTTATCGGCTTTGCCATTATCAACCTGCTCACCCAATGGCGCAGCCACTGGTCAAAGACCATTTCAGAAATGGAGTTTGGCGCCCATCTACTAATCGACATCAGCGCCCTTACCGTGCTGCTCTATTTTAGCGGTGGTGCGACTAACCCTTTTATTTCCTATTATTTAGTGCCCATCAGCATTGCCGCTATCAGCTTACCTATGGCAATGACTTGGGCCATTACCGGCCTCTCCATCCTTGCCTACAGCGCCCTCCTCGTCTATTACCAACCCTTTAGCCAACTTCCCTCTCACCACGGCAATGCAGGCTTTAACCTGCACATTACCGGGATGTGGATTAATTTCGCCCTCAGCGCGGGCCTGATCACCTACTTTGTCGTACGAATGGCTGCGGCCCTACGCCTGCAAGAGGCGGAGCTCAATACACAAAGGGAAGAACAAATGCAGGATGAACAGCTTCTCGCCATCGCCACTCTTGCCGCCGGTGCCGCCCACGAACTGGGCACTCCGTTAAACACCATGAAGCTTCTCATCGATAATCTCGCCGAAGAGGTAAGCGATCCAGAACAACGACAAGACGTCGCCACCCTCAACCAGCAAATAGCCCGCTGCCGTAAAACCCTGCAAAGCTTAGTGCATGCCGCCAGTATCATTGAAGAGGGTTCCAGTCCTACTCCAGTCGCCACGTATATTGAAGGTTTACTCGACAACTGGTTATTGATCCGCCCTGACATCAAACCTGAAATGAACATTGACAGTAACAGCCCCACTATCAGCGCCTGCTTCCACCCTGTTATCCAGCAGTCCCTGCTCAACTTGCTCAATAATGCAGTCGAGGCCAGCCCAGAACAAGTGGAGGTCAATATCCATTGGGATGAACACTGTCTTTATCTCGACATTCGCGATTACGGCCCCGGGATTAGTCCTCGGCAAATTGAAAAAATGGGCAAACCAATTCCCAGTGATAAACCCGGCGGCCTCGGTCTCGGCCTTTTTCTCACCCACAGCAGTCTCAATCGTCACGGTGGTCAGGTGAGCCTTTTGAATGCCGATGGTGGCGGGCTGCTCACCTCGGTCGTCCTACCATTACAAACGGCAAGCAACGAATGAACAGTCACCCTAGCGCCTGTGAAGATACTTATTTAATTGTCGATGACGATACGATTTTTACCGACACCTTGGCCCGCAGCCTTCAACGTCGTGGTGCGACCTGTTATGTGGCCAACGATGAAGTGCGCGCGGTTGAACTCTGCAAACAGAATCACCCCACCCGCGCCATTGTCGATTTAAAGCTGGTTAATTATTCTGGGTTACATTTAATCGAGCAACTCAAGGCAACTGACAGAAATATTAAAATTGTCATTTTAACGGGTTATTCCAGTATCCCAACGGCAGTTGAAGCCATAAAACTCGGCGCTAATAATTATTTGTGTAAACCCGCTGGGCTGGGTGATATTTTATCTGCCTTTGAGTCTAATGAAGGCAATGCCGACTCCCCTCTCGCCGCACAGCCGCCCTCGGTCAACCGATTGGAGTGGGAGCATATTCAGCGCGTGCTGCAAGAAAACAACGGCAATATATCGGCTACCGCCAGAGCACTGGGTATGCACCGACGGACTTTGCAAAGAAAATTACAAAAGCGTCCCATGCAGCAATGAGCCAAAGACATCATGCATAACGTGGCACAGGATGTTAATGTCTAATAGAAGAAGAACTAATAATGACAAACAACCAACAGTAATAAACACATAATAATAAGGAGACAAACATGTCTAAACGAATGTTAGACGGCTTTAAAGTCATCGACTTTACTCACGTTGTGGCAGGCCCACACGCCACCAAAATACTGGCCGAGCACGGCGCTGAAGTGATCAAAATTGAGCCTCTCAATGGTGAGCTCGCCCGTACTCTACCCATGCAACGCGATGGCAAAAGCGCTTATTTTATTCAGCATAATCTCGGCAAGAAAAACATGGCGGTCAATATTGCCACCAAGGAAGGCCAAGACATTTGTCACCAACTGATTAAAGACGCCGATGTGGTGATAGAAAATTTTTCACCCGGTATTATGAAACAACACAACATGGATTGGGACACTCTGAAAGCCATCAACCCCGGTTTGGTGATGTGTTCAATTTCCTGCTTTGGCCAAGACGGCCCCCTCTCCAACTTACCCGGTTTCGACTGGATCGGCCAATCTTATGCCGGCATTATCGATCTGCTGGGCAAAAAGAATGAAACCCCTGTCTTTGGCGACTTTGCCTTTGGCGATATCGCCACCGGGGCCCATGCCTATGGCGCCATTGTCACCGCATTAATGCACCGTTTACGGGGGGGTCAAGGCCAATATATTGACATTTCATTGATTGAGGTGTTATTCAGTTTCCACGAATTAAGCGTACAGTTGTATGACACAACCGATGGCCAGATGCTTGCCACCCGCGCCGGCCCAGACCACCACCTACTGGCACCCGCTGGTATTTTTAAATGCAAAGACCGTTACCTGTTTCTCGTTGGCCTTAACCAATGGGCAGGCTTGTGCAAAGCCATTGGTCGCGACGACTGGGTCGATGACCCGCGTTTTAAAAACCCCGGCGATACAGGGAAATACCGCGAAGAAATCAATGGCGCCATTCAGGACTGGCTCGATTCACAGGCAAGTCCCGAAGACGCCATTGCGACTCTCGAAGCCAACAAAGTAGCCTGCGCGCCCATCCTCAATATCCCAGAATTTATGGAGCACCCCCATGTCAAAGCACGCGGTTGTGTGAGAACTATCAAGGATGATGTCTTCGGTGAGTTACACATTCCCCGCACCCCTCTGCGGTTTTCAGAGTTCCCTGAGCCACCCGACCTAAGAGCCGGCTCACTGGGGCAAGACAACCACAACATTCTCAGTGAACACTTAGGCTATAGCGATCAAACAATTGCCGACCTTGAAAAGGCAGGCGTCATCGCGGCTAAGGGTATTTGATGTTCTTGCCCCAGTGCCTACTAAATGGACTGGGGCAAATTAAGCCATTGCGATACGAAGGGGCTTATCATTTATCTTGGGCCTTACCCGCCTTCTCCAAACTCGCCCAATCAAATAATGCCGGCTCTTTATTCAGAAAACGACTTATCGCATCCCGGTGATAGTCGGTATCAAAACACACCGCCTGACCGTAAGCCTCTAACTCGGAAATAGTCCGGTGATCACTGTGAAAGGATTGGTTGAGGATATTCTTGGTAATGCCGATAGAGGTTGTGGAGGCATGGCGAAAACGGCTGGCAAATTCGAAGGCGTGGTCGAAGAGATTTTCTTCATCGACAATATCGGTCACAAGGCCCAGGGCCTGCATTTCTTCGGGTTTGAGAATTTTTCCGGTGTAGAGTAATTCACGGGCTTTTTGCAAGCCGACCAAACGAGGCAACAAAAACAGGCAACCCATATCGGGGATTAAACCAGTGCGCACAAATATCCCTGAACAACGGGCGCGGGGCGTGCAAAAAATAAAATCACAGGCCAACATAATACTGAAACCCGCACCCATGGCGGCGCCGTCGACAGCGCCAATAACCGGCACTTCAAGATTGACGAATTCGTCGAGCCAAATATAAGAGCGGCGCACGCGCTCGCGACGCGCCGTTGGCTCCGGTGCCATTTCCTGAAAAGATTTAATATCACCACCGGCACAAAAATTACCGCCCTTACCGGTCACCACGAGGGCTTTAATGTTCAATTTTTCACGGATTTCGAGCATAACATCGGTAATAGCAAGGCGAATTTCCGTTGTTAATGCATTGCGTGCCTCTGGCCGATTTAAGGTCAAAATGCCAATTTCGTCTTTTATCTCATAGTTTATAGCGCTGTTTCGGCCACTTAGTTTTGTCATAATTTCACGTATTTACTTATGCTTGCGGCGAATTTGTTTAATCATTCCACTACCAAAAAACTTTAGCATTCCCGACATCGCGCTCATATCCCAATCCACATCGAGTCCCTTGCCCATGCGCTCAAGTTGCACACAATGCCAACCGACATCGGCAAAACTATTTAAGTGTCGAATGCGTTTATTGTCACTTTTGGGGCTAAACGTTTTTTCGCCGAGATCTAAATTTAAATCGGCTATACGGGCACGATGAAAGCTACCGTTAAGAATACTGTTCGGCAACTCCGGTTCCGACGAGAGGGGCCGCCCTAGGCCGACAAGATTCGTCACACCGCTCTCGACGGCCTCCTCCATACCCTCCAACGTGCGAAAGCCACCCGAAACCATTAGGGGAACAGCACTCATCTGGCGAATTTTCTGTGCCATATCTAGGAAGTAAGCCTCCCGTTTAGCCGATGCCGCAGAGATGATTTTCTCACCACTGGCAGTAGTACTACCGACCTCGTCGAGTAAAGCCATATGCTCGTAAGTGCCACCAGAAAGTTCAATTAAATCGACACCCTCCGCCTCTAGCCACTGAATGACGGTGCGGGAGTCCTCTTCCGAAAATGCCCCTTTTTGAAAGTCAGAGGAATTTAATTTAACACTGATTGGATAATCCGGGCCCACAGCTGCGCGTGTAGCACGCACACTTTCGAGTAATAATCGGGCGCGATTTTCAAGGCTACCACCCCACTGGTCAGTACGCTTATTCACCAACGGAGAAAGGAACTCGCTAATTAAATAGCCGTGGGCAGCATGCAATTGCACACCGGTAAAGCTGGCTTTTTTGGCGATGGCACCAACCCGTGCAAAACGCTCGATAATGCCGAGAATTTCGCTATCGCGCAGCGCCCGTGGTTTGGCGTGTACCCAGAGCATATCGACCTTTACTTCGGACGGTGCCAGTGGCTCGCGAGTGATATAACCTGGCGACTGCCGGCCCGGGTGACTCACTTGCATCCACAGCTGAGTATCATTGCGCGTGCCAGCCGCAGCCCAGTCTTTGAGTAAATCGAGGTTATCCTCATTTTCTATTACCACATTACCTGGGCGCTCCAAAAAGCGGTGGTCGACCATCACGTTCCCGGTGACAGATAGCCCTGAGCCGCCCGTTGCCCAGCGGTCATAGAGTCTACATAATTCTGGCGTTGGCCTATCCCAACGATCGGCAAGGCCCTCGGTCATTGGCGCTTTAGCAATACGGTTTTTTATGACAACCCCACAGGGCAGGGTAAAGGGTTCCGAGAGGACGCGACTCATATATAGACCTCAATTATTGTTATCGGAGGCAATCGCAGCTGCCCCCTTATTTGAAACATAAGCGGTCGGTGTGCCAAGACCTCAAGCGTTACTTAACTGTGCCTCACGAAAATTGAGCATACGTTGCAGTGGCAGCATGGCTTGTTTACCAAGCTCCGGAGCTACGTGCATTTCATTGGCACCACGCTCTAGGCTTTCGGCCAGGTTTTTCAGATGGTTCATCGCCATCCAGGGGCAGTTGGCACAACTGCGGCAGGTCGCACCGTGGCCTGCGGTAGGCGCAATAATTAACTCTTTATCGGGCGCCGATTGTTGCATTTTGTAAAAAATGCCTTCATCGGTCGCGACTATCATTTGCTGGTTGGGTAAGTTTTGCGCCGCCTCAATCAACTGCGAAGTAGAACCCACGGCGTCGGCCATGGCGATCACTGACTCCGGTGACTCGGGGTGCACTAAAATAGCAGCATCGGGGTACACCTGCTTTAAGTCGAGCAGACCTCGAACCTTAAACTCTTCATGCACTATGCAGCTGCCATCCCACAATAAGACATCGGCCCCGGTCTGCTTCTGTACGTAGCGCCCTAAATGCTGATCGGGTGCCCAAAGAATTTTTTGGCCTTCACCATCGAGGTGTTCGACTACATCCAGGGCAATGCTGGAGGTTACGACCCAATCTGCTCGCGCTTTAACCGCCGCTGAGGTATTGGCGTAAACCACAACGGTGCGATCGGGGTGTGAGTCGCAAAAGGTATTAAATTCCTCAATGGGGCAACCTATATCTAGGGAGCAGGTCGCCTCGAGGGTTGGCATTAACACCGTTTTTTCAGGGGTGAGGATTTTCGCTGTTTCGCCCATGAACCTCACCCCGGCGACCATCAGCGTAGAGGCCGGGTGCTGTTTGCCAAAGCGCGCCATTTCCAAAGAGTCAGAAACAATACCGCCCGTTTCTTCTGCAAGGGCCTGAATAGCCGGGTCAGTATAATAATGAGCCACGATGACAGCGTCACGCGCCACTAACAAGGCTTTGATTTTCTCTCGATAGAACTCTTGCTCTGCCGCGGATTCTTCAGGTTCAAGCTTTACTTTGTCGAGATGTTGCTCGACCAGTTTGCGGAAGTGGGGGTTCTCGGCAACGGAAATACGTGTGGGGGCATTCATAGAAAAAGAGCAGTGACTGCTGAATAGTTAGATTCGAAAATTTTACCACAGACGCTGCAAACTTCGCGCTTATTGATAAAATAACAAAGCCCCAGTGCTTACCAACCGGAGCATCGTTGACCCCATGAGAATAGATTACACCTTGGCCAGCACCGATTCGGCAAAATCATTGAGCCCCCGCTTAATACCCTCGGCGTCATAGGCTGGCGGATTAATCATCATACGTGAAGCGCCAATATCCTCATACTGACGAACGCGACCCGGATCCAGGGGCCCCGCCGCGGCTGTCAGTTCAATTTCACTGGGGTCACGACCGATTTTCGCACATTCGTCTCGCATGGCATCAAGTAGAGCGGGCAGTGTTTTCAGGCTGCCTGACGCCGGATAAAACCCATTGCCCACGCGAGCAGCACGCCGGGCAGCACCTTCGACATTGCCGCCGACAATAATCGGTACACCGGGCTTTTGTACCGGCTTGGGATTAGAGTGCAGCGGCTCCCAATTGAAGTACTTGCCATTAAAGGCCTCTGGCTCATCGCGCCACAGGGAGCGTATCGCCTGTATCGACTCTTCAGTGCGCGCAGCTCGCTCTTTAAAAGGCACACCTACCACCTCCATTTCCTCTTTCAACCAACCGATCCCAACGCCCATCATCGCCCTACCCCGCGACAACACATCGAGAGAGGCCCACTCTTTAGCCACATAAAGCGGGTTGCGTTGGGGTAAAATCATAATGCCCGTTGCCAGACGAATATTTTTTGTCATGCCCGCCGCGTATGACAAGGCGACGATAGGGTCGGGAATCGCCGACTTTTCACCACCCGGAAAGCGGCCATCCTTGTTATAGGGATACTTCGATTGAAAACCGGCGGGCAGCACCACATGCTCGACCGCCCAAATAGATTCCATGCCGATCTCTTCGGCAGTCGTCACGAGGGTTTCAAACAAAGCGGGGTCAGCCAATGGGCCAGCAGTGGCAAAAGCAAGTCCAAATTTCACAGGTATTCTCCTCAACAGGTCTTCTTTTAAAAAGAGTCGTTATTATCCGCTCAACATCAGCTAGGGAGGTTAGCAGGCTTGTTATAATCACGCCAACCATCAAGAATTGAAAGCCTTTAGAACTTAAAACCTTGATTGATATTCTTCAAACAGCGACAGGTTGCCCATGCGAATTAACTGGTACCCCGGCCATATGCACAAAGCCGGTAAAGAGCTAAAACAACTACTGCCAAAAATTGATCTGGTGATTGAAGTCGTCGATGCACGCATTCCCTTTAGCAGCCAAAACCCGATGCTAGAAAACCTGCGGGGCAAAAAACCCTGCATCAAAATCCTCAACAAAAGTGACCTGGCAGACCCAACAACCACCGCGCAGTGGCAGACCTGCTTAGAGCGGGACTCGGCGATTAAGACGCTGGCCCTAGATACCGACAAAAGTGATAAAAGCCAACGGCTTATCGATCTGTGCAGGGAGTTAATACCCGACAAAGTGGACAGCGTTCATCCCATTCATTGCTTGATCATGGGCATTCCCAACGTTGGCAAATCGACGCTAATCAATAGCCTCGCCGGACGTATTATTGCCAAAACAGGCAATGAACCCGCGGTGACTAAAAGCCAACAGCGTATCAACCTGAGAAATGGCGTAGTGCTGTTCGATACACCGGGTATGCTATGGCCAAAGATAGAACATATTGACAGCGGCTATCGCCTCGCCATTACTGGTGCTATTAAAGATACCGCACTTGAATACACCGATATTGCCTTTTACGCCGCGAAATTTTTACTCGACAACTACGCTGAGTTTATCTGCACTCGCTACAAACTCGATGCCTTGCCGCAAAG
>JBFJYH010000059.1:0-14535 GCA_041622675.1 Porticoccaceae bacterium
AACGTGGTGCCGGGTTATGTTGATCTACACACTCATTATGACGGTCAGTTACTTTGGGATCCCTACCTGAGTTGTTCTAGCTGGCACGGTGTGACCTCCATGGCGATCGGCAACTGTGGCTTTGGTTTTGCCCCCGCTCATCCCCACGAGCGCGAGCGCTTAATGCTGTCAATGGAACGGGTTGAAGCGATTCCGCTCGCCACCATGAAGGCGGGTATGGATTGGGATTGGGAAACGTTCCCCGAGTGGCTCGATTCTCTGGAGCGTCGACCCAAAGGCGTCAATGTGATGAGCTTTGTGCCTCTCAACCCTTTGATGGTGTATGTCATGGGTATGGACGGCGCTAAAACTCGCGAGCCGACCAAAGAAGAACTGGCTGAGATGCTGCGTTTGATGGAAGAATCTCTCGATGCTGGCGGTGTTGGTTACACCATGCAACGCCTGGGCGATGGCTTTACCTCCGTGCAACGCGACTACGACGGCACACCTATGCCTACCGATACTATGTCAGACGAGCTGGTGCTGGAGTTTGCCCGGGTACTTAAAGGCCGTGGCGAGGGGATTATTCAGCTCACTCAGGCCAAAGATGACGTGGTTTCCGATCTCGATTTTGGTGCCGATCTCGCTGAGGCGAGTGGCTGCCCCATTTTGTGGAACGCTGTGCAGGTCAATGAACGCCATCCCCATCAGCACCGTCGCATGTTGCGCTGGGCTGACGAAAATCGCGAAAAGGGCCATGAGATTTGGATGCAGGCCATCACCACACCGAACGATCTGCGCTTTATGCTCGACGACTTCAACCTGTTTGATGGCAATGGTGCCTGGCGCGATGTCACTATTGGTGATGTAGAGACGCGTATGGAGAAAATGAAAGATCCCACGCTGCGGGCAGCTGTGCGTGAAGATTACGATCACGGTAGTGCCCCCTTTGTCACCGGCCCGGTTTCTGATATCAAAGTTGACTCCGTAGTTAACAAAGAAAACGAAATGTATGTCGGCATGACCATTGCCGAACTGGGTGCTTCCATGGGTGTTCACCCCTCTGACGCCATGCTCGACTTGGCGATTAGTGAAAAGCTCAAAACGGTTTTCTATGTGGTGCCCTTTAACTTCGACGAAGGATTGCTCAACGAAATTCTGGAGAACGAGTGGACGGTACCCGGCCTCTCCGATGGTGGCGCTCATACCAAATTCCTCAACTATGGCCGCTATCCCACCGATATGATTCAGACCCTGGTGCGCGAGCGTGGCTCTTATACGCTGGAAGAAGCGCACTACCGCTTGTCGGCTGTGCCTGCCAAGGCCGCAGGCTTTAATGATCGCGGTACCCTTGAAGTGGGACGTGCCGCTGACATTGTGATTTACGACTACGAAAACCTCGAAATGCAAACAGCGGAAATTCTTCACGACTTGCCGGGTGACGAGTGGCGTTATGTACAACGCGCCGAAGGTTACCGTTTTGTTATCGTCAATGGTGAGACTATCTTTATCGACGGTGAGTGTACCGGTGCTACCCCTGGGCAATTGCTGCGCCATGGGCAGGCCAAGGCGGCTGCGCAAGTGGCTTAACTAACGTTGCTCTTTGAGCGATGCATAAAAACCGGAGTTTAGGCTCCGGTTTTTTTTGCTCGGTTTGCGGGTTTTGCTTGCTGGCTTGAAAAATTTTGGACATTTCGGCAAAGCTAGGGCAATGTCGGGCGCATAAAATATAACCTTGGTTTTACCATGAAAGTTTTTACCACCATCCCTCAAGATAACCTGTCGAAAGTACCCGCTGCGGCCCGCGCCATTGAGGCCGCTGGTTACGATGGCATTATGACCATGGAAAATGCCCACGACCCCTTTTTACCACTGGGGGTTGCTGCCACGGTTACAAATCGGGTGGAATTAATTACAGGTATCGCCATTGCCTTTGCCCGCAGCCCTATGTCGGCAGCCAATATTGGCTGGGATCTACAGGCTGCCTCAGAAGGACGCTTTGTCATGGGTCTGGGTAGTCAAATTAAAGCTCATAACTTGCGACGCTTCAGTGTCCCCTGGTCGCCACCCGCCCCGCGAATGCGCGAATATGTGCAAGCCTTACGGGCTATTTGGGCCTGCTGGAAGGGTGATGGCAAGCTCGACTTTCGCGGTGAACATTACCAATTCACCTTGATGACACCAAATTTTATGCCTGAAGATTACGCGGCACCACCACCCGCAGTGACCATAGCCGCTGTCGGCCCGGCCATGCTGCGGGTGGCAGGGGAAGTGTGCGATGGTGTGCGCCTGCACCCCTTCTGTACGCGGGCCTACCTGGACAATGTGGTGATGCCAAAGCTGGAAGAGGGTATGGCGAAATCGGGCCGCCAGCGCGAGTGTTTTGAAATTGCCGGGGGAGGTTTTATCGCCTCTGGCCCAGATCAGCAGGCGGTCGACACAATGGTTGAGTGGGTGCGTTACCGTTTGGCCTTTTATGCCTCAACCCCGGCCTATTGGCCTGTGTTGGCCGAGCACGGACTAGAAGACCTCGGTCAAAAGCTTAATACTATGACCAAAGCCGGTGAATGGGACAAAATCGCCGCTCAAATTCCCGATGATATGGTGCGCCTTTTTGCCGCGATTGGGCATCACGATGAAATCGCCAAGGTTATTGAACAGCGCTTCGGCAATGGCTCTGACGCCATCTTTGCCAGTATCGCAACGGCGGTACCGGCAGACTTTCCGCCCGGGCTGGTGCAGGATCTTCAGCGCATCCCCGTTAAGTTTAAGGGCTTTTCCAGCCATTAAACTTGGCTTTAAAAATTTTATAAGGAATACATATGTCTTTACCCCTCGATACAAACATGCACTTTGGCTGGATGACCTCAATGGACAGCTCCGCTGCCGTGCGTGAAAGTACCGCACTGGCTGATCGCATTGGCCTCGACTCTTTGTGGGTTGGCGACCATGTGGCCTTTGCCATCCCAATTATGGACCCACTGCTGCAGTTGGCTCAGGCTGCGGCGTTAAGCGACCGTTTGACCTTTGGCACCTCGGTGTATTTACTCCCCCTGCGCCACCCCACGCCGGTAGCAAAACAGGTGGCGACACTGGATAGACTCTGCGATGGACGATTGACCTTCGGCGTTGGTATTGGTGGTGAGTTTCCCAATGAGTTTGCTGCCTGTGGTGTGCCAGTGAAAGAACGCGGTGCGCGCTTAACGGAAGGCATGAAGGTACTGCGTAAATTATGGACGGGTGATAAGGTCTCCCACGAGGGCAAGTTTTTTCCTTTTAAGGATGTACAAATGCTACCCTCACCCGTGCAAAAAGGTGGGCCACCTATCTGGTGCGGCGGTCGCTCTAAAGCGGCATTAACACGAGCGGGGCAGCTGGCCGATGGCTATGTGTCCTACGTGGTCACGCCTGAAATGTACAAAGAGTCACTCGATCTCATGGCAGCGGCAGCCGAGGCTGTTAACCGAGAGGTCGAACGTTTCGACACCGCCCACCTGCTATTTTTCCGTATTGACGATAGTTTTGAAAAGTCTTGGGATGTGGCGACCGAGCACTTGAGCGAGCGCTATGCCAGCGATTTTCGCGGCCCGGCGAAAAAGTATTGTGCCCTGGGTCGTCCCGAAGACTTGGCGGAAAAAATTAATGCCTTCCGCGCAGCCGGTGTGCGCCACATTATTGTCGATGCAGTGAGCCCGCCCGGTGAGCGCAATGAGCAGGTTGAACGCTTCGCCAAAGAAGTGATCCCACTGCTGAAATAAGCTGGTAAGTGGTTGCGGGCAGCTTACCAAGAGTGCTCGTAATGCACCGGTGGTGGCAGCCCGAGAAATTCAAAGGTGATATCTTTGGTGGCGGGATCGGTCAGTATTGAATGGTGGGTAGTACCTGGCACAGTGGCACATTGGGCACTACTAATGGCCTTGCCAAGAGGTTCCACCGGTCCACTAAATTCGTCGTGCTGGGCCCCGAGTAGCAGCGTCGGTAAAGTGATGTTGGTGAGTAAGTCTTGTTCCAGTTCTCGGCTAATGCCGTGGGTACAGGCAGCCAGTGCTTTGTGGTCGCTGCGCGTTGAATCGACAAAGGCGCGGAAGGAGGCTGCGGCCTGATCTTTAATAGCCCATGGTTCGTCGCTGAGCAGGGCCTGAGCCATAATTTCGGGGTCACGCCGCTCCAATAACAAACTCTCGCCAACACCGATTAATACCGCAGCCGATAACCTGTCACTGTGGTGTAGTAGTAAATGCAAGGTGATGCGTGCTCCCATGGAGTGGCTAATGATGGGTGCCTTGGCGATATCGAGGTGGTCCATTAAGCGCAGTAAATCGCCAGCCATAGTGTCGATGGCGTAGTCTTCAGAGGCATAGCATTTTTGGCTATCGCCGTGACCGCGCTGGTCAAATAAAATGGCTTCACGTCCGGCTTGCATTAGCGTGCCCTGCCAGTCGGCGGCGAGCCACGCTTGGCGACGGTTGGCGGCAAAACCGTGGGCGAGTATCACCGGGTCACCGTTGCCCCAGCGTTCGTAACTAATCTCTAAACCTTGGGAATCAAATACTGGCATTAGTAGGGTGCTCCTGTAATTTTTATAGTGACTTTAAGATAACCAGTGATTTTAAGACTAACTAGCTACTCTAATACTACCAAGTATTTCTGAGACTATTTTGTGCGTGGCCAAATAGGGGCTGTTCATGGATGACGCGGTGGTCATGCATTTTTCTTTCGGACGATACTTTCTGGCAAGCGCTTGTCGTATAGTGGCCGACCACAAAAAACACTTATAAGAGGATATTTTTATGTTGGGAGTTATCGCAACACTGACTATTCAAGAGGGTAAACAGGAAGGTTTTGAGGCACTGATGCGTGATTTGGCAGCTCAGGTAAAAGCCAAAGAGCCCGATTGTACGTTCTATGAGCTGCATAAAACCGATGATGCGACGGTTTACATCATGATGGAGCAGTACACGGATCAGGCGGCTTTTGATGCCCATGGTAAAACCCCCCACTTTCAGGAGTTAGGTGGACGTTTGGGTGAGTTTCTGGCCGCCGCACCGGGTATTCAGATTCTACAGGGCGTTAATTAAGCGATTAACGCAATATCGGGATGGGGGCTTGTCGGCCCCTATTCTTTGTTAAAGCAATCTTTTGTTACAGTAATTGACTATTACAAAGAGTACACAGGACATTAATTATGGCTGAATTATTAAGCCCCGAGATCAAGGCGTGTATTGGCCAGGCCAGCCCCTCAATTCACGTTGAAGTCACGCGCCGGGATCTGCGGAAGTACGCGGTTTCTACCGGTCAAAAAGCCAAGAAATATCTCGATGGTGACGTTGCTCCTCCATTGTTTCACTTTGGCTATGCGATGGAAATATTGCCTGTCGATGAATTGCGCAAAGACGGTATAGCCGAAGATAAACTGATTCCTGAATTGCCCCTCAAGCGTCTGATGGCCGGTAGTTCAGATACGGTTTATCACCGCCCCATTTATGCCGGTGATAAATTAGTGGTTACCCGCAAACTTAAAGACCTCTACGAAAAAGAGGGCCGTACTGGGCCGTTGATTTTTGTGGTCACCGAGGTGGTGGTTGAAACCGAAGCTGGTGAGCCGGTACTGAACGAAACCACATCTTTGATTGCGAGGTGAGTTATGTTGAATTTTGACACGATAAAGGTGGGTGATGCACTGCCCAGCCGTGAGCACACGGCGAACATTGTGCAATTATTCATGTACAACGCGGCGATCTGGAATCCCCACCGCATTCACTTCGACCACGCCTATGCCACCGAAGAGGAAGGCTATCCGGGTATCGTTCTCGACGGCCCCTTGCAGGGCGACTGGATCGGCCAGGTGGTGACTGATTGGATTGGTGAAGATGCCACGTTGGTGTCTTTCGGTTACACCAACCGTCGTGCCGCCATGCTTGGCGAAACCATGACAGCGGGTGGTAAGGTCGAAGAAAAAAACGAGCAAACCAAAGAAGTTAAAGTCAGCCTGTATTTGCAAAATAGCGAAGGCGAGGTGACCATTCCCGGTCATGCCGTAGTGCGTTTTGCTTAAATAGTATTGATTACCTGAGCGTTTATTCGCTCAGGTAATCTTTGTTTTGTCTTCCCATCCCATTGGATGAGGCCATTTTCTTAATGGCTTTAAACACCGAATTATTCTCTTGTTCAGCCTTTTTTGTTATTTTTTTCTTAGCGGTCACGATTAATTGTGATGACTTCAGGCGCTAATGACAGCTAGTCATCTGTTTTTTATATCCCTAAAAAATATATATTTATCAGAGGGTTGGTGTATTTTTTTCGTTGGATTGTAAACTTTTTTGTTGTTTGAGTCTTACCTGAATTCATTAAAATCTAATTTTTGGTGACCTTGAACTGTTGATTTATGTCAATGTATTGCGTCAAAATCAAAGCTTTATATCAGTGACGGCAGAAATACTATGACACAACAAAATACTTGTGATGTATTAATAAAAAATGCCCTCGTTTTTGACGGCAGTACTAATGCCCCCGTAACGGAAGACCTAGCCATTTTCAATGGCAGGGTTCTTAAGCGCGGTGCCAACTTACAGTTTGACAGCGCGGGGGAGACAGTGGATGCCACGGGCATGTGGTTGACGCCCGGTCTCCTTGATATTCACACTCACCTGGATTTGGAAGTCGAGGTAAACCCTGGTTTAGGTGAGGCGGTGCGCCATGGCACCACCACTGTATTACTGGGCAATTGCTCTTTGGGTGTCGCCTTTGGCTCCCAGGAAAAAAATGGTGAGAGTCCCATTGTCGATTGTTTTACGCGTGTTGAAAATATGCCGAAGAAGGTCCTGCGCCAGTGCATCGAGAAAATCACTTGGGACAATACCGCAGACTATATGGATCATTTTTCCGATCTGCCCCTCGGTCCCAACGTGGCCGCTTTTGTGCCGAACTCCATGTTGCGTATTGAGGTGATGGGTACTAATGATTCTATTAGTAGACCTTCTACTGATGCCGAAAAGCAACAAATGCAGACCATCATGAACGATTGTATGAGTCAGGGTTACATGGGCCTGTCGACCGACCAAATTGTTTTTCACTACATGGCTAACGACCCAAACAAGAACAAGCGCATACCCACGCATTTTGCTGAAGATGATGAGCTGCGTCCGATGCTGGAAGTTGTACGCAAAAAAGGAGGTGTTTGGCAGACTAATCCCGATGGGGAAAAAATGGTGCGTACCCTGAAGAGGTTTTTCTGGTCCTGTGCCCGTTTTCGAGGTAACCCTCTGAAAATTTCGGCTTTGACGGCTGTCGATTTTGTTTCTATTCCCGGTGTATGGCAGAAGATGCTGAAACTGGGCAGGGTGATCAATTCGAAATTATTGGGTGGGAAAATTCACTTTCAGGCTCTTGGTGGTTGTTTTCGTATGTTTTCAGACGGCATGATCTCCCCCGTGTTTGAAGAACTGGAGTCCACTCGTGAAATTATCGCCTGTGAAATCGATCAATCTGAAGAGCGTCTAAAACTATTTAATGACCCCGGTTGGCTAGTTCGCTTTGATGCCGACTGGAAGCGCATGACGGCAACGGGCGTTGACTTGACCAAGCTGGGTGGTAATAAAGATGCCGCTACTTTTCAAATGGATTTTGAAAAAATGTACTTTTCCGACTGCGCTGTGCCCAGCTGGGATGGAGACTCCCTGGCGACGGTTATGGATCGGCTAGCGAAGTTCCATGCCAGTGGTGGCAAAGAAGGTGCAAAAGATGCGGCTGAAGCGGAAGAATTTGCCAAGTTTCCCCCTGAAACTGATGAGCAGAAAGAATTCTGGTTACAGGGTATGCGCCTTTACGACTTGGGTTTTCGCTGGTGGTTTGATGTGGCTAACCTCGATGAAGACATTGTTGAAGAAATTTTGTTTGACCCCAATGCGCTACCGGGATTTAACGATTCAGGCGCTCACCTAACTAACCTGTCTTTCTACGATGGTAATCTCGGCACCTTGCGGATCGCGCAAAAGCGTGGAGAAATGCGAGTGGCCCATGCCGTGCACCGTTTAACCCGTGAAGCTGCCGAATTCTTTAATCTGGATGTGGGTTCGATTGAGCCGGGTGCTCAAGCGGACATCGTGTTGATTAACCCCGAAGAGTTGAAGAAGCACGATATGAACGACAGCCGCAAGAAGATTTACCACGAGCTGTTTGGTCAGGATGTGTTAGTTAATCGCACCGATGGTGTGGTGGAACAGGTTTATATTAAAGGTGTTCGGGTCTGGGAAGATGGAAACACTTATACTCCTGCTTTGGGTACCCAAACTCTGGGTAGAGCTTTAAGGGCTAATGCATAGTTTAACTATGTAATAGCCGTCATTGAGCTAAGCACTATGTAGGTTTGGTGATGTTGTTAACAGTGTATTAAAAAAGGCGAGCTTATAGGCTCGCCTTTTTTGTTGTTCTTATTTTTAGGTAATTCTAGGAAGCAGTTTTTGGTACTTGAGCTTCCGTAGACTGATGGCTACCTAAGAACTGGCTAAAATGGCCGCTCTAACGCACTGCAGTATTCCTTTGCTGTAGGCACCGTCCAGTAATTCGCTGCTCGCTCGATAGGAAAAACGCTGCTCGGCCAAATCATCCTGGGCCAATAGGGCATCTTCTATATTGGCGATATCACTAGGATTGAGTTCGGCGAGACCAGTGAGCACTTCGTCGCCCTCAAGGGCGCCTTCTTCAATCAGCTTGGCAAGGTGGTGGTAGAGTTGTTGTTCCGAGAGGCTGCGTTGTTGAATGATCTGCTCAGCACTCATACCGGCGCGACACAGGGCGAGTACCTCGTGCTGTGCACTTTCCTCTGCTTGTTGGGACGATTCACCGGGGCCTTGTTCGTGCTCGTGGATGACCTCGATAAAGGCATCGCCGTAGCGTTCCATTTTCGCGGCACCGACACCACTAATACCGAGCATTTGTTGGCCATTAAGCGGTCGATGGCTGAGCATTTCCATCAATGTGGCATCGTGGAAAATCACATAGGGCGGCACCGATTGTTCGTCGGCCAGCGCTTTGCGGCACTGGCGTAGGGCTTCCCACAGAGCTTTATCTGCCTCTGCTACGTTGTATTTGTTGCGGGCTTTGCGAGTGCCACTGGATTGTAGGGCACTTTCTTTGGCTTCGCGGCGCAGTGATATTGTCTCTTCACCGCGCAATAGGGGACGGGCTTTTTCAGCGAGGCGCAAGCCGCCAAAACCACTGACATCGACACTTAAGAACCCGCGGGCGACTAATTGGCGAAACACCGAACGCCATTGGTTGGCATCGAGCTCTTGGCCGATGCCGTAGGTTGATACTTGCTGATGACCGAATTGCGTCATTCTGTCGTTGTCTTTACCCAGTAGTACATCGACCAGGTGATTGACGCCAAAACGCTGTTCGGTGCGATACACCGTTGAGAGGGCTTTTTGCGCGGCGACGGTGCCGTCCCAGAGTTCGGGCGGTGTTAGACAGGTGTCGCAATTCCCGCATTGGTCAGGGGCATCGTCGCCGAAATAGTGGAGCAGGGCGTGGCGGCGGCAGCTGGTGATTTCACACAGGCCGAGCATGGCGTCGAGGCGGTGGCGCTCGATGCGTTTGTGCTCGTCGTTGCTATTGGAGTCATCGAGCATTTGTCGCAGCTTGATCACATCTTGCAGGCCGTAGACCATCCACGCCGTAGCAGCTTGGCCGTCGCGCCCGGCACGGCCCGTTTCCTGATAATACGCTTCGAGGCTTTTCGGTAGGTCGAGATGGGCGATAAAGCGCACATCCGGTTTGTCGATACCCATGCCAAAGGCGATGGTGGCGACAATAATCACTTTCTCTTCACGCAAAAAACGGCGCTGGTTTTCCTGGCGTTTATCGGCGCTGATACCCGCGTGGTAGGGCAGGGCTTTAAATCCTTCATCACACAACCACGCGGCGATGGCCTCCACCTTTTTTCGCGACAGACAGTAGACAATGCCGCTGTCGTGTTCATGTTCGCGGCGTAAAAAGCGTAACAGCTGCTGCCGTGGGTTTTGCTTAGTGGCAATGCGGTACTGGATATTAGGTCGGTCAAAGCGGCTAATAAAATGCTGCGCTTCGCTGAGTTGCAGGCGCGAGATAATTTCTTCGCGTGTGCGCTGGTCAGCAGTGGCGGTGAGGGCAATGCGGGGAACGTGGGGGAAGCGCTCGTGCAGTAAGCTCAGCTGTAAATAATCGGCGCGAAAATCGTGGCCCCACTGGGACACACAGTGGGCTTCGTCGATAGCAAACAGGGCTAAATCGATGCGCTCAAACAGAGCTAGAGTGGTGGCTTGAATTAAGCGCTCCGGGGCGACGTAGAGTAAATCTAACTCGCCATTGAGCAGTTGCTGTTCTATCGCTTGCTGGCGCTGGTAATCGAGGGTCGAGTTGAGAAAGCCCGCACGCACACCGAGCTGTGTCAGGGCGTCGACCTGGTCTTGCATCAATGCAATAAGGGGCGAGATGACAATGGCGACGCCGGGTCGCAACAGGGCAGGCAGTTGGTAGCAGAGAGATTTGCCGCCCCCGGTGGGCATTAACACCAGGGCGTCGCGCCCCTCGACTATTTCGTCAATAATCGCTTGCTGGTCACCGCGAAAGTGGGCGTAGCCAAAGGTTTTCTCAAGTACAGTTTGGGCATTGATAGTCATGGGTGGCGATTATAGAGACTTCTCAAATCAGAGGCTTCTATAATTATTGTGGGCTTTATTGAGAGTAAATTCTGAGTGTCGATAGATTAATTGGTTAATCTTCAGTTGATGGATCCTGCGCCCCTATCTTTGCGAAAATACTCTGCCATTGCTCGGGCGTGTTGGTATTGAGAAATTCTTCATTATTAATATCGTGAGTAATACTGTTAAGTCGCCGGCCAGCCGTTTCACGTAGAAAAGCGGCAATGGACAGATCGTTGGGGTTGCGGGCGCGCTCGTTGAGAACGCTGCTAACAGCGGGAGTAAACGGTAAATACAGGGGGAATATGTGTTGGCCAAGGGTGGCGGGTAAGCTTAAATCCCCGGCCTTTGGCCCAGTGGCAACGGCCTGAAATTGCCGTAATGTTGCCGCGCTGAGTAAGGGCATATCGACTGGGATAATCAGTGTTCGTCGTCCGGGGTAGTGTTGGCTTAAGGTGTAGAATGCACCGAGGGGGCCGAGCTGGGGTATTTCATCATTTAGATAACCCGGTGCGTTGCGGCATATCACGATTTCGTCAATGCCGGCTTGTAACAGTTTTGCGCGCATAAAATCGAGCAGGGTTGTACCCGCGATGGGTAAAGTGGCCTTGTCTACACCCATGCGGGAGGATTGGCCGCCAGCAAGAATAACGCCGATTAAATTAGGTGTCTGTGCACGCAATTTTAGTCCTGCCAGCGTTTGGCAGCCTCGTTATCACTACAGCGCGAAGCTACCCAGCGTTCGCCGTCGGGCGTACTTTCCTTTTTCCACAAGGGCGCCTTGATTTTTAAGTAATCCATCAAAAACTCACAGGCTTGAAAGGCTACGCCTCGGTGAGCGGCGGTGACACCAACAAAGACAATGGGTTCGCCGGGCTCGAGGGCGCCGACGCGGTGGATGATAATTAAGGGGCCAAGGTCCCAGCGCTCCCGGGCCTCTATGGTAATGTCTTGCAGTGCTTTTTCGGTCATCCCGGGATAGTGTTCGAGAAATAAAGTGTTCACCGGGTCGTCGGCTTGATCCCGGACGAGGCCAACAAAACTTACCAGCGCGCCGCAGCTGGTTGTCGATTTACTCAATTGGCGTGTCAGCTCTCCTGGATCAAAGGGCGTAGCCATAATCTTGATAGTGGTGGCTGTGGTGATATCGCTAGTGGTGCTCACTGAAAATCTCCGCGGGTTCGATTGGCCATTGTATTACGATTGGCCAATCGCTACCTGTGGTGATTGTTGTGTCTGGTGATTTAGGGTGAGCCACTGCCCGCAACATCAACCCGCACAGTCTCAATGCGAGAACCTCGTTTACCCTTGCCAATATCACTCATTTGTCCGTCAAAGGTCAGGCAGTAAAGCGTTTTCATGTCATCACCACCCAAGGTACAGGCCACCGCTCGGCGCTCGGGGACTTCGATTACATGGGTGATTTCACCGCCGTCTTTAACGCGCACGTAGGCGTCATTAGCAAAGGCCGCCAACCAAATACCACCCTCCTCATCGAGTGTAATACCGTCGGGAGTATAGTTGCCTAGGTCGGCAAACACACGTCGATTGCTGAGTGAACCGTCGACTTCAATGGTGAAGGCGCTTAGGCGTTGGCCCCAGCTCTCGGCAACGACAAGGGTTTTTCCATCGGCTGATACGACTGGACCATTGGGGAAGTGCAGGCCGTTGGCTACTTCGCGCACCGAACCATCGGGCTTAACCAATACGATAGTGCCCGGGGCAAATTTTTCGCCGCGAAACAGGTCGTAGCCCATACTGCCAACGTAGGCATTGCCCTTTTTATCGACCACCATGTCGTTAATTTCACCTTTCACCAAAGCGCTGACATCGCCGTGAACGGGTAGCTCATTACCCTCTATACGGCGCAATGTATTGTCGCGCATGGAAACAACGAGAGGTGTGCCGTCGGGCAAAAACCCGATGCCAGAGGGTCTATTGCTAACCTCTGCCATAACCTTGCGCTCCCCAGTGGGAGTAATTGTATAGACCTTCTTATCTTTGACGTCGGAGACCCACAACAGGCCGTTGCGCCAGCGCGGCCCTTCAAGAAAAACAAAATCGTCAATAAAGGGTGTCAAAGTCAGAGCAGTCATAGTTTTTAGCCTTGTAATCGTTATTTTTTAGTCTTCGCGGAGCGCTAATTGAGACGCGGCTCTTGTGCCTTGGTAGCCCATTTCTTATTGGTGCTACCCCATCATGGGCTGTACTTGGCGCTATAATTTTACAAATGGTAGGGAGTAGCTCTCTTCACTCAAACCATCGCCAAGCGTTGTGGACCGTTTGTTCTTATATTATCAAATTAAAACTTTACCTTAATAGAAAAAGTAATGACATTAATGGAGACGTTTAAAGTGAACGTAAAGACAGAGTTAAAGAAACCAGTACCTCCTTTTGATCGAAGAGATGCCGAGCAAAAGGTGAGAATGGCCGAAGATGCGTGGAATTCTCGAGTCCCTGAGAAAATTGCCCAAGCCTATACCAAGGATAGCCAGTGGCGTAACCGCCATGAATTTATTGCAGGACGACAGCAAATTGTGCAGTTCTTGCAGAGGAAATGGTCCCGAGAACAAGACTATCGATTAATTAAAGAGCTGTGGTGCTATGACGATGAGCGCATTGCTGTGCGTTTTGCCTATGAATGGCATGACAACGACAGCAATTGGTTTCGCTCCTACGGGAATGAAAACTGGCAGTTTAGTCGTACTGGACTAATGGCATATCGTCACGCCAGTATTAATGACCTTGCCATTAGCGAGGACGAACGTTTGTTTCGCTGGCCTCAGGGCAGGCGCCCGGATAATCATCCGGGCTTGAGTGAGCTGGGTTTGTGAAGAGGCATAGGCTATAAATAGCGGGTGGCCTGCCCCTGCTAAAACAAGCCAATAGGAAAATTGGTGTTGGCGGATTATTTACTCAAAAGGCCATGGACTTGGAATTGAGTACGGCTTTATTCCGGGAGCTTAGCCTCGAGATCGAATTTTATGAAGAGAAATAATGCGGTAACTCTGGGCAGATAAAAAAGCTAAATACGTGGACAGATTTCAGGCAGAGGTTTACGGCGATGCTTTATTTTTAGTCTATGCGCATAAACCCCTTTTTCTTTTTTCCTATTAGTCGAGGCGACTAATAAAGTCGATCACCGCATCAGAAAAAACCGTATTTTGATCGCCCGCCACCATATGAGAGGCTTCTTTCACATCGATAAACTCAGCATGGCCTACGGCTTGGCGAAATTGATGCACTCCTTCGGTACTGACGACATCTGATTTTTCTCCCCGCACCAGTAGAGTTGGCACGGTTAAGTTTTTAGCGGCCTCGAGTAAGCGTACTGAGCGTTGCTCAAGACCTTCGTTGAGGGCGCTGTCGACAATTTTGGGATCCCAGTGCCAGATGTAGCGGCCGCTTTCATTCTGGCGAACATTCTTGCGTATGCCTTCAAGGCTGGTGGTCCGCTTACGTCCGGTGTAGAGCGCTATGGCATCGGCAATTTCTTCCAAGGTATCGTAGCCTTCGGGTTTTGCTGTCATGAAATTCACAATGCGTGATACGCCCTTTTTTTCAACCTTGGGGGTCACGTCCACCAAAATCAATGAGCGAAGTAGGCCTGGGTTCTCACCCTCGGCAGCGAGAGCCGTAATGCCGCCTTTGGAGGCCCCGACGACAACGGGCGTTTGGTCTAGCTGCCCGGCAATGGCGCTCAGGTCGCGCACAAAGCCGTCAGTGGTGTAGTCGCCCTCTGGGCACCAGTCGGAATCTCCGTGACCGCGCGAATCAATATTGATCACATGCCAGCCTTCGCTGGCAACTTTACGTGCCGTGTCACCCCACGAGTGGCGTGTTTGGCCTCCACCGTGCAAGAAGACAATGGGGGGGT
>JBFJYH010000060.1:0-14176 GCA_041622675.1 Porticoccaceae bacterium
CACCCCCGGCGGTCCCGACGTATTAGCCCTGGGTGAGCGCCCGCTGCCCGAGTGTGGCCCGGAAGAGGTGTTGATTAAAGTCGCCGCCGCCGGTGTTAACCGCCCCGATGTTATTCAGCGCAAGGGGGCTTATCCGCCACCACCCGGTGCCTCTGACTTGCTCGGGCTTGAAGCCGCAGGTGAAATTGTCGCCTGCGGCGAGAAGGTTAGCCAATGGCTTGTTGGCGATAAGGTCTGCGCACTGCTTAATGGTGGCGGTTACGCCGACTATGCCGTGGCCGATCAGTCGGTTTGCCTGCCCATCCCCACGGGTTTGTCGATGGTCGAGGCCGCGGCCCTGCCGGAAACTTTTTTTACCGTGTGGCACAACGTGTTTGAGCGTGCTGAATTGCAAGCCGGTGATATTTTCCTTGTGCACGGTGGCACGAGCGGTATCGGCACCACCGCCATTCAATTAGCCAAAGCCTTTGGTGCACGAGTGTTTGCCACGGCGGGCAGCGATCAGAAGTGTCGTGTCTGTGAAGAACTGGGGGCCGAGAAAGCCTTTAATTATCACCATGAAGACTTTGTGAAAGGCATTAAAGAAAACACAAAAGGCGCCAATGTCATTCTCGATATGATCGGCGGGGACTATATACAGAAAAATATTAAAGCCACAGCACCACAGGCCCGCATTGTGTCTATCGCCTTTTTGCGCGGTTCAAAGGCTGAGGTTGATTTTGGTGCGGTTATGCTTAAACAGCTGGTACTCACCGGCTCAACCCTGCGCAGTCAAGCGCTGGAAAGCAAGCGTCGCATTGCGGCAGGCTTGAAAGACAAGGTTTGGCCATTATTAAATGCGGGGACGGTTAAGCCGGTGATTCACTCAACATTTGCGCTGAGTGAGGCAAGTGCCGCCCATGAGTTGATGGAAAGCAATGCCCATATTGGCAAAATTGTTCTGCTACCTTAATCAGCGCTATTTTAATCAAAGCGCCATTAATAGCCCTATTAAAGCCCCCTTATAAAATTGACGATAACACCATGAAAAAGAACTCCCGTCTGGTTTACTCCACCGACAAAGGCCGTATTAAAACCAGCGATAGTGAACCAGCCGACACACCAACCGGCGATGGCATTGTGCGCATTCGTCGAGAAACCAGCGGCCGCAAGGGCAATGCGGCGACGACCATTAGTGGCGTCCCCCTGCCGGAGGCTGAATTAAAAGCCCTGGCAAAAAAACTAAAACAGAGCTGTGGCTCTGGTGGCTCGGTAAAAAATGCCATTATCGAAATACAGGGCGACCATAGAGAAAAGTTGCAAGACCTGCTGAGCAAAGAGGGTTATACCGTAAAGCTGGCGGGCGGCTAAATGGAAGACCTAACAACACATAACACCCCCTACGGCAGCTGGCTATCGCCCATCAGCGCTCGACAAGTCGCCAGCGCTGCGCCCGCAATCGATGCACCCCTTATTGATAATAAAAGTATTGATAATAAAAGTATTGATAATGACAGCGATGGTGATGACCTTTACTGGCTAGAAGCCCGGCCCGAGGAAAGTGGCCGCAACGCCATTGTCAGGCTCGACGCCAATGGCAAAAAAACCGATGTACTGCCCGCGCCCTTTAGCGCCCGCAGCCGGGTACATGAATACGGTGGCACACCCTATATTGTTGTTGCCGGTATTTTATTTTTCTGCGAACAGAGCGATCAGCGTATCTATCGGCTCGACACACAAAGCAAAGAGGCCACACCGGAAGCCATCAGCCCGGCTAATGAAAGCCTGTGCTTTGCCGATTTTTGTTTTGATGAAATACGCCAGCGTTTGATTTGTGTCGCCGAACAGGCCAGCGACGGTGAAAGCGAGCCTCGTAACTTTATTGCCGCGCTCTCTATCAACGCCCCTCACGAACTTATCGAACTACACAACGGTGCCGATTTTTACGCCTATCCACGCCTCAACCCCAGGGGCTCACAACTCAGTTGGATAAGCTGGCAGCACCCGCAAATGCCGTGGCAAGGTAGTGAACTGTGGTTAGCCGATTTAACCGACGAGGGCTTATTGTCCAGCCCTGAAAAGATAGCTGGGGGCTGTGATGAGTCGATCTTTCAACCTCAGTGGTCGCCCGCTGGCGATTTATATTTTGTGTCAGACTGCAGTGAGTGGTGGAACATTTATCGCTACATCGATACTGGTGAAATCGAAAACAATGTCCACGCAATATGCCCACAGCCAGTGGAGTTCGCAACGCCGTTGTGGACATTGGGCATGTCGACCTATGGCTTTTGTGAGAACGATAATATTGTCGCCTGCTATACCGAAAATGGTAGTTGGCACCTGGCTTTAATTACTGAAGAAACACAGCAGCTCAAAGCTATCGACCTACCTTTTACACAAATGTCTGCGCTTATCAGCAAAGGGAATCGCGCTTGGTTTATCGGCGCATCCCCTTCACAAAGTGGCTGCCTGGTTGAGCTGAATACTCGCACCGGCCAACATAAAATCGTTCACCAATTCGCCGCTCTGCCCATCGACGAAGGAAATTACTCACAGCCACAGGCCATTACCTACCCGACAAGTGATAACGAAAAGTCCCACGGCTTTTATTATCCACCCTGTAATACGGCTTATTCACACGCCATAGCTGCCGAAAAACCACCCCTGCTGGTGATGTGCCACGGGGGGCCAACCGGTGCCACATCGACCGGCTTCAACCTGAAAATACAATTCTGGACCAGCCGGGGTTTCGCCGTTTTCGATGTCAATTATCGCGGTAGTACCGGCTATGGCAAAGCCTACCGGCAAGCCCTGGATGGTGCCTGGGGTATCAAAGATGTCGATGATGTCGTGGCCGGTGCCCAGCATCTTATTGATCAAGGCCTAGCCGACCCCGAGCGCATTCTGATTCGTGGCGGCAGTGCCGGGGGCTACACTGTGCTCGCCGCCCTCGCCTTTCACGACCTGTTTAAAGCCGGTGCCAGTTATTACGGTATTGGCGACCTGGAGACACTGGCCCGTGACACGCACAAATTCGAATCGCGCTATCTCGATACCCTTGTTGGCCCCTACCCCGCCGAGAAAGCGCTGTATCAGCAGCGTTCGCCCATTAACCATATCGAGCAATTAAATTGTCCGGTGATTTTCTTTCAAGGTCTCGACGACAAGGTAGTGCCACCACAACAGGCCGAGGCCATGGTTGCATCACTCGATAAAAAAGGACTTAAAGTAAAGTACGTGCCCTTTACTGGCGAAGGCCACGGCTTTCGGCAGGCGGAAAATACTGAGCGAGCATTGTTTGAGGAGCTACAGTTTTATAGCGAGGTTTTTGGCTTTGAAATACCGCCTCAATCACTCACCGACGAGTCACATTAAGCGTATTTATGGGCCGCTATCGACCACCACGCGAACCCTCCAGCCCTTACATTACGGGTGAAGGTGCCAAACAGTTACGCGATGAATTGCGGCAACTCTGGAAGGTCGAACGCCCCAAGGTTACAGCCGTGGTGCACGAGGCTGCCAAGAATGGTGATCGCTCAGAGAACGGGGATTACATTTATGGCAAACGTCGATTGCGAGAGATTGATAGCCGTGTACGTTACCTCACCAACAGGCTTGAAGGTGTCACCATCGTCGACCGTATTCCGCAAGATACTAACAAGGTTTATTTTGGGGCCTGGGTGACTTTAGAAAATGATGATGGTGATAAAACCTGTTATCGCATCGTCGGTGCCGATGAACTCGATACCAGCAAAGGCTATATCAGTGTTGACTCACCCCTGGCCAAAGCGTTGATTGGCAAAAACCTCGATGATGAAATAGCATTCACCCTACATGGACAAAGCCATGATTATTACATTATCAACATTCGCTATTAAGCGTAAAGATTAGATAGACTCCAGCGGGTCACCACTGCACTGGACTTTGTAATCTTCCAGCTTGACGCCGAAAGAGCCATCGGGCAAAGGACGGCGGATAAGATAGTCCCTAGTCAACTCATCGCTATCGGTCAAATAAAGATCGACCGTTTTCTCCTCAACAACCTCTTTATTGCCGTCGCGCAGAATGATGACCATTGGCAAGTGGCGAAATTTCCGCCGTCCCGCCAACACAATACCCACCATACCATTGTGTAATTCGACGACAGTACCCGGCGGATAAGGGCCGATCGCCTGCATAAAAGCGAGGGCGTAATCTTCGTCAAACTGCTTTCCGCGATTCTTATAAATTTCTTTCTGTGCCTCCACTGGCGATACGGCCTTTGAGTAACAACGATCACTGGTAATCGCATCGTAGGCGTCGACAATAGCAATAATTCTAGCGAATTCCGATATTTGACTCTTTTGAACCCCCTGAGGATAACCCTTGCCATCGGGCCTTTCATGATGGTTGAGAGCCACATCGATAGCCACACTGGGTGCCGAGCCCTCCTCGGTAAGTAACTTATAGCCCTCTGTAGAGTGTTGGCGCATGATTAAGGTCTCTTCCTCACTCAACCGGCCGCGTTTATTGAGAATCATTTTTGGTGTGCGCATCTTACCTACGTCGTGTAACAGTCCACAAAGCCCCAACAGCTGCAACTCATCTTCGTCAAAATTAAGGTGGCGACCAAAGGCAATAGCAAGAATACAAACGTTTAAACAGTGCTCCGCGGTATACCGGCTCTCATGCTTAATTTTACTCATCCAGATCATAGCATCGGGGTTGCGCAGCATGCTTTCGACGCAACCCGATACAGCTTCCTCGGCTACCCGAGTGTCTAGCATTTGCCCAAACTGGGCCGAATGGAGAATTTTATCAACGGCAGATCTACCCTTGCCATAGGCGACTGCCGCCGCCTCATGTTCCTCACGCACAGGAACTCTCGACTCGTAGGCCGGCCGAGGGCGGACAATAGGGCTTTTCTTTAACGGCTTGTTCTGACCCGGGCGGTTTAGCATGGTGCCTTTTTCGGGTTTTTTCAGTAGTTTAGACTTGGGCTTAAGGGTGGGCTCGGGTTTCCTTTTGACACCCGGCAATTGACTGCGTACGTACACGTACTTGCAATACTTTTCGAGGGTCTGTAGTTGAGACTTATCATTTAATTCAAAACCCTGAATTAAAAACGGGGTCTCTAGCCAGGGGCGATCTAACTCGACCACATACATACCCATTTGTAGACTGCCAACGTCAACCTTTACCAGGTCCCCCTTGCTGAATTCTTGCTCCGGCGGGGCCTTTTTATCCGTATCTTTTGGTGTGTCGTCCATCAGGCAATCCCATTTAGTATTTCGCAAATCACAACGGTACTTCAAACGTAGATTATGGTCGAACTACCGCTCAAAGGGCGTGAATCAGTTAACACCTCCATTGTAGAAAACAGGTTAGTACTTATCTATGAAAAGGCGCTCCATAGGTTTCATTGAATGACCAGCGGGTTTAACCTTCAAAGATTGATCGTCTCCCCCCTGCCACGCTCTTTGTCTCCGCCCATCCATGGCTGTCTACGTCTGCCTCCCTGTTACTAAAGCTCATGACATGATATTCAGATAAATGACCTATTCACTAAAAACGATATGAAGTAAGCGCTCACCTACAAACATCTGCTGTGTGTTTTATCCACGCGCTGGCATTTAGTAGACTAAGGCCCTGTCACCATCAACATTAGGAATGCGCCAATGCCCTCTTTTGATATAGTTTCCGAGGTCGAATCCAATGAAATACGTAATGCGGCAGAAAATGCCGAGCGAGAACTCGCCACCCGCTTTGACTTTCGTGGCGTTAAGGCCAGTATTACTTTTCAAGATGAGGTAATTACCGTCTCCGCCGAGTCGGACTTTCAATGCCGACAAATGCTCGACATCGTCACAAATCATGTTGTGAAGCGCAAGATTGACCCCAGTAGCATTGATGCCGATGAAGATTGTACACACAGTGGTAAGACCTATTCACTGGGAATCCGCTTTCAACAGGGGATCGACCAGCCCACGGCGAAGAAAATCGTCAAACTCATCAAAACAGCGAAGACCAAAGTACAGGTTGCCATTCAAGGTGACAAAATCCGGGTCACGGGTAAGAAACGCGACGACTTACAAGCTGCAATGGCCCTGGTGCGCGAAGCTGACCTGGGCCAAGCGTTTCAATTTAATAACTTCCGGGATTAACTCGTTACTACATAATCTAACAGCTACATAACCAAACCACTACATAGCCGAGCCGCCACCATCGACGGAGTACACACCGCCTGAGCAAAACGAGGCTTCGTCACTGCACAAAAAGGCCATAAGATTAGCCACTTCTTCCGGCTCACCGTAGCGCCCCATGGGCATCATTTGGCTGAGCTGGCTTTTGGCGGCCTCTTCCTGGCCCGGGGCGAAACCGCTCTCCAGTGAACGCATCATGCGCGTCTCAATGGGCGCTGGGTTAACCGTGTTAATGCGAATGCCCTGTGCTGCGTATTCCTGAGAGACACTGCGCATCATGCCCACCACCGCGTGCTTACTGGTGATATAGGGCGAAATATTCGGCGTGCCTTTTAAGCCAGCCATTGATGATGTGATAACAATGCTGCCACCACCATTGTCGAGCATTGCCGGTATCACATATTTTAAACCTAACCACACACCCTTGATATTAACCGCCATCACCTGGTCAAAAGCATCGATAGGCGAGTCGACGATAGGTGCCACCACGCCCTCAACACCGGCATTATTCAAAAAGTAATCGATGGTGCCAAAGCGTTTTAGAGTCGCTGTCACATAACCCTGCACTTGCTCTGGCTTTGACACATCGGCGAGTTGATAGGTCACTCTATCACCGCCATCGATGGCTTTAACGGCAGACTGCAAGGCGTCTTCAGTCAAATCCACTAACATCACATTGGCGCCCTCTCTGGCAAACAGCTTGCCAGCGGCCAAGCCTATACCCCGGGCACCGCCGGTAATGATGACGGTTTTATTTTTAAATCTGCTCATTTTTCGTACTCCTTTTATTTAGCGGCCTATTGTAAACACATTTCTTAGTGACAGATTCTACCAACATGGGAATCATAAAGATGGATCTGACCGGCCAGCGAGGAATCCCTGAATCAAAACCAAAGCGGACACTCTCATGGCCCAAAACAGAGCGATTTGCTATCGTTAGGGTTTAACACACAACAGCCCCGCGACATCAAACACAGCAGCAGGACAAAAATCATGAAACTCGGCTTAATGACCGGCTATTCCGGCAACGCAGTAAAAATACCCCTCGACACGATCGGCTTTGCCGAAGAACTCGGCTACGACTCAGTATGGACCGCCGAAGCTTATGGCTCTGATGCCGTGACAACCGCCACCTGGATACTGGCCAACACCAGTAAGATCAAGGTTGGCACCGCGATTATGCAAATGCCTGCCCGCAGCCCTGCTATGGCGGCCATGACGGCAATGTCTCTCAGCCAGTTATCGGGTAACCGCTTTATTGTCGGCCTAGGCGCCTCTGGCCCCCAGGTGGTTGAAGGCTGGCACGGCGTACCCTACGGCAAGCCCGTAACGCGCCTGAAAGAATATATTGCCATTATGAAAAAAATCTTCGAACGTGAAGGTCCGCTCAGCTTCGAGGGCAATCAATACCAACTACCCTATAAAGGCGAGGGCGCAACGGGCCTGGGCAAACCGCTAAAAAGTATTTTGCACTGCAAAAGCAATATCCCCATTTTTGCAGCGACCATTACTCCAGCGGGTGTTCGCGCTGCAGCCAGCCATGCCGACGGGTTCTTCCCGGTGTGGATGGACCCCGAGCAATACCATGTCTTTGCCGATCCCATTGAAAAGGGTTTTGCTGACGCCGGTAATAAAACTCTCGACGATTTCCAAATTGCCCCCTTCGTACGCGTCATTATCGGCGACGATATTGAAGAGTGCATGAAGCCCTTAAAAGAAAATATGGCACTGTATATTGGCGGCATGGGCGCCAGGGCGAAAAACTTTTACAACGATTACGCCAAGCGCTTGGGCTTTGAAGACGACGCCGTTAAAATTCAGGATCTTTACCTGGATGGTAAAAAGGCAGAGGCCGCAGCGGCTGTGCCCGATGCTCTGGTCGATGCTGCCCATTTAGTCGGCCCGGCGGAGCGCATTCGCGAACGCTCACAGCGCTGGATTGAGGCGGGTAAAAAAGGCCATGTATCAACCATGCTATTGGGTGGCGAAACCACCCGCGAAGGCCTAGAATTAATGGCTGACATTATTTTATAAAACAGGCGCTTTTAAAGCCGCTATAAAGAAAACCAGCAGCAATAAAAAAGGGGCTAATTAGCCCCTTTTTTATTGCTCGAACTCTGGTTGAAGACAAGCCTTGAATGACAAGAGTTAAGATCCAACTAGCCCGCCATTTCCTCGACCAATTGCCAGGCTCTATCGGCGCGATTGCGACACTCATCGCCATAGGTCAACGCTGACTCAGAACTGGCATTACCGTCCAGGCCGCGCTTGTAAACCCCCTGCACAATGGCTGCAGAACGGAATAAGTTATAGACCACATAAAAAAGCCAGTTATCGATTTTATCGCGCCCTGCGTGCTTGCAATATTCAGCAACCATTTCATCTTGATTGGGAATACCCAGACTTTCGCGCTGTGGCCCGCGCAGGCGCACCTCGCCATAAAAATCGGCATAAAACTCCATACAACTGTAACCAAGATCAGCCAGGGGGTGGCCCAGGGTCGACAACTCCCAGTCGAGCACCGCAACAATGCGCGGCTCGGTGGGGTGAAACACCATATTGGCCAGGCGAAAGTCACCGTGGGCAATGGTCGTTTCGCTCGACTCAGGCAGGTGTTTGGGGATCCACTCGAGCAAATTATCCATGCTCGCCAGCTTATCAATCTCGGCTGCTTTATATTGCTTGCTCCAGCGCGAATATTGGCGCTCGTAATAATTGCCGGGGCGGCCAAAGCTCTCAAGGCCCACCGCCTTGTAATCCACGGCATGCACTTTAGCGAGAACACGCATCATGTCGAGGTACATTTCACGGCGATCAGCGGAGCTGACATCGGGCAGTAAAATCTCGGAATAAATTCGCCCCTCAACCATCGCCATGACATAAAATTTAGTGCCAATAACATTGGCGTCATCGCACAGGCAAAGCATTTCGGGCACCGGTACCTCGGTGTCCCACAGGGCCTTCATAATGCGGTATTCGCGATCGACCTGGTGGGCTGAAGGCAACAACTTTCCAGGCGGCTGCTTACGCATCACGTACACCCCCGAACCACAGTGCAATTTAAAGGTGGGGTTGCTCTGGCCACCATCAAACTGCTGAATTTTCAGCGGACCTTTAAAACCATCAATATTTTTTTCGAGGTAACTTAGCAACGCCGTTTCATCAAACTCATGACCCGCGCGTACCGCCGTTAATTCCGTGGTAGCACTCATATCCATCCCCCTATAATTATTTAGGCTCCAGCATACAACTTGAACTTACTTGTCGCAAAATGGGAAACTGCCTTTTATTGATTAACCGAGAAAATATTCATGTCATCAAAGACAAGCACTCTACCCAAACGCCTTGCCGTCACCTTGCCCGCCAGTCCTTTAGTCAGCGACACTATCGCGCGGGTTAAATGGGCCGAAGCCGAGGGTTATAGCGATGCCTGGTTTGCCGACGGCGGCGCCCCAGACTCGTTAACCACCGCCGCCGCACTGGCCGCCCACACACAAAGCATTCGCATTGGCGTTGCCGTTACCCCTGTATTCACACGCACCCCCGTGGTGTTGGCTGCCACCGCCAACACCCTCGGCCAAGTGTTACCGGGGCGCTTTATTATGGGCCTGGGGGCATCGAGCCAAACCATGATGAACAACTGGCACGGCATCCCCCTCGAAAAGCCTGTCACCCGCGTTAAAAACACCGCCATTATGGTGCGCTCTATGCTGGCCGGTGAGAAATCTAACTTTGACCTCGACGGCCTTTATAGTAAGGGCTATCGGCAAGACCCCATCGACCGGCCACCACCCCTTTATCTCGCCGCCCTGCGCCCGAAAATGATTGAAATGGCAGCGGAGATTGGCGATGGCGTGATCTTCAACCTTTGGCCCCAGCGCGCCCTCGCCAAAATGGTCGAGCACGTCAAGATCGGTGCCGAAAAAGCGGGTAAAGACTGGCGGTCGGTCGAAATCGTCAACCGCGCCATGGTGCTGGTTACCGATGACAAAGCCGCGGCCCGCAATTTATTTCGCGCCGCCTTCGCCCCCTATTACGCGACACCGGTGTACAACAAATTTCTCGCCTGGGCGGGCTTTGACGCCGCGGCCGATGACATTACCGCCGGTTGGGCAGCGAAAGACCGGCAGAAAACAGCGGGCGCCATGAGTGATGCTCTGATTGATGAAATCGCCGTTATTGGCAGCCCCGAAGAATGCCGCGCACGTTTACAGGCCGATATGGATACCGGTATTCACACACAGATCATTGCGCCACTGGCCGGGGCCAGTGAAGTGGACACGCAACGTACGCTAGAGGCGTTTACGGCCGCTAACTTTAAGCCAGTATAAATACCTCAAATGAGTTATGGCTGATGATTAAAAGGGTAGCAACGGATGCCCCCTACTCATGACCCGCTGTCAATACATCCCTGTACGCTCGGTGTCGGCATCCCTGCCTACGACGGTCATGAGCAGAGGACTCCCGCCGCCTCAGACAGACTAATAACTCTGGAGATGAATAATGGCAATTGGTATCGGCCTAGGCCTCGCCCGCTTTCCCTTTCAACAAGTCGATAATTTCTGGCGCTGGGTCGATTTGTGTGAAGACGGTGGCGTCGACTCCATTTGGCAAACTGATCGGCTGATTTCCGATGAGCCCTTTCTCGAATGCATCAGCGCTTTGGCCGCCATTGCCGGCGCCACCCAACAACTTAAGTTTGGCATGAACGTCGCCTCCGCTGCCCTGCGTGACCCCCTGGTGCTGGCCAAGCAATGCGCCACCATCGACTTTCTCAGCAAGGGTCGTATGCTGCCAGCCTTTGGTATCGGCAGCGCTCGTGCCCCAGAGTGGCAGGCCACTGGGCGCTCCACCAAAGGCCGAGGCAAGCGCACCGACGAAGCCCTCGACATTATCAGCCAGCTTTGGCGCGGCGGCCCAGTCAGCCTCGACGGGGAGCACTATCAATATCGCGACGCGATGATTTCACCCTTACCTGCACAGACCGAACTCCCCTTGTGGATAGGCGGTAGTAGTGAAGCGGCCATTAAACGCACCGCACGAATTGGCACCGGCTGGCAGGCTGGCCTGGAGTCACCCCAACAAGCCGGGCTAGCGAAAAAAGCCATTGTAAAAGCACTCAAAGAAATTGGCCGCCATATTGATGACGACCACTACGGCACCGGTTTTTTCTTTTACTTTGGCGAGGCCAGCGATGACATCGCCCAGCGTGAGCTGGCCCGCTTCAGTCAATTGGCCCCGGGTAAAGACCTCAGTCACACCGTTGCCATTGGTGCCGAACAAATTCACCAACGCATTAACGACTATGCAAAAGAAGGTATTTCAAAATTCATTCTGCGCCCCATGGGTAATGATGACGCTGATTTACTCAAACAAACACGCTTACTGATTGAACAAATATTGCCAGCGTTTACAACACCGGCGTAATTAATAGATTGGTTTTAAACCCTACCTCGGGACTCATTTAACACGACACATGAGCACTATTGCTTTATCCCATAAAACCAATATATTGGGGGCAAAAAAAAATCGGCGCCAAGGAATGCTATACCGCTCACGCTGTTTGACGCCCCAGATTCGGCACATAGACCAACCAGTTTCGCATTCCGAACATAAACCGACTGGTCGGTTTACTAGTAGTTAAATTCTGTACTATGCATAAGGAATTACATGAAGTTTGAAAGTCTGAGGATAAGGAACTACCGAACTCTAGGAAGTGAGCAATTTATTGATTTAAGGAATGGCCTTACCATAGTTGGACCAAATAGTAGCGGGAAGACTAATATTCTCAAAGCTGTGGAGATGATGTTTACCGGCTATGAGAATATATTAGGGTACGATGCTAAACGAGATTTAACCTTTGGGGTGTCGTCAGGGCAAACTAGTCTCGTCGCCGGCTTTATTGGTGATCGAGAGACAGACAGGGATTTCTTCGAACTATATGATGAATTAAACTCAATGCTGGAAGAGCCTAAAGAGCTTGAAACTAGTTTCTCATTATATTTGTCATTTGCCAAATCAGGAAAGCCTTTGTATCGTTTTTTCTCAAACGAGAAAATGAAAAAGGAATTTCAAGCACAGTTTTCCAGAAAACAAATAAACGCTGTAAATATTCTGTTAGAAAAATTTGTTTGTCATTATGTACCATCATCAAAAAGTATTGGTGATTTATATTCAACATTACTCCTCCCGCTTATCAAGCGCTCTGTTACCAGGGTACTGACCGACAAAATTGATGAAATAAATAACAATTTATCAGATATATCTAAAGCCCTTGACAACCAATTGAGAATAGCAGGACTTCCACATATTAAATCTCAATTTAGTTTGCCAAATAACTCAATGGAAGAGCTAATAGATCGGTTTGAATTTCACCTTTCAGACCCAAACAAAACAAGTATTGATAGGAAAGGAATGGGAATTCAGGCATCTGCTATATTGGCTTCTTTTCTTTGGATAACCAAAGAGGAGTTGAAACTGAAGAAAAGCACGGTATGGCTGATTGAAGAACCTGAATCGTATCTTCATCCCCAACTAGCTGAATCTTGTCATCGAATGCTTGAACAGCTGCGCACTGAATCACTCTTGGTGACCACAACTCATTCTTTAGGTTTTGTTGCACAAGATCCAAGAAAAGTGGTTGGAACTGAACTAAACAATGAGCACACGCGAGTTATTCAATATAAGTCATACGTTGAAGCCACTTCATCAATTAGAAATGCTTTGGGTGTGAGATTTAGTGATTACTATAATTTAGGATTGTTAAATATATTCGTTGAGGGAAAGTCTGATCGCGAGATCTTTCAATGGTTTTTAAAGCTAGTTCAACAAGATGATGACGGAAACTATAAGTGGCCTTGCGTAAGGAATTCAGAATTTTTAGATTTTACCGGTGTGTCAGGAATGAAAGGGTTTATGAAAGCTACTTACGAATTTATTGCCAACGAAAGGCCTGTCGTAACTATTTTGGATGGCGACACGGCTGGCGATAATACTAGAAGAGAATTGCAAGGTTATTTGGGGAACAAAAAAGTACCGTTTCAGGCAAACAAAGATTTTATCAGCCTACACACAGGCTTTTCGTTAGAGGGGTTTTTTCCTCATGAATGGATCATTGAAGCACATGATAGACATACAGATTGGTTTGGTAATGACTTCTCTATAGATGTCGAAGGAAGACTTCAACCATTTAGCATGAAGAATGAAAAAAGCAAAATCCAGCTTAGAAACTATCTGATTGATAAAGCTAACAGTCAAGAAAACCTTAGCTGGATTACTAGGTTTTGTCAGGTTTTTGATGTTCTAGAATCAGCTCTTTCAGCAAGCTACAAAAGAGTCTATGGGCTTGAATTCGAAACTAATAATTTAAGGTCACTAACGCTCGCCGCAAATTGAGACGTTAAGACCACCAAAACCAATGGAAGCGATTTTGACAACCCAGTAAAACCTGATCACCCCCTACATAAGCAGACCTTTAAAAGCCCGCATGAATGTCGATTTCAATACGCCTTTGATCACCCTCTTTTGATACGCACGACTTTCATCACTTCAAAACTGATGCCTGCGACAGTTTCCTGCTCAGGGTAATAAGTCATATTCACTCTTGCACCCTTTAAACTTTGATAATTACCTCTGCGTTTAAACTTAAACGGCACATCGCAATCTTCGACCATTAGTGTGTGTAGAACCCATTCGCCTTGCTCGCGTTGCACATGTGACAACACTTTCAGTAATTCTGAGTGAGTCAAATTTTGGTTTTTTTCTACTAATTTTTTGGGGTCTGATTGCATAATGAATATTCTATAATTTTAAAACCAAAATTTAATACGAGTTAAGCTAAAGAATACTTAAGGGCAATAATCCCCTATAAAAAAGGCCCTGTACTGAATGCTGAATTTACACATGCAATATTGGGCCTGATTCTAATCTTTAGCGCCGATTAATCATCTGCGCTAGGGCAATTCAATGTTGTGGAAGACCCGTTGTACGTCGTCCAACTCGTCGAGCATTTCTAA
>JBFJYH010000061.1:0-13935 GCA_041622675.1 Porticoccaceae bacterium
ATAATGGCGTTTCATGGTGCGTGCTATCGCACGCACTGAAAGGCCTTGCTGGGACAGGGTTGATAACGTTACTCTTTCTTCATAGGTGAGCTGTCTATAGGACATAAACTTATCCTTCTTCTTGCCGGAATGGGATAAGGCTTATTTTACAGCTCACCTTCTTATATTTTGAATGTGTCGCGGTTAGTTTATGAATTCGGCTAATCTAACAAGTTTGGCAAGCGGGACAGCTAAAAGCGCGGCTTCGCCGCAATGCTGCCCCTTCCAAAGGCGTTAAACAATACTAGCTACGGAGAGTTTTTATGTCGATATCTAAGGATCAAGAGGTAAGGCTATTAGTAGAAAAATGGCTTTCTAAAGGTGGCGGGCTTTCTATTCAGGAAAGATTAGAGGCTATTAAAACGGCTCTTTATATGTACCGCAATAATTTGACCAAAGACGGAGAGATTCCACCTGAATTAGTCTCGTCAGATGAGGAAGTAGTTGCAGCTTTAGAGCACTATTTCTACGCGCGAAGTGAGGTCGCATCGGCTAACTATTCCGCCATGAATATGAAGGCAATGATACACGGCTATCAACTTGCCAAGAAGATAGGCTTTGATTTGAGGCATAATAAAAATAACCCGACAACAAAGCCTTCTGAATTACAACAAAAATGGGCGCTATTGGGCGTAGATAAAGGGGCTCAAGACCTAGCCACAATAAATATGCAAAACAAAAGGTCAGGGAAATCGTCAATGGAGGCCCCTATGTTTCGAATGCCTCCTAATTTTAATGACGCTTATGGGAAAGCTCAAATTTCAAAATTGAAATACTAAAAATTTTTCACAAAGCCAGCCAGAGGGACTTCCGCACTGCGTGCTCCAGCCCCTGCTGGCTGCGTTATACGAAAGGATACTTCTGATATATGTTTGAATTTCTAATGGCAACGGGAAAATTTGGCGCAATTGGCATGTGCCTTGTATTCGTTGTCGTTTTCTATTTAGCAAAGCCGGGAGAGGAAATATCATTTTGGGGTGTAAAGTTTCATAAAAAGCATACTACCAAAAAGAAAAAAACCAAGAAGCTACCTAAAGAATTACCAGATGACTGGAACAATGTTCTTAGGGCATTTCTAACCCTTGATGACAATCATGTTCGTTTATCTCAGTTGTTTGCACAATTAAACAGAATTAATGGAGCGTCGGATATAGAGGCAAGGAAAATATGCTCCGAAATGCAACAATATGGGCTAGTTAAATTTCAGATCAATTACATCAGCCTTACAGAAAAGGCTTTGCCATTAGCTACATCTCTGGATAAGTAGTTATGTTCAAGTATCGTATAACAATGCGCTCAAATGGACACAAAAAACCTAGCGGCTTTTCGTTCCATTTAGCTTGGCGTTATGGCCGCATGGAGTAAATATGAACCTTGATGAGCTGGCGATAGAGTATTATCACAACTCTCTTGCCCTTGCACAAAAGGCCTTAATAGCGGGGCTCACAGTAGCCAGCGTTGCTTATTTGGTCGCGATAACAGGGGAGGGAAAACCTTCATATACACTTCCGCTAGTTGAAATAGAGATAACTTCGCTCAGCTATTTTTCCATTTCACTTATTATTTTGTTTGTCGCGTGCGGTGTTGTTTGCTCATTTGGAGTACACAAAGCATTAGATAATTGGAAGTTGGTTTCAGAAAAGGATCTGGCACTCAGACTCCTTCAGGTTCCAAGTATTTTCATGCTGGGAACTGCTATTGATAGCCTGCTGTATGGATTTATTTTTATGGTCGGAGCAAGCCTGTCTGAAGCAGCTTTTGGGTTAAGTGGCTGGCATACTTTTGTTTTTGGCAGCATTCTAGCCACCCCTTATTTCATTGCTTTCAGTAGGTCGTCAGATTTGAGACGATTGAGCAAGGAATAAGACAAGCCATAACAAGGGCGGGCACAATCAGCCACTTCGTGGCTTGGACTCGCTACGCTCGCCCGTGCCGCGGGCGTTATACATCAAATTAAGATCGGAGTAATTACATGGCTTTGAAGTTAATGGGGCAACTGGATTTAAAACGCTGTCCGCACTGTGGTGTTGATAGCCCCATGCTCACACTGTCAGCTCAGTCACAAACAAAAAACTTCGACAATAGCATCGCTCGTTTTTGGGGGTTTTACGCATGTAAACGCTGTGGCGGTATTGTGACCGCATCTGCTGCCCAGATGAATCAGGGCGTGATTGATCTTTTCCCAAAATCACAATCAGTGGATGAGTCGGTTCCAGAAAAACCAAAAGAATATCTTACGCAAGCAATCAATTCGCGTTCCGCCCCGGCAGGAGCAGTTATGCTAACCGCGAGTGCTGTTGATGCAATGCTAAAGTCAAAAGGCTATAGCGATGGTAGTCTTTATAAACGAATTGAAAAGTCTGTAGAAGACCACATTATCACTCCTGAAATGGCGCGCTGGGCACACGAAGTAAGGCTCGATGCCAATGATCAAAGACATGCAGATGAAGCTGCTGCATTACCCACTGCTCACGATGCGGATAGAGTCATTGACTTTGCTTTGGCTTTAGCTCAGCTTCTATTTGTTTTGCCAGCGAGAATCGAGAGAGGACTTCAAGGGTAAATGTATAACAAGGCCAAGCACAATCGTGCAATGCAAAAAACGCATTGCACTGGACAGCCTACGCTGCGCTTCGGCTGCCTGTGTTGGCGGCGTTAACCTGGAAATGAAATCGTCTGCACTATGAAGTCACAAGGTTTTTAGGAAGACATCGAAATCTTGGTATGAAATGGACTTAATGTGGACTTAATACCACAGGCACAAAAAAGCCCGCGATTAAGCGGGCTTGCAAGTCATTGATTTAACAATGTTTTTTGGTGGAGCCTAGCGGGATCGAACCGCTGACCTCAACACTGCCAGTGTTGCGCTCTCCCAGCTGAGCTAAGGCCCCAAAAGAGGATCGGCATTTTATGTAGCTGCCCCCCTGCTGTCAAGGTAAACCCTTAAATTTAAGTACTTAGTTGTCGATATTCTTTTTCAAGCTTCTTTAATTGCTTCTTGGATGGCGAACCCAGTACCGCGAGACCGTGGCGCACGCGGGCGCGACTCATGTCGGGGCCTAAAAGGACCATGGAGTCAAATAGGGGTGGCGCTGAGGGGCTACCCGCGATGGCGACAAACAAAGGCGCCAAAAAGACTTTGAGCTTTAAGTCGAGGGCTGCAGCCAACGACGACAATGCCTCGTACAGGCTGTCGCGCTCCCAGTTTGGCAGCTCATCCAGTCGCCAGGCGCTGTATTGGAGAATTTTTTGCACTTGCGCCCTATCGAGGTTTTTATTGTCAAAGCTCTCCTCGCTCAGCTCTGGCAAGCCAGAGAGCAGAAAACTCACCAGCGGTGCTACATCACTAAATTTCTCAACCCGCTCTTTGATCAAGGGAATAAACTCTGCCAAGCGTTGCTCATTAATAGCCCATTCGGCCATACCCTGGGCAAAGCTATTGTCGTCGAGGTCTTCACGTATCCAGCGGCCATTGAGCCAGTCGAGTTTTTCGACGTCGAACACCGGACCACCTAGGTGAACGTTGTTAATGTCAAAATTCGTTATCATCTCCGCTAAGGAGAATTTCTCCTCTTCGTTGGGCATCGACCAACCCATGCGCCCAAGGTAGTTAATAACAGCGGCGGGGAGATAACCCATCGCCTTATAGAAATTGATACTGGTGGGGTTTTTACGTTTACTGAGCTTGCTTTTGTCGGGATTGCGTAGCAGTGGCATATGGCACAGCTGCGGCATGGTCCAGCCAAAATAGCGGTACAGCAATTGGTGCTTAGGCGCAGAATTGATCCACTCTTCACCGCGTATCACATGGGTAATTGCCATCAGGTGGTCGTCCACCACGTTGGCAAGGTGATAGGTCGGCATGCCATCGGCCTTGAGTAGCACTTGCATATCGACCTGTGACCAGGGGATTTCAATCTCACCGCGCAGCATATCGCTGAAAATGCAGCTGCCCTCTTCCGGTATTTTCATACGGATGACGTAAGGCTCACCCGCGGCGCGACGCGCTTCCACCTCAGCCGCACTCAGGGCCAAACTGCGACCATCGTATTTGGGCGTTTCACCTCGGGCCATTTGCTCACGACGCATTTCGTCGAGCTCAGCCGGGGTGGCAAAACAGTAAAAGGCGTGGCCATTATCAACTAGCTGGTCAACGTATTGGCGATAGATATCCATCCGTTCACTTTGACGATAGGGGCCGTATTCACCACCCACATCAGGGCCTTCGTCCCAGCTTAGGCCGAGCCAACGCAGGGAGTCAAAGATCATCTTTTCAGAATCTGCGGTGCTGCGCACCTGATCGGTATCCTCTATGCGCAGAATAAACTGGCCCTGGTGCTGGCGTGCAAAACAGAGATTGAATAGGGCGATATAAGCGGTACCGACGTGGGGGTCACCCGTCGGGGAAGGCGCGATGCGCGTGCGAACAGTCATAAGAGGAAACACCAGTGGAAAGAGAAAAGAAGTCGCGAATTATATCGTGCTTTAACTCACTGGGTGAATAGATTGCCCGCGATGTAACAAGCCCATTTTTAACTAAAAATACCGACGCCAGAAGTGGGCCGCGTGTCGCTTATAGCCTTCGGCGTGGGCATGTGGCCAATCTTGTCAGACAAAAAAAATGCGAAGCTCAAGTGAGATTCGCATTATGACTGTCAAAAGCTGCAACAGTACTGAGTTTGCCCCATTTGTATTTTTTTGGCCTCAGCGTTAATTCAAAGACTAAGCCTCATCAGCAGGTAGCGCAGCTTCTTTGACCAGAGGTTGCAATTCACCTTTTTCATGCATCTCAGTCACAATGTCACAACCGCCAATTAACTCACCACCAATCCACAGCTGTGGAAATGTTGGCCAGTTCGCGTATTCGGGTAACTTACTGCGTATTTCAGGGTTCGACAAAATATCGACATAGGCAAAGCGCTCACCACAAGCCATCAAGGCCTGCACTGTTCGCGCTGAAAAGCCACACTGGGGCTGATTGGGTGAGCCCTTCATATATACAATAACGGGGTTGGTTTCGATTTGATCGCGGATGGTATCCAGCACGTCCATTTAAAGCACCTCAAGTAATAACCGAGTAAAACACTTGGTTATTTTAACTGCTTTGCGCTAAAAAAGAAACTTGCGATTGCCCAATTATCAGCAATCCCCATTCCAGCCACGAAACCAAAACAGTCGCGAAAGCTCGCAAAAGATGTTGCCAAGGGCTATAAAGCTATTTAACATGATTCGCTTTTTTCGGGCGGCTTAGTGCCGCCTGTCTTGTTTGGCATAAGTTGTGCAAACTATTTTTATTGAAGAATTAAGAAATCTCACTAAACCAAACAGGCATCTTGAGCAAACCATGACAAGTAACGCACTAATGAATACTTACGGACAACGCGCTTTTACCCTAGTCAAAGGAGATGGTGCTTACGTGTGGGACGAGCAGGGTAAAAAATATCTCGACGCCCTCGCCGGAATTGCAGTCTGCGGACTGGGCCATGCCCACCCCGCCGTCACCGCAGCCATTACCAATCAGGCAAAAACTCTCGTCCATTGCTCCAACCTCTACAATATTCCTGCCCAAGAGGCACTCGCCGACAAACTCAGCGACTTGTCGGGCATGAGCAATATGTTTTTCTCCAATTCAGGTGCCGAGGCCAACGAGGCCGCGATTAAAATTGCCCGTCTTCACGGCCACGCCAAAGGGATTGAGCTGCCGACCATCATCGTCACAGAGCAAGCTTTCCATGGCCGCACTCTGGCCACGCTGACGGCAACTGGCAACCGCAAAGTACACGCTGGTTTTGAGCCCCTAGTGAGAGGGTTTTCCCGCGCGCCGTTCAATGACATCGATGCAATACAAGCTATTGGTGAAAACAATCCGAACATTGTTGCCGTGTTAGTAGAGCCCATTCAGGGTGAAGGGGGTATCAATATTCCCGCACCCGACTATCTCCAGCAATTGCGCGATCTGTGCGATGCCAAAGGCTGGTTATTAATGCTGGATGAAATACAAACGGCCAATGGCCGCACGGGTACTTTCTTCCATTATCAACAACACAATATTCTGCCCGACGTAGTCACCATCGCTAAAGGCCTTGGCAATGGTGCCCCCATCGGCGCCTGTCTGACCCACGGCCCCGCCTCACAGCTCATGCAACCGGGCAACCACGGCTCGACCTTTGGCGGCAACCCCGTTGCCTGCGCAGCTGCACTGGCAACCCTTGAAACACTTGAAAGTGAAAACCTGGCCGAGCGTGCCAACGAACTTGGCGCACGGCTGCTGCAAGCCTTTAAGTCAACACTCGCCGACTGCGACACCGTCAAGGACATTCGCGGCAGCGGCTTAATGCTGGGTATTGAACTCAGTAAACCCTGTGCCGAACTGGTTGCACAAGCGGCCGACAAAGGACTGCTCATTAATGTCACAGCTGGCAATGTTATTCGCCTCTTACCGCCGCTAATTTTAAGTGACGCGCAAGCAGAGCAATTGGTCAACATTCTCGCACCTTTAATTAAAGCATTTTAGCCAGCAACAGCGCCCGCTTACGGAATTAGCCATGACGGTTCAGCACTTTCTCACTTTAAACGACCTACCCGCCAATGAGCTGCGAGGCATTATTGACAATGCTATCAAGCTGAAAAGCCAATTGCGCAATCACAGCGCCGGCAAACCCATGGCGGGTAAAGTTCTGGCGATGATCTTTGAAAAATCCTCGACCCGAACTCGCGTCTCCTTCGAAGCTGGCACCGCGCAACTCGGCGGTAGCGCACTCTTTTTATCGCCCAACGATACTCAGCTTGGCCGCGGCGAACCGGTCGAAGACAGTGCGCGGGTGATTTCATCAATGGTCGACATCATCATGGTGCGCACCTTTGCCCACAGTAAGATTGAAACCTTTGCCAAATATTCAAAGGTCCCGGTCATCAACGCCCTGACAGACGACTACCACCCCTGCCAATTACTTGCCGACATGCAAACCTATATTGAGAAGCGTGGCGATATCGCCGGTAAAGTGGTCGCTTGGGTCGGCGATGGCAACAACATGTGTAACTCCTACATTAATGCTGCTGCACAATTTGATTTTGAGCTGCGTATTGCCTGCCCTAAAGGTTTTGAACCCGATGCCAGCTTGTGTCGGCGCCACGCCAACCGCATTAGCATTACTCAAAACCCGCGCGACGCCGTTTCGGGCGCTGATCTGGTCACCACCGACACCTGGGCATCTATGGGCCAAGAAGAAGAGAAACAGCTGCGCATCGAACAATTTAAGGGTTTTCAGGTCAATCACGAGCTGATGTCACTGGCCGCCAACGACGCCCTTTTTATGCACTGCCTACCTGCCTATCGCGGCATGGAGGTTAGTGCAGAATTACTCGAAGATGAGAATATTTCTGTCGTCTGGGATGAAGCTGAAAACCGCCTTCATGCCCAAAAAGCGCTGATGCTTCACCTGCTCCGGCTCGCCTCTTAGCCAAGCCGCAAAAAGATAGACCCCAAATAGCTAGACAGTGCATCTGGCACGAGGTTTATCTAGCCCAACCCTTTGCACCATCGCGCAATCACCGACATGTAGTGGCCAATAAACCATCAACCCCGTAGCGCTGATGTCCCCAGTGTTCTGCGCAACAAAACACCGAGTGTTTTTCGCTCTGTAAGTGACTACTTTCACTGCTGGGCCTCTGTGGTGGAAGTCTCGATTAGAACAAGTTTTATCGTGAAACCCGAGCTGCGACATTGTTCATAAAAAATCAATAAATAGCACATCTTGTATTGCATTAAAGCAAAAATCACCCTATCTTGTATCTCATGCGAATCAGGCACTATATCTAGTAAACGAGCAAAAGCGGGACCCACACCGTCAATCCTCCAAAACTAACGCCCAAAGCCTGCATTAAGCAAAAGACCAGCACGCAACGAAACGACTTTACGGCCATGATCAAAATAATAAAAAAACACCAATGGCATGACTTAAAAATTAAGGATTTATAGATCAATTCAACATGACTCAGCCATCGCTCAAGGATAGAAAACCGTCGTCATAGACTCTATTTGAACCATCGGCATAAACAAAACACACAGGCGCCCACTAGCGGCCCTCGACAAACAACCTAGCAAACAGTACGCCTTGAAAGGCAGGTGAAAAAAATGGAAGCATCAACACAAAATCAACCGGCTGCAGGCCAGCCAGCCGCCGACAGACCGGCACAGGCTACCAGCCAGGCAGCAAAAAGCCCGGTACAAGCCACAGCACCAGGTCAACTCAAGGTCATCAAGCGCAATGGCGCCGTGGTGCCCTATACCGATGAAAAAATTATTGTCGCTATTACCAAGGCCTTTCTCGCTGTGGAAGGTGCAGCGGCAGCGGCCTCGGGCCGCATTCACGAAACGGTACACGCCCTCAATGCCCAAGTTAGCGATGTTTTCAAGCGTCGTATGCCCTCTGGCGGCACTGTCCATATTGAGGATATTCAGGACCAGGTAGAACTCGCCTTGATGCGCAGTGGCGAACAAAAAATTGCCCGCTCTTATGTTATTTACCGTGAACAACGCGCCCAGGAGCGCAGCGCTGGCGAAGCCAACGCCACCCCGGCAGTCACCACCGCACAGAGTGATTACACTGGCCCCGCCATTCGCGTCACCTACCCCGACGGCAGTGACGGCCCCCTCGATATGACTCGTCTACACACGGTGGTCAGCGAGGCCTGTGCCGGTCTTAAGGATGTCGAGGTGGACGCCATTTTGAGCGAGGCGCTGCGCAACCTTTACGACGGCGTGTCCATTGCCGACGTCAACACAGCACTGGTCATCACCGCCCGCACCTTGGTTGAGAAAGAACCCAATTACACCTACGCCACCGCCCGCCTGCTCATGGACGGCCTGCGCAGTGAAGCCTTGAGTTTCCTCAACGTCGCTACCGCCGCCACACAGCATGAAATGGAAGGCCTCTACCCCGGTGCCCTGAAGGCTTACATCAACACCGGCATTGAGCTAGAGCTAATAGCCCCCGAGTTAGCCGACTACGATCTCGATAAAATGGGCCAGGCCATTAATGCGAGCCGCGACCTGCAGTTCACTTATCTCGGTCTGCAAACTCTCTATGACCGCTACTTTATTCACAGCAACGAAACCCGCTTCGAGCTACCCCAATGCTTTTTTATGCGCGTTGCCATGGGGCTTGCCGCACAAGAAGAAAACCGCGAAGACCGCGCCATAGAATTCTACAACCTGCTCTCGTCTTTCGATTACATGAGCTCAACGCCAACGCTATTTAACGCCGGCACCTTGCGCCCTCAATTGTCGAGCTGCTACCTGACCACTGTCCCCGACGACCTCGAAGGTATTTACGGCGCCATTCAAGACAACGCCATGCTCTCCAAATGGGCTGGCGGCCTGGGCAACGACTGGACACCCGTGCGTGGCCTCGGTGCTTATATCAAAGGCACCAACGGTAAATCCCAGGGCGTCGTCCCCTTCCTGAAAGTGGTTAACGACACCGCCGTTGCCGTGAATCAGGGTGGCAAGCGCAAGGGTGCCGTCTGTGCCTACCTTGAAACTTGGCACATCGACATCGAAGAGTTTATCGAGCTGCGCAAAAACACCGGTGATGACCGTCGCCGCACCCACGATATGAACTCGGCGAACTGGATTCCCGACCTGTTTATGAAGCGCGTGTTTGAAGACGGTCAATGGACACTGTTCTCGCCCAACGACACACCCGACCTGCACGATCTCTACGGAACCGCCTTCGAGCAGCGCTACACCGAATACGAAGCCCGCGCCGAAAAAGGGGAAATGCGTCTTTTCAAAACCCTTCGCGCCCAAGATCTATGGCGCAAAATGCTCGGCATGCTGTTTGAAACTGGTCACCCATGGATGACCTTTAAAGACCCCTGCAACGTGCGTTCACCCCAGCAGCACGTCGGCGTGGTGCACTCCTCTAACCTGTGCACCGAAATCACCTTGAATACCAAGGCCAATGAAGAAATTGCCGTGTGCAATCTCGGTTCCGTCAACCTCGCTCAACACATTGACGACAATGGCCAGCTCGACAACGACAAACTGAGCCGCACCGTACGCACAGCCGTGCGCATGCTCGACAACGTGATCGACATCAACTACTACTCCGTCGACACCGCTCGCCAATCCAATATGCGCCATAGGCCTGTAGGGTTGGGCCTGATGGGCTTTCAAGATGCTCTCTATCAAATCAAGGTGCCCTATGCCTCTGACGCGGCGGTTGAATTTGCCGACCGCTCCATGGAAGCCATTAGCTACTACGCCATTCAAGCCTCTTCCGATCTCGCCGCCGAGCGCGGTAGTTACCCCAGCTTCGACGGCTCACTGTGGAGCCAGGGCATACTGCCTATCGACTCCCTCGACCTACTCGAACAACAACGCGGAAGCGACTATCTCGACGTCGACAAAAGCCAAACCCTCGACTGGGACAGTCTGCGTGCCACCGTGCAACGCCAAGGTATGCGCAACTCCAACGTCATGGCGATTGCACCCACCGCCACTATCGCCAACATCACCGGGGTTAGCCAGTCGATTGAGCCGACTTATCAGAACCTCTATGTGAAATCTAATCTCTCCGGTGAATTCACCGTGGTTAACGCCTATTTGATTCACGATCTCAAAGAGCGCGGCCTGTGGGACGAGGTCATGGCCAACGACCTGAAATACTTCGACGGCTCAGCACAACCGGTCGAGCGTATTCCCGACGACCTCAAGGCACTTTACGCCACCGCTTTTGAAGTGGGGCCCCAGTGGATTGTCGACGCCGCCAGCCGACGCCAGAAATGGCTCGACCAGGCCCAGAGCCTCAACCTTTATCTGGCTGAAGCCAATGGCAAAAAGCTCGATATGACCTACCGCATGGCTTGGTTTCGCGGTTTAAAAACCACCTACTACCTGCGTTCACTGGCCGCGACGACCACAGAAAAGTCGACCATTCAAACCGGCCAACTGAACGCCGTTTCGTCAGAGGCAGCCCCCCTCGCCGCCGGCCCTGCGCCCGTACCCGAGGCTTGCTCATTGGACGACCCCGACTGTGAAGCCTGCCAATAATTGCCCATACCGGCCTAGCCCTCGCCAACAGTGACGGCTAGGCCGCTTAACAGCAAAGGCACTATGTGCAATACAGGTACAACACAACGACAACACAACAAACATCAGCAATAAGATTTGAGGAAAAACAATGTTAAGTTGGGATGACTTCAACAGCGACGCACCAATCAAAACCTTTAAGCCCCAGAGCGTGCCCGCCCCCGTTCGGCAAGAAGCCCTGAAACAAACACAGCCCGCCGCACCCGCGCACCAGCCAGCACCAGTACCCAAACCAGCGGCGACACCCAAAGAGAAAGCGCAGCCCGCCGCTACTGCACCCGCCCCAGCGGCGGCCGCTGAGCCGGTCGAAAGCGCTCCAGAGGTCGCCATCGACCCCAGCCTACCCGCCGCCGAGCGCGCCAAGGCGGGACTCGAAAACCTCGACATTGAGGCCGGTGTTGCCGAGCTTGAAATGGGTGCTGCGCGCATTGAAGTCGATGATAAGGCGATGATCAACTGCCGCGCCGATCTCAACCAGCTCGTGCCCTTTAAGTACGAGTGGGCCTGGCAGAAATACCTCGACGCCTGCTCCAACCACTGGATGCCCCAGGAAATCAACATGACCGCCGACGTCGCCACCTGGAAGAGCGAAGATGGCCTCAGCGCCGACGAACGCAAAATCGTCGAACGTTCTCTGGGCTACTTCTCCAGCGCCGACTCTCTGGTTGCCAACAACTTGGTGCTTGCCGTCTATCGCCTGATTACCAACCCCGAATGTCGTCAGTACCTACTGCGCCAAAGCTTTGAAGAAGCCATCCACACCCACGCCTACCAGTATTGCGTGGAGTCATTGGGTATGGACGAAGGCGCAATTTTTAATATGTACCGCGAAGTCCCCGCCGTGGCCAAAAAAGCCGCCTGGACCATCAAACACACTCAGGCCCTGTGCGATCCCACCTTTACCACCGGTACTCCAGAGACCGATCAGGAGTTGCTCAGCAACCTCATCGCCTTTTGCTGTGTCACCGAAGGCATCTTCTTTTACTGCGGTTTTAGTCAAATTCTCTCCATGGGCCGTCGCAATAAAATGACCGGCGTCGCCGAGCAATTTCAATACATCCTGCGCGATGAATCTATGCACCTCAATTTTGGTGTCGACGTCATCAACCAAATCAAACTTGAAAATCCCCATTTGTGGACAGAGGACTTTCAGGAAAAAGCCACGCAAATGATACTGGAAGGCGCCGAACTGGAAATCGCCTACGCCCGTGACACTATGCCCCGTGGCGTGCTCGGCATGAACGCGGCAATGATGGAAGAATACCTGCACTTTATCGCCAATCGCCGCCTCAATCAGCTGGGTCTCGCCGAACAGTATCCCGGCGCGCAGAACCCCTTCCCATGGATGTCCGAAATGATGGATTTACGCAAAGAGAAAAACTTTTTTGAAACGCGCGTAATTGAATATCAAACCGGCGGTGCATTGAGCTGGGATTAAGATAAACACCCCCCGTCTTTTCCTGCCCAGAAAAAACGCCTTGAGGGCATTTACAAGGTGAAAAAACTTACAAGAAAATACTGTAACCGCATGAATAAAAAAGATTAATAAAATAGATATGCACACGGTTAGACAGAGCTAACAGCTTCTGTCTAACCGTCCTCAGTTCTGATTTTGTACAGTTAAGCGTAATATGCGCTTGGGTAGTAGCCCATGAAACGGGCGGCTTCTGCGGCCGGTGCCGTTTACTTTCCCACCCTTCAGGCTTTGTTGCTTGGCTAAGCGAAACTGTGATTCAGCCTATGATCAAGACTTAGGTTTCAGGTATGCATCAATTTTTGAAAACCCTATTGGCTGCGTCAGGAGTCTCTATACTGAGTGGCTGTTCGACAGAAGCGTTAAACCGTTTGTTTTCGGAAAACAAACTGCGTGAATTGCAGATTGAGGCACGTGCTACAGCGAATGACAACCATGCCACGGCCGTGGATATCGTCTTTGTCTATGATGCAAATCTTGAAGAACGAATGCCCAAAACCGCTACACAGTGGTTCGCTCGCAAGTCAGAAATTGCTAGTAATTATCCAGGCGGCTTTGATACGGTTTCACTAGAAATCCCCTCGGCAATGGCTATTAATGTTACCAATTTCCCTGATAAACATAAGGCAGCGGTCTTGGTTCGCAGCTACGCAAAAATGGGGCATCCCTCAACCAACGATTCTTTCGTTCTTACAGAGTATGAATGTGCGAAAATCACACTCACTAAAGAAAAAAGCACCTATCAAGAATGTGACTAACCAGACCACCTAACAACGGCCGAATAAGCCGAGATCGAAAACAGTCACAAGAAAAAATAAAGATCACTCTTTACCTTTATTTTTACCTTTGCCGACGATTTAAATATAAGTAAATTTAACCCGTTGATTCACGCCCGTCAGCAATTCGTAAGCAATCGTCTCACTGTACTGGGCGATAATTTCGACGGGCAAGCCTTCACCCCAAAGTGTAACGGCATCGCCAACCTTAACATTGTCGATAGCGCTAACGTCAACACTCAACAGGTCCATCGAGACGCGCCCTGCAATGGGGGCAGACTCACCATTTACTAAGACGGGGCAGCCATTGCGGGCATGGCGCGGATAACCATCACCATAACCAGCAGCCACCACGGCAATGCGTGACGACTGCGCTAACGGACTGCCTAAATCCCCCGGTGCGCGCCACGTTTCACCATAACCCACCCCCTCACCCGCAGCCACCGTTTGCAGGGCCACTATGCGCGAACGCAAGGTCATCACTGGGCGCAGTTCTATCTCTGCAGGCAGGGGTTCAGCGTTATTTAAAGGGTTTACCCCATAGAGCATGA
>JBFJYH010000062.1:0-13348 GCA_041622675.1 Porticoccaceae bacterium
CTGAGGGTTCAACCCCCATTGCCGCCGATTTGGTGATGCGCGCTGGCGCACCGGGCAATGGTTTTACTTTTTTAATGGCCGGTATCGCGACCGATTACACTGAAATTATGATCCTTAAAGATCTCACCAAGTCTTGGAAAACGGCTCTTTTCTTACCCTTAGTCACTTTGCCACAGGTGTTGGTGCTGGGCTGGATTCTTAACCAAATGCCACTGTAAGTGTGTCTCTGCACTGTCCCAGTAGGTTCTTAAAATCAGGTATCATGGCGCCGACTTTTTTGGCAGTGCTATTGGTCGTGCTGCTTTGTACAAATTGAAATAGGGCGCAGAGACATTATGAGCAAGCAGAGAGTTCTCACCGGCATTACTACCTCCGGCACCCCCCATTTGGGCAACTATGTCGGGGCGATTCGCCCCGCGGTTGCCTCAAGCAAAAACACCGATGTTGAGTCTTTCTATTTTCTTGCCGATTATCACGCACTGATCAAATGCAATGACCCTGATCAAGTACATCGTTCGACGCTGGAAATTGCCGCTAGCTGGATCGCGCTGGGTTTGGATACCGACAACGCGGTTTTTTATCGCCAGTCTGATATTGCGCAAATTTCCGAGCTGATGTGGTTTCTCAATTGCATGGCCGCCAAAGGGTTGATGAATCGTGCTCACGCCTATAAAGCCGCAGTGCAAGATAATGAAGCGGCGGGTGAAGATGCCGATTTCGGCATTACCATGGGCCTGTTCAGCTACCCAGTGCTGATGGCGGCCGATATTCTGATGTTTAATGCCCACCAGATACCGGTGGGCCGCGATCAAATTCAACACGTTGAAATGGCGCGCGATATCGCCCAGCGGTTCAATCATCACTACGGCGAGCACTTCACTTTGCCCCAAGCTTTGGTGGATGACGACGTGCCGTTGTTACAGGGGCTTGATGGCCGCAAAATGAGCAAGAGCTACGGCAATACCATTCCTCTATTTCTCACTGAAAAGCAGCTGAAAAAGCACATCAATAAAATTAAAACCAACCTGCTCGAACCCGGTGAGCCAAAAGACCCCGATAGTTCGTCGGTGTTTCAAATCTGGCAGGCCTTTGCGAGTCCAGAGCAAACGGCGGCTATGCGCGAAGAATTCGCCAAAGGTATTGCCTGGGGGGAAGCCAAGAAACAATTATTTGAACTGGTTAACGCTGAATTAGCGCCGGCCCGTGAGCGCTACGAAGCCCTAATCAATGCCCCGACTGAAATAGAAGAAATATTACAGGCTGGCGCTCAGCGCGCGAGGGCTATCAGCCAGCCCTTTATGGATAAAGTGCGTAGCGCAATCGGTATTCGCCCTCTCGTCTAGTCGGGGTTTAGCACGTCAACAATGGCCGCTGTTAGTTGACTCAGATCGGCGGCCTCAATATTGAAAGCGGGCATCACATAAACCAGCTTGGCGAAGGGGCGAATCCACACACCAGCGTCGACAAAACGCTTTTGCAGGGCCGCGACATCGACAAAGTCTTTCATTTCGACCACGCCAATGGCGCCCAATACCCGTACATCAGCAACCGTGCTGTAGGTTTTACAAGGGGCGAGTTGCTCTTTTAGCTGGGCCTCAATGCGCGCAATATTTCCCTGCCAATCCGATGCTAACAGTAGCTCAATACTGGCATTGGCCACGGCACAGGCTAAAGGGTTGGCCATAAACGTGGGGCCGTGCATAAAAACGCCTGCTTCACTCTCGCCTATTCCCGAGGCAACTTTAGCGTTACACAAGGTGGCGGCGAGGCTCATATAGCCACCGGTCAGTGCCTTGCCAACACACATAATATCGGGACTAATAGCGGCCCATTCGCAGGCGAATAGTTTACCGGTGCGGCCAAAGCCGGTGGCGATCTCATCGGCAATAAGTAGCACATCGTATTTGTCGCAGAGGGCGCGAACCCCTTTCAAATAATCAGGTGAATAAAACCACATGCCACCTGCACCCTGCACAACGGGCTCGAGTATGACAGCAGCGAGCTGGTTTTGGTGGGTTATTAATTGCTGTTCTAAATCGAGCAGGTATTGCTGGTCCCAGGTATCGCCAAAACGGCAGCGAGGTGACTCGCTAAACATCTGCTGTTGTAACACCTTGTTAAACAGATGGTGCATACCCGTTTCGGGATCGCATACCGACATCGCTGCAAAGGTGTCGCCGTGGTAGCCTTTTCTCAGTGCCAGCAGGTGACTTTTCTCGGCGCGGCCCTGGGCTTGCCAAAATTGCAGGCTCATTTTGATGGCAACCTCGACGCTAACCGACCCTGAATCGCTAAAAAACACTTTGTTCAGTGGTTCGGGTGTAATATCGACCAAGCGTTGGGCCAACTCAGCGGCGGGCTCGTGAATAATACCCCCGAACATGACATGGGACATTTTTTCCAACTGTGTGACTACAGCTGCATTAAGCTGCGGGTGATTATAGCCGTGAATCGTGCACCACCAAGAAGACATGCCATCGATGAGTTCTCGTTCATCGCCAAGGGTTAAGCGTATTCCGTGGGCCGATTTTACATGGTAAGTGGGCAGTGGTTGACTCAGTGATGAATAGGGGTGCCAGACATGGGCTTGGTCAATGTCGTGAATCTGCAGGTCGGAGAGGTATTTCAAGGTCATGGTGTTTTCAGCACTATCGAATCAAAATGTAGATGTTTGTTATAGTATGACAGCGGTCATAGTCACAATACATGCTTTGGCGTAGATTTATGGCTGATAGAGTAATGGCAGGCGCTTACTGTGCAAGCCGCTCTGGTTAGGGGTTGAGTGTTGTGAGAACGTATAAACGATTGTTGTGTGTTGGCCTCGGCTTGGGACTATTGGTGACCAGCGTTTTAAGTCTTGCCGCCCCAGCTGTTAATTATTGGCCAATTTGGGACAAAAGTAATGAGCGCAACAGCCGAGTAGTAGATCACTCTGCTTTAGATAAGCTTCTGCGTAGATTTGTGATTAGTGACCATGCGTCTGGCATCAACCGTTTTCGCTATGCTGATGTCGGTCTTAGACACCGTTGGCAGTTGTCCCGGTACATCAAAGCTGTTACTTCTAAGGATCCTAGGGCTTACAGCCGAGCAGAGCAAAAAGCCTATTGGTTAAATTTGTACAATGCTCTGACATTGAAGCTCATACTCGACAACTATCCCGTCGATAGCATTGAGAATATTCCCGGCCCTCGAGGCAGATCGACTATGAGGGGCCCCTGGGATAAAAAAGTGACTCGTGTGGCGGGCCATGCGCTCTCGCTCAACGATATTGAGCATCGTATATTGCGGCCTATTTGGCAGGATCACCGCATACATTTTGGTTTGGCTTGCGGCGGCCTGGGTTGCCCCAATTTACTGCCTGTGGCCTTCACGGCTGCCAACCATCGAGCATTGTTGAAACAATCGGGTTATGACTTTGTTCAACATCCCAGAGGGGTGCTGCTGGAGAATGGCAAACTGCAGGCATCAAAGCTCTTTGAGTGGTATAAATCTGATTTTGCCAAAAGTGATAAAACCTTGTTAAAGGTCTTTGCCCGCTATTCGGAAGATCGTAAGGCACTGTTTTTACTAGGTTTTACGGGAGATATTGCCTATACTCACGACTGGCGAATTAACGCTCCTTAAGTGGTAAACGACCATTTCCCCTCTTCTCTGAAAACTCGCTAAGGCGCTGTAAAAGCTTAGCACTGCCTTTTTATTATCAGGGCTTTCGACGGCTGTGCTTGGTATGTACTGGGCTGAACCATTACAATACGCGCCCTTTTAGTCTGTAGGTAACTCCAGTGACACACCAGCCTCGCAAAGATCGTCTTGAGCTGAACAAGCTGCAAAAGCGTTTGCGCCGGCAGGTCGGGACTGCAATCGCCGACTATAATATGATCGAAGCGGGCGACAAGGTGATGGTTTGTTTGTCGGGTGGCAAAGACTCTTACGCCATGCTCGACGTACTGCGTAATTTACAGAAAACGGCGCCAATTGATTTTGAACTGGTGGCGGTTAATCTCGACCAGAAACAGCCAGGTTTCCCCGAGCATGTATTGCCCGAGTATCTCACTGAACAGGGCGTACCTTTTCATATCCTCGAAAAAGATACCTACAGCATTGTCACGGAGCGTGTACCTGAAAATAAAACCTACTGTGGTTTATGTTCACGTTTGCGGCGCGGTAGTCTATACGGTTTTGCCCAAGAAATCGGCGCCACTAAAATTGCCCTGGGCCACCACCGTGACGATATGATTGAAACGCTGTTTTTGAATATGTTTTTCGGTGGCAAATTAAAATCTATGCCACCAAAACTATTGAGTGACGATAAAAAAAATATCGTGATTCGCCCCCTGGCATATTGCTGTGAAACCGATCTTGAATTACTGGCTGAGTACAAAGCCTTCCCGATTATTCCCTGCAACCTCTGTGGCTCGCAGGAAAAATTACAGCGCCAGCTGATTAAAGAAATGCTGCAGGGCTGGGAGAGAGAATACCCCGGGCGCATGGAGACGATTTTCTCGGCGATTAAAAATGTTGCCCCGTCCCAATTGGCCGACACCCATCTGTTCGATTTCACTGGTTTGAAATTACAACGGGGTGAGAATGCCGGCGACTTTAACCCCGATAAGATTGAAATCGTTAATCTCACGGCGGGTTGAGCGCGATGATTACAGCGCAAAACCTCGAACTGATTCGCGGCAATAAAAGCCTGTTAAAAGACGCCAATTTGCGTGTTCACGATGGCCAGAAAATAGGGCTTATCGGTGCCAATGGTTCGGGTAAGTCATCTCTTTTTGCCCTGTTAAAAGGTGAGTTACACGCCGATGCCGGCGATATAGGTTTTCCTGCACACTGGCGAATTTCAAGTGTCGACCAGGAGACGCCAAGTATCGCCGCCTCCGTACTGGAATATACCATTGACGGCGATAGCGAGTATCGCGCCCTTGAAGCTGAAAAGGACGAAGCCGAAGCCGCTGGGGGTGATGTGCTGGCCCACTGGCACCATCGCTATGAAGCCTTGGATGGTTATTCCATGGGCCCTCGCGCTGCACAACTCTTGGCGGGTTTGGGATTTCAGCACGAGGCACAATTGCAGCCGGTGTCGAGCTTTTCTGGTGGCTGGCGTATGCGGGTGAATTTGGCCCGTGCTTTGCTCAAACCTTCTGAATTATTGCTGCTCGATGAGCCCACAAACCACCTCGATTTAGAAGCTGTTATCTGGCTTGAACGCTGGCTCAAGCGTTATCCGGGCACCTTAATCGTTATCTCCCACGACAGAGAATTTCTCGACAATCTGGTCGACGGCATTATTCATTTTAACGGTGCGACACTCGATGCTTACGCAGGTGATTATTCCAGTTTTGAGCGCCAACGCGGTGAACGCCTCATGCTGCAACAGGCTGTGTTTGCCAAACAGCAACGTCAGCGTGCCCACTTGCAAGCTTTTGTCGATCGCTTTCGTTACCAGGCGACGAAGGCGCGGCAGGCCCAAAGTCGAGTAAAGGCGCTGGAAAAATTACAGGCCGCCGCGCCTATTTACGCCGCCAGCGGTTTTGACTTTCGCTTCTTCGAACCCGAAGAGCTTTGCTCGCCACTGATTAGCTTTGATCGAGTACAAGCGGGTTATGGCGACACGGTTATTCTTAAACATATTCATATGAATTTACTGCCCGGGTCGCGCATTGGCTTACTCGGGCGCAACGGCGCCGGTAAGTCGACGCTGGTGAAATTGCTCGCCGGGGTAATTCAGCCGGTCAGTGGTGAGGTCGATAGGGGGCGGCAATTGCAGGTTGGCTATTTTGATCAGCAACAGCTCGACGCACTGGATCTCACAGCCAGCCCCTTACTCCACTTACAACGCATAGCTGGCGATAAAAAAGAACAAGAGCTACGCAACTACCTCGGAACATTCGGCTTTCGCGGCGACGCTGTGTTAGCGCCCGTTGGCCCACTTTCCGGTGGAGAAAAAACTCGTCTTGCGTTGGCGCTGCTAGTTTGGGAAAGGCCTAATCTTTTGTTACTGGACGAGCCCACCAACCATCTCGACGTGGATATGCGCGAAGCGCTAATCCTCGCGTTACAGGAATTCTCCGGTGCTGTGGTGGTGGTCTCTCACGACCGGCATCTCTTACATACCGTGGTGGATGAGCTTTACCTAGTGGCTAATGGCGAGGTTCGACCCTTTGACGGCGATCTCGATGACTACCAACGCTTGCAAATTAAAAGTGCGCCACGACCTTCAGACCTAGATAGTGCAGAAAATACCGATGGGCAGAGCGCCAACCCGCTGTCTAGCCGAGGGGGTAAAATCCTCGACCGGCAAGAGCAAAAACGCCTGCAAGCTGAATTTCGCAGACAGGTTGCCCCCCAGCGCAAGAAACTTAGCGCCATTGAAAAAACCATGGCGACGCTAGAAAACACCTTGGCAAGCCTTGCTGAACAGCTCGCCGACCCCGCCCTTTATACTGACAAGCCCGTGCAGGAATTGAATCAATTAATGAAGGCCCAAGGAGAGGGAAAGAGTGAGCTGCAAACACTGGAAGAAGAGTGGTTGGTCTTGCAGGATGAATTGGAAATGATGACGCAAGCTTTTGAAAAGCAATGTTCCGGTTAGTTAGCAGGGGCATAGGAGCTCAAAAAGTGCTCCGCTGTTTGACGACGTTTTGTTACAGCTCGATAGCAGATCGAGCTATTCTAGACATTGATTAAATCGAGAAATAAAAGCCTTTATTGGCTTAAATAAACAGGTAGTAATGGCGTGGTTAGAGTGACTTTGTGCGTCTAGACATAGTCTCTCTTTGATATGACGTGGCGATTCAAGCTGATAAAACCAACAAAATAATTACATCGTTTACAGGGCTTTTTATAGAGGTCACTGGCTTCCTGTCGGAGGGTGCCGCGCTGGCGACAAATTCTGCTGCTTGCCAAAGGTAATCTAGGTTATTCTGTGGTTCATGTATTCTTTCATGATACAGACTAAAAAGCCTATTGAGACAAGGAAGAATTTATTTATGAAAAAGGGATTAGCACTTGGATTTTTGGTTTTAGCTGGGCTGTGGGTTGCTGGCGTCGTATTCTTTGGTCGAGCAGCCAATATTAAGGTAGATGATCAAATTGCAGCGCTTAATCGGGTTGTTCTCGAGCATAGGCTTCCCGTTGCGATAACTAAGTACTCTTACGAATCGGGGTTTTTATCAAGTCGTTCGCGTGTACAGTTGAATATTGAGCGCGATAACGCCGAGGCACTGGCCGTCGATGTAGATTTAGATATTTATCACGGTCCACTGATGTGGACGCCCAAAGGCTTGAAATTTGGTGCGTACTATATTGCGTTTACACCAGACATGGCTTTCTTGCCCGATGAAAACCACGCAGCCAAAGAATTTCTTGAAGGTTTTGCCGGGCGCAAACCCATTAGTGGCCACCTCCTGCTTGGCTTATGGGGCGGGCAAAATTTAGGCTTGGAACTGTCTCCTTTTTCTTTTTCCGAGGATAAACAGTCGGTGAGTCTTGCAAGGGGAATTACTGGAGAGTTTAACATTGGCGATGATTTCTCTCGCTTAAAAAGTACGATTAACATTGGTCCCTTTTCTTTTGCAGACAAAGGAGAGGCGCTAAAGGTCGATATCGCTGCCTCTGTACTAACAATGGATATTACTGAATTTTATGCTGGGAACATGCTCACCGGCGAGCTTCAATATACTTTGGATAGTATTATCTCTCGATCTAAGGGCTCAGAGAGCCGGATAGAGGGCATTAGCTTGTACAGTGCTAATGATAAAAATGATGCCGGTATGTACGGTAGTGGTCATTTTTTATTGCAATCTATCGCTGCAGATGATGAAAGTTTTAAGGCGATGTTTGGCGAGTCTCTCAAATTTCGTTTCGATATCAACTACGAAGGGTTAAACGAGCGGGCGACTCGGGAGTTTGCAGCACTTAATCAAACGCTTAATTATCAAATGTATGGGGCCCTGTTAAGCGACACAGACATATCTAAGCAAGGGGCTCTTACTGATAAAAACCTTCAGGCTTATCTACTAGCTATCGCATCCCTTGTACAGCAGGGGTTTAAGTTTGATTACGGTTTCTCGCTTGGCAAAGGCGATGCGAATTCGGGTATAGATGTTGTTTTTGAATGGGTTGATGCGGAGGGTTTGATGGATAAAAAAACTCTGCGACAAGTACTCACAGCTTTTAGACTTGATGTAAAAGCGACGATAGATGAAGCCTTTTTGGCTCACCCTAATGTAAAAAATATGGCGCAAATTCCCGTCGTGAGTGGCTATGCTGTGCTGACCGAGGAGGGTATAGAAAGTCATGGGCTCTTTAATCGGGGGGAATTACTGTTAAATGGGAACCCAGTGTCCTATATGGATAAAGTGGGTGCTGCTCTAGATGAAGCATTGCCCTGGGCCAAATAGTTTTAGTGGCGTGCAAGGCTTACGACGCTATTGTCAGTAGCGCGCTGGCTATTGCATGCACTCAATGACCGGGACAATCAGCAGTGTTTTAGCGAGGGGTGAGTGAAGGTCTAGTCGATGGCTCATAGCTTACACATCTGTTGTTAACATTTATTTTCAAATACGTACAATCCTGCCATCGACCCCAATTGGTAGTCATTAATAAACTTATAGTTAGCGACAGACAGAAATTATGAATTTTGATTTAACAGAAGAGCAAAGCATTATTCGCGATATGGCCCGGCGTTTTGCCGCTGAGGTGATTGCGCCCCAATTTCAAGAGCTTTCGACTTGTAGTGATGTGCCCTACGACATCCTCGATAAAATGGCCGATATGGGTTTTATGGGCGTCCCCTTTAGCGAAGAGTACGGAGGTGGCGGAGGCGACTGGGTGTCAATGCACCTAGTGATAGAAGAAGTGTCACGGGCTGATATCGCCCTTGGCACCCTGCTCGATGTCACCAGCAGTGTTGTCGCTCAGGAAATCGATCGCTTTGGCACCGAGGCGCAAAAGAAACAGTGGCTGCCTGACTTGTGTTCCGGTAAAGCCATTGGAGCCTTTGCGCTGACCGAGCCGAGCAGTGGCTCCGATGCGGGCAGCCTTAAAATGCGTGCCGAGCTTGACGGTGATGAATGGGTGTTAGAGGGCAGTAAGCAATTCATTACCAATGTTGGCCTCAATAATTGTTCGCTAATAGTGGTTGCCGCCCGAGCTGAAATTGAAGGCAAAGAACAAATCGTCACCTTCATCGTGCCGAAAACCGCCCCTGGTTTAGTGGTGGGTAGAAGCTACGACAAAATCGCCTTTGAATCTGGTGCGACGAACGAATTAATATTTGATAGCTGCCGTATCCCCAAAGACAGTATTCTCGGTGATCCAAACCGGGGCTTCGCCCAACATCTCGCCGTGCTGGAAACCGGTCGCATCAGTATTGCCGCTGCCTGTGTGGGCGCAGCCCAAGCCTGTCTCGATCACGCTCTGGCCTATGCCCGCGAGCGCGAGCAATTTGGCAAACCCATTTTTGAGTTTCAGGGCGTACAGTTTAAGCTTAGCGATATGGCGGTCAAAATTGAAATGGCCCGGACACTCTATTTAAAGGCCGCCTGGCTTAAAGACGAGGGACGGCCCCATACCTTTGAAGCCGCCAGTGCGAAACTCTATGCCTCGGAAATACTGGAGCAGTGCGCCAGCGATGCGGTGCAAATACTGGGTGGCAACGGTGTGATGGAAGACTACCCGGTAGCGAGTATTTTTCGTGCCAGCAAAATCATGCAAATTGTTGAGGGCACCTCAGAGGTTCAGCGTATTATTATTGGCCGCCTGCTGGCGTCTGGCGCGCATAATTAACCTCGAATGCAAGGAATAGAAAAACTTCTCTGCTGTTAAAGATGGGGCATCGTTGTTCTAAAGGATAAGGGTTATTAATGGGTAACAAAGTGGACGAAAAAACCAGGGTTGTCCGTGTCGCCGAAGAGCAGGAAGAGCGTTCACTTAAAACCATCACAACGGTGGTTTATGCCCTTCAGGCAGTGTCATTTTTTATTGGCCTTTCCTTTATAGCGGCTATTATTGTTAACTACATCAAGCAACCACGGGTTGCGGGCACCTGGTTAGAATCTCACTTCCGTTGGCAGATGCGCACTTTCTGGTTTAGCGTACTGTGGTCAATTATTGGTTTGGTGTTGATCTTTGTTCTCATCGGCTACCTGGTGCTAGCGGTCGATGCTCTATGGGTTGTTTATCGGATCGTTCGAGGCTGGATAAACTTGTCTGCGGGCAAGGCGATGTACCAGGACTCACCCCGCAATAATAAAACGCACTGAGCAACTCTAGTTAGTGGTGTTGGCGTTTGTAGTTAGGGGCTTAGCTTGAGGCGTTTAGGTTAGAAAGGGGATAAGGCTAGCGCCTACCCCTTTTTTATTGCCTCATTGCTACGTTGGAGGTCACTAACAAAAGCTCAACCATTAAGAGTTTTACCCCATGCTTGGATTAGTCATGAGGCACGGCTGCGCACTTATAGAAAAGCGCTCAAGCTCTGTTGTAGCAGTGTGCCCGCCTGTTGCCCCTGGGAACTATTCAAGTACTGTATGGCCGTATTAGCAAACTGGCCAATCATTTCGGGCTTGAGACCAAGGGTCTGGAATTGCTGGTTGAGCTGGTCGATACTTTTCAAAGAGTCGTTGTACTGTGCTGCAACGCTTAAAAGGCCTCCAAACCCGCCTTGTTGCTCCTTTTGTGCCTCCACTGCTGGCGCCATATTGACTAAGGTCTCAAGGTCGGGCAGTGCGTTGGACAGTTGGGTGGCCTCAGTGGATGAAAGCTGTTCTTTGGCGTAAGCAAATAGAGAGCCCAACCCGCCTTCCGCCTGGTTTTGGTTGACACCCAAAGAGCTGGTGAGCAGTGGAATCATGTCGAGGGCGCTGATAGCAAGCGCAGCCTGAGCGTTAGTTGTGTTGGTAGAGGTTTGCGCATTGGCGCTAGCTTGCAGGGGCTCGGATTGCTCTGCGCTGGCACTGAAGGGTAGGGCGATACAAAGGAGGGTAACACTGAGTTGTTGGATTTTATTCATGATAATTCCTTGAGTTGGATAAAAATACAATCGATGTCTAGCCAGGTGCTTAAGAGTAGGAACATCATGGCGTAAATAGGTTCAGGTGTTGTTCTATTATACGTGGCTTAGAGATTGAAACGAAAAGACCGTTCTTTTTTAGCGGACTATCCATTTAGAGAGCTACCCAGATAATATTTTTCTGAGATAGGGTGTTTTTTTAAGGTGATGGGAAAAATTGTTTGCTCAATAATAAGACGCCCAGATTAACCGTTTATAGTATGGGTTTTTCGATCGTCCCCTTATATTTATCCAGGCAGCGAGCTACCCACATCAAACCAAATTTGTTCTGCACAAGCCATTAATTCACCACTTGGCTTGTGAATGGCAACGCCCATAAAACGCTTGCGGCCACTGTTGGGCGATATTTTCCAGCTGCTAATAATATAGTCTTTATTCGGTTTAAATGGTGCTTTTATACTGCCGCTACAGGTGCCGAGTAGCTGTAGGCCGGCATCGGGCTCGGCGGCTTTAATGGCATAGGCACCGGGGCAATCTAGGGCAGACCAAACATAAATATTATCGATGTTGCCCTTCTTAGTGCAGAGATTATCCGTCGGTCGCCAGACGGCGGCGACAAGGTTTTTTTCGATTTGTGTGGGCCAGTCAATGTTGGATTGAGACGCGACAATTTCTTTTAGGGGGCCACAAAAAACCCGTAGTCCATTTTTTTCACTGCGCAACGGGCTGCACACATAGCAGCCCTTGGGGTCGGAGACATGAATAAAGTCAAAGCGCTGGCTGGCAGCAGTCGCGTTGGTTAAGCTGGGCGGCGTGGGAATGACCAGCTCGAGCTGAATACTGCGAGCGCTGCCGAGTAATTTGTCATCCCGATAAGCGCCAATACCCTGATCAGTCTTTTTTATCTGTAGTGGCGTATCCACCGGAAAGGCTGCATTGATACGAATTTCGACATCACCTTCAATAAAGCTCGCTAGCAGGCCGCTAATATAACCGCCATTGCCACAATTAATGGGACCGTTGAAGAGGCTATCGATAGATACTGATGCTAAAGGTGGTGTGCCTGAAGACATTGGCGACTCGCTGCTAGTGTGGGCTTGAGATTCTAAAGGTGAAGATGGTAAAGATAAACGCTTTGTCATAATCTTTGCCGTGAAGTTAAATAAGGGGCGATGACTTAGGTGTTTGCGTTCAGATGCGCGAAGACATGAATTTCGAAACGACTGGTGTCGACGTTATTGCGGCCCATGAAGCAGGCCATGTTGTGCTAGCTCATTATTATGGTCGCAAAGTTTATGGTGCCTATTTGCAAGCTCGCCCTTACAGCGCGTCGGAGAGGGGCGAGCGCAGCCATGTGCGCTATGCCGCGACGCCACATATTCAAGAAGTGCACCTGGATCTTGGCAAGCTCGACAAGCGTTGGCCACTGGCGGTGCGTGAAACCCTAGTCACCACTCGCATTTGTCTGGCGGGGCCAATCGCCCAGGCAATTTATCAAGACAAGCCCTATCGTGAGATGGCCGGCGGCCAAGATTATCGCGATGCGTTGTCTGGGCTCCTTCTCCTTGAGCGCTTGCGGTTAAGCCTCCCCCAGCCCCAGCGCCTGGATACGTCGTACAAGCATAACGATATTCTCGACGATCTGGCGGACGATATTCTTAGGTTATTAACAGCTCAACATTACCGTCACTACCTACAGCTTATTGCCCAAGGGCTATTGGCGAAGCAAGAGCTCAATGCCGAACAAATTAAGCAAATATTGGCGCCCATGCCGCGTCACCAGTGGCACAATAATTAAATGCTCTTAATTAGTGTGAATAAAAAATTGCCCATAAAAATCACAAGAAATGGTGTCCATGCCTTGCGGTAAATGGCTTAGAATAACTCGGCAAAACTTATTCTGAAATTCTAATCATAATTAATGCAGGGGAATATTATGCAGTTTGATTCTTGGGTTGTGATGGTAACGGGTGCCGCTTCGGGTATTGGTTTGGGTACATCCAAACGCTTTATCGACGGTGGTGCAACGGTGATTGCCGTTGATATTAATAAAGAAAATCTGGCCAAAGCCGCAGGTGAGCTGGGTGCCCGGTATGTGTCAAAAGTTTGTGATATCTGCGACGTGTCTGAAATAAAACGCCTAATGGGCGAGGTTGAAAATGAATTCGGTCGGCTCGACACCCTGGTCAATAATGCGGCCTTTGCCAATTTCCAAAACCCTGAAAATGTCGAGGAGGCGAGTTACGACGCCGAAATGACCGTGCTGGTGAAAGCGCCAATTTTTCTGGTTAAGCATGGTGCAAAATTGCTGCGCGCCGCGGCCAATGGCTC
>JBFJYH010000063.1:0-13310 GCA_041622675.1 Porticoccaceae bacterium
AAGGCTTGGCGTAGCACCTGCTCATTGTGCGCTAGGCTGTTGGCAACTAGCACTTTATCGTGGTCACTGAGTGGCAGCGCCTTCAAGGCATTAATTAAGCGCGTATAAGTGTGGCTATCTGGCTCGAGTCCCCGCCACGCTACAGATTGCTTGTCGCTGGCCTGAACACACGCTTCGAGTGCGGCCAAGGTCACAGCAGCAGACTTTTGCCAACTAAAGGCCTGACTTTGCTGTTTGGCATGGCGAATCAGTCGCTGGCGGAAATCCTCATCAGTGAGAGATTTGTGTATCAAGCCTGCCATTTGCTCGCTATCGTCTGGGTCGAAAAGGGCCTCGTCCAGACCGATGACCTCGACCAGGCTGGTGCGATTGGCTCCAATGGTGGGAATACCGAGGGTCATCGCCTCCAGTGCGGGCAGGCCAAAGCCCTCGTGGTAGGAGGGAAAGACAAAGAGGCTGGCGCACTGGTAAAAGGCCAGCAGTTCGGCGTCACTGACATAGCCGGTAAACACCAACTGCCCAACAATGCCCAACTCCCTGGCCAAGGCGCGCAGTGATGTTTTGGTCGACTCATGAACGCCTCCCACTAGTGCCAGTGGGTATTGTTGCTGGATATCGACGGGCAGCCGGGCATAGGCCCGGACTAAGCCGGGGACATTTTTGCGTACATCAAAACCGCTGGGCGCATAGAGAATATAACCGGGTTCGAGATCAAAGCTCGCCAGGCTGGCCGCAGCCTGTGTGGCGTTTTGTCGATCTGTCATTTGCTGGTCTATAAAATGGGGGGCGACCGCCGTACTGGCGTTGACCACCCGCTGTGGCTCTAGGCCCAGAGCTTGTTCTACCTCTTGTTTGGCATAGGCCGAAATCGCTAGCACCTGGTCGGCTTTGCCCAGAAATTCAATTTTCTTCAAATAGTTATAGCGAATTTCCTGATTCGACAAATACACATCTTGCTGCAAGTAGGGGATGAGATCGTATTGAATCAAGGCCACTGTGGTCTGCTGTGAAAACGCCCCCACACTTGTCGTGGCATGGTCATTGACACCCTCGAACAAACTGGTGATATAGAGCACATCGGGCTGCAGGGCCTCAATAAAATATTCTCTGATGTATTCCGCTGCACACTGTTTGGCCTGGTGGCTGTTGGAGGCATCATTGGGCGTTGGTACCTGGAAAGCGAGGATTTGCTGCGCCGGCAAGATGTCGTCTAACTCGGCTCTGATTTCAGCCAGCGTATGGGGATTGAGCTGGGCATTGAGCAACACCCATATTTGATGTTTAGCGCCACACTGAACGATCATTTCGCGCACCACTGCCATTGAATAGCGGCCAATACCGTGGCGCCTTGATTCGGACTGACAGGACTGCAGGTCAATGGCTATTTTCATTTTTGTCTCTGTATAGATAGTAATTTTTATAACATTATGTGTATGAGCTAAAGGCAGGCCTCTCGCCCACGCCAAGCAAAGACGTTCATCCCTTTGCCCGACAAAAAGCTGATGTGATAATGATTTTAAGGTTCGTCCAAATCCCGCCAGATTTCACCCGCCCTCGGTGAGTCAAAAACCCGATTCGGCGATGATTGCTCAACCGGAAAAAAGCCTTGCGGGGACTGGGGCTTGGACGGTGATTGGCACAAGCAGCGCAAAGCCCACTTGCGCAAGCGGGGCCTCGCCATTAGGCGAACAGCAACACCACGACTCAATTTTTGACCCAGTAGCTGACCAGTTGCCACTAAGCCGTGGTGGCGGATGTGTCCTGCCAAGCGGCGCACGCGGCAGAGCAAACGCACCAAGCGCATCAACCCACTGCTGTGAAGTTGCGCCAAGGCTTCTTGATGCTGCTTTATATAGACCTCATTTTGCTGCACCAATTGCTGAATATGGGCCTCTTTTTGCCGCACCTGCTGTTCAAAAGCCTGGAGCTGTTCATGCAGGGCTGTGATTTTCACCTGCTGCTGATTGGCTATCGCCACCCCTCTTTGGATACGCTGGTAGGTCTCTTCAACGTATTCTCGGGCGATACCATAGAATTCAAGGGTATGGGCATGGGCTTCACCGATACGTTCAAGTACTTGAGCAGAAAGAACAGACGCGTTTTTTTGGGCGAAAACAACATAATCCTGATTGGCCTCAAAAAACCATTCAAGATGATCGCCAAAGGCCATCGAATTTTCAGGCCGGGCAGCACCATTAAGGCGGCGAATATCGACTTGAGCGAAGCCCTGCTCCTGAGCGGCAAACTGCAATAACTGCGGCGGCAAGGGGTGGCGGTGAGAGGGGTCCATATAAAAAGTATGGGCGCCAACGGTTAGGTTTTCGGGATTGGGGGTTTCAAACAACAGTACGCCTTGCGGTGCCAACACTCGCCAGGCCTCGCCCAGAATTTCAAGCAGCGCATCAAAAGTCATGTGCTCGACAATATGGAAACCGCTAATCAAAGTCACCGACTCTGCCGGCAAGGCTTTTAGGCAGCTCAGAGCATCTTGCTGATGGACTTCGAAACCTTGTTTTTGACAACGCTCGACCATACTGGCATTGAGATCAACGCCCCTGACCCGCCACTGGCGCTGAGCTAAAATACTCAACCACTCGCCACGACCGCAACCCAGATCGAGGGCGCTGACAGCGGAATTTTGTTCGAGACTTTCCAACAGCGGGATATATTGGCCAAGGCGCTGGGCAATTTGCGATTCTGAACCCCGAAAGCGCTGCTCAAGGCGCAGATAAAAATTGTCCTGCATAGACTTAGCCTCGATGAATAGTGAATTGGGGATTGAGCCAGTTGCTGCCTATAAACTCAACTTGATCACGATTAACCACCTTAAAAACCAGCGCCAAATCGACCCAGTGATAATTATCTTCAAGGTGAGTTGCCCCCCCTGTTAGCGCCAGCGTACAGGAGTAACTACCTACGCCGAGCCTCGCCTCAAATTGAATATCAAAACTCAAGGGCTCGGCGACTTTCACATTGTCTAAAGCTTGTTCAGAAAACCACGTATTGGTGCCAAAAACCACTTGCCCAAAGCGCTCCTTTAACATCAATCCACACACCAGGCACGCCAGTGGCTGGTTGACGTCAACCTGTATTGACAGCGTTGCCAACTCGCCGACCTCCAGTTCAGCCGTTTCCAAGCCACGACTGTTGTAGAGTTTGACCTCGACAATGCGCGCCTGGCCGTCGCCGGAAATGGTTTGCAAGCCACCATCGCCGGTTGGGGTAACTTGTATTTCGCTGTGGGATTTTGCTGCAATCAAGGCGTTGTAGTAATCCATGACTTCAGCGGGGGGGCCCTCTTTTTGAATGCGCCCCCGATCCAGCAATATCGCGCGATTACAAATACTCTGGATGGCTTGTCTGTCGTGGGAAACGATGAGCAAGGTCGTACCCTGAGCCTGTAACTCGCGGATGCGACCAAAGCTCTTGTGCTGGAAATAGGCATCGCCCACAGAGAGCGCCTCGTCAATAATTAGTATTTCAGGGCGGAAGGCAGTCGCCACTGCAAAGGCCACGCGCATTTGCATGCCGCTGGAATAGATCCGTACGGGCTGGTCAAAGTACTCCCCCACCTCACTAAAGCCCTCAAGGTCGGGCATGACCCGCTCAATTTCTTCGGGGTGATAGCCCATAATACTCAGGGTATTACGGGCATTTTCACGACCGGTGAAATCGCCATTAAAGCCCATACCCAGCTCAAGAATGGCCGAAATGCCGCCTCTCACTTCTATCGTCCCGTCACTGGGCGAAAGTATGCCGGTAATCAGCTTAAGCAGTGTACTTTTGCCCGCGCCATTTTGGCCCACAAAGGCAACTGCATCACCGGGATCGAGGGTTAAATTAATATCTTCAAGAATACAATGGCTTTTTAATTGCTCGCGGCCAATACCCAACCATGACAACAGGCGACAACGAAAACTGGGGTATTCGACATAGCTTTTCCCTACGCCGCTCAGCTGCAAAATACTCATAATTCTTCGACTATTTCTTTTTGCGCCACTTTGTATAAGCCAAAGCCAACAACATTGACAAAGCCCACCATCGCCAACAATTTAACGAAAGAATCCAGCGGGGGGGCCGTGCGGTAGGCGAGGATATCGTGATACATATTAACAATTATAAAAAAGGGATTGAGTTCAAGCCAATGTTGAGACGATTCTGGAATAATATTTATGGTGTAAACAATGGGGGTAAGCCAAAACATGAGCTGTAATACAATGGGCACTATTTGACCCACGTCCCTGACAAAAACATTCAACACTCCGACGGTGATGCCAATGCCAAGGGCAAAAAGAGCGGTGAGAATTTCCAGAGGTATCAGCCACAATAAACTGCTGGCGAGAGAAAAATCGAGCAGTAAAAAAATTAGTATGGCGGCAAGAATCAGTATTAAACTATTTACAAAGCTAGCGCCCAAAACGATAAAAACCAAGTTGCTGCGGGGGAAGGCCAACTTCTTCAAGTAGTGAGCATTCTCGATAAACACCACCAGCGAGCGTGAAATAACCTCTGTAAACAGGGTCCAACCGATGATCCCGGAAATTAAATAAATAGGATAGGCGTAACTATTATCAATGCCCGGCAATTTGGCATGCATAATTTTTGACAGGACAAAGGCGTAAATTGCCACCATCACCAGGGGATTGAGTATTGCCCACAGGGTGCCAAATGCACTTCGGGAAAAGCGCGCTTGAAAATCCATTTTAATGGCTGTGACAATAAAAAAACGATTGTCGACCAGTTGCTGCATCTTTGCCCTTAGTTTATCGCTAGTCACGCTTTACCCCAGCATCCACTTCAAGGTATCGGTCATCACCCCTGGTACGGCTAAGCGGGGCAGCATTTGATAAAGCCGGGCATTGCTACCGCATTGGCGCGCAATATCCGCCTGCCTGACAAAAGCCGGATTCACTTCAACGGACAGTTGCCGCCCTGTTAACTTTTCCAAAATCGCTATAATTTCGCGAATACTGGTTAATCTTCCCGAGCAGAGATTGACAATATTAAAACCGTTTGCGGGTGTCGACAGGAGCTGACAGTAGGCTCGACTGACCCAGCGCACATCGGAAAAATCTCGCCAAATATCAATATTGCCCAGCTCTATAGTGTCCGCGCCCCGTTGAAAATGGGCGACAATTTTAGGCACCAAAAACTTTTCATCCTGACCTCGGCCAGTGTAATTAAACGGGCGGGTAATGGTGATATTCAGTTGGTCGGCGAAACTGCGGGCGACCTGCTCCATCGCCCACTTACTGCAACCATAGTGATTGACGGGCTTTGCCTGGCAGCTTTCATCGATAACCTCTACCACTTGGCTGCCATAAATATTGGCACTGCTGGCCAAAATAATGCGCTTGGGCGGCACCTTCAGACTTAAGCACGCTTGCAAAATATGCTGCGGGCCAAAACTGTTAACAGCATAGATAGACGCATCACCACCATCGGGAACAAAGCTAATCGCGGCAAGATTAATAATATATTGGGGTTGAACCTCGGCCACGACCTGTTCCACCTCTGCAGGCTGGGTAATATCCACTGGCGTCACATCGACTCGATAGCCGGCTCGTTCAAGAATAGAATGCAGGTAGCGGCCGGTAAAACTATCAGCGCCGACAAGCCACACGCAGTCTGGGAATTTCGCCACCTTAAAAACCCCGGCCAGCCGCAACCTTTTGCAAATCGCTTGCAACCATCATGGCACACAAATCACTAAGCTTGGTCTGGGGTTTCCAGCCCAACATTTTTTCCGCCTTCGCGTAATCGCCAATTAATAGCTCAACTTCGGCGGGACGGTAATATTTGGGATTTATTTGCACCAGTAGTTTGCCTGTCTCGGCATGATGGGCCTTTTCTTCTTCAGCCTCGCCACTCCATTGCAAAGGCATGTCGACAGCGCCAAAGGCTAGGGTCACAAAGTCTCGCACGGTATAAGTTTCATTGGTTGCCAACACAAAAGTGTCCGCTTGGTCGTGCTGAAGCATGCGATACATGCCATCGACATACTCCTTGGCAAAACCCCAATCGCGCTTTGCATCAATGTTGCCAAGCTCAAGGGGGGTATCATCGCCCAAGCTAATTCGCGCCACTTTATCGGTAATTTTACGCGTTACAAATTCCCGACCACGCAATGGTGATTCGTGGTTAAACAAGATACCACTGCTGGCAAACATACCGTAGGATTCACGATAATTAACCACCGACCAGTGGGCAAACAGCTTGGCGACAGCATAGGGACTGCGCGGATAAAAGGGTGTTTGCTCTGACTGGGGAACAGCCTGCACTTTGCCGTAAAGTTCCGAGGTGCTGGCCTGATAGAAACGAATATTCGTATCGACAATGCGAATGGCTTCGAGCAAATTGAGTACACCAATACCGGTAATTTCAGCGGTCGTTTGCGGCTGCTCAAACGAAACACCGACAAAGCTCTGCGCTGCCAAGTTATACACTTCTTGGGGCTGATATTTTTGTAACAAGCGGATGCTGTTACCCTGATCGGTCAAGTCGTGTTCAACCAGCTCGAGGTTGGGGTGGGAATCAACTCCGAGAGCTTCGAGGCGCCAAAAATTTACAGAGCTAGTACGGCGATAGGTCCCTATGACCCTATAACCTTTGGCCAGCAGCAGTTCTGACAAATAAGCTCCATCCTGCCCTGTAACACCGGTAATAATAGCTGTCTTCAATTATCTGACTCCCCATATATTTGGAGCAGCTTGCTCCCTATTTGATGTCACGTGCAACCGTCAAAGGCGGCACGCAGCGACGTAACTTCTTAGATAAAAATTAAACGTTGCACCAAGCCATAAACGATGACTCCCGCAGCAATACCCAGAATGTTAGCCAGCATGTCGTACCAACAAAAACCGGACCCATAGTATTGATCCCAACACTCTTTTAGTGTGCCAATCAATAGTGTGAGCGCAACACTCGCCCACCAGCAAAGCCAGGGCAGAAAGGTTATTTGTAGAAAAAAACAAACCCAAAAATGTTTGAGCTTATCTAACTCACCCAATTTTACCAGCAGCAAATTGTGTGACCTTTACCCTTCATGACCAAGCCCACCCTCAAACATGCCTCTCTAGACCGGTGGCAATTTCTATCAGCGAGTCAGCGCTGGAATGCCAATTAAAATTATGGCTCAACCTACAGCCTGCTTTACTGCACTGAGTAGGGTCATCTAGTTTAGACAATAGTTTATCAAGCCCTTGAGCAATACTCGCGACATTATTGGGATCTACCAGAAGAGCAGCGCCCTGAGCCACCTCCGGCATACTCGAGCCATTGGATGTCAGCACCGGTACGCCGCTCGCCATTGCTTCAGCAATTGGCATACCAAAGCCTTCGTAGAGCGAGACATAGGCAAAAATACTGGCATTTTGATAGAGAGCAGGGAGCAGGGCCTGCGGTACAAACCCTAATTTTATCAACTCGCCACGCGAGGCCAGTTGAGAGATCAAGCTGTCTGTTTCCTCATGGTTCCAGCCAGCGCCCCCCGCCAATACCAGGGGGTAGCGCCTGCGCAATGCCGGCGATAAACGCGCATAAGCTCTGATAAGACCTTTGAGGTTTTTGCGCGGTTCAAGCGTGCCCAACGACAGGATATATTGAGCCGGCAAGTTGTATTTGCGTTGCACCGCAAGCAGCTCTTCCTGCGAATGGCGTCTATGGAAACAAGCCCCCACACCGGGATAAAGCACACTGATTTTATCTTCAGGGATACCGTATACATCGACAATTTCCGCCTTACTGAAATGAGAAACGGTGATGATATGGGAGGCTCTTTCGAGGCTGCTTGCCACACCCTCCTCTAACCAGCGCAGACGCTCGGGCGGGTGAAAACAAGGAAAACGCATATGCGATAGATCGTAGACCGAGACTATGGATGGGGCTTTAATGGCACCAAGAATGAAATTAGGTTGCCAATAGACACTCCGTGGGGATTGTCCCAAAGCACTGCTAATACGCCTATCTTGCAAACTCGCTCTCAACCTTCGCGCCCCGGGAATACGCCTAATCACTTTTTTCGCCAGCGATAAGGTTCGCCGTTCAAACGCCGCTGAGTTTTTCGGGAAAGATTGCTCAGGGCCGTTCAGTATTGATAAATAGTGACGCAGCGCCTCTGGCCCGTAGTGGCGCAAGTCATCATAGGCTCGCAACTGAACCTGCTCGGTACGCTCTGCCAATTGGGAGAGAATTTCTAAGGTATAGCGGCCAATACCACTCAGTGGCCCGGTCAGACAGCTAACGTCAACCAGTAATGTGACCGGGTGCTCGGGCTTAGAAGTCACAGTGCGCCTCTACTTTGGAGAGGCCTACGCGCCCGGATACAGCCCATCAACAACTCCTCTGTCACCCGTAGTAATTCGACATTTGATCGACACAACACACCCAACCACACAGCAATCACACAAGTGTTTTACTGAGCCACCAACCATTGGTTAATTTGTTCCAATTCACTGAGACTCACCAGGCCGCTGGCCTTGAACAGCCGGGTACGGTTGAGCACGTAGCTATAGCGCGCTTGATTTAAGTCCTTGCGCGTGCGGAAGACATTGCGTTGGGCATCGAGAACATCGGCACTGGTCGATGCCCCGAGGCTAAAACCCTTCTCCATCGCATCGTAAGCCTTGAGTGCAGAATCCAGGGCTTTCTTCGTCGCTTCAATGCGCCTGACATTGGCATTGGCCTGTAATAGAGCGTCACGCACTTCTTTGATCAGCGCACGATATTCGGTTTCGTAACCATAGTGAGCCATTTCAAGCCGTTGCTCCGCTTCGTCAATACGCCCGGCATTCACGCCGCTGGTAAAGAGCGGAACGTTGACATTGACACCGACATAATCGGTCGTGGTTTGGGGGCGGGAAGAGTTTTCATAGCCAATGTCACTCTTTTGGTGGCTAACTTGTAAATCAACCACCGGGAGACGATTCGCTTTCTTCTCTTTCAAACTATAGCTTTCAGCAGCGATCGCATTGTTCAAGCCTGCCAGTGCAGGGTTTTTAGCGGCAACTTTCTGGACCCACTGCCCTAGAGACTCTTCTATGCTCGTGAAGACGACCTCACTGCGCAGAGGTTGCAACTCGCCGACAACACTACCGGTCAATTCCTGAAGCTGTTCTCGAGTTATGGCTAACTGACTTTCAGCCAAAACCCGATCGGCTAGAAGCATGTCGTAATTGGCCCTGACATCGAGCAAGTCTGTAATTCGAGCTAGTTGCTTTTCATAGAGAACTTCAACCTGTTGCAATAAACGCTCGGTGGCAACTATTTCATGGCCCACTAGTTCGAGGGCATCCTTCGCCTCGAGCACGGCAAAATAGCCAATGACCACGTCTAACATTAATTGCTGTTTCACATCTACCTGCTCTGCAGCATATTGCAAACCCAGTTTTTTCTGACTCTGCCAATAGTAGTACTTAGGCATATCGAACAAGCTCTGGCTCAGCACCAGATTATACTTTTCACCGGAAAAGCTCTCACGACTACCGTTGCTTAGCGCGCCCTGCTCCAAGTCTTGTCGGTTTTCGGAAAAAGAACCACCGCCATGCAACTGAGGAAGCAGGCTGCCGGCTGCTTGTTGTTGACGCGCCATGCCAATACCCAGCCTTGACTGAGCTAACTTCAAGCGTGGATCTCCCGCTACCGCTGCCCGATAGACGCTGAGCAGGTCATCACTCAATGCATAGGACGGGAAGAGTCCCCACAAAGTTGTAAGTAGCAAGTAGCGCAATATCATCTGACATCAGTCCTCAATAAACGAACGGGCAAACATATTACTAAAGGGCTGAGCTAGGTAATTCAACAGCGTGCGATCTCCCGTCTTAATTAAGACTTCTGCCGGCATACCGGGGATCAGGTAAAGGCCCTCAAGCTCGTCAAAACTCTGCTGACTCTCCGAAGTCAGGGTAATCCTCGCCAAAAAATAGGGCTGACCCGTCACATCATCAAGTAAGCGGTCTGCCGACAAGGTGAGAACCTCACCCTCAAACACGGGCGTGGTAGACCGAGCAAAAGCGCTAAAACGCACTTCAGCTCTCATGCCGAGTTTCACCCGATCGATATCCAGCGGCTGTACCTGGGCTTCAACCATCAAGCTTTCTCCAAACGGCACAATATCGAGTATTGGGCTGCCAGAGGCTATCACTCCCCCCTCAGTATGAACGGAGAGGCCCACGACCATGCCATCGACGGGCGCGATAACTTGCGCACGGCGAACACGGTCATTCAACACCTGCATTTTTTCGCGTAATTCAAAGATCGTACCTTGAACTTCCTCCAACGCACTGGCCACTTCGTGCTGAAACTCTTTATCGATTTGCAGGGCCTGCAGCTGGGTTTCTCCCACCTTGATATTAATAGCCGCAATGCGCGCACTGAGATCCGCAATATCACCCAAACCTTGGGCGTAGCTTCTCTCAAATTCTCGCAGCCGGCGTTTATCGGCAAAGCCATCTTTAAGTAACTCAGCAAGATCGGCAATCTCTTCCCGATAGGAAGCTACCAGTGTCTGCTTACTTTTTTTCAACTGTGTCAAGCCCGCTTGCTGGGAATGCAATTGCCCTATGCGCTGTTCGAGAACGGCCCGCTCGCCATCGTGTGCATTTTTGCGCGCTAGGAAAATTTGATTCTGCCCTCGTACGGTGTCTCTAATATGTGCGTCACTCGACCCCTTCCACGCCAGGTCATAGGTGACTTCAGGCTCACCATCACGCTCGGCGACGAGACGTGCCTCAAGGGCACGGGCGCTAACCAGCTGACCCTGAACAATACCCATTTCAGCAGCACTTTGGGTATCGTCGAGCTCGAGCAGAACGTCCCCACGGCTCACAGTATCACCCTCTCGGACTAACAAACGCTTAACGATGCCACCCTCGAGATGTTGCACCGTTTTGCGGTGCGATTGCACCACCACGACACCCGGTGCCAACGCCGCACCATCCAACGGTGCCAAAGCTGCCCAGAGGCCAAACACGACAAAGGTTATCAACAAGATTACCCAGCCAATGCGCCGAAAAGGGACATCATCGGTATTCACTTGATTCGTCTCTGGCAGACTCATCGGCATAACAGTATTTTCCTTCACACTCACCTCAGTTGCCATCGTAGTCATCCCTCCCCGAGACTGCTTGGAGCAGAAGGAACGGCTGGAGGCTGTGTTTGCTGAGCCTGAGTCAGTTGCGCTAACACCTTATCACGTCGATCAAAGGCGGCAATTTGGCCCTCTTTCAATAGCATAAGGTAGTCCACAGCACCCAAAACACTTGTTCGATGGGTAATGACGATGACCGTCACCTGCCTTTCCTTGAGAGCAAGAATAGCTCTTGCCAATGCCGCCTCGCCGACATCATCGAGGTTGGAATTAGGCTCATCAAGCACCACCAACACGGGCTGACCATAGAGCGCCCTTGCCAAACCGATTCTCTGGCGCTGGCCACCCGATAGAGTCCCCCCCCCGGCACCAATCACTGTATCGTAACCCTCGGGCAAGTGCAGAATCATCTCGTGTACATCGGCGGCCTTGCTCGCGGCAACCACGAGTTCGGCATCGAGTTCGCCAAAGCGGGCAATATTTTCACTAATAGTGCCTTCAAAAAGCTCCACATCCTGAGGCAGATAGCCTATATATGGCCCAAGTTCTTCGCGATCCCAGGTAAACACATCGGCACCGTCGAGGCGAATTTTACCGCTCATCGCTGGCCAAATACCCAGTAGAGCCCTGGCCAGCGTTGACTTGCCTGCACCACTTGGGCCAATCACTCCCACCGCCGAACCGGCGCCAATAGAAAAACCCAGATTTTTCAACACAGCGGTCTTAGAACCCGGGGGGGCGACCACAGCATTTTCAGCACTGAGACTACCAAGGGGTGCCGGTAGAGACATGGTCTCTTTGTCTGCGGGAATTTTACCCAGCAGTTCATTGAGCCGTGAAAATTGGCCACGGGCGGTAATAAAACCTTTCCAGCCCGCAATCATTTGATCTATTGGCGCCAGCGCCCGCCCCAACAGGATGGAGCCTGCAATCATCGATCCCGGCGAAATTTCGCGCTCAATAGCGAGGTAGGCACCGAGACCTAAAATCAGTGATTGTGAGGCGATACGCAACACTTTTGACAAGGAGGTTAACAACGCGGCATTGGAGCTAGCGCTCGCCTGCATCACCAGAACTTTTTCATTGTTAGCCTTCCAACGGGAGCGCATATTAGCCAGCATACCCATGGATTCAATGACCTCAGCATTCACCAAGTTTTTATTGAGTCGCGCTCGATTCCCCAATGCCACACCATTGGCCTCGGCCAACGCACCACTGGTGACCTTTTCGTTAATGATCGCAATTGCGATCAAAATACAGGCCGTGATAACCGCCATCCAACCGATCCAAGGGTGAAACAGGAACATCACTCCGATATAAATTGGGATCCAAGGTGCATCAAAAAAAGCAAACAAGCCATTGCCAGTCATAAACTGGCGCAATGAGGTCAGGTCATCGAGGGGCTGAGAGCTCGCCTTTTGCCCACCGGTGTAAAGCGATTGCTTAAAAGCAATTCCGTATAGTCGCTCATTTAAGAGTGTTTCAAGACGTGAGCTGACCTTGACCAGAATTTGCGAGCGCACCCACTCCAGGCCGCCCAGGGTGACAAACAAGAACATCGTGATCACTGTCAGCATAATCAGTGTCGACATGCTACCACTGGGCAGAACCCTATCATAAAGCTGCAACATATAAATCACCGGTACCAGCATTAACAGATTGATAAACAAACTGAAAATAGCCGCCGATATAAAGGAGTGCCGGCACTGGTAGAGCGCAGCCTCCAGATCAGACTTAATTTTGTTTTTTAATTTCATAGGGGCTTGGCGTCGCTTAAGGCACGAGAGTTCTGGTCATTTAAAGCGCTGAATTTTAGCCGCGCAGGATAGCATGAATCTCAGTGATGAAGAACTAACAATCAAAGCGGATGAAGGCCACACCCTAGGGAGTGCAAGGCTTGCAGAAACTTCCAACAGAAGTAACAACACACGGCATGCCCATAGTTCTATAATGCCTCGTTTGCCCGGTCACTCAGCTCAAACATGAAATCAATTAAACTGCGCGGTGCGCGAACCCACAATCTGAAAAACATCGATCTTGATATACCCCGCGACAAGCTGGTAGTGATCACGGGCCTGTCGGGGTCGGGCAAGTCTTCCCTCGCGTTTGACACACTCTACGCCGAGGGCCAGCGACGCTATGTTGAGTCACTGTCGGCCTACGCCCGGCAGTTTTTGTCGATGATGGAAAAGCCAGACATCGATCATATTGAGGGTTTGTCGCC
>JBFJYH010000064.1:0-13193 GCA_041622675.1 Porticoccaceae bacterium
CCTAATTGATCTGAGAGTTTTTGCTCAAGACGCTGAATGTCTGGGCTCTTGCTCGTTGGGCCGGTAGGTTTTTTTTGCTGTGTTTGCCATTGCCGAATCAAGGCTTCTGTTTGACGCACTGACAGTCCTTTGCCAACAACAATTCTTGCCACTTCAAGCTGGCTCGCCCCTTCCAACCCCAAAAGGGCTCGACCATGCCCCATATCGATATCACCTCGCTCCAGCAATAGCGCCACTTCTGGTTCTAAAGCTGTGAGGCGTATTAAATTAGCCACCGTTGATCGAGGTTTGCCGACAGCTTCGGCCACCTCGGTCTGTGTATAACCAAACTCCTGCTGCAAGCGAGCTAGAGCAAGGGCCTCTTCCATTGCATTGAGGTCTTCACGCTGAATATTTTCTATTAGTGCCAGCGCAATGGCATCCTCATCAGAAATTGCTTTAATGATAACAGGCACAGCCGCTAAACCTGCTAATTGCGCGGCTCGCCAACGACGCTCACCAGCAATAATTTCATAACTATCCTGCGCCAAAGGTCGCACGATAATCGGTTGCATAATGCCCTGGCGTCGTATTGATTCAGCCAATTCATCCAATGCTGCTGGATTCATATCTTTGCGCGGCTGGTACTGGCCACGGTGTAAAAACTCTACCGGTAACTCTTTTAAACCCTGAGCGCGAACTTCTTTCGGGCTCTCCTCGGCTTGATCTTGGGCGACAGGCGCACCCAGCTCACCGCCCAACAAGGCATCTAGTCCTTTACCCAACCCTTTTTTCTTGCCACTCATAATTTATCCGCTGTCTTGCTGTCGCGCGCACTCTCTGTTCTTCGAGAGCTACGACGTAGTAATTCGCTGGCCATACCCAAATAAGCGGCTGCCCCTTTTGAACTTCGATCGTATTGCAATATTGGCTGACCATAACTCGGTGCTTCAGCCAGGCGCACATTTCTCGGTATTACTGACTGATAAACCCGGTCGGCAAAGTGACTATGTAGCTGATTTGAAACATCAGTGGTTAAACTATTTCGCGGGTCATACATGGTGCGCAAAATACCTTCCACTCTCAGTGCGGGGTTGAGCAGTTTCCCCACTTTTGCAATGGTATTAACTAACGCCGACAACCCCTCCAGCGCATAGTATTCACACTGCATAGGTATAATGACGTGGTTGCTGGCAACGAATGCATTGATGGTCAGCATACTTAAAGCCGGTGGACAATCTAAAATAATAAAATGGTAGCGATCATTGAGACTTTGAAAAGCACTTTTTAAGCGCTTTTCCCGCCCAGAAATTTGCATTAACTCAACTTCTGCCGCTGTTAAATCACCGTTAGCGGGAATTAGATCAAAACCTGCTTCTGGGCAGGAGATAATGGCTTCATCTGCGCTGCAGCGCCCAGTCAATACATTATAAATCGTGGTTTTTAGTTGATCCTTTTCCACACCACTACCTGTGGTTGCATTACCCTGAGGATCGAGATCAACCAAGAGCACCTTTTTGCCTAAGTGAGCTAATGCCGCGGCAAGATTAATACTGGTCGTGGTTTTACCAACACCGCCTTTCTGATTAGCTATCGCATAGGTGGAAGTCAAAACTTAACCTTTATTTATGGTTTTTTGATGATGATAAGATGACGTTGTTGATCCAAAGTAGGCACAACTAGCTCAAGAGCCTGCTCGACCTTATAGCCTTTCGGCAGCTCGCTCAACTCTTTATCAGGGTATCGCCCCTTCATGGCATAAAAATAACCTCCCGATGGGAGTAAATGCGCGCAGCCTGCAATCATATCTGCTAACGAAGCGAAGGCGCGACTGATAACACCGTCATAACACTGCTCGGGCGTGTGCTGCTCAACACGCGCCTGCATTTCTGTAACATTCGCCAGTTGCAGCGCAGATTTTATCTGAAATAAAAAGCGTATTCTTTTGCCATTACTATCGAGCAGACTGAAGGCTTTATCGGGGTAAGTGACAGCCAGAGGAATACCCGGGAGACCAGCTCCTGTGCCGACATCAATAAATGACTGCCCCTGCAAATGGGAGCCAATACTGAGACTATCGAGCAAATGATAACTGACCATTTGCAGTGGATCTTTTATCGACGTCAGATTATAAGCTTTGTTCCAACGGTCTAATAAACCGATATATTGTAGCAATGCCACTCTCGCCGTGTCTTCAACCTGCAAACCTAGGGCAGATATACCTTGTTGCAGCACCCTATCAAGTTGACTGACAGGAACATCACCCCGCAACTTAGGCAAAATTTTCAGCCGCAACGGCTCTCTTTTTTAGATAAATCAGCAATAGAGACACTGCCGCTGGAGTCACACCCTGGGTGCGCGCTGCCCGCGCCAATGTAGTAGGCCGAGCCTCATTCAATTTTTGTTTAACCTCATTGGACAAGCCCTTAACGTCTGAATAATCAAAATCCTCGGGGATAACTGTGTTTTCATGGCGCCTCAAGCGCTCTATATCGTCCCGCTGACGTTCAATGTAGCCACTGTACTTGGCATGTATTTCAATTTGTTGGGCCACTTGTAAATCGACGACAGGTATATCGCGACCATTGCATATTGAGGCGATTTTTTGATAATCCAGTTCTGGGCGCTTAATCAACTCAGCCAAGTTGTACTCATGTGTGAGCGGCTTTTCAATAAAGACTTCCAACGCGATAGCTTCTCTACTCCCGGGTTGCACCCAAGTGCTGGCCATTCTTTTATTTTCAATGGCAATAGCTTCGCGCTTATCACTGAAATGACGCCAACGCTCATCCCCCACTAACCCGAGTTCTCGACCTTTTTCGGTTAAGCGCTCATCGGCATTGTCTTCACGCAATAAGAGGCGATATTCCGCACGACTGGTAAACATACGGTAGGGTTCGCGAGTACCCATAGTAATCAAATCATCGACCAAAACACCCAAATAGGCTTCATCTCGGCGCGGACACCAAGCTTGCTCGCCTTTCACCTTTAAGGCAGCGTTAATGCCAGCTAACAACCCTTGTGCAGCCGCTTCTTCATAGCCGGTGGTGCCGTTAATCTGTCCAGCAAAAAATAGACCTTTCACGTGTCGGGTTTCAAGGGAATACTGCAAATCCTGAGGGTTAAAGTAATCGTACTCAATAGCGTAGCCAGGACGAGTGATATGGGCGTTTTCAAACCCTTTGATCGAGTGTAAGAGTTCAAGCTGCACATCGTAGGGTAAGCTGGTTGATATCCCGTTGGGATAAAGTTCGTAGGTGCTCAAGCCCTCTGGTTCAATAAAAACCTGATGGCTGGATTTATCGGCAAAACGCACGATTTTATCTTCAATCGAGGGGCAATAACGCGGACCAACGCCATCAATAACACCTGTATACAGCGGTGATCTATCCATGCCATTACGAATAATATCGTGGGTCTTTTCACTAGTATGGGTAATCCAGCAGCACACTTGGCGGGGATGTTGGTTGGCACTACCTAGAAAAGACATCACCGGCCGGGGCTCATCCCCCCACTGTTCCTGCAAACCTGAAAAATCGACGGTGCGTGCATCCACGCGAGGTGGAGTGCCCGTTTTTAAGCGGTCGACGCGAAAGGGCATTTCTCGCAGGCGTTGGGCGAGTGTTTGTGCCGGGGGCTCACCTGCTCGACCGCCAGCATGGTTCTCCATACCGACGTGAATTTTACCAGCCAAAAAAGTACCCGTGGTCAGCACGACAGAAGGGGCAAAGAACTTTAGGCCGGACTCGGTTACAACGCCGGTAACCTTGTCGCCTTCGGTAATCACATCGTCTACGGCTTGCTGAAAAATCAGCAGGTTTTCTTGACTCTCGAGCGCGGAGCGTACCGCTGCTTTGTACAGCGCACGATCAGCCTGAACACGGGTTGCCCGTACCGCCGGGCCCTTTCGGGCATTGAGAACACGAAACTGAATACCGGCTTCATCAGCCGCCTGCGCCATGATGCCACCGAGAGCATCGACTTCTCTCACCAAATGGCTTTTACCAATGCCTCCAATCGCCGGATTACAGGACATCTGGCCAAGGGTTTCAATATTGTGGCTAAGCAAGAGGGTTTTACAGCCCATACGCGCGGCCGCCAGACAAGCCTCAGTACCCGCGTGACCACCGCCAATCACAATGACATCAAATAGTTGAGTTTCGGACATAGGTTTCTAAATACAGAGTGTGAGCAAAATGTGCCGTTAGCCCGCCATTATAGCAAGAGAATTGTAAAACCTACCGTCAAATATCGAGCAAGTGTCAGTATTCATCCGTTCACCGCCTTTGCGGGAAACGATGAGCATAGGGATAGAACCGGTTGCGCGAAGACAAGCACCTTTATAAAGCGAGTTAAGCCTATCAGTAAGGATCAAATTAAAAAACAATCCACTTTTCCATAATATTCATAATAACTTTATTACTTATGTTCTTATAAATAAGATAGATATAGTTATTATTACTAAGGGCGGGAGATAATGTGATTAAGTCACTAAAAGCCCCGTTTTCACTCGCTTTGGCGATTGTAATAGTTACGGTATAAAAGTTGTTCAGCCTACCCATAGCATTTTGGTAAGTTGTTAACAAAAGTGGCCTTTATACACAAATCACTCTATTGGCAACTTATCCACAAAATTATCCCCTGTTTATTCAAGTCTTACTCAGTTTTTATGCAGGGGTTATCACCGCCATTAGTGTTTTGCTAGACTTTATTTCTGTTTTTCCCGATAGTTATTTAAACCGTTGCTACAGAATGGGTTTTTCTATAGAATCGCCGGCCCTTAAACACATTCAGAACCGGCAATGTTGTTGTTAGTTTTGCGCTAACAACCCGGGGAAACGGATTAATAGCTATGAAAAGAACATTTCAACCCAGTGTCCTCAAGCGTAAAAGAACCCATGGTTTCCGTTCGCGTATGGCAACCAAAAATGGTCGTGCGTTGATCAATCGCCGTCGGGCTCGCGGCCGTAAGCGCTTGGCTGCCTGAAACCGGATTGTTAGGTGACTGCCACGCCCAGCGAGGGTTTTGGCAGAAGTAAGCGGCTACTAACTAAGGCCGCTTACAAGGCTGTATTTGACGATTCACCGTATCGGGTTTCGCATCGAAACTTACTCATGTTAGCTCGACCCAATGGCTTAAAAGAAGCACGTCTAGGCCTCATTGTGGCGAAAAAAAATATTCGTTTGGCCGTTAAGCGCAATCGTATTAAGCGAGTAGTGCGTGATAGTTTTCGCCTCAACCAACAATCTTTAGTCACACTAGATATTATTTTTTTAGCCCGCAGAGGGCTGGATAAGCTCGAGCCAGCAGAGCAGCAAAAGGTGTTGCTACAGTCTTGGCGCAAGCTACACCTGCAAATGGGCAAGGTAAAGAGGGCATGATTGCGAAATCTTTGGTCTTTCTTGTCAAGCTTTATCAATATTTGGTAAGCCCTTTACTGGGCAGTAATTGTCGTTTTCATCCGTCTTGCTCTGAATATACAGTAGAGGCCTTGCAAACACACGGTTGCCTGTATGGTAGCCTGCTTTCCGTCAAGCGTATTTGCAAGTGCCAACCCTTCCATTCGGGTGGATTAGATCCTGTGCCCGATAAGCGTTTAAACAAATCTCCTCGACAAAACCCGGAGCCTTATTAGTAATGGATTGGCAACGCAGTGCCTTGATCGCAGCGATAGTCCTTGTTTTCGGACTTCTATTCATCCGCTGGAATGAATTTCAGGAAGCCCATGCCCCGGTGATTCCTGAAACCAGCCAAGAGACTGTCTTAATACCCCCTTTGCCCGAAGAGCGTGTTTTAGCGCCAGAGGTTCAACAGAGCGACACTTCTGATATTCCTCAGTTGGTACAAAATGCCGATGAGGTTGCAGTCAAACAAAACTCAATTGCTGATACGCGCTTAGTCACGGTTGCTAGCGATGTGCTAGAGGTGACAATTGATACGTTGGGTGGGGATATTGTTCGTGTTGCTCTTCCTCAACACCTTGTATCTCAAGAGCCTGGGGCTGATCCATTCGTCATGCTCAACCGCACCCAAAGTCAAACGTATATTGCTCAAAGTGGTTTGATTGGCCGCAATGGTACCGATACTGCTGATGGTAGACCCCGCTTCTCCGTGTCTAAAACCCATTACGAGCTGTCTGAAGGCGAAGCGCAAATCACCGTCGACCTTCACCTTAAGCAGGGTGAGGTTACGTTGGTGAAACGCTTTATATTTAAGCGCGATGATTATTTAGTCGATGTCGTCTATCTCGTTGAAAATAATAGTAATGAGCAGTGGCAGGCCCATCTATTTGGACAAATACAGCGCGACTCTCACAACCCGAATGTTAATAATACTATGGCGCCTAACGCCTACTTAGGGGCCGCGCTCACTACAGAGCAAGATAAGTATAAGAAGTTTGACTTCGCGGATATGAATGAAGGTGCTTTCAAAGCCGAGAAGTTAGGTGGCTGGGTAGCCATGGTGCAGCACTATTTTGTCAGTGCTTGGATACCTGATCAAAACGTGAATAATAGTTACCGCCTGCGTAAGTTGGGCAGTAAAGATCTTTACACTATGGGGTTTACCAGCGCTGCGGTCGAGGTTGGTGCTGGAGATACGGGTGAATTGCGTGCCGCATTTTACGTTGGACCTAAAGACCAATATCGCATGGAGGAAATTTCTCCTTACCTCGATTTAACTATTGATTATGGTTGGTTGTGGTGGATAGCTAAACCTTTGTTTTATGGCTTGACCATGTTCCACGGTTTGGTGGGCAACTGGGGTTGGTCGATTATTTTTCTGACTTTTGTTGTCAAGCTACTCTTTTTCCCCCTTTCTGCAGCTAGCTATAAATCCATGGCGAGGATGCGCAAACTGCAACCCGAAATGGCTCGATTAAAAGAGCTCTACGGGGATGACCGACAGAAAATGTCCCAAGAAATGATGGCCTTTTATAAGAAAGAGAAGGTCAACCCCATGGGTGGGTGTTTACCCATGTTGATTCAAATGCCGGTATTTATTGCCTTGTATTGGGTGCTCAATGAAAGTGTCGAATTACGGCACGCGCCCTTTATCCTCTGGCTAACAGACCTGTCGCAAAAAGATCCCTACTACGTTCTACCCGTTCTTAACGGTATTAGTATGTATGTATTGCAAACGTTACAGCCTGCACCACCCGACCCTATGCAAGCCAAAGTTATGCGCTTTATGCCCGTGGCTTTCAGTTTCTTCTTCATGTTTTTCCCCGCTGGTCTGGTGCTTTATTGGACGGTCAACAGCATATTATCGATTGCTCAGCAGTGGACCATAACTCGAAAAATAATACGCGAGTAGTTTTACTGCATCATTGCTGCTTGAGCCCCTTTCAAGATGCTTGTGAATAGCAACGATGTTATTGCAGCCCTGATCACTCCACCCGGGCGCGGTGGGGTGGGTATTGTCCGTTTGTCTGGAAATAATCTAGAGCCCTTTTTCGAGGGTCTACTAGGTTTTACGCCAACTCCCCGTTACGCGCATTATCAACCCTTTCTTTCTGCTGGTGGTGAGCCCTTAGACAGGGGGATTGTTCTCTATTTCCCTGCGCCAGATTCTTATAGTGGTGAGCACATACTCGAGCTTCAGGGTCATGGCGGCCCCGTTGTTATGGATTGCCTATTGCGCCGCGCTATAGAACTCGGTGCTCGCCAGGCTCGCCCCGGAGAGTTTTCAGAGCGCGCTTTTCTCAATGGGAAAATGGATCTTACTCAAGTTGAAGCTGTGGCTGATCTAATTAATGCTGGCAGTGAGCAGGCAGCTCGCGGTGCAATTAAAACATTGCAAGGTCAGTTTTCGCGTCGGGTTAGTCAGCTTCTAGAAAACCTTATTCGCCTTCGTGTTTATGTTGAGGCGGCAATCGATTTTCCCGAAGAGGAAATTGATTTTCTCTCCGATGGCAAAGTTGAGTCTGGTTTGCGTGGTATTGATGATCAACTTCAAGCGCTGTTAGCGAATGTCACACAGGGTGCTTTATTAAGAGAGGGGATTTCGGTCGTTATTGCCGGAAAACCTAATGCGGGAAAGTCCAGTTTGCTTAACGCACTGTCTGGTTTAGATACAGCGATTGTCACCGATGTCCCAGGAACAACCCGTGACGTACTGCGCGAGCAAATCACCATTGACGGCATGCCTTTACACATTATTGATACCGCAGGGTTGCGTGTTACGCAAGATACTGTTGAGCGCAAAGGTATAGAGCGCGCCGAAGATGAAATGAAGCGAGCCGATCAAATTTTGTTTTTAATCGATGCCTCCCAGCCATTCGACTTGTCTGATAGTGATTTTCTCTCTCAGGTTGACAGCGCTTTAAGCCTAGGAGAAAACGTTACGTTCGTACTGAATAAAATAGACAGTCCCGACTACCCAGGTTTTCTGTCTCAGTCAATGAAACAGCCGGTGATTGAAATTTCGGCCAAGACAGGTCTGGGGCTAACTGAGTTAAAGCAGCACCTAAAGGAATGCGCTGGTTACGTTAGTGCAGGCGAAGGGCTTTTTTCAGCGCGTCGTCGTCACATCAGTGCCTTAGAGAAAACCCAGTCCTGTATAACCCTAGCTTTACAGCAACTTCTGTCTGTTGGTGCGGGTGAGCTGATTGCAGAAGATTTAAAGCAAGCTCAGCAAGTACTCGGTAGTATCACTGGTGATTTTACAAGTGATGATCTACTTGGTGAAATTTTCTCAAGCTTTTGTGTCGGCAAATAGACATCCCCGATTCCTATTTTATGGCCACACCTCGTTAACTACTTTTGTTAACCAGCATACGTAGTTAGCAGCACAATAGCTGATGTTCATGTGTTACCAATAAAATACCCACAACTTGTCCACAAAAGGCTCATTTTTTGCTTTTGGTGATAGCGTGGGTCTTTGCTTTTAATTTCCCGTGGTGTTTTATAAGTTGTTGATTTGTAACTCTTATTGTGTTTTGTTGGGTCAAAAAAAATTATTAGAAATATGTGGATAACTTAAGCTATAACTCTTAGACTTACTGTTCTCAAAATAATCAAACAAACTTTCGTTATAAATAGACGTTAGCAATCAGCTAATTATAATCTATGGAGAAGTGGCTTGGCTGAGGTAATTTGGCAGCATTGTTTAGGGCATTTGCAAGCGGAGTTACCTGCTCAGCAGTTTAATACCTGGATTAAGCCTCTGCAAATTGACACGCTATCTGCTGATCAAACGATTCGCCTGATTGCACCGAATCGCTTTGTCAAGGATTGGGTGGTTGACAAATTTCTTGACCGTATAAACGAACTCGCCTCAGAAGTTGGCCATAACAACACAGCGGTAGAAGTCGGCGTCAATGCCACAATACCTGATTTTGTACGACAAGCTCCTACAACAGAGACAATATGCGACGAGCCAGAAAAAGGGCTCGATACAGATACGCTTGTGCAGAGAGACTTGAAATCCAAATCGGTGGCTGGTCATTCAACAGACCCTACTACGGGATCTCAGCAACCTAGGCCCTCCAATAATCTGCATAGGCCAATGCCGGGGTCTGTAGTCAAAGAGCGGGCTAGTAAAGTTATTGGTCATCCAGATAGTCTCAATAATGAGTTTCTTTTCGAGAACTTTATTGAAGGTAAGTCTAATCAGTTAGCTCTTGCCGCTGCTCGGCAAATTTCTGAAAATCCGGGTGGCTCTTACAACCCTCTATTTATTTATGGTGGCGTCGGCCTTGGTAAAACCCACCTTATGCATGCCGTTGGCAATGCTTTAAAGGATAGAAATCCTGATGCAAAGATAGTCTATCTGCATTCAGAGAGGTTTGTCGCGGATATGGTTAAGGCTCTTCAGCTCAATGCAATTAACGATTTTAAGCGCTTTTATCGCTCAGTTGATGCCTTGCTGATTGACGATATCCAGTTCTTTGCTGGTAAGGAGCGCTCTCAGGAAGAGTTTTTCCATACATTCAACGCCTTACTTGAAGGTGATCACCAAATGATTCTCACCTGTGATCGCTACCCCAAAGAAATAGATGGTCTTGAAGAAAGACTTAAGTCGCGTTTTGGCTGGGGCCTAACGGTTGCGGTTGAGCCCCCCGAGCTTGAAACCCGAGTCGCTATTCTTATTGAAAAGGCACAAAGCTTACAGGTTGAGCTACCCCATGATGCGGCTTTCTTTATTGCCCAGCGCATCAGTTCTAATGTTAGGGAGTTAGAGGGTGCCTTAAAGCGAGTGATAGCTAGTGCTCACTTCACAGGTAAAGACATCGATGTTCCCATGGTTAGGGACTCTTTGAAAGATTTACTCGCTCTGCAAGATCGCATGGTCAGTATTGATAATATTCAGCGCACAGTGGCAGAACACTACAAAATTAAAATGTCAGATATGCTCTCTAAGCGCCGTACTCGCTCGGTGGCGAGGCCTCGCCAGGTGGCTATGTCCATGGCGAAACAGTTAACTAATCATAGTTTACCTGAGATCGGTGAGGCCTTTGGTGGCAGGGACCATACCACCGTCCTCCATGCCTGCCGAAAGGTTAAAGAACTGCAGGATAGTAGCACTGAGATGCGAGAAGACATAAAATTATTAACCCGTTTATTGACTAGTTAATAGTAAGTAAGCACTTACTATTTCTGTTATAGAGAGCCCAATATGAAGTTCAGTGTTAGCAAAGAAACGTTTGTTAAGCAGTTACAAATGGTTGTGGGAGTGGTTGAGCGCAGGCAGACGCTGCCCATATTAGCCAATGTTTTAATTAGCTTGAAAGACGGGGAGCTCTCTCTCACAGGAACTGATCTGGAAGTCGAAATCGTCAGTATGGCTGCATCCGAAATTGGCGCCGAGCCCAGTGGTGCGATAACAGTCCCTGCCCGAAAATTACTCGACATTTGCCGCTCCCTACCTGACGGAGTGGACATCAAGTTTAGTACCAATGACAAAGGCCGTGTTGTTATTACTAGCGGCCGCAGTCGTTTTACACTGTCGACGCTACCCGCTGAAGAATTTCCTAATGTCGACGATGGTGTTGCCACTTTTGAGTTTTCTTTACCGGCAAAAAGCCTTAAGCACTTAATAGACAGCACCTCTTTTGCTATGGCGCACCAGGACGTTCGTTATTACCTCAATGGTATGTTGTGGCAAGTAAACGGTTCCAAACTCAACGGTGTTGCTACAGACGGTCACCGACTTGCCATTAGTGTCATTGATTTACCTGATGAGGTTGCCAGTGCCTCAGCGCAGGCAATACTACCGAGAAAAGGGGTGGTTGAGCTGTCCCGACTTCTCGTCGATGAAGGCAATGTCACAATTTCCTTGGGTGATGCCCATTTACGTGTACGTGGCTCAGACTTTCATTTTACCTCTAAGCTTGTTGATGGGGCTTACCCAGATTACGACAGGGTTTTACCTAAGGGGGGTACTTTGCTTATTCGAGGCGATCGTGATGCCTTGCGCCATGCCTTTAGCAGAGCCGCTATTTTGTCTAATGAGAAATATCGCGGCGTGCGTCTTTTACTGAGTCAGAACCTACTCAATATTGTCGCTAACAACCCTGAGCAAGAAGAAGCTCAGGAAGAGGTTGCTGTGAGTTATACCGGCCTGGATCTTGAAGTTGGCTTTAACGTTAACTACATTTTAGATGTCCTCAACACTTTGACTGGTGAGGAGGTGGTTTTTATTCTTACCGACGCCAATAGCAGCGCTTTAATTCAAGATCCAGCTGATCAGTCTGGTTCTTCCTATGTCATCATGCCAATGCGTCTTTGAATCTTTTTCTAGTTATATTTCGTGTATTTAACCCGGCTTGATGTACAGGGTATAAGAAACATAAGTAGTGTGTCTTTGTCTCCCATAGAGGGGGTCAATATTTTGTTTGGCGCCAATGGTAGTGGCAAAACCAGTCTTCTTGAGGCCATTTATCTATTAGGGCGCGGTCGTACCTTTCGCTCACGATTTGCCAAGAATCTTATCAGTCATCAGGCAAGACAGTGTACGGTTTTTGGTGAGCTTAGTACCACGCACCCCCCTGCAGTTCACACCATTGGTGTTTCTAGGGAAAGAACAGGGTCGTTTCAATTCAAGGTTAACGGCCATAGAGTTTCGACTGCGTCCTCTTTGGCAGATGCTATGCCGCTGCTTGTTATGAATAGCCAAAGTTTTCATCTCATAGAGGGTGGGGCTAGTGGGCGACGCCGCTTTCTAGATTGGGGGGTGTTCCACGTGGAACAGCAATTCAAGCTACTTTGGGGACAGTTTCAGCGTAGCTTGCAACAGCGGAACAAACTGCTCCGGCATGATAAAATATCAGTGAATGAATTAAGCTCGTGGGATGAAAGCTTCACTCGTATTTCACTACAGTTAACTGAATTACGTAAACAATATTTTGAACGTATCAGCCCCTTATTCGTAAACCTGATCGGCAGATTATCCGCTTTGCCTAATGTCTCTCTGGAGTTCTACCCAGGGTGGAACGATAAAGTTGAATTTAATACAGGGCTTAAACAATCTTATGGCAGAGATTCCATGCGAGGTACAACGCATATTGGACCCCATAAAGCTGATATTAGGATTACTGTTGACGGCGTTGCTGCACGCGATGTTCTTTCCCGAGGGCAGATTAAATCCTTAGTTGCTGCATTAATCGTCGGTCAAGGGAACATGTTTCAAGAATTGACAAATAAGCAATGTATCTACCTATTTGATGACATCGTCTCAGAGTTAGATAATGAATATTTAACGCGATTAATGACTGTATTACAGCGTGCAAAATCACAGGTATTCATAACAGGGACAGATTGTTTACCAATAACGAATGTGCTTGAGAAAGAAAAATTTAAAAATTTTGCTGTGTTTCACGTGGAACAGGGCAAAATAAATTCGCAGAAAGTGTCAGATTTGAAAGGGGAAGCTCAATGAGCTCTGAACAAGACTATGATTCGTCCAGTATTAAGGTGCTAAAAGGCCTGGATGCTGTGAGAAAAAGGCCGGGTATGTATATCGGTGATACAGACGATGGAACTGGACTACACCATATGGTCTTTGAACTCGTTGATAACTCGATCGATGAGGCATTAGCGGGCCACTGTAGTGAAATTTCTGTAAAAATCCACCACGATGAATCTGTATCTGTATCGGATAATGGACGAGGAATCCCAGTAGATATTCACGAGGAAGGCGTATCAGCTGCAGAAGTTATCATGACAGTACTACATGCTGGTGGTAAATTTGATGATAATACCTACAAAGTATC
>JBFJYH010000065.1:0-11545 GCA_041622675.1 Porticoccaceae bacterium
AAAGGTGGCAGCAATCACTCCTGCTTGAGGGGCGGGAATTTCCACCACCGCCTTGGCGGTCTCTACGGTCACTAATAACTGGTCGATGTTGACCGTATCACCGGCGGCCACGTTCCACTCAATAATTTCCGCCTCCTGCAAGCCCTCGCCGAGATCGGGCAATTTAAAGAACTTCATAGGCCATCCTTTTCTCGCGTTTTAGCACGATGTTTATGCAAAGCTGAGCACTTGTTGTATGGCGCTGCTGATCTGTGCGGTGCTGGGTAAATACAGGGCTTCTTTTTTAGCATAGGGCATGACTGTGTCGTAGCCAGCAACCCGCAATACCGGCGCTTTAAGGTCGAGTAAGGCGTGTTCGGCCAGTTGTGCGGCAATTTCGCCGCCAATGCCGCCGGTTTTCGGCGCCTCGTGGGCGATGACACAGCGTCCAGTTTTCGCTACCGACTCTAGAATAGTCGCCATGTCGAGAGGGCTGACGGTGGCGACATCGATCAGTTCTACGGCTATTCCCTGCTTGAGCATTTGATCGGCAACCTGGCTGCACTCGCTGATTAAAGCGCCCCAGCTGACTAAGGTAATATCCTCACCTTCACGCAGGGTAAAGCAGGTATCCAGGGGCAGTGCCTGACCGTCGTTATAAACGCGCTGGGCCTGGGCGCGGTAAATGCGTTTTGGCTCGAGAAAAATCACCGGATCGGGATCGCGAATGGCGGCCAGTAGCAAGCCGTAGGCACGGATGGGTGAAGAGGGAATAACTACCCGCAGACCAGGGGTGTGTGCTAACAGGGCCTCCGTGCTTTCAGAGTGATGCTCCGGGGCGTGAATACCGCCTCCGAAGGGCATGCGTACTACCATAGGACAGGCGAGGCGGCCGCGAGTACGGTTGCGCATTCTCGCTGCGTGGCACATAAGCTGTTCCAGTGCGGCAAACATAAAGCCCATAAACTGAATTTCAGCCACCGGCTTTAAACCTTGTGTCGCCATGCCGATACTGAGCCCGCCAATCAGGCCCTCGGCAAGGGGAGTGTCGAGCACGCGTGCGGCGCCAAAAGTCTGTTTTAAATCGATGGTGGCGCGAAACACACCACCGTTGGTGGCGACATCTTCGCCAAGTACAACGACGCTCTCGTCATGGGCCATTTCGTAGTGCAAGGCCATATTGATGGCTTCGACGAGTACGCATTCTTTGTTTTCGGCCTGTATTTCGCCGCCAATGTCAGGGCTGGGGCTTTCATCCGGTTCACCCGCGCCGTCTGTGTTTGAGCTATCGCTGGTCGAAAAACTCATATTCATCGTGACTCTCCCTCAGTGTTTACAGAGGCATCCTTGTGTTGAATCGCACTGCGTTGGCCTTCCAGGCTGTAGGGTAAAAAAGCGTGGAGATAGTCAATAATCGCCGTGGCGGGTTCCTCCTCTGCTGCTAGATACTGCTCAACAGCTTGATCAAGGGTTTGCTGGCAATGGGACTGCAGGGTTTTTTCCTGCTCCCTATCCCACAGACCCTGCTGGTGCAAAAATTGTTGAAAGCGATGGATGGGTTCCTCTTGCCAGTGGGCCTTGAGTTCTTCGGCATCGCGGTAGCGCGAGGCGTCGTCGGCAGTGGTGTGGTCACTGAGACGGTAGCTCAGGGCTTCTATCAAGGTGGGGGTTTTATGCTGACGGGCGCGTTCAATGGCTTTACTGATCACCTCATAAACGGCGATTGGATCGTTGCCATCGACCTGAATGCCCTCAATGCCAGCGGCAATCGCTTTCTGCGCCAGTGTCGGGGCGCGAGTTTGTTGTGCCAGCGGCACGGAAATCGCCCAGCGATTGTTGTTAATGACAAAGACAATCGGCAGATCCCAAACTCCCGCAAGGTTCAGGGCTTCCGTAAAATCGCCCTTCGACGTGGCGCCATCGCCGCAGCTGGTTACCACGACACTGTCTTCGCCTTTGATTTTCAGCGCGGTTGCGACGCCAGCCGCTTGGGTCAACTGGGTTGCGATGGGTACACAAATGGGCAGATCTCGCGAAGTGGTATTCAAGTTGCCACCGCGCTCATCACCCCCCCAGTACATAAAGAGTTCTGCCGCTGACATACCGCGAATCATCTGTGCCGGGGCGTCGCGATAGTAGGGCACCAGCACGTCGTCTTTAGCCATTGCCAGACCAGTACAAACGCTAATTGCCTCCTGCCCGAGAATAGACGGGTAGGTGCCCATTTGCCCGGTGCGTTGCAGGGCCACGGCCTTTTGGTCGAGAAGGCGGGCCAGAACCATATTTTCGTAGATACTCACCAGCAGAGGCCCGTCCGAGGTCCACTCGGGCAGAGGCAAGTCGAGAGTGCCCTCGGGGTCGAGGTACTGCAAAAAATGAATGGAAAACTGTTGGCGTCCGCGCATAAAGTGTCTCCCAAAGCGCTGGGTTTATCCGGTCACGGTGATCTGTGGTTCGTGCCTCGTAATAGGCGTTGGCTTTGCGGTTGTGTTTTGCCCATTAGCGATACGCTGTTTAGCCAGTGACAATGCAGTTTGCAGCGGGGACTGATCTCGCTCTTGTGGATTGGTGTTAGCGGCGAGTAACTGACGGATGGTGGCAGCGATACCGCGAAGCTTTTCATTGATCGCTGCTTGCTGCTCGCCTGCATAGCGCATGGATGCGTAGATAAGGCCACCTGCGTTAATAGCAAAATCGGGCACGTAGAGAATGCCCCTATCGCGCAATAACTGTTCATCACTGTTTTTGGCGAGCTGATTATTGGCGGCACCGGCGATAATGGCGCAACGCAGGTTAGGAATACTCGCAGCGTTGATAATGCCGCCCAGCCCACAGGGCGCAAAGACGTCGCAGCCCTGTTGGTAGATTGCCTCGCCAATGACGATCTCGGCATTAAAGTTTTGTGCGGCGCATTGGGTTTTGCGAGGGTCGAGGTCGCTAACAATCAAGGTGGCTCCGGCGCGGTGTAAGCGTTGCGCTAGCGCCATGCCGACATGGCCCAGCCCTTGAATAGCGACGCGTGCCTGCTTCAGTGAGTCACTGGCAAATCGCACCTGAAAAGCCTCTTTGATACCGCTGTAAATGCCCTTTGCGGTGTACAAGCTGCAATCACCGATCTTGGTGCTGGAGCTCACGTAAGGGCTGCGCGTGGCCATAATATCCATATCATCGAGGGTCGAGCCGCTGTCTAGAGCGGTAATATAGCGCCCCTGTAATGAGGCAATAAAGTCCCCCATTTTGGTGAACAGCAATTTTCGGTCAATCTCGGCCTTTGGTTTGAGTATCACGGATTTACCGCCGCCAAAAGGCAGGCCCGCAAGGGCCGCTTTATAGCTCATGCCCTGAGCCAGGCGGGCGGCATCCTCGATGGCCGCTTGTTCACAAGGGTAGTGAAGGTAGCGGCAACCGCCGATAGCGGGGCCGAGGGTGGTGTCGTGAATGGCGATGATGGCCTGCAACCCACAGTCGTCGCGCATTAAATGCATGTCTGATAGACCGTATTGACTCAATGTTTCGAACATTTCCCTTCCCTCCTTGCGTGAATAGAGGACGTGACTAGCGACGCCAGTAATGACTGGCGGGAAAAGTGCAGCTTAGCTAACCCGCTACCAAGGTGTCGCTTAATAAACCTATAGACCATCTGGCCGGCAAAGTGCTGCAAAATTCTTATTAGCGGGGCCTTTGGGGTTAAAAAGCGTCTCAGATTGTGGTTAAACTTCTTCCACTGGTTGCTAAAATTAAGGAAATTATTATCAATGGTCGATAATTGCGTCTATTTATTGGGGCATTGACGATCTGACTTGAGGCTAGTTTGGTGTCACGCGTTTCTTGGCTTGAGTGTTTATAGTGATTTTTTCCTAGTCTGCATTGACTGTGCTGACCTTGTTGGCGATTAACGTATACTCGGGCCCTGTGTAAGGAGCTTCAGTATGAAAGTAGCAACAAGGAAAAACGGAAAATGAAAAGCCAGGCTGCGGTGGCGTTAAAAGCGGGTCAATCACTGGAAATTCTCGAGGTGGACTTGGCGGGTCCCCGCGCCGGGGAAGTACTGGTCGAAATGAAGGCAACGGGGGTTTGCCACACCGATGCTTTTACCCTGTCGGGAGACGATCCCGAGGGTGCGTTTCCGGCCATTCTTGGTCATGAGGGGGCGGGGATTGTCCGCGAAGTGGGTGCTGGTGTGACTTCCCTGAAACCTGGTGACCATGTGATTCCCCTCTACACGCCGGAGTGCCGTGAGTGTAACTTTTGTCTGCATCCCAAGACTAATCTTTGCCAGGCGATACGCGAAACCCAGGGTCGGGGGGTGATGCCCGATGGCGAGAGTCGTTTCTCTCTCGACGGTCAGCCTATCCTCCATTACATGGGTTGCTCCTCCTTTTCCAATTATTCCGTACTACCCGAAATCGCGCTGGCAAAAATCCGCGAAGACGCACCCTTTGACAAGGTTTGCTACATTGGCTGCGGCGTTACCACGGGGGTCGGTGCCGTGGTCTTTAAAGCACAGGTCAAGCCGGGTTCTACGGTGGTGGTTTTTGGCCTTGGTGGTATTGGCCTGAATGTGGTGCAGGGCGCACGCATGGTTGGTGCGGGCAAGATTATTGGCGTCGATACCAATCCGGCAAAAGTGGCATTGGCGCAGAAATTCGGCATGACCGATTTTATTAATCCGCAGCAGACACCGCAGGTAGTGGAGGCCATTCTCGACTTAAGCGGTGGTGGTGCCGACTACAGCTTTGAGTGCATCGGCAATGTCGAGGTGATGCGCCAAGCATTGGAATGTTGCCATAAAGGCTGGGGTGAGTCCTACATTATTGGCGTCGCCGGTGCCGGGCAGGAAATTGCTACACGGCCCTTTCAATTGGTCACTGGGCGTTCTTGGCACGGGGTTGCCTTTGGCGGAGCGAGGGGGCGCACCGATGTGCCCACCATTGTTGACTGGTATATGGAGGGTAAAATCAATATTGATGACTTGATTACCCACACCATGCCCTTGAGCGATATTAATCAGGCTTTTGATTTGATGCACCAGGGCGAAAGTATTCGCTCTGTCGTACTTTATTAGCTGTGTTTCAAAAAGTCGGCAGCTGGTTAGCTCAATTTTATGAATTAGGCCGTATATAAAGGAGAATTATGATGAGTGATAAGGCAGAGATAAGCGGTAAAAAATACCAAAACATTCTTCAAACCATTGGCAATACGCCGTTGGTGAAAATCAATAAACTGGGGCCAGAGGGCGTGAATATCTACGCCAAAATTGAAGCCTTCAATCCCATGGGCTCGGTGAAAGACCGGCTGGCGCTGGCGGTTATTGAGCACGCCGAGCAAACGGGGGCTTTGAAACCGGGGCAAACGGTCATCGAGGCCACCAGTGGCAATACCGGTATCGGCCTGGCCATGGTGTGTGCGCAGAAAGGCTACCCTCTGGTGGTGACAATGGCCGAGAGTTTTAGTGTTGAGCGGCGCAAAATGATGCGTTTTCTCGGCGCTAAAGTGGTGCTCACCCCGGCGGCTGAAAAGGGTAGTGGCATGCTGGCAAAAGCCGTCGAGCTGGCCGAGACCCACGATTGGTTTCTGTGTCGCCAGTTTGAAAATGAAGCCAATGCCGATATGCACTCGCGCACTACAGCACCGGAAATTCTCGCCTGTTTTGAAAATGAACAGCTGGACTACTGGGTGTCTGGTTACGGCACCGGCGGCACTTTGAAAGGAGTTGCCCGCGCGTTGCGAGAAAAAAGCCCCCAGACCAAGGTTATGGTTTGCGAGCCCGAAAGCGCCGCTTTGTTGAGTAGCCACGTGCCCCAGCAAGCAGGGGAGAGTGAGTCGACCTATAAAAGCCACGCCAGTTTTAGTCCCCACCCCATGCAGGGTTGGACGCCGGATTTTATCTCCCAGTTAACTCAGGACGCTGTCGCCAGTGAGCTGGTCGATGAGGTACTGACTATTCCCGGGCCACAGGCCTTAAGCATGTCACGAGAACTCGCTGTTAAAGAGGGTATTTTTGTGGGTATCTCTGCTGGGGCAACCATGGCCGGAGCATTGAAAGTCGCCGAATCTGCTGCACCCGGTAGCAATATCGTATGTATGTTGCCCGATACCGGGGAGCGCTATTTGTCGACCCCTCTGTTTGACGACATCGACGCGGAAATGAATGACGAAGAAAAAAGCCTCTCGGCTTCGACCCCCGTGGCGCAACCGAGTGCTTGATAATAAGGAGCCTAAAAAAAGGGTGCCTGAAAATAGGGCGCGAAATATATGAGCGCCTTTCTTCAAGGGCACTGTTGTGGCGAGGATAAGTATTGAATAAATGGGAAGATGAAACGCACTCTAGCGATGACGAAAAGGACGTGTCCCACCCCTTTGATACGCTGACGCCGGGATTTTTGATCGACGCCGTGGAGAGTCTTGGCTTCTATTGTGACGGGCGTTTATTTCCCCTCAACAGTTATGAAAACCGGGTTTACCAAGTGGGCATAGAAGATGCGACCCCGATGATCGCCAAGTTCTATCGCCCCCAGCGCTGGAGTGAGGCACAAATTCGTGAAGAACATGAATTTTGCTTTGAGCTGGTCGAACACGAGCTACCCGTAGTACCCCCCTGGCGCAACGAGGCGGGTGAAAGCCTGTTTGTTTTCGGCGACTTTTTCTTTGCCCTGTTTGAGCGCCGTGGGGGGCATGCCCCCGAGTTAGATGACCTCGACAACCTCTTTACCTTGGGTCGTTTAATGGGCCGCATCCACGCCGTTGGTGCGGTGAAAGCTTTTCAACATCGCCCGGCCATAACTATCGACGATTACGGTCACGCCAGTGTTGCACTCATAGGCGAGCAATTTATTCCTGGCTCTCTCAAGGACTCCTATCTTTCTTTAACGACTGACTTGTTACAGGCGGTAGAGGCGCAATTTGCCCAGGTTAACGACCTGACGTTGATTCGCAGTCACGGTGACTGCCATGGTGGCAATATTCTTTGGCGTGACGACACGGCCAACTTCGTCGATTTCGATGATGCGCGTATGGCCCCGGCTGTACAGGACTTATGGATGCTACTGTGCGGTGACCGGCCACGGCAAACGGCCCAGCTGTCGGAAGTGGTTGAGGGCTATAACGAGTTCTTCTCCTTCCAGCCAAAAGAACTGCGCCTTATCGAGCCCCTGCGCACGCTGCGTATGTTGCATTACGCCGCCTGGTTGGCGCGGCGCTGGAGTGACCCGGCCTTTCCCCGCGCTTTTCCCTGGTTCAACACCGAGCGCTATTGGGGTGAGCATATTCTCGAACTGCGTGAGCAATACGCCGCTCTGCAAGAACCTCCGCTGGCCTTGTTTTAAATGTTTTGATTGGGGGGCTAGGGCGTACATTGCGGCGAGCTGTGGATAAGTCTGGGAAAAGTTGTGAAATTACTGTGATAGTGCTGTGTAGGCATAGTGGATAAGCGAGTAAAAGAATACCCGGGTGGGCGCGTAAGGCACCAGAAGCCGGGTATTATGCCGACCCTTTAATCCATTGGCGGTAGGGTCATCACCATACCGTCAAGCGCATCACTGACTTTTATCTGGCAGCACAGGCGTGAGGTGTGCGTCAGGTCGTGAGCGGTATCGAGGAGGTCTTCCTCGTCCTCCGATAGCTCACCCGTTTTGTCGTACCAGGCGTCGTCGACGATTACGTGGCAAGTAGCACAGGCCAAAGAACCGCCGCAGGCCGCTAGCATGGGCATATCATTTTCTTTGGCAACTTCCATGACGGTGGCACCGTTAGTGGCTTCAACGGTGACTTGTTCACCGTCAGGTTTGATAAACGTCAGTGCTGTCATCAGGTTTGTTTCCTCGTAGGTGTGTCAGTGGTGTGGTGATTCGTGTCCTTTAGGGCTCAATCGGCGACTTCTATGGTGGGTAGGCCAGAAGTTGTCGAGTGTTCAAAGTTCAGTGCTTGTCCCGGGTTCACCACCCGATAGGCCGCGTGGGCCGCTTGTGCTGCCTCTGCAAAGCCACTGAGAATCAGTTTTAGTTTGTGGGGGTAGTCGGCAATATCGCCGACGGCAAATATACCTTCAATATTGGTCGCACAAGTGGTGGGTTCGACTTTAATAAGGCCGTTGAGAATATCCAGCCCCCAGCTATTGATTGGCCCCAACTTAGTGGCGAGGCCAAAAAACGACAGCAGGTGCTTAGCCTCAAGACGTCGTTCGTCGCCATCCAGTGTTTTCACCACCACGGTCTTGAGTGTGTCACCTTCGCCTTCCAGTGAGGCCAGTTGATAGGGAATCACCAGCTCAATTTTGCCCGCCTCGGCCAAGGCCTTCATTTGCGCGACTGTTTCGGGTGCGGCGCGAAAGCGATCGCGGCGATGGATAACGTAAACCTTGGCGGCGACATCGGCCAGTGACAAAGCCCAATCGACGGCGGAATCCCCACCCCCGGCGATGACAATGCGCTGGTCGCGAAAATCTTCACGCTTTTGCACCATGTAGTGCACTGAGCTGCCTTCAAATTGTTCTATATTTTCCAGCGGGGGTTTGTTGGGGCCGAAGGCACCTGCACCTGCGGCAATGATAATGGCGCGGGCCTGGATTTGCAGGCCCGTGGATGTACTTAAGTGCCAGTGCTTGTCAATTTTCTCCAGCTCGGTGACCTGCTGGTCGAGGTGGATGACGGGCTTAAAAGGCTCGATTTGTTTTTCCAGACGCTCAATCAAGTCGAGTGCATTTATATTGGGTGCAGCGGGAATATCAAATATTGGTTTTTCTGGGTACAGGGCAGTGCACTGGCCTCCCGTTGCGGGCAGGGCGTCGATAACATGGCAGGACATTTTCAACATGCCACATTGAAAGACGCTAAATAATCCAATGGGGCCGGCGCCAATAATGGCGACGTCGGTGCTATGTACTTCGCTCAAGCTGCAATCCTTGTTTTACTCATCGTGCACTTTCTAAATAAGGTCTATTCAAAGACAATGGTTTTATTGCCGTGTACCAAAACGCGGTCTTCGAGGTGATAGCGTAAACCTCTGGCTAGCACCATTTTTTCAACATCTTTGCCGATTCTGACCATCTCATCGATGCTGTCGTGGTGACTGATACGTGCCACATCCTGGTCGATAATCGGGCCGGCGTCCAACTCGTCAGTGACATAGTGGCAGGTGGCGCCAATCAATTTGACGCCCCGTTCAGCGGCCTGGTGGTAGGGGCGAGCACCGGCAAATGCGGGTAGAAAGCTGTGGTGAATATTAATAATACGCCCGGCGTACAGTGAGCAAATCTCAGGTGGCAGAATTTGCATATAGCGGGCGAGCACGATGACATCGGGCTGCATGTCATCGAGCAAGGCTAAAATTTTTGCGAAGTGTTCCGCCTTGGTGTCGGGTGTAACGGGTTCGTGATGGTAGGGCAAGCTGTGCCACTCAACATAACTGCGCAAATCGTTGTGATTCGAAATCACCCCGGTGATATCGTAGGACAGCTCTTTACTGCGCCAGCGATAGAGTAAATCTGACAGGCAGTGGGCCTGCTTGCTGGCTAGTAAGGCGACACGCTTTGGCTGGGCGGTTTCAGTAATGCGCCACTCCATGGCAAATTTTTCCGCCAATGGGGCAAAGCGCGCCCGCAACTCATCCACACCGTAGGGCAGTGACTGAGCCGCGATCACCTGGCGGGTAAAAAACCAGCTCGAGTCGGGGTCGAGGTAGTGATTGGCCTCGGTGATCAGCCCCCCTTCCTGGGCGAGAAAAGAACTGACGGCGGCGACGATGCCGACTTTGTCGGGGCAGGCAATAATGAGACGATAACTTTCTTGGTGCATGTTGTGCTCTTGTTAAGGTTATGCTCGTGTTAATAAGAGTACGGATAACACAGTACGCTTGGTTTTTTGATTATGACCTTATTGTTCAAAACCGTCGAACTGACAAAACACGTCAAGGTCTTCACGGCCGCTAACGAGGCTGTTGGCGGGGTGTTCGGGGTCAATATAACCGAGGGCCATGCCATTAAAGATAAAATAGTCTTCACAAATGCCGAGCACGTCGTGAAGTACAGGCTGGACATCTTGCCAAAATCCCTGGGCACAAGTGTGTAGGTCAAACTCCCGGGCGGCAAGCATGACATTGCCCATAAATATACCCATATCACCCAGCTGGCCTGGCATCAGGCTGCGGTGGATGGAAAAAAACAAACCCACTGGCGCACCGAAAAAATAAAAATTTTGCATGAGCTGTTCGTTGCGTCGAACCTTGTCTTTACGGTCAATGCCAAGGGCGTCGTACAAGCCCATGCCAACGGCATAGCGTCGCCCTTTGTAGGGCTGAATAAAGTTCTCAGCTGGGGTTTGAAATTCTTTTTTGCGGCTGCCTATAGGGTTTTGTTCGGCAAAGGCGAGAGAGGCTTGAATCACCCGCTCAAGGCGTTTACCGCTGACGGAATGTACCTGCCAGGGTTGCATATTGCTGCCCGAGGGTGCGTGTCGGGCGAGGTCGAGTATCTGTCGAACGGTGGACTCGGCTACGGGCTTATCGAGAAAGCCTCGCGCTGAAATACGGCTGTGAATGGCGTCGGTGAGTTGCATGTATTCTTCACTATCTTTGGTTGCGCAAATATTCTTTGGTTGAGGAAATATTGTGGCGTCAGACAGAGGGTTTGAGTGTTTTAACACCCTCGGGGGTGCTCAGTAATACGCAGTTGGCCGGGCGCAGGGCGAATAAACCGTTGGTGACTACCCCGGTAATATTGTTGAGTTTTTCCTCCAGGGCCTTCGGCGCGGCAATGGGGTGTAAGCGCTGTACATCGAGAATGACATTGCCATTGTCGGTGACTACGCCTTGGCGGTAGACGGCTTCACCGCCGAGTTTAAAAATTTCGCGGGCCACGTAACTGCGCGCCATGGGAATGACCTCGACGGGTACGGGGAATTGCCCGAGGTGATCAACCCATTTGCTTTGGTCCGCAATACACACAAAATCATCGGCCGCTGCGGCAATAATTTTTTCTCGGGTTAGAGCCCCACCGCCACCTTTGATGAGTTCTAGTGCAGGGTTTAGTTCATCGGCGCCGTCGACATAAATTTGCACGCCGCCGGTAGTATTCAATTCGAGAACATTTATACCGTGACCGCGCAAGCGTTGGGCGCTGGCCTCGGAGCTGGCGACAGTACCTTTTATGCGGCCCTTATATTGTGCGAGTAAATCGATAAAACAATTGGCCGTAGAGCCTGTGCCAATGCCGAGGTAGGCATCGTCTTCCAAGTGTTTGAGCACATAGTCGATAGCGGCCTGGGCGGCGGCTTGTTTGAGTTGATCTTGCGACATTTGATTTTTAGACATATAGAACTCCGGCAATAGACCGGCATTATATCCGAGCAGGCGGGTTTGTTGACGATATGGTGAAGGGATTTTCTTATCAGGGCTGGTGTTAGTCTTGTCAAGAAACTACGATTGCGCTTGAACACTACACCCACTCTTCCAAAAAAATAGCGGACTTGTACCAGAATGCCAAAAAGCTATGTGAAAAGAATTCTCGATGCCCGCATTTATGATCTCGCCATTGAGACGCCGATCGATGCCGCCCCCATTTTGTCGGCACGCA
>JBFJYH010000066.1:0-10973 GCA_041622675.1 Porticoccaceae bacterium
CCAACAAAAGCGACGACAGACCTTGTTGCAGATAAAGCAACAAGCCCAACAGCCCATAAGCCAACAATAGAAGAAAAGCCTTTCGAGAGGGCCCAACTCGCTGCGGCCCGTCGCAGCGCTCAAGACATCCTCGCTCGCGTGCTGGAAAAAAAACAAACGCTGGAAACCTTGAGTGTCCAGCATTGGGCCGCTACCCAGTACCAGCAAGCTCTGGCTATTGCGAATCAAGGTGATACGCTCTATCGCAAGCGTGACTTCAAGGCGGCCATCAGCCATTATGAAAGGGCCGAAAGCCAGCTCGATGCGCTCGAGGCCGCACGTCAACCACACATTGAGGAACTCCTCAGCCAGGGTTTGATGGCCATTAATCAAGGTCGGGACGAGACCGCGCAACAAGCCTTCGAAAAAGTCATCTTGATTGAGGAAAACCACCCCCAGGCCCTTCAGGGTTTGCAGCGCAGTGCCACTGCGCCAGAAGTTTTCGCAGCCACGCAGCGTGGCGATGCCCTGTCACTTAGCGGCGATTATACGGCGGCACTGGCAGAATATACCCAGGCATTAAACCTCGACCCGCTGTTTGAAGCCGCCATTTCAGGCCGCGAAAAAGCCCAAGGTTTACGTGACGACAGGCAATTTGAAAACGCCATTAACCAGGGTTTTCAGTCTTTACACAGTGGCGATTTCAACACCGCTCGCAAGCAATTTTCCCAGGCCTTGACCCTCAAACCCGAGTCCGATATTGCCCAGGGTGGATTGGCTCAAGTCAAAAACGAAATCGCTCAACGCGCCATCAGTCGTCTACTCAACAGCGCCGAAACCCATGAAAGGAATGAACAATGGCAAATGGCCCTGGACACCTATGACAATATCCTCAACCGTGATTCCTCCGTTACTGCGGCCACTGTTGGTAAAATCCGCAGCACTGCCAGGCAGCAGCTCGACGCAAAACTGGAAACATTTATTCATCAGCCACTACGCCTGGCCAGCCCTGCGGTCTTTCGTGAGGCCCAACAAAGCCTTCGCGATGCCCAACAAATTGTTCAGGCCGGGCCACGACTGAAACAGCAAATCGATGCCCTACATCAAACATTAATCAACGCTCAGCAGCCACAAACCGTGGTATTGCGCTCTGACAATCTGACCCGTGTCAGGCTATTTAAAGTGGCAGAGTTTGCTCCCTTTCACGAAAAGACACTGCAACTCAAACCCGGCAAATACACTGCCGAGGGCATACGCCCTGGCTACCGTGATGTACGGGTAGAGTTTACCGTTCCGCTCACGGCACTGGGCGCCAACCCCACCCCTATCGTCGTGCAATGCCGAGAAGCCATTTAAGGGAAAAGTAAAGTATGGGTAATAAAAAGTAATGGCAAACGACAAAACCAACGACTCAACTAACAACCCCGTTATTAGCCCCATCGATTTTACGCCTGTCGGTAGCGATAAGAAAAATCGACGTTTCCAGTTTCGCCCCGCGCCAACAATCATCGTCGTCGTGTTATGTATTGCCGCTGGCCTGCTTTGGTTTTTACTCACTGCCCGCTCGGTAGCGTTAACACCTACCCCGGCAACGGCCACTATTGATATCTCTGGCGGCCTGTATTTTCACATTGGTGAACGCTATCTAATACGCCCTGGAACTTTGCAACTGCACTTGCGTGCCCCCGGTTATTTTGACTTGAAGCAGGCATTACAGATCAGCGATGACGCCCAACAGAGCTATGCTCTTGCCTTAGAAAAAATGCCCGGCCATCTCAGTATTAAGGCTCAGCCCAAGGCTGTACAAGTCAGTCTGCAAAATGACGCACAGCAAGGCTGGCAAGGTGAAACGCCAACCACCCTGCAAGACATTCCCAGTGGTCGCTACACCCTGCTGGCTGAGGCCGAACGCTATATTTCCCAAAGTATAGACATTGATATTCAGGGTTTAGATATTACCCAGGATGTCGAGATCGACTTACAACCGGCGTGGGGCCAGGCGGAAATTGTCTCTGAACCTTCGGGGGCAGAGATTTTGCTCAATGGTAAAAGCCAGGGCCGCACACCTGCTACGGTGGATATTCTTGAAAGTGGCGAAACGCTAATCCTGCAGCTCGCCGGCTATAACCCGTGGCAACAAACCGTGAGCGTACCCGCCGGTGAACAACGCACATTGCCCTTAATTAAACTACAGCCTGCGGACGGGGTTTTAGCGCTAAGCTCTAAACCCCAAGGGGCAGCTATCACCCACAATGGCCACTACTTGGGCACGACTCCTCAAGAAATAAAACTAGCGCCCAGTAGCGCGCAACAACTGCAGCTGTACCTCGACGGCTACTATCCTGCCAGCCACTCGCTGCGTCTCAAAACCGGAGAGTACCGCGAGTTAAGTATTGCCCTTAAACCCAAACTCGGCACGCTGAAAATTAGTGCACACCCCGCCGATGCCCAGTTATATATTGATGGTGTCGCCAAAGGCAGTGCCCGACAAAGCCTCAAATTACTGGCACGACCGCATCGCATCGAAATTCGCAAAGCGGGTTATACCAGTCACTTTGCAACACTGACACCACAACCGGGCGTTGAACGCAGCCTACAGGTAAGATTGAAAACCCAGGCGCAAACTCGTGCCGCCAGTATTCCCACCACTATCACTGCTCCCAGCGGGCAGCTATTAAAACTGTTTCGTCCCAATACCGTCTTCACTCTCGGTGCCTCGCGCCGTGAGCAGGGCCGTCGGGCGAATGAAATACTGCGCAAAGTTGAACTCAAGCGCCCTTTCTATCTCTCTAACACGGAGGTCACCAATCAACAGTTTAAAAAATTTCAACGACAACACACCTCTAACCACGCCGATGGTCACACCCTTAACCAACTGCACCAGCCCGTCGTCAGTATCACCTGGACCAGCGCGGCACTCTATTGCAACTGGTTGAGCAAGCAGCATGGTTTAGCGCCTTTTTATATTGAAAAAGAGGGCAAAATTAACGCATACAACACACAAGCTCTCGGTTATCGTCTACCCACAGAGGCCGAATGGGCCTGGGCTGCGCGCTGGGAAAAAGGCCAAATGGCAAAATTCCCCTGGGGAGCAACCCTCGTGCCGACAAAAAAAACCAGTAATATCGCCGATGCCAGTGCCGCCAATATTTTGCCCCGCGTACTCAGGGGCTACAATGACGGCTTTGCGGTCTCGGCTCCCGTGGCGAGCCTGCTCGCCAACGACAAAGGCCTGTACGATATGGGTGGCAATGTCGCAGAGTGGGTAAACGACTATTACAGCATTGCGGCAAATGCCTCTGGCAATGTCGAAAAAGACCCCGTCGGGCCCAGTAAAGGGCAATTCAAAATTATCCGTGGTGCCAGCTGGCGACACAGCGGCATGACAGAATTGCGCTTGTCCTACCGCGACTACAGTGACAGCGCCCGCGATGATTTGGGCTTTCGCATTGCCCGCTACGCTGAATAAAGTAATACCATGGCCTTATGCGTATAAAAATAAACGACAGCTCTTTTGCACACTGTTCAGTACCCAGGCTCTGGCCACTGGCTTTAGTGCTGCTATGCCTGACACCCATGCACGCCTTAGCAGCACAGGACAAAGACGCCTCAAACATAAACTCAACTACGGGTGTAACTGCAGAGAAACGCGATCCAAAAAAGACCAGTAATGAAAAAAAACAAACGCCTCAACAACCGGCTAAAGCGGTGAAAAGCGCACCCCGATTTAAACCCAGCGAAGAAATAAAGGAAGATTATTCCGTGCCATTTCCCGTCGATATTTAAAAAAATTTATGCCTTTTATTATCGGTGATTTTATATTACCTGTGATTTTAGCCCGATAAACCCCACCGGATATCACATGAACGCCAACCAAAAACTCAGCAACAATTCCCATTCGAGTGAGTTTCTCTATCAAGTTTTCGCCCTGCTCACAGCGATCATCCTCGTGCACGCCCTTTATCTGACATTAATTCGCCCCAACGCCACGGCCATTATGGAAGAGCAACTAGCCCGCGAGGCGGCCGGACAAACCGCGGTCGCAGAGCGCTCCTTTTACACAGTGGTCAAAGATTATGAGCAGGAAACCTGTTTCATTTTGCTCATTTGGTCGCTGGCTATTATGGGTTTTAAAGCGCGGCGCGCCCTGGGTGAACGGCAATTACTGCAACAAACCCTATTGCAAATTGGCGAGGGTAATCGCGTACTCCCCGAAGACGCCCGGCAACTCTCCCGCCCGCTGGAGGCGCTACCTGAACCGCAGCGTGGCCTGTTACTGACCCGCGCATTGCTTGCCGGTCTGCAACGCTTTGGCGCGACGCGCAATATTCAAGATGTCTCGAGTGCAGTCAGCGATGTGTGTGATAGCGAATCCGACCGACTGGACGCCGAGCTGTCCATGGTGCGTTACATCGCCTGGGCGATACCTTCCATTGGCTTTATCGGCACAGTGCGCGGCATTGGCGAGGCCTTAAGCCAAGCCCACCGCGCCGTGCAAGGAGACATTGTCGGCGTGACCTCCAGCCTCGGTGTCGCTTTTAACTCCACGCTTATCGCCCTGGTTATCAGCATTGTGGTGATGTTTTGTATGCACCAATTACAGCTATTACAGGAAAGACAGGTGTTGGATATTCACAATTACTGCGACCAACAATTACTCCGACATTTAAAGACTGATTAGGGATCAAAATGTGCGTACAGTAATTATAGAAGTAAACGACAGTGGTATTTTGTGTCGTGCCTGCGACCATGTAGAGCCCGCAATTATCAGTCCCGGTTACGCCCTGTTACACAACCAGGGGGTTATCACCGGTCAACCAGCACTTGAGCAGGCCTGGCTGCAGCCCCAACAAAGTTTCAATCAGTATTGGTACCAGCTCAGCCTGTCGCCGCTAAGCATTAGCAATCAGCACGCCCGCCATCATGCAGATCTGGCCTATGCGCAATTGCAGCAGTTGTATGCCGATACCGGACAGCCTGAGCAGATGATTTTTGCCATGCCCAGCAATACCACAGCTGAGCACCTAGGCATATTACTCGGCCTGGTTAAGGCTTCACCCTTTAATGCAGCGGGTCTAGTCGATGCCGCTGTGGCCGCCGCTAGCCAGTCAGGATTTAAGGGCGCCTTACTACACGCCGATATTCAATTGCACACCACGGTACTGAGTGAGTTAAGCAGTGGCGAGCGAGTGCAACGCCAAAGCGCAAAACAATACCCGGACATACCTTTAAAGGCTATTCACGATACCTGGGCGCAGTTCATTGCCGACCGATTTATTCGCGAATACCGCTACGACCCCCTGCACACCGCCGCCGGTGAGCAACAATTGCGCGACCGACTGCCCGGCTGGATAGCACAGCTCAACACTGAAACGGACATCGAAACCGAACTCAGTGCCCCACAGGGAGATTTTCGCGTGCGCATACAGCGCGGTGAATTTGTTGCCGCCAACCAACGGCGCTGGCAACGCTTGGCCGAGGCGCTGAATAGCACGCGCTATGACACGCTCTTGCTCAGCCACCGCCTGGCTAATTTACCGGGGGTCATCGACAGTCTCGAAGCAGCGGGGCACGACAACATTGCCATCATCGCTAGCGACGCCACTCTCACCGCTTGCCTAGCGCAGGGCGATGCCATCGCAGCTGCCGCAGACAACACACAAGGTGAGACCCAATTAAGCTTTATTACCGCCCTGCCCGCCTTATCGCCACCTGGCAACACGTCGGTAACACCGTCCACGACACTTCAGAGCACTGCCAGCCACCTATTGCTGGGGCATCGCGCCTACCCTCTAGCGCAAGGTTTAGCGCTGCTCAGTGATGGCACGCCATTAATTCCAGGGCAAACCACAAATAGCCCTGCGGTGCAGCCTGTTGCACACATCGGCCTTAGCAATGGGCGTATCGTGTTAAAACAACACAATCAATCAGTGCCTATTACCTGTGATAACGACTGGCATAACTTACCCAGTGGTGCGCTCATTACTATCGGCTCTCAAACGCTGACCTTGATTGAAATCGCCCCATGACCCGCAAGCGTCGCCAGCTCAATACTTTCAGCCTGTCTTTTCTAGACATTATGGCCTGCGGTTTTGGTGCGGTGACGCTGCTCTTTCTTCTCCTCAAACACGACCCCAGTATCCAGCCGAGTCATGAAAGCGACGCGGGCACACAGTGGGAAGCCTCGCAATTACAGGCCGATATTGCAGAAGGTGAACGACAACGCACGCTATTGCGCAACAGCCTCGATGAAGTAGAAGAGAAACTGGTTTCCACCCAGGGCTTATCAGACCGCGTACTGGACGAAGTCAAACAAAGCCGTCGAGAGCTCAGCGCCCAAAGTGACCCCGAACAACAAGTCGCCCAACTGCGCCAGCAGGTTAAAACATTAGAGCGCGAAAGCGCTGAATTACAGGACACCGGTACCCGTCGGGATGTACGCCAGTTTATCGGTGATGGTGACAGGCAGTATTTAACGGGACTCAAACTGGGCGGCAATCGTGTGTTAATTCTACTCGATGCCTCTGCCAGCATGTTGGCTGAAACAATGATTGAGATACTGCGTCGGCGCAATATGAGCGATGCTGTGAAGCGCCAATCACCAAAATGGCAACGGGCATTGCGCACTGTCGAATGGCTGGTCGCCCAATTGCCAGCACACAGTCAATACCAGCTTTATACCTTCAACACCAAAGCCACACCGGCACTGAACAATAGTCATCAGCAATGGCAGGACGCCGCCGACAATATCACCATGGACGCCGCCATAATGCAGATTAAACAGGTACTACCCACAGGCGGCACCAGTTTAATCAATGCCTTTGCCGTGGCTGGCATGTTTACCCAGCGCCCGGATAATATCTTTCTGATTACCGATGGACTGCCTACCCAGGGCGAAAACAAGCCCAACAGAACCACCGTGTCGGGCAAAGCCCGGGTTAACCTTTTTGAGAATGCGGTCAATACCCTCCCCGAAGGGGTGCCGGTCAATGTCATTTTGTTCCCGATGGAAGGCGATCCTGCGGCGGCGGCTCTGTTCTGGAAATTGGGCCTGACCAGCAGAGGCGCTTTTTTGAGCCCTTCGCGCGACTGGCCATAAGTGGTGTGATAAAAAGACAATGAAAAGAGCCCGACGCCCAACCGTTGAAATCAGCATCTCCTTTCTCGATGTCATTAGCTGTGGCTTTGGCGCTATTGTGTTATTGCTTTTAATCGCCAAAACCGTTGAATTCACCTCCCAGGGTCAAAACCAGACAACAGACCAAAACAAAGGTATCGCGGTACTGCAGGAAGAATTATTTAGCCTGCGTGGTGAAACTAAAAAAATGGTTCAAACACTGGCCAGCAAGAAGGAACAGCTATCATCGCTGGAGGACAGTATTGCCCGCCTGCGTGAGCAACTCGCCAGCGTCAACCGACAATTACAATCTATTGCCGAGGCCGACACGACCGAACGGGATGAATTACTCCTTGCCCAGCAAATTCTCAGTGAAGAAATGCAGCGTCTACAAACACGGGCCAGGCCCACGGCCAATCAGTTAATTGGCGGCATCCCCGTCGACAGTGAATACCTGGTTTTTATTATCGACACCTCCGGTAGCATGGTCGATTTCGCTTGGCCTAAAGTCCGCAAAGAGATGATTAATATTCTCGACATTCACCCCACCGTAAAAGGCATTCAAGTGATGAACGACATGGGCGACTATATGTTTCCCAGCTATCGCGGCAAATGGCTGCCAGACACGCCGGGGCGGCGGCGAGTGATCATTAAACAAATGACCCACTGGCGACCCTTTAGTAACTCCAGCCCGGTAGAAGGTATTGAACGTGCAATTCGGGCTTTCTACGCCTCGGATAAAAAAATCAGTCTCTATGTGTTTGGCGATGATTTCACCGGTGGTTCTATTCACCGGGTGCTGACGACTGTCGATCAAAGTAACCGCCAACGCGGCCGACAAAACCAGCGAGTACGCATTCACACCATCGGTTTTCCCGTCCATTTTTTAGTGCCCGGTGGCAGAATGGACTCCGCTAGCCGCTTTGCAGCATTAATGCGCGAACTCAGCTATCGTAATGGTGGAACCTTTGTCGGCTTAAACAGCCTCCATGAGACGCGGTAAATGTACGTAATGTTTGCGATAAGAGTGCCTACAAAACTTACACGTAACCCTCGGGGTGTTATCGCCTTGAGTTTGACAGTGGCAAGCTTGCTACTTAGCAGCTGCGCCACCCGTGTAGAGGTCGAGGGCAGTTTCCCCGCCGCGCTGACCCACAAATTACCACTGCGTAGTGTTGTTGTTTTTGACGAGGCTTTTGCCAACCACCGCTTTGAAAATACCCAGGGGCAGGAGGTCAGTATTGACGTCGGCGAGATCCAGGTTGAACTATTTACCGGTCTTGCTACTAGCTTGTTTCAACACAGTGTGACGGCCACAAGCATGCCCACACTGCCTAAAGCCGATTTAATTTTGAAGCCGACTGTTGAAGATGTACAAATTTCTATGCCCAACGAGTCCCAACTAAAAGTTTTTGAAGTCTGGATAAAATATAACCTGCAGGTTTTTGATGCTACGGGCGAGCCTGTTGCCGACTGGATTATGACGGCCTACGGCAAAACCCCAACCCGCTTCTTGAAATCCAATACCGCCGCTTTACAGCAGGCCTCAATGGTCGCTATGCGCGATGCCGGGGCACACTTTATTACCCGCTTTGCTCGGGTGCCAGAAATACAACAATGGCTGCACCACCGTTCGACAAGCACCGCCAGCACAACGGATAGCACGCTACCATGAAGCGCCTGATCTCTCTCCTCGTAATGACACTCCTCCTCAGCCTGAGTGCCTGTACGACAACCACAGTTGACGAATACCGTGAAAACAGCACGGCACTCACACTGAAAAATGGCGAGCGGGTTGTGGTGCTAGGCCGGCGTCACTATGCCGACTACGAAACTGAGCCTGATTTTATCGACTGCATTGGTGATAAATTAGAGGCCGACAAGAAAATCTCTGTTCTCCCTGAAAAAGAGTTCAGCGACTTACTCTATCCTTGGTTTGAACCCCGCACTGCACCCTTGGGCCTGAAACGTCTCGCCAAAATGCTCGACGAACCCTTGATTGCCCAACGTTTCAAAGAACAGGGGCTGCACTATATGATTTGGATTGATGGCAGCACAGAAACAACCGATAAAGATGGCTCGGTTAGCTGTGCTGTCGTCCCCGGTGGTGGCGGCTGCTTCGGTTTTGCCACCTGGGAAAAAACCGGCACTTACGAAGCCATTATATGGGATTTACAAAAACTCGAAGAAAGTGGCCGGGTCAAAGTTGAAGCTCAAGGCTCTTCGTATATGGTCGCGATAATCCTACCCATTCCCATCGTTGCTCAAGTACAGGATCAAGCCTGCAGCGGTATTGGCCAGCAATTGCGCACCTTTTTTAAGGGACACAGGGCCAGTGATGCGTCTTAATTTTCACCCCTCGCTATTCAGTAAACTAGGCATACAGCGTACGCTTATCAGCGCCTTACTCTGCATCTCACTTCAAGCGTATAGCCACGCCGACCAAGTATTGATGATGTCTGATAAAAAAGCCGCCAACATTGGTCAGCAAATATACGACCAAGTGACGGCACAAATCCCTGTGGTCACGGATAAAAAAATTACTGACTACGTTAATACCGTCGGCCAAAACATTGCCCGCCACAGCGATGCACCCGACGACCCATACACCTTCACGGTACTCGACAGCCCCGATATCAACGCCTTCGCCACCCCTGGCGGCTATGTCTATATCAATCGTGGCCTGCTGGCCTATATGAATTCAGAGAGCCAACTCGCAGCTGTACTCGGCCATGAGGTTGCCCACATTACCGCGGAGCACGCCGCGAGCCAGCAGCTTGCACAAGCTGGCTCAAGCATTATCGCTGGGGTATTGGCCATACTCACGCGCAGTACCGAAGTGGGTGAGGCAACGGCGCAGTGGGGCGCCGCTTCAGTGAAGGGTTATGGCCGCGAAATGGAGCTAGAAGCCGATGCCCTGGGCAATAAATTCCTACAGCGCGCCGGTTATAACCCCGACGCCATGCTCGCTATTATTAGCCAACTTAAAGACCATGAACGCTACACTAAAAAACGCAATGCCGATGCCGGTAAAAAAACGCCAATCTACCACGGTTTATTCGCGTCTCACCCCCGCAATGACAAGCGATTGCGAGAGATGCTAAAACTATCGTCGAACAGCGATGAGAAAAAAGTAAAAACAATAGCGGCGAATATCGACCGGGGCCGTTTCCGCGTAGCAACAGACGGGCTGGCGTGGGGTAATCGCTCCGCCGAAAAAGACAAACAGCCCAATCGTTTTTACCACGACACGCTTCGTTTTCAATTTGACTATCCCAAAGGCTGGATATTCACCGAAAAAGGCCTTTCTATTAACGGACATAACGAGCAGCAATCGGCCACGTTAACACTTGATATAAAAGCCCGAACCCTGGCCAGCCCTGCCGACTTCATTAAGAACAGCCTCGGTATCTCCTTTATCAAAAAATCCGAAACCTTTTTGATTAATGGTCTGAAGGCCCATACCGGCATTGTACCGATTGCCAACAACGCCAAAGAACAGCGAATCATTGTGATTTATTATGGGCGAAGAGCTTATATTTTCCGGGGTCAGGTAAGCGATGGCAGCCTTGATGACAAAGCCGATAACAACGATAAAGCCCAGCAAAGTTATGACCGGAGCTTTCTCGGCATTGCGTCAAGTTTCAAACCCCGTTCAATACGTGAACTCCAAAGCCAAAAGCCCCAGGCTATTTACTACGTAAAAGCCAAAACCGGTGCCACTTATACACGCCTTGCGAAACACCTCGGTCTCGGGCGCTACGGTATCGATCAATTGCGCTTAATTAATGGCGATTATCCCAGCAGTGAACCGAAGGTAGGCGAGTGGATAAAAATTATTCGCTAAGCCCTGAAGCATAGGGCAAACGAACAATGG
>JBFJYH010000067.1:0-10296 GCA_041622675.1 Porticoccaceae bacterium
CTATTGGCGTTTACCGATGAGCTTGATAAGGGCAATCAACTGATATGGTTGGTTTTGTTGTTTCCACTGGTCGGGGTATATCTGATCGGTATGGCGGTTCATAAAACCCTCGACTGGCGACGCTTTGGACAAATGAGGGTCAAGCTAGAACCCTATCCCGGTGCCATTGGTGGCGACGTGGCGGGCACGATTCATTTTTCAACGCCGCTGCCCGGGGGCACCCCGGTGAATGTTTCACTCGATTGCGTTCGCCATTATCGCCACGGTAAAAACTCTAGCCAAAGCATAGTCTGGCAGCACACTGGTGTGTTCGAGCCGCTGCAAAGTCGTCTCTCCACAACAGTGCCATTTCTGTTTGAAGTGCCCGCTGATTTGCCCCAATCCAGCACCGGTAGCAATAGCCACCACACTTGGACGCTTCGGGTTAGCGCCGAGTTGCCCGGTGTTGACCTGATACGGCAAATAGAACTGCCCGTATTCTGTACTAAAGACAAGGCCAGTGCTGCATTTAAACGCTCACTCAAAACATTGCCCAATGATGCAGATGCTATCGATACCCTTTTTGCGAGTTGTAGCGGGGCAGAGCAAGCCATTATTGGCGAGCATCGCAATAAAGGCTTCGCTACTGGGCTGGTTGTGGGTATAGGGTTTATGGCGATGGGCATTGGCTTGGCCTATTTTATCGGCCATTTGCAGCAGGAAACTTTTTTGCTTGGCTTTGGTGCGCTCTTTGGCCTTATTGGTTTGGCTATATTTTGGTTCAGTATCAGTGGTCGCTTGCGCCATTATTCTCTTCGTCTCAATCGGCCGGTACTGCAATTGCGGTATAAAAATGGATTCGGGGGCAACCTTGTGACGCTTAACTATGACGAGATAGCAGCCGTTACCACTGAGAGCCGAGGCTCTATGACGGTAGGCAACAAACACTATCAGTTTTTTAACCTTGGCTTGACGCTGAAAAACGGAGAGGCGCTGCGCATTGGTGAGCGATTTAGCCGCCAGCAGGTTGAGAAAACGGCCCAGGCTTTAGCGCAGAAGCTGGGCCTTACAGTAGAGGAAAAAACCTAAAAAAGTCGCTGGTTTAATCAGTTACCACTGTTATTAAGCGCCAAAATCGTTAATCGCGCGCAGCAATTGTCGACAGCTTATTTGCCCAACGAGTTTGCCATTATCAACAATGGGTCGCCGTCGGTGCTTGTGCTTTAGCATATCGCCAGCAACGGTAATAATGTCTTCGTCGGGGTGATTAACAATCACATCTTTTGTCATCACCTCGCGTACTATCTCTGCCCCAGGGGTGCCGCCGTTATAAACCGTGCTGACAATGGCTTGCATACAATCTAGCTCAGACAACATGCCCACTAACTGGCCGGCCTCATCAACCACGACGATACCCGACACTCGGTTATCGATAATGACTTGTGCGGCTTCGGCAACAGTGGCGTTTTGTTTGATGGTGCGTGGTGTGCGCATGTGCTCCCGCAATGCAATAGATTTTGGCATAATCGGCCTCTTATTATGGATATTAGAATTTCACTGTCGAGCTATCAACAGCATACCCTCTCTTACTAAAAAACACAGTTTTATGTCTGTACTATTTATCTCCGTGCTATTTCCCTCTGCACTATTTCCATCGGCACTATGAGCCCAAGGCCTTAAGCTCTACACTAAAGCCTATGACGCCCCTCGACCAAACTCCTGTGACTCAACTTCGTGGCATTGGCACCCAAATGCGCGACAAACTGGCCCGCCTGGGTATTGCGACCCTGCAGGATGTTCTTTTCCATCTGCCTCTGCGTTATATGGATCGCACCCGCATAAGCCCCATTGGCAGTTTGCAGCCCAACAGTGAAGCGGTAATAGAGGGTGAAATACGTGGTAGTGATATTGTTATCGGGCGGCGGCGCAGTTTAATTTGTAAGGTACAGGACAACACCGGGCTTATTACCCTGCGTTTTTTCCATTTTGCCGCTGCCCAGCGCCATACCATGGTGGTGGGTGCCACCATGCGTTGCTATGGCGAGGTGCGTCGGGGTAGCGCTGGCTTGGAGCTCTACCATCCGGAATATCAAATACTCGATGGCAAACAAGCAGAGCCACTGGCCCAGACCCTGACCCCGGTCTATCCCACCACCGACGGTATTACCCAGCACCGCCTGCGTACTATTACCGAGCAAACATTGGCCATGCTCAATGCCAATAATCTCAGTGAATTATTGCCCCAAACGCTAAGTAATGAAGCCGGGCAAGAAAGCCTGATCGACGCCTTGCGCTTTCTCCATCGCCCCCCGGCCAATGCCCCCGTGGCAGAACTGGCCAGGGGGGAGCACCCCGCCCAGCAGCGCCTGGCATTTGAAGAATTACTCGCCCATCACTTGAGTATGCAGCGTTTGCGCCAGAGTATTCGCCAGCAGGGGGCTCCTGCCTTTAATAAAGATCAGCAGCTAACGGTGCAATTTCTCGAGCAACTGCCCTTTGCACTAACCGCTGCCCAACGGCGGGTTAGCGATGAAATCTGTGCCGATATTGCTCAGCCCCTACCCATGCTGCGACTGCTACAGGGTGATGTTGGCTCGGGCAAAACTGTGGTCGCTGCTCTCGCCGCATTGCAGGCCGTTGCCAGCGGTTATCAAACGGCAATTATGGCGCCCACCGAAATTCTCGCCGAGCAACACCGGCAAAACTTTGCAGCTTGGCTCGCCCCGTTAAACATTCGGGTCGGCTGGCTGAGTGGCAAATTAAAAGGCAAAGCCCGCGATTACCAATTGAACGGTATTGCCGACGGCAGTGCCCAATTGGTAGTGGGCACCCACGCTCTGTTTCAGGAGTCGGTAGAATTCCACAATCTGGGCCTGACGATTATCGACGAGCAGCATCGCTTTGGTGTCCACCAACGCCTCGCCCTGCGCGAGAAGGGCCGCCGCGATACCTTAACTTCCCATCAGCTTATTATGACCGCCACGCCTATTCCCCGCACACTGGCTATGAGTGCCTATGCCGACCTCGATGTGTCGGTGATCGATGAGCTGCCCCCCGGCCGCAGCCCTGTGAATACGGTGGCCATCGCCGAGGAGCGACGGTTAGAGGTGGTGTCGCGCATTCGTGAGGCGTGTCAACAAGGCCAACAGGCTTACTGGGTTTGCACCTTGATTGAAGAGTCCGAAAGCCTTGAAGCCCAGGCCGCTGAGGTCACCGCAGAGGAGCTGGCTTTGCTGTTGCCCGAACTGAATATCGGCCTGGTGCACGGGCGTATGAAAGCCGCGCAAAAAGCCAGTGTGATGGGTGATTTTAAAGCCGGCAAGCTCGAGTTGCTGGTTGCCACCACGGTTATTGAAGTGGGCGTTGACGTGCCCAATGCCAGCTTAATGGTGATTGAAAACCCCGAGCGTCTCGGCCTCGCTCAATTGCACCAGCTACGGGGGCGAGTAGGCCGGGGCAGCGTCGCCAGCCACTGTGTACTGCTGTACAGTACCCCGCTGTCGCGACAGGCCAAAGAGCGTATTACGACTATGCGTCAGACAAGCGATGGTTTTGAGATTGCCGAGAAAGATCTCGAATTGCGTGGGCCCGGCGAAGTCCTGGGCACGCGACAAACAGGTGATGTCGATTTGCGCATTGCCGATTTGCAGCGCGATGCCCACTTACTCGACGCGGTGAAAGAGCGGGCGCAAGACATCATGACACATCATCCCGAGCTGGTAACGCCCTTGATTCGCCGTTGGTTGGCGGACCGAGAGAATTACGGGCAGGTGTAGTTCGGTTTATTTTTGGAGTTCAGTTTTCAAGGTTTTTTATGCGACAAATTTTTGGTGACAAACCTCTAAAGAGCTACCGATTGTGGCTGCTTATCGGCTTTCTCAGCTACACTTTGGGCGGATTTTTGCTGCTGCCTTATGTGGTTAAAACCCAGCTCATTAAGTTTGTCGATGGCACGCTACAGCAAAAAGCTAGCCTCGAGGCGGTGAGTTTTAACCCATTTTTATTGCGTCTGCGCTTGCAAGAGTTACAGCTTACTAGCCGCGAAGATGCCCCCTTAATCGAACTCGGCGAACTGGTGGTCGACTTTGATACCTTTGGCCTGTTTAAACGGGCCTGGCAGTTCAGCACGATTAGCTTGACGCAACTCAAGGTGTTTGCCGACATCGACAGCGCAGGCAACCTCAATTTGCTGAGCCTGGTGCCACCGCCTGGTGATGAGCCGCCGGCAGACGACGGGCCTTTCGCACTACCGCGTTTAATTCTCAACAATATTGCTCTTAACCAGAGTCAGGTGCACTTTAGGCAACGCGACCGTGTCGAGCCGTTTAATCTTGAGCTTAACGCGCTGAATTTTAATATTGCCCATTTCAGTACTCTGCCGGAAGAGGGTGGGCAGTTCAATTTCGCCGCACAATTGAGTGCTACTGAAAGCCTAACATTTAGCGGCGCTGTGCAAGTAGAGCCGCTGGTGCTCGCCGCACATATTGCCCTTGATAATATCGAGCTCAAACGTGGCGGCGACTACCTGCAAGAGCTGCTTCTTTTTACCATTAATCAAGGCACCCTATCGCTGGATACTGATTTTACCCTTGAGAAGGGAGAGGCCAATGAGGGCCTAGCCCTGCAAACCACCAATATGACTATCGACGTGCAGCAATTAGAGCTAGACACTCTGGTTCCCGCTGAACCACTACTTCGACTGGATAGTATTCGTCTCAACCAGGCAAGCTTCGCCTGGCCCGAGCAGCTTGCCAATGCTGAGTCGCTGGTTGTTAATAAGGGAACGGTGCACAGTTGGCTGACAGCGGACAAGGCATTTATTTACAGTCAGTTGCTTAACAATAGGGACACCCAAGGCCATGCAGAGCCAAGTGACAACGAACCGTCAGCGGAAGCCGCTCTGCAACTGCGCCTTGAAGCGATAAAATTACAAGCCCTGCAGCTGCATTTTGCCGACCGCTCGCTGGGTGACCCCGCGCCCCAAACTATCGACATCGTCGATTTAGTAGTGAGCCCCTTTAGTCTCGAACAAAATGGCGAGTTTGATTTGCAGGCTCAGCTCACGATCAATAGCACGGGTAAAGCCACTGTTGCTGGTAAAGTTGGCGCCCTACCTCCAATGGCCGCATTAGCCATTGGCTTACAAGACATCCCCCTGCCGCCGATTAACAGTTATCTGCACGACATCATTCAACTGGATATTACTCAGGGCGCTATCGACGCGGACCTGCAACTCGACTATCAGGACTTAGACAGTCAGGGGCTGGGTCTACGTGGCGATATTGATATCCGTCAAATTGATACTTTAAATCTCATCAACCAGGAAAAGTGGGCTCGCTGGGAAAACCTGGCCATCAAGGCACTTAATTTGCAGCTTGAACCGGCCAGCCTGAATATCGCGAGTATTGAATTAGTGGCACCACATTTTGAAACTACGGTCTTTGAAAATGGAGAAACAGATCTTTCGCGTATGCTGCTGCCGACCCCCAAGCCGGGCGTGGGTTCGGCGGGGGCCTCTCCTGAACCCTCTTCGACGACAGCACAGCCCCCCGCCGGCACTGGGGAGGACAGTGCCTTTCCGATCTCTATTGCAAAATTTAAGCTCAATGATGGCAACTTGGTCTATAAAGATTTCAGTTTACCTCTCGATTTCGCCACCCAAATTCATAGCTTGCAAGGTCAGGTAGTCGATATATCGACGGTCTCGAGTACCCCCACTGAGCTATTGCTCGATGGCAAAATTGACCAATACGGCAAGGCGAAAATTTCAGCGGCTAGCCAGCTCAGTGCCCCCCATGCTTTCAGTCAGTTCAAGCTTGATTTGAGCCATGTTGATATCACTAACGCCAGTGGCTATTCGGGCAAGTTTGCCGGTTATGCCATCGAGGCGGGGACCCTGGCACTGAATTTGGACTACCGCGTAGAGCAGGGGAAAATGCACGGCGACAATCAGCTGCGGCTCGAGAGTTTGACACTGGGCGATACCGTCGACAGCCCCGATGCGGTTAACTTGCCTTTGAAGCTGGCCGTTGCGCTGATGAAAGATATCGATGGCAATATTGATATCGACCTGCCCGTGCAGGGAGACTTGAATAATCCCGAGGTTAAAATTGGCGGTATTGTCTGGAAGGCCTTTCGCAATTTATTGGTAAAAGTTGTTGCCAGCCCCTTTACCATGCTGGGCGGTCTGTTAGACAGTGGGGAGGGCAGTGGTCTCGATACGATTGCTTTTACTCCTGCCACGGAGGCGCTCGCCACCAGTGAACAGCAGAAACTCGATAAGCTCACCCGTGCCTTGCGGCAAAAGCCCGCGCTCGCCCTCAACCTTAGCGCTTGTTACCAACCAGAAAGCGATGGTCCAGCCCTGCAAGTCTTAGCGTTTAACCGGCTTTATAGCGCAGCACTTGGCGAGAGCGAGCCTTCAGCTACGCCCACTAGCTACCAGAGTGGTGTCCTGGAAACCTTATATCGCGAGGCTTTTGGGGAAGACGAGCTAGCCGCACTAAAAACACGTAGTAAGCAGTTACTTCAGCAAAAAATTGCAGCTTCAGAGAAGGGCAATGACTTGGCAGCTGGGGGTGAGAACCAGCTTGACGAGCAAATGCGACAACAACTGATCAAGCAGCAAACGATTGCCCCGGGGCAATTTGTGCGCCTAGCAACGGCGCGAGCACAAAATATTTTTAACTATTTAACTAACGATGCCTCGGCCGACGCTCCGCTTAACCCAGCGCGAATACAGGTGGACGAAGATGTCCTGAAACTGGATCCGGATGCCACGGCGATCGCCTGCCCCTTAAGTCTCAGCCCATTGTAAAGGGCTTGTGACTATGTGTTCTTTCACGCAGATTTTCACAATCTGCATGACGCCGGCGGTCTCTCGCCCTATAATTCGATTCTGCGACTGCCAGCGGCAGCACAGATGAGTTAACTAGCCGGATAAACGCGGGAATAATCGATGGCCATTATTAACCCTCTCTACAAAGTTCTCGGCCGCTCGCCGATTAAACCCATGCAGCAACACATGGGTGAGGTGGTGACTTGCGTGAAATTCCTGGAGGGCTTTTTTAAAGCCTCTAGCAGCGGTGACTGGCAACAAGCGAGTAGCGTTTACGACAAAATTTGTGCCAGTGAACGCGAAGCCGATGAGTTGAAAAAACAGATTCGCCTACACTTGCCGAAAAGTTTATTCATGCCAATGCCGCGTACCGATCTGCTCGACCTGGTGACGACCCAGGATCGCATTGCCAACGGCGCGCGCGATATTGCCGGCTTGATGCTGGGCCGCAATATGATTATTCCCGAATCCCTGCAAGACTGTGGCATGGCTTTCCTAAAAACGGCCATCGCTGCAACGGAGCAGGCCTTTGTTGCCATTAACGAACTCGACGAGTTACTTGAGACCGGTTTTGGTGACCGCGAGGTGAGTTTTATCGCTACCTTGATTGAAGCCCTGGATGAGCTAGAGCACGACAATGACCAGCTGGAGCAGGATCTCCGCAAAAAGCTGTTTGTACTGGAGGCGACTCTACCCCCGGTTGATGTCATGTTTCTCTATAAAATTATTGATACCGTCGGCGAGATGGCTGACAACGCCGAGCGCGTCGGTGCTAGGTTGCAACTGCTCTTGGCCCGTTAAACACAGGCCTTATTCTTACCCACCCTTTCCCCTTCATTTCTTTGATCGAATTGGCTTATGACAATTATTGCTGAACACGGCTATTTGCTCCTTTCACTCGCCTGCGTTTTTGGTTTCTTCATGGCCTGGGGCATTGGCGCCAATGATGTTGCCAATGCCATGGGCACCTCAGTGGGTTCGCGCGCGCTGACAGTAAAACAGGCGATTATGATCGCCATGCTGTTTGAGTTTCTAGGTGCTTATTTGGCTGGGGGTGAAGTAACAGCCACTATTCGCAAAGGTATTATCGATACCGCATCTATTGGCGACAAACCGGAACTGTTGGTGTTCGGCATGCTAGCGGCGTTATTGGCAGCGGGTACTTGGCTACTTATTGCCAGTATTAAGGGCTGGCCAGTATCGACTACACACACCATTGTCGGCGCTATAGTTGGTTTTGCGGCGGTGGGTATTTCGGTGGATGCCGTGCACTGGGCAAAGGTGTGGAAGATTGTCGCCAGCTGGGTGGTCTCGCCAGTATTGGCCGGTGTTATCTCCTATGCGCTGTTTAAAAGTGTACAAACACTGATTCTTAATCACCGCGACCCCTTCACCCGCGCCAAACGCTTCATCCCCCTGTATATGTTTGCTGTCGGCTTTTTGATGTCGATGGTGACCCTGCTTAAGGGCCTTAAGCATGTTTTCAAAGATCAAGGCGTGAACATGAGCTTTGCCGAGTGCGCGCTCTATGCAGCGGTCGCCGGCTTGATCGTCACACTGATTGGTAGTTACTTTCTCAGCCGCATTGAAGAAGACCCCAAGATTGATGCCAATGACCGCTTCGCTAACGTCGAGCGCGTGTTCGCAGTGTTGATGATATTCACTGCCTGCAGCATGGCTTTTGCCCACGGTTCTAACGACGTCGCCAACGCTGTCGGCCCGCTGGCCGCCATTGTCGGTATCGTTAATAGCGGTACTATCGCTGCTAAAACAATAATGCCAAGCTGGATTCTCTTACTCGGCGGTGCCGGTATTATCCTTGGCTTGGCCACCTACGGCTTTAAAGTTATGGCCACGATTGGCCAAAAAATCACTATTTTGACCCCGAGCAGGGGCTTTGCCGCTGAGCTGGGTGCTGCCGCCACCGTTGTTCTTGCCTCGGCTACGGGACTGCCCGTTTCAACCACACACACTCTGGTTGGTGCGGTACTGGGTGTTGGCTTTGCTCGTGGTATTGCCGCCATTAATTTACGTGTTGTAGGCACTATCTTTATGTCCTGGTTGGTGACGCTACCAGCCGGAGCCGGCTTGTCGATTGTCTTCTTCTTTATTCTCAAAGGTATTTTTATTAACTGATACCCACCACAAACCCTTAAAACAAAAGGCTAGCGAGTCGGTAATGAGTGGCTTAAGGGGTAGGGGTCTCGGCTAGCCTGTATTTGTTTTGCCCTTAGAGTTTATCTTTGGTGGTTTCACTTGGCTCGGGGCAATCTGTGAGCGGATGCCTTGCGCATGATGTGGTAGATGACATTTTGTTCCATAACCCCGTGAACTAGGTGCGAACCGGGCCCCGTGGCATAAATGGCCACATCTTCTGCGGCGTGGGTTTCCGAATCTAAATGCACTAGTGATTCCTGGTGGAAGCCCGTACTTTCGGTATCAATACCCTTGAGATCCGTGCGCCCGGGGCTTGGGGCCTCGCCATAACGGGTGTCAGCGTTCGTTTCATTACCCAGATCGGCAAAACCGAGGCCATTGATGTAACCCAGGGTTGTATAGGGCCGGCCACTTTTATCTAGGGCCTGTGAATGTTCGGGTTCACCGCTAGCGTCATTTTTTATCACTTTACCCAAAATCGGGTTGCCGCGGGTTGGGTAACCGGCGATGGTAAACGCGTGACTGTGGTCGGCGGTGACAATAATTAAGGTGTCGTCACCAGTCATATTGAGGGCTTTTTGCACCGCAGTGGACAGCTCAATAGTGTCGGTTAAGGCATTGTAAGCACTTCCCGCATGGTGGCCATGATCAATGCGCCCGGCTTCCACCATTAAAAAATAGCCTTTGGGGTTTTTGCTCAGTAGTTCGATAGCCGTCGCTGTCATCTCGGTTAATGAGGGTTCCCCTGCCGCATCATTACTGCGGTCGGCCTCGTAACGCATGTGCGACATATTGAAGAGGCCGAGCAAATGATCGGTGTTGCCGAGGTCGATGGCAGCAAGCTGGGTCTGATTCCATACATAGGCAGAGCGGGGGTGTTGGCTCAGCCACTCCTGTGTTAAGTCGCGACCATCTTCACGTTCACCTTGCGCTCCGCTCTCGGGATCAGCCCCTAGCTCACGCTTAATAAAACCGCGCCGGCCACCGCCTAAAACAACTTCAATCCCGTCCCCATAGGGGAATGTAATGAGCTGGCTGGCGATGTCCTGACAAAGCTCGGAATGGGTGAATTTGCCACCGTCGCGGTCATCTTCGTAATTGCGTTCAACACTGTGGGCATAGGTTGCCGCGGGGGTTGCATGGGTAATGCGCGCGGTGGAAATAATACCGGTCGACAGCCCCACCTGTTCGGCCTCTTCAAGAAAGGTGGCTACCTGGGCTCCCTCAAGTGTCGCGCAATCTCCGCGGGTAGCTGTCGCGTTAACACCGATAAGCCCGGCTTTGGTTTTGATACCGGACATGATGGCGGTCATGGTGCCAGC
>JBFJYH010000068.1:0-10033 GCA_041622675.1 Porticoccaceae bacterium
GCACAAATGCTTATAACAGGCCCCGCTCGGCCAGGGAAACCTCCTCGCTATGGCCGACAACGATGTGGTCTAGGACCCGTATATCGACCAGCGTTAAAGCCTCCCTCAATCGCAGGGTGATTTGCTCGTCATCTCGACTTGGCTCAGCAATACCTGAAGGGTGGTTGTGGGAGAAGATTACCGCACCGGCATTAAGCTGCAAAGCTCGCTTTACCACTTCGCGGGGATAGACGCTGGCACCATCAATCGTGCCTTGAAACAGCTCCTCACAGGCAATTAAGCGGTGGCGAGTATCGAGAAACAAGCAGAGAAAAACCTCGCGCTGATAACCTTGAAAATGTGTCCGCAAGAACTGTCTCACCGTTACAGCACTGCTAAAGACCTGCTCTCGACTGAGCTGCTCACCCAGATGTCGACGCGCCAACTCCAATACCGACTGTAACTGGGCGAACTTAGCAGGCCCCAAGCCTTTAACGGCACAGAAGGTAGTGAAATCGGCATTTAATAAGGTGGAAATATTACCAAACTGGGTGAGCAATTCTCTCGCCAAACTAACGGCTGACTGGCCCGCAATACCGGTGCGCAAAAATATTGCCAGCAATTCTGCATCCGAAAGCGCTCGCGGACCCTGGTTTATCAGCTTCTCTCGAGGGCGCTCCCCCTCTGGCCAATGTTTGATCGCCATCGCAAACCTTCCCTGATTTCTTCGAAATTTCCTTGGCAAGTGTTATCTTAGCGGTATTTCTACGTTTTAAAAGGATGGGCATGGGCTCTCTAACCAATAAACGCGTTCTACTCGGTGTCACCGGGGGTATTGCCGCCTATAAAAGTGCCGAGCTAATCCGCTGCCTGCAAGGTGAAGGCGCTGAGGTACGCGTTGTCATGACACCCGCTGCCACGGAATTCATCACCCCCCTGACCCTACAAGCGTTGTCGGGAAACCCGGTGCACCTTAAGTTACTCGATACTGCCGCCGAAGCCGCCATGGGCCATATTGAACTGGCCCGCTGGGCCGATCTTATCCTCATTGCCCCTGGGAGCGCGGATTTTATCGCCCGCCTATGCCACGGTGAAGGCAACGATTTACTCAGCACCGTTTGCCTAGCCAGCCATAGCCCCATCGCCGTGGCACCAGCAATGAACAAACACATGTGGGAAAACGCCGCGACACAAAAAAACCTGCAACAGCTACGCGAACAAGCTGTGCACGTTTTTGGCCCTGCAGAGGGCTACCAGGCCTGTGGCGATGTGGGTGAGGGCAGAATGGAGGACCCGGAAAATTTATGCACCTTGGCCAGTAAGCTCTTCACCACAGGTTTGTTGAGCGGCAAAAAGGTCGTCATCACCGCAGGACCAACACGGGAAGCACTTGACCCAGTGCGCTATATATCTAATCACAGTTCCGGCAAGATGGGTTATGCTCTGGCGCGCGCTGCTGCAGAGGCCGGTGCTAACACCGTACTGGTCAGCGGGCCAGTACAACTCGAGCCACCAGAGCGAATTAAAACCATTGCTGTTGAATCCGCAGCGGATATGTTGACCGCGGCTTTAACCGAAGTCTATGACGCTGATATTTTTATTGCTGCCGCCGCCGTTGCCGATTACCGACCCGCCAGCGTCGCCGAGCAAAAAATCAAGAAAAGCGCTGACGACATGCATATTCAGCTGGTCAAAAACCCTGACATTGTCGCTACAATTGCCAGCCTTCCTCGTCGGCCCCTAACGGTGGGCTTCGCCGCTGAAACCGAAAACCTAGAGGCTTTTGCAACGAGAAAGCTGCACCAGAAAAAGCTCGATCTGATTATTGCCAACGATGTCTCTGACACCACCATTGGCTTCAATAGTGATGACAATCGCGTGCTATTAGTTCAACCCGACGGCAGTACAGCACTGCCGACAATGAATAAAAGCCTGCTGGCAAACAAACTTATAGAGCATATCGCAACTTTATTGCGTGCTTCGACCTTACAAACGCCACACCCATGAATAATACAGCCGAGTTCCTCACGCAGGGGTGACCATGAAATTACCGCCAGATCTCAGCTCTGCCATGAAAACCCCGCTCGTATTGGCCGGCTTTGTGCTTATTATCATTTATACGATTCTTTTAACCCAAGTGTTTTACAGCGCACTAGTGATTGATCCTTGGCACCAACGTATCCACCAAAAGGCTGCGTCTCTGGCTCAAGATCAGGCGAAGAAAATCGAGGCTTACTTCGAGGAAATGAACAACAAGCTGAACCTTATCGCCCAGGACAGCACCTTAATCAATCTGTTAAAAGATAAAGACGGAAGAGGTATCGACGAGTTTAAAAACCTTCTGCGCCACCAATTACCTGAAATGACAGAAATCAACTTGGTGTCTGTCGACAACCCCTATTTTGGGGAAACACAAAACTTTGTCGGCATTACTCTCGCCAATAATTCCATCGCCGGCAAACAGCTCGAGCCGACAGCTGTTAAACTTCAAGACTGGCAGATCGTCAATGCCACTCCTGTCGCCAGTAACGACAAGGTTGTCGGCAGTTTAATCGTCAGCTTCTCAGCACAAAACCTCCGCCCTTCATTCGATGAGACCGACCCTAGCCTCGGCAAAACAGAACTACTACAATATACTCGTGGCTTTGCACCCCAGGCGATTTTTTCTATCGGCCACTCTGATACCGTGTTTCAAGCTGATACGCCGGTCAGAGGTCGCGCCGACTGGAAGTTACGCTATTCAGCTTCGAGTAAGCTTGTAAGCATGACAACAAGGCCCATCCTTTATTTTATCACCTGCATTTTCGCCCTCTTTATCCTTAACTTATTACTACTGATACTATTGATTCACTACAAGTTAGCTCATTTTAGAAGAGGCACGGCGCTACGTGAAAATGACCTAACACCTGCAGAACTCAACCAATTAATCAGGGAAAAACTCTTCCAAAGAAAAGTGATACCTTCCAAATCCGGCCCCGATGAGGCGGGACAAGCGATATCTGAGGTCTTCAGACAATACGACATTAGAGGCAAGGCAAACAGCCAAATTAACAACGCCTTCGCCCTTCGCCTGGGCAAGGCCATTGGCTCCGACATGGTCAATAGTGGGCAACAAAGCTTACTCGTTGGCTCAGATGGCAGAACATCCAGCCCCTCGTTGAAAGCAGCTTTCATTGAGGGTGTACGCTCAACTGGCTGTCATGTAATAGATGCTGGCTTAGTGCCTACGCCACTACTTAACTTCGCGCTGGCAACACTCGACACAGTGAATTCAGGGGTAATGGTAACAGCCAGTCACAATCCGGCTGAGGATAATGGCTTCAAAATTTTTTACAATCAGCAGGTGATTTCCGGGGCTGAAATCCTCAATTTGAAAGCGGCTATGGATGCTGGTGACTGGCAAAGTGGTCAGGGCGAACAACAGCAGCTTAATCTACACACCCAATATACCGAGGCAATAATCAAAAATATTGCTTCCGGTCCTAGTCGACTTCGAGTGGTTATTGACTGCGCCAATGGCGTCGCCGGGCCGATTGCGCCAACTCTGTTTGAAGCGCTGGGCTGCGAGGTCATCCCCCTGTATTGTGACATTGACGGCACCTTCCCCCACCACCCCCCAGACCCCTCTGTGCCCGACAACCTCACCGACCTCATCACCGTCGTCAGGCATGAAAAAGCAGACCTTGGGCTCGCTTTTGACGGTGACGGTGATCGCTTGGTGGCTATTTCCGCAACGGGCCACATCGTTTGGGCTGACGAGCTCTTAATGATCTTTGCCCGCGATGTGATAGGGCGCCACCCAAAAGCCGATATTGTCTTCGATGTTAAATCAACGCGACGGCTAAGTAATCTCGTCACTAATTATGGCGGCCACCCCGTGATGTGGAAAACCGGCCACTCCAATATACGCCACAAAATTTCAGAAAGCGGCGCCCCTCTAGGTGGCGAGTTTAGCGGCCATATTTTCTTCAATGACCGCTGGTTTGGTTTTGACGATGGTCTCTATGCCGCCGCTCGTTTGATCGAAATTATCCGCCAACGAGAACAAAGCCTTGATGAAATTGTTGCCGGCTTTGAAACCTCTATTGCCACACCTGAGTTACGTATCGCTGTTGCCGAGAATCAAAAGTTTTCTATCGTCGACGAATTTACCGGCAATATTTTTCCCCGGGCAAAACGCATTACCACCGACGGTTTACGCTTGGAATACCCCGAGGGCTGGGCTTTGGTGCGTGCCTCTAATACGTCTGCTCATTTGACGCTGCGCTTTGAAGCAGATGATCAACAAGCACTATCGCAGCTACAAGACCTATTAAAACAGAAACTCGCCCCACTACTACCCGATACAAAGCTTCCCTTTTAACCAACCGCTCTTTCTATAAAAAGAGCTTCGGAGTTCTCTACCATCATGTCTCTATCTCGTGACAACGCACTACAAACAGCGACTATTTTGACCAAAGCACTGCCCTATATTCAAAAATTTACCGGCCGCACTCTGGTTATTAAATTCGGTGGCAACGCCATGATTGATGAACAATTGAAGCAAAGTTTTGCACGGGATATTGTGCTAATGAAGTTGGTGGGAATTAACCCCGTTATCGTCCACGGCGGTGGACCACAAATTGGCGACCTCCTCGGCAAACTCAATATTGACTCTCATTTTGTCGACGGTATGCGGGTCACCGACAACAAAACAATGGATGTTGTTGAGATGGTACTAGGCGGTGCGGTTAATAAAGAAATTGTCAGTTTGATCAATCATGCCGGAGGCAAAGCGATTGGCATTACCGGTAAAGACGGACAATTAATTACCGCCCGCAAAATGGTTGTAACACGGAAAAACCCTGAAATGGAAGCCCCAGAAATTATTGATATTGGACACGTTGGCGAAGTCGAACATATCAACAAAGGGGTTATCGATATGTTGACTAGCAGTGATTTTATCCCTGTTATCGCGCCCATTGGGGTGGACGAAGAGGGTCATTCCTACAATATTAATGCCGACCTGGTGGCTGGTAAAATTGCCGAAGTACTGCAAGCTGAAAAACTTTTACTACTCACCAATATCGCTGGCCTGCTAGATCGTGACGGTGCGGTACTTACTGGCTTAACCACCGAGCAGGTTGATGATTTAATTGCCGATGGCACCATCAGCGGCGGCATGCTACCAAAAATTCGCTGCGCACTCGATGCCGTCAAAGCCAGTGTACACAGCGCCCATATTATTGATGGCCGCGTCAGCCACGCAGTACTGCTGGAAATATTCACCGACGAAGGTGTTGGCACCTTGATAACCAATCAAGCTGACTAACTATACACGCGCTTCTTCCTCCTCCTTATTAACCTTAGTACTCAATAGAGACCGTAGCCAGATAATGACAGCCTCATCTTCGCCACAACCCAGCCCATCACGCCGCGATACCATCCTCCAAGCTTTAGCAGAAATGCTGGAACAATCGCCCCACAAAAAAATCACCACTGCCGCGTTGGCGACAAAAGTAGGTGTTTCAGAAGCGGCGTTGTACCGGCACTTTCCCAGCAAAGCAAGAATTTATGAAGGCCTCATCGACTTTATCGAGGACGCTCTTTTTAGCCGAATTAGCACTATCGTCAAAGATGCGCAAAGCACACAAGAGCGCTGCCGCATGATCATCACTCTGCTATTAAGCTTTTCAGAAAAAAACCCTGGACTATCTCGCATTCTCAGCGGCGACGCCTTGACCGGTGAAACGGAACGCTTGCACACCAGGATCAATCAGTTATTTACACGCATTGAGTCACAGATCAAACAGCTATTACGAGAAGGCGAACTTCGAGAAAATTGTCGCACCCACTTACTGGCTTCCGCTACTGCAGAACTTTTGCTGGTGATAGCGGAGGGGAAAATACGACAATATGTGCGCAGCAATTTCTCCAGCCTACCCACCCGCCACTGGAAGGAACAATGGGCTGCTCTTGAGGGAGCTATCTACCTATGCCCTTCCTAACTTTCAGGCACAACCTCATCTCGAGTATTTAGCTGACGGTAGCGCTCTATATAGCCCTGATAGCGCGCCTCAGTCTTCTTGTATTCCTCTTCCTTTAGCTTTAATAAATTCTCCGATTCTTTCACTTCAAGCTCAAGCTCGGACAAAGTCTCGGTGACATTTTTCGGCACCACACGGCCACCTCGCTGATAATTGGCAGCCCGTTGCTGCTCGAAAGCAATCCGCTTTTTACTACCCTTAATATTGGTATTGATGCCCTTAACTTCCCGGTCGAGCTGGCCCAATTTACGCATCATTGCCGCTTCAATTTCCGCTACTGAGCTATAGCTAACCAGAATAAAGCGATCTTCTTTTTCACGGGCAGCCAATACTTTTTTACGCAAGGCCTTTTCTTCGGCATTCTGAGGCTGCAAGGGCTCCACAGTATCCAATAATTGCCCTGAAGAACTGAGAACATCATAGCCGTGAGCAACATAGGCCGGTGGGATTTTGTCATCAATAACAACAACACCCTCACCATTAATATAGCGGTAAAGCCTGACACCACCAGCACTGAGACTGGCCGCTGTCCAGTTCAGTAGCAGTAAAATTAAACAAACCCTTGTGAAACCTTCCATTCACTTTTCTCGAAGCCCATTTTAAACACCGTATTGCTGTTGATAGGTGGTTACTGCTTCCAGTGTTGCCCCGCCCGTTGATTGCTCTCCAACGTAGGCCATAATATGACTGATATCTATGATGCTCTTCACATCCAGAGAGAACTCTTGTTGCAGCGCCTGTATGGCAGACAAACCTCCATCGCGCCGTTCTTTTCTATCCAGCCCAACCAATACACTGGATACTTCAGCTTCCTCCCCATCAATCAAAGTCAGCACTTCGCGAATAGCCGTACCCGCCGTAATCACATCATCGACAATCAATACGCGACCCTTCAGCGGAGCGCCCACTAGAGCTCCTCCTTCCCCATGCGCCTTCGCTTCTTTACGATTAAAGCAATAGGGTACATCGCGCCCGTAGAGGTCAGACAACGCAACAGCCGTCGTCGCCACTAGGGGGATCCCTTTATACGCTGGGCCAAAAATGACATCGAACTCAAGGGCGTTATCCGCAATGGCTTGAGCATAACAACGACCCATTACCGCGAGAGCTAGGCCCGTATTAAAATTGCCAGCATTGAAAAAATAGGGGCTCACTCGCCCGGACTTTAATGTGTACTCGCCAAATTGCAGTACCCGGTGCTCAAGCGCTAGGTCAATAAACTCTCGTTGATAATTTTTCATTTAGCCAATTCTGTTAAATATGATGGATTGAAAACTCCGGCGGAGATCACAAGATAGAAAGAAATTAGACTTAACTTTTTCCCCTGTTTAGCCGCTTAAGGTATCATAGATCCCTCAAAATAGAAGGCGGGAATATGCGTTTAATAAGTGCTTGCGTTGACGGCATCCATCAAGCTTACGAAAGAGGTCTGTTCGACTGGCTTAAAGAACAAGATGCAGAAATTATTTGTCTGCAAGACTTACGTGCCCAAGCTCCGGAGCTTGAAGATAGCCCAGAATTTCAACTCGATGGCTATTTCAGCTATTTTTTTGACTCGCCCACTCCACAGACCAACGGTGTGGCTATTTATACCCGCCAAGCACCGAAGGCTATTATGTTTGGTTTTGGTCTCAGTTCTGGCGAAGATATGGACGGACGCTACTTACAAGCTGATTTCGACCACACTAGCATCGCCTGCCTACTGGCTCCCCATGGTGGTGAAGATGCCTCGGCCCGCGAAACAAAAACACGTTTCTTTAGCGGCCTGCAAAGCCAAATGCTGAAGATAACCCGCAAACGTAGAAATTATATTTTCTGTGGCAACTGGCAAATGGCCCACTCTGATATGGATGTGCAAAACCCAGAAACTCACCGTAATGAATCTGGCTTTTTACCCGAAGAGAGCCAGTGGCTCGACCAGCTCTACAACGACATTGGTTACGCCGATGCTTTTCGTATATCAAACACTGATAATGATGAGTTCAGCTGGTGGCCATCCGGTGAAATAGGTAACGGGGATGCGTGGCGCACAGACACACAAATTATCTCAAAAGCTCTCGCCAAACAGGTCGAATACGCCGTTCTGTATAAAGCCAAAGTATTTTCCAGCCACACTCCGGTGATTGTCGACTACGATCTGCACGAGCTCTAGACAGGCAGGCTCCCCAGCCCTTAGTTCTGCGCCAGAGCCATACGCTGAACCTTAACCAAATCGGCTATGCCACGCTTAGCTAACTCGAGCATAGCGGTGAGTTCATCTTGATTAAACGGCGCCGCTTCCGCAGTGCCCTGCACCTCGATAAAACCACCATCGCTATTCATGACCACGTTCATGTCAGTTTCTGCCTGAGAGTCTTCCGCGTAATCAAGATCCAGCACCGGTGTTCCTTTGTAAATGCCCACCGAAACTGAAGCCACAAAACTCTGTAACGGGTTTTTGGCAATGCGTTTTTTACTCAGCAAATACTCGATAGCATCTGCCAATGCTACGTAGGCACCGGTTATTGAAGCCGTGCGTGTGCCACCATCAGCCTGAATAACATCGCAATCAATATTGATGGTATTTTCACCGAGAACACTCATATCCACAGCTGCACGCAACGAGCGACCAATCAAACGCTGAATTTCCTGAGTTCGGCCGCTTTGCTTACCACGCGCCGCTTCTCTGTCCATTCGTGAATTTGTCGAGCGTGGCAACATACCGTATTCAGCGGTGAGCCAACCCTGGCCCTTACCACGTAAGAAGCGAGGCACCCCAGGAGTGACACTGGCAGTACAAATGACTTTAGTATCGCCAAATGCCACCAGTACCGAACCCTCGGCATGACGGGTAAAATTGCGGGTGATTTTAACACTGCGAAGCTGTTCGGGACGACGTCCACTGGGGCGCGACATAAAAAGATCCTTAATAGAAATAAAAAGTTAATACTGACATTTACAACGAGCAATAAACACTAGCCCTGCTCAATAGCCCCCATTGTAGCGAAATTAGTCTCTTGAGTTGCCATCGGTGTTTGCTAACATGAACGCTGAATGAATATCGAGCCTGAGTTAGCATGCCAAGAAGTATGACCGCCTTTGCCAGCGCTAGTGCCAGATTCCCTTGGGGCACAGTGACTTGGGAGCTCCGCTCAGTTAATCAACGCTTTCTCGAGCCCAACTTTCGACTGCCAGACACCGCTCGCCACCTCGAGTTTAACTATCGTGAAAAACTTCGCCAGTTTATACAGCGCGGCAAGATCGACTGTAGTTTGCACATTGATATCACTCAAGGCGACGCCACAGGCATTAACCTCGACATCGCGCGTCAATATCTCGCTGCCTGCCAAGATATTCAACAATTAATACCAGGTTCTGCGGCACCACTATCGCCGATCGACGTTCTACAGGTGCCCGGGGTAATGCAGGAAAACAAAATCGACGCGCAAATTCTTCAGACGGCAACACTCAAGGTTTATAATGAGGCTTTGCAGAAACTGGTCGATGCTCGCAGCCGCGAGGGCGAACGCCTCGCCACCTTTATTCGAGAGCGACTGGATAAAATCAGCCACGAAGTCGCCCTTGTACGCAAGATACTACCCCAACTTATGGCACAGCAGCAGCAAAAATTACGCCATAAACTCGAACAGCTTGCCGCACAGATCGATGAAGAAAGACTGGAACAGGAACTAGTCTATCTGGCCAACAAAAGTGACACCGACGAGGAACTGGACAGACTTGAAACACACGTCGAAGAGTTCCATTACGCTCTCAAGAGCACCTCTGCTGTCGGCAGGCGGCTCGATTTTCTACTGCAGGAACTTAACCGCGAGGCCAATACCCTGTCGTCCAAATCCCAGGCGGCTACGACCACCCACTCCGCCGTTGAATTAAAAGTACTGATCGAGCAAATTCGCGAGCAAGTGCAAAACCTAGAATAGCAGGAGAGACTCCCCCAATATGATCCAGCGCGGCACCCTCTACACTATCTCAGCACCTTCCGGGGCGGGCAAAACCAGCCTCGTCGGGGCTTTGCTCGAAAAAACACC
>JBFJYH010000069.1:0-9540 GCA_041622675.1 Porticoccaceae bacterium
CCACGATGAATCTGTATCTGTATCGGATAATGGACGAGGAATCCCAGTAGATATTCACGAGGAAGGCGTATCAGCTGCAGAAGTTATCATGACAGTACTACATGCTGGTGGTAAATTTGATGATAATACCTACAAAGTATCGGGCGGATTACACGGTGTAGGTGTATCAGTCGTTAATGCACTATCAGAGAGCCTCGTGTTGACGATACGCCGACATGGAAAAATCCATGAGCAAAGTTATGTTCATGGCGTGCCGAAGGCTCCCATAACTGTAATTGGTGAAACAAAGGAATCGGGTACCCACGCACGATTCTGGCCTTCAGCAGAAACGTTTAGCAATATTAGCTTTCACTATGAGATTCTATCAAAGCGTTTAAGAGAGTTATCGTTTCTTAACTCGGGTGTGCGGATAGTGTTGAGTGATGAACGAACTAGTAAACAGGATGTATTTCAGTATGAAGGCGGGCTTAGTGCTTTTGTTGAATACTTAAATACTAACAAAAGCCCCATAAACCAGGTTATTCATATCAATGTTGAGCGTGAAGATGGCATAGCAGTAGAGGCGGCGCTGCAGTGGAATGATGGATTTCAAGAAAATATATTTTGCTATACCAATAATATTCCTCAGCGGGACGGGGGTACTCATCTAGCTGGATTTCGCGGTGCACTGACACGTTCGCTGAACAGTTACATCGAAAAAGAGAGTAACGCTAATAAAAACAACAAGATAGCGACCACAGGTGACGACGCAAGAGAGGGCTTAACAGCAATAATTTCGGTTAAAGTACCCGACCCTAAATTTTCTTCGCAAACAAAAGACAAGCTGGTTAGTTCTGAGGTGAAAGGCGCTGTTGAGCAGGAAATGTCGAAAGCGCTGGCTGACTATTTGCTTGAAAATCCACAGGAAGCAAAAGCCATTATTGGAAAAATGGTCGACGCGGCACGAGCGCGAGAAGCAGCACGTAAAGCCAGAGAAATGACTCGACGCAAGGGTGCGCTCGACATCGCTGGATTGCCAGGTAAGCTCGCTGACTGCCGTGAGAAGGACCCGGCGCTATCCGAATTATACCTGGTGGAGGGTGATTCTGCGGGAGGTTCAGCAAAACAAGGTCGCGACCGTCATACACAGGCCATTTTACCGTTGAAAGGTAAAATTCTGAATGTCGAAAAGGCACGGTTCGATAAAATGCTATCGAGTGCAGAAGTAGGGACATTAATTACTGCCCTAGGCTGCGGTATTGGTGCTCAGGAATTCAACCCCGATAAGTTGCGGTATCACACAATCGTTATCATGACCGATGCCGATGTCGATGGCTCGCATATTCGAACACTATTGTTGACGTTTTTCTTTCGCCAGATGCGAGAATTGATTGAGCGCGGACATGTTTGTATAGCACAACCACCACTCTACAAAATTAGTAAAGGCAAGCAAGAGCAGTACCTTAAGGATGACGACGCACTCACAGAGTTTTTAACGCAAGCTGCACTCGATAAAACGAGCTTACATGTCAACACCAATGCACCTGGCATTACCGGTGAGGCATTACAGTCCTTGTTGCAGGATTACCGCCTGGTCATGGCCCGTATTGAGCGACTCAGTCGCTCATGGCCACCTGCCGTTCTTCATGAAATGATTTATCTACCGGGCCTAAACCGTGAGGACTTACTGGAGGAGAGTAGGGTCAATCACTGGTGTGAATCACTATCCAAAGTGTTGGGTGAAAAATCAGATGCCAGTACGCATTACGTAGTGGAATACACCCAAGACGCTGAGAAAAACAACTTCTTACCGAGGGTTGTTGTAGAAACCCACGGGGTAAGTAATGAATTTGTATTTAGTAACGATTTTTTCACCTCTGGTGAATATCGGGCGATTATTGAGTTAGGTAAACGCCTACAGGGCTTATTAGAAGACGGCGCATACATCAAGCGAGGGGAAAGAACGCTGTTAGTCGATAATTTTGAACAGGTCGTTAATTGGCTGATGAAAGAGTCGCGTCGCGGCTACAGCATCCAGCGCTATAAAGGCCTGGGTGAAATGAACCCCGAGCAGCTGTGGGAAACCACCATGAACCCTGAAACACGGAGGATGTTGAGGGTTACCATTGAAGACGCCATATCAGCAGACCAGATGTTCAACACCCTCATGGGAGATCAGGTCGAACCCCGTCGTGACTTTATTGAAACTAACGCGCTTGCAGTTGTTAATCTAGATATATAGAGATATTAGAGATAGTGAGTGCTTACTTATAGTGGGTTTTACAGCGTAAACACTGTAGATTAGCTGTAATTATTTAAACACAGGCCTTTTTTGTGCTTTGCTAAAGCGTCCACAGAAAAGGCTTTTCACTCAGAGCCAGAAGATCTTTGCTGGTTGGCTAGATGCCAATAATAGCCGGTAAATTATAAGTCTTTTATTGTCGATTCGATCCAGTCTTTAACCTCATCGGTCAGCTCCTTGCTTTTGCGCCCGGAACTTTCGACAGGTTTACCGATAATCACATGAATCGTGCCAGGAGTTTTAACAAAATGGTGTGCGGGCCAGCACTTACCGGCGTTGTGAGCGATAGGTAAAACAACTACGCCGCTATTGATAGCTAGAGAGGCGCCGCTGCGTGAATAATTACCTACCTCACCGTAATCGATCCGCGTGCCTTCAGGAAAGATCAAAATATTATTGCCCTCTTCAAGGCGCTGTTTACCCTGGTTTAGCACTTCACGTAATGCATGCTTTGGATTAGAGCGGTCGATGGCAATTGGCCGAGTCATGGCTAACCCCCAGCCGAAAAAAGGGACTTTTAACAGCTCTTTTTTCAAAATAGTACTGACGGGGCGCAGAGCTCTCTGCAAAAAGAAAGTCTCCCAGCCCGACTGGTGCTTACTGAGGGCAACAAAGGGCTCGCTGGGGATGTTTTCGAGGCCTTGAACAACAACCTTGATACCGCAGGTCAATTTCAGCCACCAGAGGACAATAGCATTGGCGCTGGTAATAAAGGTTTGTCGCGGGCGGTAGGGGATGAGTAATCCGACTGTGCAGCCGAGTACTGAGAAGACGATGATGGTTGGCACGTAGCCACAATAAAAAACGATGGAGCGTAGGGTGTGAACAAATGGCAAAGCGTTAATTCCTTTTCTCTAACAAACTATCAACTGCATTAGCGAGATTATCGTGAACCTGAGCATTGCGAACGCGTTCGTCGGCCTGGCTTGGCAGCTGCTTTTCGTAGCCTGCCCCCTTACCTGTACGCAGTAATATTGGCTGACATTGGCGCTCAACACCGGCTTGTAGGTCTTTTAGACTATCGCCAATAAAGACAACACCTGCTAGCGAGGTACTGAAATCCTGAGCGATGGCATCAAGCAAACCGGGTGCTGGCTTGCGACAGGTACAGCCCGCTGTTGGCAAGTGTGGACAGTAGTAAATGCCTGAAATATGACCTCCGCCAGCCTCAACCTGCCCACGCATTTTGTCGTGTATAGCCTCAAGATCGTCGAGTTCAAAAAGGCCACGGCCGAGCCCCGACTGGTTGGTCGCAACGACAACACTGTAACCGGCCGCAGATAGCCGGGCGATAGCGTCTATGCTACCGGGTATGGGCTGCCACTCATCCGCCGATTTAATATAGGCATCTGAGTCCTGGTTAATTACGCCGTCGCGGTCAAGAATGATCAATTTCATAAATAGGTCAGTGTGCCGGATAAATTATTGGGTGCTGGCGAGCAAAGAAACATCGGCGACTTCAAGAAAAAGTTCACGCAATTGGGACAATATTGCTAGGCGGTTTTGACGCAGTGCCAAGTCATCTGCCATTACCATCACCTGATCGAAAAACGCATCGACAGGCTGCTGTAGCTGAGCCAATTGTTGCAATATCTGATGGTAATCTTTGCTCGCAATTAAGGGCTGCACAGTGTCAGTAAGCGCTGCAAGTTGTTCGGCCAGCGCTCGCTCAGCACTTTCATGGAGTAACGTGGAATCGACCTTAGCGGGAATTTCAGCATCTTGTTTACTGAGGATATTCGACACACGCTTATTGGCGCTGGCCAGGTTGCGAGCCTCGGGTAGTTGGCTAAAGTCGTTGACGGCTTGCACGCGGCGATGAATATCCAGAGGACGAGTGGGCGACTTAGCCATCACCGCAAAAAACACCTCTGGACGGATATTATCCTCTTCATACCAAGAGCGAAAGCGTTCCAGCATGTAAGTAAGCACTTGCTCCGATGTTTCTTCAAGTGACAGGCTTAAGTTGCTATGCAGACTTAGTGCCTTGTCCAAGGCCAATTTTAAATCGAGATCAACACCCTGCTCGACCAGTGTTCGCAACACCGCCAAACTGGCTCGGCGCAGGGCAAAGGGATCTTTGGAGCCGGTTGGTGGCTGCTTAATGCCAAATATACCAGCCAATGTGTCCAGCCGGTCGGCGATGGCAAGGGTTGCACCAACACTTGAACTGGCAATAGTGTCACCTGCAAAGCGTGGTAGATATTGTTCGTAAAGTGCTGCGACAACAGCCTCATCTTCACCGTCATGCTGGGCATAGTAGCGGCCCATCGTGCCTTGCAGGTCAGAAAACTCCTGTACCATTTCTGTTACCAGGTCGGCCTTACTCAATGCCGCAGCCCGCTTGGCGAGCTGTGGATCTGCGCCAATAGTGGGTGCTAAATATTCTGCCAGCGCAGCAACCCGTTGTGATTTGTCGAACAGGGTGCCAAGTTTTGCCTGAAACACCACATTTTTTAATGTTTCACAGCGTTGTTCTAGTGTGGTGTTCTTATCGGTTTTGTAGAAAAAAGCGGCGTCCGATAAACGCGGTCGTATCACTTTTTCGTTGCCAGCGATGACCTTTTTGGCATCGCGGCTATCGATATTAGCGACGGTAATAAACTGTGGTAGTAGTTGGCCGTCAGCATCGACCACGTGAAAGTATTTTTGATGTTCTTTCATTGACGAGATGAGTGCCTCGGCGGGCACCTCGAGGAAATGCTCGTCGAAGCGTCCCATGAGCGGCACCGGCCATTCGTTTAGAGCGGTGACTTCATCGAGTAAATCCAAGTCAATAACCGCATTGCCACCGGCTCCACGGGCTAGAGCGTTGACACCCTCTTCAATCAATGAACGTCGTTCGACGAAATCGGCAATAACAAAAGCCTGACGCAAGGTGTTGGCGTAGTCTGACGGGGCGGCAATACTAATTTCGCTGTTGCTGTGAAAACGGTGGCCCCGTGTAGTTCGGCCGCTTTCCAATCCCATAATAGCCCCGGGGACTATATTTTTACCGAACAACATAACCAGCCAATGAACCGGGCGTACAAATTCTATGCGGCTGGCACCCCAACGCATGCGTCGAGCAATGGGTAGATCTTTCAATGCTCTGTTTACAATGTCTGGTAGCAAAGCTTCAGTGGCAAGGCCTTTTTCCACTCGCCGAAAAGCAAGGCGAGGGCCTTTATCGGTTTCTGCCTGGTCGAGATCCTCGACACTCACACCACAGCCCTTGGCAAAGCCGAGTGCGGGTGGCGTTGGTGCGCCGTTGCTATCAAAGGCGGCGGCAACAGCGGGGCCGAGTCGTTCAGTTTGGGTATCGGCTTGCTGGGAGTCGAGCCCCGAAACTAGAACCGCCAAACGTCGTGGTGTGGCATAGCCCTTGATAGCGACGTGATGCAATTGAGATTTATTGAGCTCAGCCTCTATGCCCAGGGTGAAAGCGGACATTAAAGTTTTGAGGGATTTGGGGGGCAGCTCTTCGGTGCCGATTTCAACGAGAAAATCTTGTTTCATTGGTTTTTCTCCCCAGCCTGTTGCATCACTTCCTGGGCCAAATCTTCGGGCGCCATAGGAAAGCCCAGCGCCAGTCGCGAAGCAAAATAGGTTTCAGCAACAGCTCTTGCCAGTGTGCGAATGCGCAAAATAAAACGTTGGCGCTCGGTCACAGAAATTGCATGGCGGGCATCAAGTAAGTTAAAGGCATGAGATGCTTTCATTACCATCTCGTAGGCTGGCAAGGGCAGTTTTTGCTCGATCAACAACTGGCTTTCCTTCTCGTAGGTATCAAAACTATTAAACAGAAAATCAGTATTGGCGTGTTCAAAATTGAAGTGGGACATCTCCACTTCATTTTGATGGAAAACATCACCATAAGTGACAACACTGCCATCAGGGCTTGTGGTCCAGACCAGATCGTAAATACTATCGACGCCCTGCAAGTACATGGCGATGCGTTCAAGCCCGTAGGTAATTTCACCACTCACCGGGTAACACTCCAGACCGCCAACTTGCTGGAAGTAGGTGAACTGGGTGACCTCCATACCATTGAGCCAAACTTCCCAACCCAAACCCCAGGCCCCGAGGGAGGGTGACTCCCAATTGTCCTCAACAAAGCGTATATCATGCACCGCTGAGTTGACCCCCAAAAAAGCGAGGGACTCTAAATACAAATCCTGTATATTGCTGGGCGAAGGCTTCAAAATCACCTGAAATTGATAATAGTGTTGCAACCGGTTGGGGTTTTCACCAAAGCGTCCATCGGTAGGGCGGCGGCAGGGTTGCACGTAGGCACTGTTCCAGCTTTCCGGGCCAATAGCGCGCAGGAAGGTGGCCGGATGAAAGGTGCCGGCCCCCACTTCCATATCCAGTGGCTGTAAAATCACACAACCCCGTTCAGCCCAGTACTGTTGCAGGGCGAGAATTAAACCTTGAAATGTCGATACATCCGGTGCTGGCGTAGACACAGCGTTACTCCAATAATAATAAGACCGCGATTATATCGTTTGACAAAAGTTGATACGATAAAAGCACAGAAATAAACGGCAAATACTGTTTATCTTTGCCCGCCACAGTGACCAACAAGGAAGAAAAATGAAAATTTTAAAAAAAACACTCAATATCTGCCTAATACCGCTGTTTCTTAGCGCTGGCGCAAACGCCAATGAACACTGGGACAGCGTAGAAGTGAAAGCCGTGCCGGTTAGTGATGGCATTTACATGCTAATGGGTGAAGGCGGCAATATCGGCGTTTCCATTGGTGAAGACGGTACTTTTGCTATCGACGACCAATACGCCCAAATGTCGGCCAAAATAACCGCAGCCATCAAAAAGCTATCGGGTGATTCACCTAAATTTCTTTTCAACACCCACTGGCACGGTGACCACGCAGGTGGCAACGAACATTTTGGCAAGCAGGGTGCCATCATTGTGGCACATGAAAATGTGCGAGAAAGTCTAAAAGTTGAAAAAACAATCAAGCTTTTCAATATGCATAAGCCACCATCGCCCAAAGAAGCACTGCCAGTCGTCACCTTTCAAAATGAAATGAACCTCCACCTTAACGGCGACGATATTCACCTGTTACACGTTGCCAATGCTCACACCGATGGCGACGCCATTGTTCACTTCACCAAGGCCAATGTCATCCACGCTGGCGATACCTTCTTCAATGGTTTCTACCCCTTTATCGATGTCGACTCCGGTGGTGGCATTGCCGGCATGATCGCCGCCTGCAACACCGTACTCGCACTGGCCAATGACCAGACAAAAATCATGCCCGGCCACGGCCCCCTAGCTAACAAGGCAGACTTAGTGGCCTTTCGCGACATGCTCGTCGTCGCTGAAAAAAATATTAAGGCATTGATTGCCGCCGGTAAAAACGAGGCTGATATTATCGCCGCCAAGCCACTAGCCGAGCTCGACAAAGAATGGGGAGATGGCTTTATACCTACCGATGTGTGGGTGAAGATTGTATATAGCGGAATGGTAAAGTAGCGAACCTGCATTTTGGAAAACTATACAGCGTCACGAAATTAAACAATGAAACGGACTCTGTATAGTTAATTATGTCAGGCCTAGAAAACCGGGGTCAGGTCTTTCCATGCTATATGAGCTATGCTAGTGTAATCAAATGGCTAGACCCTTAAGATTAGAATACGCCGGTGCGGTCTATCATGTCACCTCTCGTGGTGATAGGCGTGAAGCCATTTATGATGATGACTATGACCGCAGAGAGTGGCTCTCAATCTTGAGAGACGTTTGCACTCGTTATCGTTGGCGTGTATATGCCTATTGCTTAATGGACAATCACTATCACGTGGTGATTGAAACATTAGAAGGTAATTTATCGAAAGGGATGCGCCAATTGAACGGCGTATACACACAATATCACAATCGCCGCCATAGCCGTTGCGGTCACCTCTTTCAAGGGCGATACAAAGCGATATTAGTTGATAAAGAAGCTTACCTTCTTGAGCTCATCCGCTACGTCGTACTCAATCCTATAAGAGCTAATAAGGTTAAACATATCAGTGATTGGGCTTGGAGTAGCTATTCAGCAATGGCTGGTGCTACCGAGCCGCCAGAATGGCTCGACACTAACTGGCTATTACGTCAATTTAGTAAACAGCGTAAGCGGGCGAGAGCCAAATATATCGATTTTGTTCGTGCAGGGATTGGACTTTCGTCTCTCTGGTGTGATCTTAAGAAGCAAGTATTTTTAGGTGACGATGCATTTGTCCAGCAGCACCTTAAAATTATCGAAGAAAAAGATAGCTTAAACGATATCCCAATAATTCAAAAAAGCCCCCCAGCTAAAACCATCGCCTATTTTGAAGACTTATATTCTGACAGCAATGAAGCAATTCGACAGGCTTTCTTGACAGGAGCTTATACGCTGAAAGAAATTGGTGATCACTTCGGGAAACATTACTCAACCATTAGTAGAATAGTTAATCGCATTGATTAATATTGCATAGAAAGACCTGACCCTTGGTTTTGCTCGGTTCTCATTCTCTAAGTTAGTGGATGTGTAACTAGAAAATTTAACTGGACAATACCATAACAAAAAAGGCGGCTATGCCGAGTGCCGCCGATAGAAATGCGGGTTTTCGTAGTTTAGGCGTTTGTCCTGTCATAACAAAACTAGCAATTAATAATAAAAAAATGAGGTAAATAAACGTGCATGTATTTTAAAACGAGTGCCGCCTTTTGACTTATGCGGTTGTAAAAATTTACGGTACATGCTGGTGCTATTTATTTGTGATTTTGCGATTAATGATTTTTTTGTGGCGTAAAAATAATATTTTTTTATGATTGATTATCTCGAGTTTAAAAATTACAAAACAGATTATTTTTTAATGTCTATTAGGCTATAAAAAAACCCCTAAAATTTAGACTTTAATTAATTTTTCGAGTTTAAGAAACAAAATCTATAGAAGAATGTCTTCTAGAAAAATAAAAAACCTAGTATTGCGTTTGCTTTAATTAATTTTATCGGTTGAATGTTTTCAGTTACTTGTTGCTGTAGTTATCTATAATGTTTTGTAGATAGATTTTTATTATCAAGTGTTAATATGGTATTTAGAATAAAGTGTATCGTTCTTGGTTGTTATGGAAGAAGATTTGTAAAATCAGTTAATTTCCGTAATAAATTAGAAATTACGTAACTAGAAAATTCCAGTTACGTAATGTTAAAGTTTTTAAAAATGTCTATTTATCGCTATACACTGCTGGACGTTTTTCCATAAAGGCTTTGCCACCTTCTTCCAAAAACG
>JBFJYH010000070.1:0-9383 GCA_041622675.1 Porticoccaceae bacterium
CAGCCATTGAAGCCGGTATTTTGCAGGGTGCCTATTGCTTTAAACGCAGTAGCTCGACAGCCAATACACAGGGCAGCGACGCGGCTATTCACCTTCTCGCCAGCGGCGCCATTATGCAGCAAGCCTTGCGTGCCGCCGCACAGCTTGAAGCCCTGGGTTACTGCGTGACTATTTACAGTGTCACCAGTTACAACGAGCTGTATCGCGAAGCGGTGGCCGTTGACCGCTGGAACCGCCTGCACCCAGAAGCCGAGCCTAAATGTAACTATATCGAACAGTTATTTGCCGACGAGAGCGGTGTCTTTATTGCCGCCAGCGACTATATGACCTCGCTAACCAACAGCATCGCCCCGTGGATGCCCGAGCACTTCACCGCACTGGGCACCGACGGCTACGGTTTGAGCGAATCCCGCGCGGCCCTGCGCGATTATTTCGAAGTTAGCGATACCTTCATTATTCAAGCCGCCCTGCACCAGCTTTACAGCAGTAAGGCTATCGACCGTAAAACACTGCGTAAGCAGCTTAAGCCACTCGCCATTGACGGCGACAAATTTTACGCAGCCGAGCGTTAATTCAAAGACCCCGACGAGAACACTATGACCAGTATTTTTAAAATTCCTGAACTCGGTGACGGCGATATTAGCGGCATCGTCGTCGCGCTAGCGGTCAAGGTCGGCGACACCGTGCACTGCGGCGATAGCTTGGTAGAAGTAGAAACCGAAAAAGCCGTCCTCGAAATTCCCGCCGAAATTGACGGCGTGGTCGAAGGCTTCATGGTAAGCCTGGAACAGGAAGTGAAACAGGGTGAAGACTTTATCAGCATAAAACCGCTGACTAAGAGCGATGGGAAGACCGCAACAGACAAAGGGGCAGATAAAGACACTGAAGTCAGCGCTGAATTAAAAACTGAAGGCACAACGAAAAGTACCGAAAACTCAGCACCGCAAGCAACGCCGCCAGCGCCAAAAGCGAGCGAGCCCGGTACTGCCAACCTTAGCCAGTCACAAAACACAGCGACAACACCACACAGCAAGAATCGCCAGTGCCTGCCCGCCGGCCCAGCCACCCGGCGCCTGGCCAGGGAGCTCGGTGTTGACCTCGCTAACATCAGTGGCAGCGGCCACCGGGGCCGTATCGACAAAGCCGCCGTCAAAGCCTTTGCCAAACAAGCCCTGCAGCAGCAACCGGCTCAGAGCAGCGGCAACCCGATACAGCTGCCCCCCCTGCCCGATCTCAACGCCTTTGGGCCAAATACTCGCCAACCCATGAGCGGCATTCAAAAAGCCACCAGCCGCAATATGCGCCACGCGGCAACGCGCATACCCCATGCCTATCTGCAGCGGCGCATTGACATTACCCAGCTCGAGCAAGGCCGCCAACAACATAAAGCCCACTTAAAAAGCGAGGGCTGCAACCTTACCCTCACCGCCCTGCTGTGCAAAATTATCGGCCTGGCCAATGCCCAGCACCCAATTTTTAACAGCTGCCTTGACGAACACAGTGACGAGATTATTTATCGCGAGCAAATCAATGTCGGCATCGCCGTCGATACACCCCGCGGTTTACTGGTGCCGGTAATTAACGACATCGCCAACCAATCCGTCAAAGATATTGCCGGCGCAATTACCCAGCTTAGCGAAAAGGCCCGTGCCGGCAAACTGCAACCCGCTGACATGAAAGGCGGCAGCGTCACCCTCTCAAACCTCGGCGGCCTCGGCGCCTCTGCCGTGTTCCCCATTATCAACTGGCCCGAAGTCGCAATACTCGGCGTTGGCGCCGGAGAATGGACCCCCACCTATGTCGGCGGTGATATTAGTAAAGCGCCAGAACCCCGCTTAATAATGCCGCTAACGTTAGCCTTCGATCACCGAGTGATTAACGGCGCCGACGGCGCACGCTATTTAGACACCCTCGCCGAGTTGTGTGAAAACCCGTTTTTGGTGATGGTGGGTTAGGGCGCGAACCAGAAGACATCTGCCCCCAAGGCGCCGCCAGCCCTTTAGATTAGCTGCCCAGTCGAGCATTGCAGTAACGTGATTGGTAAATTGATCGCACATAATGAGTACCTTTGATGGGGTTATAACAATCAAAGGTAATACGCTATTAATAATAGCGCCCGATACAATTACACCCGAGCTAACCATCCAAACATCTTAATTTACATACTCCAGATTTTTCCGAAAGACTTTGATCTTTTCTCAACGTGCCTAGCGCTTTGACCTAGATGACCTTTTTCATCGTAATGAACCTATATTGGCTCGTTTATAATTCAGCTCATTTTGGGCGTGACGCAATAGAGCCTCCACTTGCTCATGCTGCCCTTTCGCGTACCAAATGGCTGTAATGCCTAACCTTGCCAGCTCACCATTTCGTGCTGTCAATTGCTCTTGGGTTTCCGGCGCTTGTTCAATAGCAAAGTGTTGAGGGAAACCGAAATCTCCAGCAATGGCTTTCACTTTCTTAAAAACCTGAATAGTTCGGTCGTTTTGTAAACTACAGCCGATAAACAGCAAGCTGCTATTTTTGAAATAGTATTGGAGCAGTCTAGGGATGGGTCTTTCAATATCTAATACGTCTTCGCCATAAGCCTGATTGTATTGGGCTTTACCGAGTATGCATTTTTCTGGGCGTTGTATATCGCCATGCAATTTAATAACAGTAACTTTATCTGTCTCGGGTTGTTCCATAGCAGTCATACCATTAATCACCTGCACAACGCGTTCGGCGCCAGTATCGAATACCTGCTCCAGAAGTTTGTCGTAGTTCGTGGTGATTAATGTATCACTGAATAAATCTGCAATACGTAAGGTGATATTTTCCAGGCTGCCTGTTTTAGAAAACACATCACGAATTTCTTGTTCAAAGACCCCAGCCCCATGCTTGGCTTCAATGTGCTCAATAACCTGCTCATACTGGCCTTGTGTCAACCAAGACTCAATCTGTTCAGGGCCTATGCCTGCAGTACGGCCTTGTTGTCGCAAATGGTCTTTCCAGGTGGGGAAGCCGCCACTTACGGAAATCCCTGCCCCAATAAACGGCACTACCATGTCTTCCGTCAAGCGTTCGATAAGCTGATTAAAGCGTTGCTCATTACGCTCAAACCAATGAACACCTCCCTCATCACCGAAGGCTTCAACAAGGTATTCTCGGCTTAGTACCTCGTGGCGGCGCTCAATCCGATAGGCCCTAAGGGCTTGCTCATAGGCTTCTTTATCACCAGCATAAAAGGCTTTGCTGGGGTGGGATAAGCCGCCGATACCCAGTTCGTTTAATAAGTTTGACGCCGCTTCGGTTTCTCGGCTGTCGATCCAGGCGTTGAAGTCTGCGAAGCGTTCATAGGTATGATGATCGTCTTGCTCACACCAATTGCTCAATCGCGCTGTCATGCTCTATTCCTTTAGGCGATGGCCTGTTCGGCCATGGCATCGGCCAGATGCAGCTCGGTACTTTGCGCATCAATGAGGCGGGCTTTGAGTTGGTCGCAGATGGCCATCAGCTCATCGACTTTGGCGATTATTCGTTTTTGTTCTTCTATAGGCGGTAGTAAGAATACCTTTTTCTTTAAATCCCCTAAAAGCAAATTATTAATGGCACTGCCACCTGATTTTTTTAGCAAATTGGGCGTTTCGGAAATCAAATAATTGGCCAAGTAGTTGTTGTCCAAATATGGTCGAGTTGGTTTTATGACTGCTACGCTTTTTTGAAAAGTTGTTTTCCTCGTAAAGCTGTTATCCGTCGCTATGGCAATTTTCCCAACTGTAGCCCCAGTATTCACCATGCAAATATCGTTTGGTTCTAAGTCAGTTCGTTGATGAACTTCTTGGAATTCAGTTGAGACTATCTGTCTTGCATTTTCATAGAGTAACTTCCCATTTTGGATATCTTTTGCGGATAAAAAATAATAGCCAGAATTTGGGAGGTTATTACAGTCACCGTGCTTACCATCAGTAATTAGATTTGTTACATCTTGAAGTCTTACAAATACCCATCCCCCCGGCAATTCAAACGGTTTTTCCTCATCACTGATCGGCGGCAAGGGTTTTTGTTTTTTGATTTTCCCTTCTTTCACCAGCCGGGCTTTTTCGGCTGCGATTTTTTTTAGTAGTTCGCTGGCGGGTTCGTCGTTGGGATCCTGGGGGACGAGTTTGCCCATAACGGCGAGTTGCAGGATGGTTTGTTTGAGTTGGTCGATGCTGTGCTCGGTGGTGAACAGGGTGTCGAAGTGTGCGGCGATGCGCTGCCAGGCATCGGTGAAGCGTGCGTTGTCGGCGGCGTGGCTTGTGCTGCTGGCTGCACGGGCCGTTGCGTCTGCCTTGTCGGCCTTTTCGCCGGAGGCTGTCTCGCGAGCGGGGTGGGTATTTTGGCTATGGGTGGCGGTCAGTGCGCCGAGCAGGGTTTCCACCAGGGTTTGATGGGCACTGAGGCTGGTTTCGGTGTGTTGTTCCAGTTGGTCGCAGAGGGCCATCAGTTCATCGACTTTGGCGACGATGCGGTGTTGTTCAGGAAGAGAGCATAACGGAATCAATGCCAATCTCGCTTTATCTGTCCCCAACCTCGGCAAATTCATACCATGAGTTGAATTGTTTGCATAATTCTTAAAGTAGGGGGACTTCATGGTTAGTCGAAGAAATTCTGGCATTATTTCAATGTATGCTCTTACCGGAATCATTTCGGTAGTACAAACACCATCTTCATCTGCCACGATAACTTTGTCTAAATATGGGCGAAGTTTTCCATATATTACATCGCCCTGAAAAAATCTATTCTTTGAGCTTCTAAATTTTCGGTCATAGAATCGTTTTTTTATTAATAGTCTGGATGTTTCTTTCTCAACATCTTCGAGTTCAAGTACCCATGTGTTTTTATCTACATCACTTGGTTCTGCTTTGTCTGAAGTCCCGTAATTACTTAGTTTTCCAAGCCTTTCCCACTCCCATCCCTTCGGTAATTCAAACGGTTTCTCCTCATCAGTGATCGTCGACAGGTTTTTTTGCTTTTTGATTTTTCCATCTTTCAGTAATAGTGCTTTTTCCTCTGCAATTTTTTTCAACAAAACACTGGCCGGTTCGTCATTCGGGTCTTGCGGCACTAGCAAACCCCGCACGGCCAATTCCAAAATCAATTCACGCAGCTTTTTAATGCCGTAGAGTTCTGTTTTTTTACTGGCGCCCCGGCCCTGGGTGTTTTTGCGTTTGATGGCCGCTGCCCATACATCGATATTGTCGGTTATCAACTGTTCGGCATTGACCATTACGCATTACCTTTATTGTTCAGCGCAGCGGACAAAATGCCTTTGAGTTGCTCGCGCAGGCTTTGAATATCGGCTTGTTGGCTGGCGTATTCCTGTAGCAGTTGTTCTGGGTTGTGGTTGATTTGTTCGCCGACGTGGGGGTTTTTGATGTCCAGGTTGTAGTTGCGGGCGATAATGTCTTCGAGGCTGACTTTCCATGCCTGTTCGGTTTCGACGCGAGTAAGAAAGCCATCTTTTTCTTTGCCCCACCAGTCGCGTTCGGTGGCGAATTCTTCAAACTGCATGGGTTTGGTCTTGTTGTAGCTGGTGACGCCATCTGGGTAGGGGTGTTCGTAGTACCAAATTGCCTGGGTGGCGGGCCATTGCTTTTCGGGTTTTTTGGTAAAGAACAGGATATTGGTTTTAATGCCGGTGTAAGGTGCAAACACGCCATTGGGCAGGCGCACGATGGTGTGCAGGTGGCATTCGTTGAGCAGCTTTTCTTTAAGGCGGGTTTTCATGCCTTCGCCAAATAAAAAGCCATCGGGCAATACCACGGCGGCGCGGCCATTGTTTTTCAGCAGTTTGATCACCAGGGCCATAAACAGGTCGGCGGTTTCGCGGGTGCGGAAGGTGGCGGGAAACTGGTTTTCAACGCCGTCTTCTTCCATGCCGCCAAAGGGCGGGTTGGTGATAATAACGTTGACGCGGTCTTTTTCGCCGTAGTCTTTGTAGGCGCGGCGGCTAAGCATGTTGTCGTGTTCGATTTGGGTGGGGGTGTCGATGCCGTGCAAGATCATATTGGTGGTGCAGAGCATGTGCGGCAGGACTTTTTTCTCGACGCCGTGAATGCTGGCCACCAGGGCGGCTTCGTCTTTACCGGCTTTAACGTAGTTGCTGCGTTTGTGGTCAATGGTGCAGGCTAAAAAACCGCCGGTGCCGCAGGCGGGGTCGAGTACGCTTTCTTTGAGTTGTGGGTCTACCCGGTCGACAATAAATTTGGTGACGGCGCGGGGGGTATAAAACTCTCCGGCGTTACCGGCGCTTTGCAGGTCTTTAAGGATTTGTTCGTAAATAGTGCCGAAGGTGTGGCGGTCCTGGGTGTTGTTGAAGTTGATTTCGCAAATCTTGTTGATCACCTGGCGTATTAAGGTGCCGGACTTCATGTAGTTGTAGGCGTCTTCAAAAATATTGCGGATCACCAGGGCACGTTGAGCTTGTTGTTGGTCTTCAGCTTCGTCTGAGGTGCTTTGGATATTGAGTTTGGTTTTCAACGTGGGGAACAGTTGCAGGTTGACGAAGTCGCTTAACTCGTCGCCGGTCATGCCTTCTGCATCTGCCGCCCAGTTGCGCCAGCGCAGGTGCTCGGGCAGTGGTGATTGGTAGGCGTCTTCCAGTAGTTCGATTTCCTGTTCGCGGTCGTCGTAGATTTTTAAAAAGAACATCCATACCAGTTGACTAATGCGCTGGGCGTCACCGTCGACACCGACGTCTTTGCGCATGATGTCCTGGATGGATTTAATAATACCGCTTACGTTACTCATTAAGTTTCCTAGTGACTATCTGCTTGATGGAAGAGTTCTTGCTCAAGCTCTTGCAGGGCTTTTTCGTATTTGGCTTTGCCGCCAAATACATCGTTGATGATTTCCACTGGGGTACCCAGTTGGTCGAAAGGCTTGAGCTTTAAGACGTTGTTGTTTTCGATGGTGCTTATGCCTTCGTCGGCGTATTTGTCGAGCAGTGCTTCTAATACGGCTCTGGCCTGTTCACCATATTGGGTGAAGTAGTTGCGTTTTTTTACGTTGTTGGCGCGCTCGGCGCGGGTGAGTGGTGGCTGATCGAAGGCGATATGGCAGATCAGGTCGAAGTCACCGTAATCTTTGCCGACGATTTTGGCGAGGTTGTTAAGTTCGATGCCATATTCGGCTAGCTCTTCAATAATGGCGGTTTTCTTGTTGCTCGCGTTCCACTTTTGCAGGAAGTCATCAAGGGAGGCAAATTCCTTACGGATGTTTTTACGGCTGTAATCACGATAGGATTCGGTAACCATTTGGCCGTCTTCGCCAAGGTACTCGACCCGCTCGGAGAGGATGCGTACATTGACTCCATCTACGCGAAATTTATTCACGCCTTCATCTTCTTCCTCGTCATCCTCATCGTCGCTGGGTTCTGGATCAGGTGGCACTGGGTCGTCGTCATCTGTGGGTGTATAGATCACCACGGGTTCGCCGTCGAAGTCGGGGTCTTTAAACAACTCGGTGGCTTTTTTGAAGTCCATAATGGTGAAGAAGTATTTGTTTTGCTCTTCTTCGATGCGGGTGCCTCGGCCGACAATCTGCTTGAAGGTGGTCATGGAGTTGATGTTTTTATCCAGCACGATGACTTTGCAGGTTTTGGCATCGACGCCGGTGGTGAGCAGCTCCGAGGTGGTGGCGATAACCGGGTATTTGCTTTCGGGGTCGATAAAGTTATCCAGCTCGGCTTTGCCTTCGATACTGTCACCCGTAATACGCATGACGTACTTGCTGTTTTCCAGTGCCAGGGGGCCAGCTGCATTCACAATGGCTTTGCGCATGCGCTCGGCGTGGTCGATGTCTTCACAAAAGATAATGGTTTTTGAGTAGGGGTCGGTGGCGTTTAATAATTTCATTACTCGCTCGGCAACGAGTTTTGTGCGTTTGTTGAGTATGAGGATGCGATCCATATCGGCCTGGTTGTATTGCCGCTGTTCGACTTCGTTGCCCAGGTCGTCTTTCATACCTGGTGGCGGTGTCCAGCCGAGGATGTCTTTGTCGATATCAATACGCACGACTTTGTAGGGCGCAAGAAAGCCGTCTTGTATGCCTTGTTTCAGGGTGTAGGTGTAAACTGGGTCGCCAAAATAGGTGATGTTGGAGGCGTATTCGGTTTCTTTAGGGGTGGCGGTGAGGCCCAGTTGTACAGCGCTGTCGAAATATTCGAGAATTTCACGCCAGGCGGAGTCATCTTTGGCACTGCCACGATGGCACTCGTCGATGACAATCAAATCAAAAAAATCGGGCGAGACGGATTTGAAGATTTTATCTTCTTCAGCGGGGCCGGTGAGTGCTTGGTATAAACCGAGATAAACCTCGTAGGAGGGGTCTATTTTGCGGTTTTTGATTTTGGTCATGACTGAGCCAAAGGGCTTGAAGTCATTCACCAGGGTTTGGTCGGCAAGGATGTTGCGGTCTACCAAAAATAAAGTACGTTTAGCTTTTTTTGCTTTCCATAGACGATAAATAATTTGGAAGGTGGTGTAGGTTTTACCGGTGCCAGTGGCCATAACAAGTAAAAGGCGATTCTCACCTTTTGCAACTTTCTCTACTACACGGTTAATTGCCTCTGCTTGATAGTATCGAGGCTCTTTGCCTGAACCATCGTCAAAGTAGGGTTCTAGAACCAATTCTTCTTCCGGGTCTTCGATGCCGCGGAATTTTTTATAACGCTGCCAGATTTCGTTTGGTTCCGGGAACGCGTCTAAGGGGAATTCTGTTTCTATTTCTTCCCCCGATTTACGAACTTTGTTGTGGGAGGCAAAAGCATCACCGTTTGAGCTAAATGTGCTGGGTACCTCAAGAATATCGGAGTACCCCAGAGCCTGCTGCATTCCATGACTAATAGTGTGGTTGTTGTCTTTGGCTTCGACCACGGCGACAGGCACGCCTTTTTCCCACTGCAATACGTAATCCGCAAATTTTTTCTTTTTCTTGTTGCGAGAGGACATATTGCCGCGAACGATAACTGGGCCAGGAGTGAGGGTGACTTCACGGCGAATTTGGCGCATTTCATCCCAGCCCGCTTTGACAATGGCGGGAGTGATAAACTTTGCCTTGATGTCTGATTCGCTCAGCTCTTTTTTTTCCTTTTTGTCCATTTCCACCGGTCCTTATTTTCCTTGTTCTTGGCGAAGGCGATTAGCTTGGCGGCTTAATTCCCTCAAGTATGGCCACTGTTTGTATGACTGACCTTGTTGATTGAGCCATTGTTCAGTGTTCATGGCTTTTCTGCCTCTACCGACAGCAGAACAAAGTGCTCTACCAATCTGATCATTAATTCTTTTTGTTCCGGTTTGCTTTCTGCCACCAATAGGGCGAGTGCCACCAAGGTGTTGTCGTTAATCAGTTGTTCTACC
>JBFJYH010000071.1:0-9078 GCA_041622675.1 Porticoccaceae bacterium
CTGATGATGTAACTGAGTGGCGATGGATGGGCGATAGGCAGAGCCTGTAATAAACCCTGCCCGCTCAACAGTACGCACAGTATCAATAGGGATTGCTGCCAAGACAAACTCATCGGTTAATTCAGCCGAGGGGCGCGCGACTTCAAGCAGTTCAAGTAAGCGATAAGAACAGTTTTCTTTAAAAAAATAATAGGCAAAATTTATATTTTTTAATTCCCACAAATGTCTGCTTAAACGCCGAGCCTCATGCGGTGTTAAGTTGAGCGGATATTCCCAAATATCTCTATTTTCAACCCGGTTATATTCCTGAATTTTTTTAAAATAGGGTTCAACAATAAATTGCCCAGGATAACCGCCGCTTAAACCTTTATAGGCATATAGCAATGAATTATCGCCCGCGGGAATATTCGCGCCAAAATTTACACCGTAGGCCAACCAGTCTGAATGCCTGTCATCGGAGGGGGGATCGAGCCGCAACAAAGTGTGGCCAAACATAGAAGATGGGCTATTGAGGTGGTGGGCCGGGAACACCAGCACGACCTTCTCAACATTGACCATGTCTCGCCACTGCTTATAAAGCGGACAATCAACCTTGGGTAAATACTGGGGGGCAATGTTTAATTGCTGGCTGAGCCAATCGAGCCGTGCGGGAAAGCGACACTGGGGATGATTGTCGCCCTCACCTTCCTCAAAAAAACCGCGCAGTGTTGCCAGTAACTCAACCTCGGGGTGAGTGGCGCCTTCCCGGGAGAGAAAAAACTTCTCATCATCGACATAACTACTATACGACTCACCCCGCAAGGCTAAGGCCGATGGTCTGTAGTGCAGCAGGTTAATCCAGTCCCTATTGCGCCACAGTTTTTTCTCCAAAGCTTGTTTTTGCACAGCCTCGCTATAGGCATCAACAGATAATTTTTGTTTTTCTAAACCAAGGGCCTGAACGCTATGGGCAACACTCAACACAACGAGTAGCAGGATGAAAAAAGGTTTCATTTTGTGTCCAAGCGGCTGGGCGGGGTTTTGCTTTATTGACAAGATTCGATTGAACCCAAAAAAATTACAAAAGCACTGGCAAAAAAATACCCTGTGCCGCAACCGACACAGGGTATGGAACGCGGACTTAAGCAGCGTATTTAGACAGCTGGGCGTCGTTTTTCAGCAGTTGCTGAATAGACGTCATTACGTCACTCGCCGTCACATTCTCGTTGGGAAACAAGGTGCTAAAGTTATCGTGTGTCAGGCGGGCAAATGAAGCTCTATCCTGTACTTCAATGCCAAGTGTCAGGGCAACGGCGTTTAAGGCATCGCCTTCACCTCGGGCCACATCTTCAGAGAACTCATCCATTACCTGAGCCAGTAAACTGATACCGCCATAGGTCAAAGTGCCATTAGGTGAACAGCCATTGGTTCCACTACTCATACCAAAGGTCGCATTGCCCGAAGTACCATTGGTCAATGAGGCACCCAGATGGGGGCCGAGCCCTGCATTACCTTTAAACAGCATGTTACCCCAACCGCAGTTAGGGCCCCCTGGCGCTTCAGCGAAACCCAGAGAAGGCAGTACGGCCAGAGCAACGATACCGGCAAATTTACTTACTTGTATTTTTTTCATTCCATTCTTCCTTATGACAATACAATAATGTGCCGCTAATCCTACCCTGCGCTTCTCTGTTATTCAAACAGCGATGTATTTGGCAAACACTCCCAACTGTCTCTTAGACTATCGGCAGTATTTGATAAAGCAGGACCTGAACCACGCCGATTATTGCGCCAAGCAGGGCGCCAAACCAGGTAATGTGGCGAAACTGTTTACGGGAAAAGCCCATAACCAGCTCTTCAAGTGTCGCGACATCAAGATTGTCAATTTTGGCCTGTATACGTAGCTTGATTTGCTCACTGTCTTCGCTGCTCTTTTCAGCAACCTTGGCAATTTCAGCGATCAAATAATTGCCCGCCATACTGCGTGCCATGCCCAGCATGGGTTCGGTTATATTGAGCATACCGCCTAGTTTGCCAATCAATTCATCGACTTTAGTTGTTAGATCGGCCTTTACTTTATCGGTCAAAAATAACTCAGCGACATCGTTATTACCAAACACATGGGCGACAAAGGTGTCGGCGATGGACTCTGCAATATGATGGCGCTCGCGAGGAATCAAACCGGGAGTAAACGGCAATTGCCATTTACCGAGATACAACGGTGCATAGGGGCGAAACAACATGCGAATCGCCACTTCATTGGTCACCGCGCCAATCAATGCGCCAATAAGAGGGGGAAGAATGTAGGCCAACCAAGATTCCATAAAACTCACCGTAATATAAGAAGATAATCCGAACCATTAAATGCAGCGCGCAATCATAAAGCTCTTTACCTTGCCGATCCATTCACTCAACAAAAGTAGCTTTTTTACGCCCAAACGCCACTTTCATTATGGTCGCGAATAATGCACGCCGTTTAGACCAGAAACGCTACACTGGCTATACAATATAATTTTCCACCTACATTAATAACTATAAAGGAACAAAATCGATGAAAAACCTCGAAGGAAAAGTGGCTCTTATCAGTGGTGCCGCCCGTGGCCAGGGTGCTGCCGAAGCGCGCATTTTTGTTGAGCGCGGCGCCAAGGTGATGCTTTGTGATGTACTCGACGATGAGGGCCAGCAAACCGCTAGCAACATCGGTGATTCAGCGGCCTATACACACCTCGATGTCACGAATGAAAACGATTGGCAAGCTGCCGTTGCCGCAACCGTTGACAAATTCGGCAAGCTCGACGTTCTGGTGAATAATGCCGGTATCGCTGATCTTGGCATGCTCAAGGAACTGACGGTTGAAAATTACATGAAGACCATCAACATTAACCAGGTCGGGGTTTTTCTCGGCATGAAAAGTGTTGCCAGCGCCATGAAAGCTGCCGGTGGCGGTTCTATTATCAATATCTCATCCATTGCCGGCCTCGGCGGAGCCGTCGGTGGTATCGCTTATTGCGCGAGTAAATTTGCGGTGCGCGGCATGACCAAGGTCGCCGCCATGGAGCTTGGTCCCGATGGTATTCGCGTTAACTCCATCCACCCCGGCGGCATTATGACCCGTATGCTGACCGATGCCGGCCTGACAGGCGAAGCTGCTGACGCGCTGTTTTCCAAAGCACCCATTGGTCGTATCGGCCAGCCTGAAGAAATGGCTACGCTGGCGGTTTATCTTGCCTCTGATGACAGCTCCTATTCCACCGGTTCTGAGTTTATTGCCGATGGCGGTTTGACAGCCGGCTTTAGCTTAGAGGGATAAACTTGCACTGAACAAACTCCCAGGTTCAGCACGATTCAACAAGCTGCACCTGGGTCAACCTGCAACGTGCCCAGCTAAATTTGGTCTGGCACTGGAAAAGCGTGATCAGCCCTTTCTCGGCCCACCTCAATAAAGCGCCTTATATAGGCGATTTCTCTGTCACTGTCTCGCATCGCGATATACAGCTTTCTCTGCATACCCTGCTCACCCAGTTTAAGTGTCGTTATCGGAGCACCATTGCACCTTGCCTCTGCCAGCCACCGGGGTAATACACAAACACCGCGCTGTAGCTCTGCCATTTGCAGCATGAGCTCTAGTGACTCAACGACTTTATGTCCAGCGGGCTTAAGGTGTACGGGGGTCAAAAAATGGTTATAAATATCAAGCCGTTCCAGAGGTACGGGAAAGGTGAGCAGTGTTTGTGTTGCCAATTGTTCGGGGCTTATTTGCCCCAGTTCAGCCAGTGGGTGATCTGCCGCCACCACCAGCACCAGTTCATAATCGGCCAGAACTTCGTAATAACTGCCCTGTTGTTTTATGTAGTCAGGGGTAACCAAAATATCAATATGATGGTTGAGCAAACCCTCTAATCCGGAAAACTGAAACTTACTGACGATATCAATATCCACCTCGGGCATCTGGCGCATAAATTCACCGGTGACCCCGGTCAACCATTCGTAGCAAGGGTAGCATTCAACGCCAATACGCAAGATACCCTGGCGCCCTTCACCATAAGCTTTCAAGCTCTGCTCTGCCTGACCCAACACGGGCAAGACCTGCTCAGCCACTTGCAATAACAGTTGCCCTGCGTGGGTTAGGCGCAAATAGCGACCGTCTCGCTCCCAGAGGCCAACGTTCAATTTTTTTTCAAGACTGCGTATTTGATGGGACAACGCAGATTGGCTTAAACACAAGGTATTGGCGGCCTCGGTGAGGGTGCCATTTTGCTGCAGGGCAGCCATGATTTTTAAGTGGCTGTGCTCAATCATCTAAAAAGCTCTTATCCTATGAGAATATCTCATCATTTAGCCATAATTGATCATTATTACTCACTCGTTGACAGCAATACAATGCCTCGCTTCCCAATCAGCAAACCATAAATAGGAGCACAGCCGTCATGGTGACAACACATAATTTGGGTTTCCCCCGCATTGGCAAAAAACGTGAACTCAAAGTGGCACTCGAAAGCTACTGGCAGGGCAAGTCTTCGCAGACAAAATTACTCGACACGGCAGCCGAACTGCGCAAGTCCCATTGGCAACAGCAGTCAGCACTCGACTATGTACCGGTGGGTGATTTTTCTCTCTACGACCAGGTGCTGGATATGAGCTTTATGCTCGGCCATATTCCCTCCCGTGTGCGCGATCTACCCGGCGATGCCCTAGACAATTACTTCCGCGTGGCACGGGGGCGCTCGGCCAATGAACGAGAGAGCTGTTGTGTCAGTGCTGGAGAAATGACCAAGTGGTTTGATACTAACTATCACTACATTGTGCCCGAACTCGACGCAGAGACGACATTCACGCCCGATGCCGACTCGCTTATCCAACAAATCGATGAAGCTCGTGCTCTGGGCCTGTCCTCTAAACCCGTCATTATTGGCCCGCTGACTTACCTTTATCTTGCCAAAAGTAAAGATGGCGGCAACAAACTCGACGGGGTGCCGGCGATTATCACCGCTTATAAAAGCCTGATCGATACGCTGGCGAAAACCGGTATCGATTGGCTGCAAATTGATGAACCCGCCCTTGTCACCGAGTTGGACGACCAATGGCAGGCAGCAGCAATCAATATCTATCAGCAGTTGCAGAGTCGGCCCTTCAAGGTGTTAGTGGCCACTTACTTCGGCCAGCTGCAAGACAATCTGAAGTTAGCCTGCGAACTACCCGTAGACGGTTTACATCTGGACGCGATTAACGCCAAGGGTGAAATACAACAGGCTATTGCTCTGCTAGGTAACGATAAGGTGCTTTCACTGGGCGTTATTAATGGCCGTAATATCTGGATTAATGACTTAAACGCGACGCTCGATTGGCTGGAACCTATTCATCAGCGCATAGGTGAACGTCTTTGGCTAGCGCCGTCATGCTCGCTCTTGCACGTACCCGTCGACCTCAATAGTGAAGAAAAACTCGACCACGACATCAAGTCTTGGCTATGTTTCGCAGTGCAAAAGCTCGACGAAATTAGCACTCTGGCCTACGCTCTCAATAACGGCAGAGACTTTGTTGCCGGCGCTCTGGCGGCGAATCAGGCAGCAATCGACAGCCGAAAGAACTCTGTCCGGGTACACAACCCCATCGTAAAAAATGCTGTGAGCCGCGTGAATGACACCATGGCAAAACGTCAATCACCCTATGCCCAACGAGAAGTTGAACAACGCAAGAAATTTAATCTCCCCCTTTACCCGAGTACGACCATCGGCTCTTTCCCACAAACCGCGTCGATTCGCCAAAGCCGCAGAGACTTTCGCCTGGGTGAGTTATCCGCTGCTAAATATCAACAGGCGATGGAAGAAGAAGTAGCCTACTGTGTACAACAACAGGAAGCACTGGGCCTTGATGTATTGGTACACGGCGAACCCGAACGCAACGACATGGTCGAGTATTTTGGCGAACAGCTCGAGGGCTACACCTCGAGTCAATTCGGCTGGGTACAATCTTATGGCTCGCGCTGTGTCAAACCGCCTATTATTTACGGTGATATTTCACGCCCTAAGGCAATGACCGTTGAATGGGCGCGCTACGCCCAATCTCTGACGGAGAAACCCATGAAAGGTATGCTCACCGGCCCGGTGACTATTTTGAACTGGTCTTTTGTGCGGGATGACCAAAGCCGTGCGCAAACGTGCCTGCAACTGGCCCTGGCGATCCGCGAGGAAGTACTCGACCTCGAGAGCGCCGGCATCGACATTATTCAAATTGACGAAGCCGCTCTGCGCGAGGGTCTACCACTGCGACAGTCGCAGTGGCAAAGTTATCTCGATTGGGCGATTCGAGCCTTTCGTATTGCCGCCAATGGGGTGAGCGATAGAACACAAATCCATACGCATATGTGCTATTCGGAGTTTAATGACATCATTGGCGCCATTGCTGAAATGGACGCCGATGTGATTACGATAGAAACGTCGCGCTCAGATATGGGTCTGCTCGATGTCTTTGACGAATTCCACTATCCCAATCAGATAGGCCCCGGCGTTTACGATATTCACTCGCCAAATATTCCCAGTGTAGAGTCGATTGTCGAATTAATGCAGAAAGCCGAACAGCGCATTCCCGCTGAGCGACTGTGGATTAACCCCGACTGTGGATTAAAAACCCGCACTTGGGAGGAAGTGCTGCCGGCCCTAAGCAATATGATAGAAGCGAAGCAGCTGCTGATCGCTCAAACCGACAACAAAAAGCTAGCGGTCAACTAGACATCAAACACCGTATTAACCGAGCACTTACCGCGGCTAATACGGTGGCTTACATCTCCACAGTATTCAACCAGGTACCGTGTTTATTGCAAACACTCGACACATTGACGACAGCACGATAACTAACTACTGACATTTCTGATATCGCGGCTTTATATTTTATGGGGTCATACATCTGCTCGGCATTAAAATTAAATTAATGATCGAGCATGATGTGCTTAACAATATAGTGCCCATGGGCATTCATTTCGTAGGCGTAACGACCTTCAGTACTGAAGCCGTACCATTTTTTATCACCTGTATATTGGGCAGGTGACCAGTAACTGTTTTACCCCAGCATTACGGTTGATCTTAAGTGAAATACACACCACCGGCCATGCAAATAAATTATCAGCGCTCCATACTAAAACCGTAACTGGAAATTGTATTGTTCACCCATACACGAATAATTGAAAATGGCACAAATATCTGCCATGCAGAGCAAGCAGCGAAGGAGCCCTAGATGAAAAACCTAGAAAGGGTAACTCTATCAAGCTCATTCCCACCGACCAACAAGATTATTTATAGTAGCCAAGGTCAGCGTCCTATTGCTATAAGAACGAAGTGTAATGACATCGCAAATGTATTGCAGAGAAGTAGGATGCCGATAGACTGAAGGTTAATATAAAAAATTTAATGCTTTATAAAATCTATCAAACAAAGTGGCAATAGCCTACTCACTGTTACTTTCCTTAAGCACTATTTGAACTTGCTATCCGAGTAACCCTCAAAATATGCAGGTTAAAAAACTGAATACCGTACACATTAGTCAGAAGAAGATAATGACGGATGACTAAGAATTCTTCGCACTTTTTCTCCAAAATTTGGGTATTTTAGTACAGCTTCAAACTCTGCAGTTTCTAGGGGCTTACTAAAAAAGTAACCTTGAACAACCCGAATACCATACTGTTTTAAAAACACACATTCTTCTAAGGTTTCAGCGCCTTCTGCAACTAAATTCAAACCCAGACTATTCCCCATTGAAATGATCGCACCGACAATACTGGCATTATCAGGTGATTTATCAACATTAGCTATAAAACATCGATCAATTTTTAATTCGTCAAGAGGGAAACGTGTTAAATAACTAAGGGAAGAATAACCTGTACCAAAATCGTCAACGGATAAACCGACACCAACACGTTTAATATCTTCAAGGCGTCTAATCGTTTCCGATGCATCGCCCATAATAATACCTTCAGTAACTTCAATAACAATTGCCCCGGGCTCCAGACCTATCTTAGCAAGTACTCTTTTTAGCTTAATGACAAAATTATCAGTAAATTGAAGACTAGAAACATTGATAGATATATGCGGCAATGCTAATCCTTTGTTCCTAATCGCCTTCATTTGCAAGCACGCATTAAATAACACCCAATCGCCAAGCTCTCCTATAACTCCCGCCTCTTCTGCCAAGGCAACAAATTCAAAGGGGGGAATATACCCCAACTCGCTGTGCTTCCACCTTAATAGAACTTCCGCTCCTTCGACCTCACCTGTGTTGATATTAACTTGTGGTTGATAATGTAATTCCAACTCATTTTTTTCTATGGCTTTACGAAGTTCTGTCTCCATTTGCAAGCGCTCAATATCAGCTTCATCCATATTTTCGGTATAATATATATAGGAGTTCTTTCCTTCAGCTTTAGCGACGTACATTGCGGTATCAGCATGCTTTAACAATACTTGCAAGCTATCTCCATCTCGAGGAAATAGAGAAATACCAATACTAGGAGTAACAACAAACTCTTGCCCCTCTACAGTCATCGGCATAGAAAGCCCTTCCAATAACCTAGCTGCAACTGAGCCAGCTGAGTTAGCATGGGCGATATTATTGAGAATTATAGTAAATTCATCACCACCGAAGCGGGATACAAATGCACTGTTTTTAATGGCCAACAGATCACTATCACGAACAATATGCTTGAGACGAAAAGCCACTTCCTGAAGCAGCATGTCACCTGCATTATGTCCTAGAGAGTCATTTATTCGCTTAAAATTATCGATATCGATAAACAAAAATGCCAGAATTGTTTCCTCACGTCTTGCGATATTCAACAGTAGTTCAAACTGCTCAGTAAAATACCGACGATTTGGCAAATTAGTTAAAGTATCGAAGTAAGCTAGCTTACGTAACCTGTTTTTTGTCTGCGTCACCTCTTCGATTGCCTTATTGAGCTCTACATTTCTTACTGATAGCTCAGTTGTTCTTTCATCAACTTTTAAGCTCAACAAACGATTATCTACATCCAAATTCGTTTTATGTGAAACCAAACTATCAATAATGGCATTTAACATTGTTGATATTTTACGCACCTCACTTGAAACGCCC
>JBFJYH010000072.1:0-8919 GCA_041622675.1 Porticoccaceae bacterium
AACTTCTCGGTTACGCGTCGATAGACCTCGACGCAGATAGCGATACCACTACTGAACAAAAAGAAGGGGGAGCTTCCTGATGGAAATGATTGTTATGCAACTGGCACTTTTTGTGCTGTCACTGTTCCTCGGTGTGGAACTGATCACCAAGGTACCACCCACACTACACACGCCATTAATGTCTGGCACCAATGCCATCTCCGGGATTACTCTGGTGGGTGCCGTTATTGCCGCAGGTGCGGGAGATAACGCGTCTAGCCTTGTTCACGGTCTTGGCTTTATCGCCGTGGTGATGGCCACCGTCAACGTGATTGGCGGCTACTTGGTCACCAACCGAATGCTCGCCATGTTCAAGAGGAAAAACTAGATCATGAATACCAACTTAGTCGATCTCGTTTACCTCGTTTCAGCGGTATTCTTCATTCTTGGCATTAAGGGACTGACCAAGCCTAAAACGGCAGTGCGCGGCAACATGATGTCCGCCATCGGTATGTTAATCGCCGTCGTTATCACCCTGCTGGATAAAAGCATCGTCAGCTACGAGTACATCATTGCCGGCATTCTGGTCGGCGGCATCGTCGGCGGCATCATGGCCACCAAGATCCAGATGACCTCCATGCCACAAATGATCGCCATGCTCAACGGTTGTGGTGGTGGTGCCTCTCTCGGCTTGGCCGCTGCCAGTTACCTGCTGACACTCGGCGGCAACGGTTACGAAAGTGGCGCGATGGGCATGATTGCCGTCAGTTTCGTGATGGTCACCGTACTCATTGGCTCAGTCACATTGACCGGTAGTTTGGTGGCTTTTGCCAAGCTGCAAGAATTGATTTCTGGTCAGTCCATCGGTTTTGCCGGCATCAAGTTTCTCAATGCCGCGTTGTTTATCGCTGCCATTGTCATGCTCGGCATGCTCTGCTTTGACCCAACGAACAGCTCGCTGTTTTGGGGCTTAATTGCAGTTTCATGCATTCTGGGTATCACTATCGTTCTGCCAATTGGCGGCGCTGATATGCCCGTTGTGATCGCTCTGCTGAACTCTTATTCGGGTATTGCTGCAGCGGCGGCTGGCTTCATCATGGGCAACACGGTATTGATTGTCTCCGGCTCATTGGTTGGCGCTTCTGGTCTAATTTTGACCCAGATTATGTGTGTCGCAATGAACCGCTCGCTGACCAACGTGCTGTTTGGTGTTATGGCGGAAGGCAGCGAAACGATAGATGCCGATGAAGTCTACGCCGGTAAAGTAAAAAGCGCTCAGCCAGAAGAGATCGCCATGATCCTCGAAACTGCCCGTCGCGTAGTTATTGTGCCCGGCTTTGGTATGGCCATGGCCCAGGCCCAACACGCAGTGCGCGAACTGTGTGACGTCATGGAGAGTAAAGGCATTGAAGTCGAATTTGCCATCCACCCCGTTGCCGGGCGTATGCCTGGGCACATGAACGTGCTACTGGCAGAAGCTGAAGTGTCCTACGACAAATTAGTGGAAATGGATCGCATCAACCCGACGTTTGAGCAAACCGATGTCGCCATTGTTATCGGTGCCAACGACGTCACCAACCCGATGGCCCGCGAAGACAAGGGAAGCCCCATTTACGGCATGCCCATTCTCAACGTCGACAAGGCCCAGACTGTTGTTGTTATCAAACGTTCGCTGAGCCCTGGCTTTGCCGGTCTGCCCAACCCACTGTTTGCCCAAGACAACACGCTCATGGTCTACGGCGATGGTAAAAAAGCGGTTATTGATATCACCGCTGCTCTCGATCTAGCTTAGTTAACTTATTAAGTTTAGATAAAGAGCCATAAAAAAACCCCGCACTGCGGGGTTTTTTTATGGGAGGGATTTTCCAGTCAGGTGACACATTCATCTTGTTAAGGACTTATGCCTAGCTGTCGAGAAAAGACAGCAGCTCTTTGGTCTTTTGCTCCATCAGCGCCTTATTTCCACGAGATTCAACATTCAAGCGCACCAGGGGCTCAGTGTTCGACATACGCACATTAAAACGCCAATCACCAAATGACATACTCACACCATCCGTCTTATCCACCAGCTCGGCACTTGGGGCATAGTGCTTTTCAATACGGGTTAACATTGCTTGGGCATCATCAACTTTGCGATTAATTTCACCGCTCACCGGATAGCGCGCCTGGCTCTGCGCCATCAGTTCAAACAAGCTACTGCCCGAGTTTACAATCAATTCCGCCACCAACAGCCACGGAATCATGCCACTATCGCAGTAGGCAAAATCGCGAAAGTAGTGGTGAGCACTCATCTCACCGCCGTAGAGAGCATTTTCGTCACGCATCACTTGCTTAATAAAAGAGTGCCCGGTTTTACTCTGAATGGCCTGACCACCAGATTGCTCTGCCAGTTCGATGGTATTCCAGGTTAAACGCGGGTCGTAAATTACCTTGCCGCCGCCATTTTTCTTGAGAAAGGCCGTAGACAGCAAGCCCACCAAATAATAGCCTTCGACGAAATTGCCCGCGCTATCAAAAAAGAAACAGCGGTCAAAGTCGCCATCCCAGGCAATACCCAGATCGGCCTTCTCACGCTTGACGACATCCGCTGTAGCAGCACGATTTTCTATCAGCAGAGGATTGGGGATCCCGTTGGGAAAATGCCCATCGCCCTGATGGTGTACTTTGACAAATTCAAAGGGCAGGTGGGGCTCCAGTAAATCGATCACCGAACCCGCCCCGCCATTACCTGCGTTGACAACAATTTTTAAGGGCGACAGTGCGTCGATATCAACATAAGACAGGAGATGCTTAATATAGGCTTGCTTATCAACACTGCGACTCAACTCACCCCGACGCGGGGCATCACTAAACTCACCCCGCTCAGCCATGGCTTTAATGTCTGGCAAGCCATCATCACCACTAATGGGCCGCGCACCTTCACGGACAAATTTCATGCCGTTAAAATCCATAGGGTTATGACTGGCGGTCACCACCAAGCCACCATCATAGCCGCCGTCAAAGGTCGCGAAATAAATTTCCTCGGTGCCACACTCGCCGATATGCACTACATCACAACCCGCATCGCGAATACCCTCCACCACCGCATCACACAGAGAGGGGCTGGTGAGACGAATATCGTGACCGACCACTATTCGCCCCGCATTGAGATACTGGGCAAAGGCACGGCCAATGCGATACGCAATGGTTTCATTCAGTTCACTGGGTACACGTCCACGCACGTCATACGCCTTAAAACAACTGTAATTTTCTACCATTATCTAATGCTCGCCCTTTGAATAAATATTTTCATAGACATAATTGGTTGCCTCGACGTAACCATCGACGCTGCCGCAGTCGAAGCGTTTACCCTTAAACTTATAGGCCAGCACCTTGCTGCTTTTGGCCAGTGACAGTAGAGCGTCGGTCAATTGCACCTCGCCGTTTTTACCGGGCGGGGTGTGCCGCAGCAGCTCAAAAATATACGGCGTTAAAATGTAACGACCAATAATTGCCAAGTTACTCGGTGCATCGGCAAGATCCGGCTTTTCTACCATATCGGTCACCCGGTACAAACCCGGCTCATCCTCAACACCGGCGATGATACCGAACTTTGAAATATCTGCATCGTCGACCTCCTGAATAGCAATCACACTGCAGCCGGTGCGCCGATAAATCATGGCCAGTTGCTCCATCACACTCTCCTCTTCGGTAATACAGAGGTCGTCGGCGAGCACCACGCCAAATGGCTCCGGGCCCACTAAGAGCTCACCGGTCAAAATGGCATGCCCCAAACCCTTCATTTCAGACTGGCGGGTGGTGGTAAACTTGGCCCTGGTGATCACCTCGTTGATACTAGCCAAATATTTTTCCTTAGAAGTACCGGCAATTTGATGTTCCAATTCATAGCTGGTATCAAAGAAGTCGTTGATGGCACGCTTGCCGCGACCGGTAACAAAGCAGATTTCATCGAGACCAGCGCTCAGGGCTTCCTCAACGCCGTATTGCACCAAGGGTTTGTTCACCACTGGCAACATTTCTTTCGGCATAGCTTTAGTCGCCGGTAAGAATCGTGTGCCATAACCGGCCACGGGAAACAGACATTTTTTAATCACAGGCAAATCCTTTTCATTCACAGGAGGTAATGACTCGTCTTGACAATCTACCACTCCAAACCGCGACAGGAAACTGCCACCGCTACTTGGCGCATTGTGACAATACCCGAGTCGAGAAAATCAACGCCGCCACAACAGACCTAACTGCAACAACTGTCACGCGCTAGAGGCGTTATCGAGTGCAAACTGGACATCGGCCCCCATTACGCTAAAATGTCGCGTCTTTTTTCATCGCCCCGGCGCCATGCAGCGTCTTAAGGTCCAAAGCAAGAGGTTACTTTTGAACGATTCCGATGCCCGCCAGCGCAACAGTTTTGACTACGACGATCTAATCGCCTGCTCAGAAGGCCGCCTGTTTGGCCCCAAGGCCGCACAACTGCCCGCTCCCAATATGCTAATGGCAGATCGCATTATTCACATCAGTCGAGATGGCGGCGCCTACGGTAAGGGCGAAGTGATTGCCGAGCTCGACATCAAGCCCGACCTGTGGTTTTTCAACTGCCATTTCCCCGGCGACCCGGTCATGCCAGGCTGTCTTGGCCTCGACGCCATGTGGCAACTCACGGGTTTCTTCCTCACTTGGCGCGGCAACGAAGGTCACGGCCGAGCACTGGGCTCGAGTGAAGTGAAGTTTACCGGTCAGGTACTACCGACCCACAAAAAAGTCACCTACCGACTAGATATCAGTCGCGTGATTGAACGCAAGCTCGTTATGGCCATCGCCGACGGTACCATGCTGGTTGACGATAAAGAAATTTATACCGCCAAGGGTCTACGTGTGGGCCTGTTTACCTCCACTGACAACTTCTAGACAATTGGTTACAATCGCCAAACTTCTAACACCGAGTCAAGCGCTCTAACGCGCCAGGGATTATTCATGAGACGTGCAGTTATTACCGGACTAGGGGTTCTTTCTTGCCTCGGCGACAATGCGGCAGAAGTACTCGCCTCCCTCCAAGCGGGAAAATCGGGCATTAGCACCAAGGATGACTACCGGGAGATGGGGCTGAAAAGCCAAGTTGCAGGCCAGATCCACATCGACCCCAAGGACCATATTGACAGAAAACACCTGCGCTTTATGAGCACCCCGGCGATCTATGGTTACATTGCCATGCAACAGGCCATTGACGACGCACAGCTGAGCGAGAGCGATGTATCCAATCCCCGAACAGGGCTTATCATGGGTGCTGGCGGTATTTCCGGCGACAAATTTGTCGAATCTATCGACGTCCTGCGCAGCAAAGGCGTACGCAAAATGGGCCCCTACCGGGTCACCCAAATCATGAGCAGTTCGGTCTCCGCCTGCCTAGCAACGCCCTTTAAGATCAAGGGCTTGAATATGAGTATATCCTCAGCTTGCGCCACTAGTGCCCACTGCATCGGCGCCGCTGTAGAACAAATTCAGCTCGGCAAGCAGGACATCCTCTTTGCCGGTGGTGCCGAGGAAGAACATTGGTCCATGGTCAGCATGTTTGACGCCATGGGCGCGCTGTCATCGAAATACAACGACACCCCCGAGCAAGCTTCACGCGCCTACGATGCCGACCGCGACGGCTTTGTGATGTCCTGTGGCGGCGGTTGCTTCGTGGTTGAAGAACTCGAGCACGCCAAAGCGCGCGGCGCCAAGATCTATGCTGAAATTGTCGGTTACGGTGCCACCTCCGACGGCTACGACATGGTTGCACCCTCCGGTGAAGGCGCTGTTCGCTGCATGCAACAAGCTCTGGCAACCACCGAGGGCAGCATTGACTATATCAACACCCACGGCACCAGCACCCCAGTGGGTGACGTGCAAGAAATTGCCGCCATCCGCGAAGTGTTTGGGACCGACGGCCCACCTACGGGCTCCACCAAATCCCTCTCTGGCCACTCCCTCGGCGCGGCCGGCGTGCACGAAGCCATTTACAGCCTGCTGATGATGGAAAATGACTTTATCGCCGTATCGGCCAATATCGACAACCTCGATCCCGCCGTTGCCGATATGCCCATCGTGACGGAAAAAGTCGAGAACGTGAAACTCGAGCGCATTATGTCCAACAGCTTTGGCTTTGGTGGCACCAATGCCACACTGGTGTTACAGAAATTTAAAGGCTGAAGGCTGGGAGTTGTAGCTTAGGCTAAAATTAAGAGGCTAAATACCACAGCAGTTTAAGGGCCAAAGCTAAATCACACGCCCACAAAAAAAGCCCCATGACAGCTGAGTCGTGGGGCTTTTTTTGTGGTCAGCCAGACCCTGTTGCGCCATGCCTGACTCTAGTAAATAGCGTTAAATGACGCCTTTTTTGGCCAAGTAATCGACCAATTGCTCGGCACAAGTGGCAACATCATTATTCCCTGTATCGACCAATAAATCAGGGCTCTCTGGTGCCTCGTAGGCAGAGCCAATACCCGTGAAATTGGGGATTTCACCAGCCCGTGCCTTTTTGTACAAACCCTTGGGGTCACGCTCTTCGCAGACATCCAGTGACGCTGAAACGTGCACCTCGATAAATTCATCATCTTCCACCAAATTGCGGGCCAGCTCGCGCTCAGTGCGAAAGGGAGAAATAAAGGCCGTCATCACAATCAAGCCTGCATCGACAAACAGCTTAGCGGTCTCACCGATGCGACGAATGTTCTCTACTCGCGCCTCATCACTAAAGCCCAGATCACTGTTCAAACCCTGGCGCACGTTGTCGCCGTCGAGCAGGTAGCAATGGTGGCCGCGCTCGAACAAGGCCCGCTCCAGGGCATTGGCCAAGGTCGATTTACCCGAGCCACTGAGCCCGGTAAACCAGATCACACAAGGTTTTTGCTGTTTTCTCTCGGCTCGCTCTGCTTTGCTGACAATCGATTCGTGCCAGGTTAAATTCGTACTCACTAGTCGTTTCCCTGCTTTGGTTAAAGAAAATTACGATTTAAAAAATGCTTAAAATGGAATGTCGTCGTCAAAATTATCAAATCCCGCGGGGGAATTTTGTGCCGATGGCGATGGCGATGGGGCAGCTGGCTGAGCCGGTGCCTGTTGGGCACGCTGGGGCTGAGCTGGTGCGCCCTGCTGAGTATAACCCTGGCCTCCGCCCATACCTTCACCACCGCCTCGGCTATCGAGCATTTGCATTTCGTTCGCGACAATTTCCGTGGTGTAACGATCGGCGCCGGTGGCCTTGTCCTGCCACTTGCGGGTGCGCAGTGAGCCTTCAATATAGACCTTGCTACCCTTTTTTAAATACTCGCCGGCAATTTCTGCCAAGCGATTAAAGAAGACCACCCGGTGCCACTCCGTACGCTCCTGAGGCTGCCCGGTTTGCTTGTCTTTCCAAGTTTCACTGGTGGCAATGGTCAGGTTGGTCACCGCGCCGCCCGAGGGCATATAGCGCGTCTCCGGGTCCTGTCCCAGGTTGCCGATCAAAATCACTTTATTGATGCCTCTGGCCATACTTATCTCCTACTCATTATTCATCGCATTAATTGCCCTGCCCCACGCGTCGAAGTTTACCCTTTCAGCGCCAACAAATACTAACGGGGGCTCATTCACACTCACGACAGGCTAGAGCACCCTCGAGCCAGCCAAGAGTGCATCCATCTGCTCTTGCTCAAAATGCGCGTCATCAACCTTGACATAGGCCATATTTTGACCGGGGATAATCACCACATCGACCACGCCGGCAATCTCTGCCATCAAACGTTTGGCGTCGAGCTGCCCCTGCCCGGCCAAGCTAACTTCTACACTGCGCAAATAGCGCGGTGGACGCATCGTGAGCGCGAAGCCCAACCACACCAGGGCTGCAACCAACGAGGCCCAAAAAACGGCACTATTGCCAAATTGCTGGACCACAATGCCACCCACAACCCCCCCGCAAAAGGTGCCGAGAAACTGGCTGGTCGAATAAACCCCCAGGGCCGTGCCCTTAATGCCCGCCGGGCTCAATTTGCTGACCAGGGAAGGCAGAGACGCTTCGAGCAAATTAAAGGCCATAAAGAACACCAGCAGGCCGGCAACCATCACCGCCCAGGTCGATCCGGCGCTGGCCATCAGCAATTCAGCGAGGGCCAGCAAAGCCACGGCGAGCGTAAATACTGGCTTCATTTTTCGTTTCGACTCGCCATACCAAATCAAGGGCACCATCAGCACAAAGCCGCCCCCCATCGTACTCAAATACAGTAGCCAATGGCGGTCGCGGGAAAAGTCAAAGGTCTGCTCCAGCATCAAAGGCAGCGCCACCCAGGTCGCCATTTGCGCAAAATGCAGGGCGAAAATTCCGATGTTTAAACGTCGTAACTCGCCATCGCGCAGCACTCGGCCCAACATTGACGGCACGGGAATAACTTCGTGACCGCTATGGCGCGCCACGGGGTTAGGCACGGCAAAGGCCACCACCAAAATACCCAGGGCCGCGAGTGCAGAGGTCACCCAAAACACGCCCGACAAACCCCAGTGACTGGCAATCACAGGGCCGAGCACCATCGCCAGGCCAAAAGACAGGCCGATACTACCGCCAATCGAGGCCATCGCTCGCGTGCGGTTCTGCTCCTTGGTGAGATCAGACAACAAGGCCATCACCACACTGGCCACCGCGCCGGCACCCTGCAGGGCGCGTGCAATAATCAGCCCGGCCATAGAGTCGGCCACAGCGGCTAGTAGACTACCCGCTAAAAACAGCAACATACCCGCGAAGATGAGCGGTTTGCGACCAATGTGGTCAGACAAAAGTCCAAAGGGAATTTGCAGCAAGCCCTGACTGAGGCCATAAATGCCCAAACCAACACCCACCAACAGGGCCGAGCTACCCGAGTAACCCTCGGCGTACAGGGCAAAAACTGGCAACACCATAAATAAACCGAGCATGCGGCTGGCGTAGAGAAA
>JBFJYH010000073.1:0-8819 GCA_041622675.1 Porticoccaceae bacterium
GGGAAATTGTTGTCGATGTCGATTTGCTCGGCCTGGGGAGCGATTTCACCCTGGGCAAATTGATAGACGGCATCGCGCAGCATATCGATGTCTTGACCGAGATCGAAGTTCATACTTTTAAAGGGTGTATTCATGGTTGTATTTCCTTGGGTACCGTTTATAGGGCAGGGTGCTATGTCAACGCCCTGGATTTGCGGAGGGTTTCAAGTTCGGCCTGGCAGCCAGTTTCGGCTTTGTCGAGCTCGTCCAGCATGGCACTGATGTCGCGCAGTTGTTGGGATAGCTTTTCCCGTGAGGTGCCAATATATTCCAGCATACGTTCAAGTTGCGCGACATTGCTGCCGCCGGGTTCATACATACTGAGTAATTCGCCACTTTCTTGTAGAGAGAGGCCAATACGTTTGCCACGCACGATTAATTTCAGCTTGGTGCGATCGGCAGGGCTGTAAATACGCTTCTGGCCCTGCCGCTCAGGCTGCAGGAGTTGCAGCTCCTCGTAGTGACGGATAGCGCGTGTCGTGACGCCGAATTCCTGGGCCAAGTCTGAAATGCTGTAAGTGCTCGTCTTTTTAGCCATTGCTGCCAACCGTTGCGGGGGCTGAAATATAACTTACGTTAACGTAAGCTGCAATTGCGCGCGGGGTGTTTGCCAGCGTCGCCGGAGATTGGTAAATTGCGCGCCCCTATGGTTTTGCTGCAGGCTGTGCCGAGCAAGTGAGACGGTATACAGTTTAGGTCAAACTAACCACCTTGAGACTGACGGTCGGAGATAATAATGAAACTGGAAAAGAGCTATATGTGCGGTGCTGCAACCGAGCCGCTGGTTTACGATACTATCGGTAATCAGTTTGACCTAGCAGTTGAGCGCTTTCCCGACAATGAGGCCCTGGTGGTGGTCCATCAAAATATCCGCTGGACCTATAGTGAATATCAGCACGAAATTGAACGGCTTGCTACAGGGCTGTTGGCATTGGGCATTGCACCGGGCGACCGCGTAGGCATTTGGGCGCCGAACTGTTACGAGTGGTGTTTAACCCAGTTTGCCACGGCAAAAATAGGCGCCATTTTGGTTTGTATCAACCCAGCCTACCGTCTTTATGAGCTCGAATATGCGTTAAATAAAGTGCAATGTCGCGCCATTATTAGTGCGGAGGCTTTTAAAAGCAGCTGCTACCTCGATATGTTATGTGAGTTGGCTCCTGAATTGGCGAGCTGCGAGCCGGGTCAATTGCGCTCAGCTAAATTCCCCAGTCTCGAAACCGTGATTCGCATGGGTGAAGCGCAAACGCCGGGCATGTTTAATTTTGACGAAGTTTGTGCCATGGGTGGTGAGCCAGAGCACAAGCAGCTAGGTGCGTTGAAAGATCAATTGATGCCCGACGATGCGATTAATATACAGTTTACTAGTGGCACCACGGGTAACCCCAAGGGCGCGACATTGACTCATTGCAATGTGCTGAATAATGGCAAGGTGAATGGTGATGTGATGCGCCTAACACACGAAGACCGGGTGTGTATTCCTGTACCGCTCTACCATTGTTTTGGTATGGTGATTGGCAACTTGGGCTGTATTTGCCACGGCGCAACGGCGGTCTTTCCCGGTGAAGCTTTCGAACCCCTCAGCGTCTTGAGCGTTGTCGCCAAGGAAAAATGCACCGCTTTGCACGGTGTGCCAACGATGTTTATTGCGGAGCTCGATCACCCTGAATTTGAGGGCTTTGATTTGTCGAGTCTTCGTACTGGCATTATGGCTGGCGCACCCTGTCCCGAGTCAGTGATGAAGCAAGTTATCGGCAAAATGAATATGCAGCAAATTCTGATCGCCTACGGTCAGACAGAGTTAAGCCCCGTGAGTCATGCTACAGAGCCAGACGATGCCCTCGATAAGCGCGTTGGCACGGTAGGCAAACCTTGCCCCCATCTTGAAACAAAAATTGTCGATGACAGTAATCGAGTTGTCGCCATTGGTGAGAAGGGCGAGATTTGTACCCGCGGTTATGCGGTGATGCGTGGCTATTGGGATGATGAAGAAAAAACCCGCGAGACCATTGATGCTGGGGGCTGGCTGCATTCCGGCGATATTGGCATTATGGATGATGAGGGTTATGTGCGCGTTACTGGTCGAATTAAAGATATGATCATTCGCGGTGGAGAAAATATTTACCCTCGCGAAGTGGAGGAATTTCTCTACAGCCACGAAAAAATTCAGGAAGTACAGGTTGTGGGTGTGCCCGATGAACGATTCGGCGAACAGGTTTGCGCCTGGATCAAGTGCCATGAAGGCCAAACCTTGACGGAAGAGGAGGTGAAAGCTTTTTGCAAAAACAAAATCACTCACTTTAAGGTGCCGCACTATATCCGTTTCGTCGACGACTACCCGATGACAGTAACGGGGAAAATTATGAAATTTAAAATGCGCGATGCCATGGTAGAAGAGTTAGGTATTCGTACATGCTAGATGTTGAAGTGGTTGTTTTGGCTATTTAAACAGGGCTACTGGCAACACCCAAAAATTATGACGCTGTTTTAATGACAGTTCTAAGCAGTCGCCAAGACTGTCAACTAAGAGAGGAGAGACATTGTGGATTTAAGCAACAAAGTGGCCGTTGTTACGGGCGGCGCATCCGGCCTAGGCCGAGCAACAACGGATGTATTGGCTGCCGGTGGCGCCAAAATTGCTATTTTTGATCTGAATGCCGAACTGGGTGGCGAGGCGGTAAAAGCCTTGGGCGAAGATAAGGCCGGTTTTTGGTCAGTCGATGTTGCCTCTGCTGAGTCAGTAGAAGCTGCTGTTGAGGCCGTGGTCGAAAAATTTGGTCGTATTGATGTGCTGGTCAATTGCGCCGGTGTTGGGCCCGCGAAAAAAATTATCGATCGCGAAAACAACCCCATGCCACTGGAAGACTTTTCCAAATTAATTGGTATTAACCTCACGGGTAGCTTCAATGTCGCCCGTTGCTGTGCCGCCGTGATGGCAAAGAACGAATTGGTGGATGGCGAGCGGGGCGTCATTATTCACACGGCATCTGTTGCCGCTTATGAAGGTCAGGTGGGTCAGTGTGCTTACTCTGCCAGTAAAGGTGGTATCGTTGGGATGACTCTACCGATGGCAAGAGATTTGGCGACTGTCGGCATTCGCGTTAATACCGTTGCCCCGGGAATTATGGGTACTCCACTGCTGCGCGGTATGCCGCAGAAAGTTCAGGACTCACTCGCAGCCACGGTACCCAATCCTAGCCGTTTGGGTGAACCCGATGAATATGGCCGCTTAGTGCGTCACATGGTCGAGAATGGCTACATGAATGGTGAGACGGTTCGTCTCGATGGTGCAATTAGAATGCAGCCACGTTAAGAGCTTATATTGACTAGCGGACTGCCGGAAATTGAAGGTTGCCAGTGGGACCCTTCGTTTTCGCTGAGTCGGTTGCGCAGGTAGGCGAGTTGACGCTCAAAAAGCGCTTGCTGATCACTGCCTAAGTCGGCAAATAGAAAGGTTTCGCTGGTTTGGCTATTGTGATCGCCGGCACCGGCTAGTGCTTCAAAATAGATACCCGCTTCGGCGGGTATTTTTGTTTTTACCGTTTCGTGGGTTAGTAGCTGCCAGGGGTCAGCGAGCAAGCTGGTAGCCGATAGTTGGGCGAGTGTGGCTTCAGCTGCGGTGTCTTGCATAAAACGACAACTGCCGTTTGCGGTGTCTTCCTGGAGAGAGGGTTCGATAGTTAGGGCGCTACTAAGAATTAACCCCGCTCCTTCTTCATTAGCCTGCTCGCGTTGCAATTCTACCAGTGCCAGATGGCAACTAATGGCACGTAGTAAAAAATGACTATCGCCTACTGTGGCGACAAAACGTAAATAAATGCAATTGTTCGCACCATTCAGGCGCTCACCTTTGAATAGCTCGTTAGTGGTGGCAATTATATCGTCAAAGCGTTTTAGTACCCGGCGTAGGTTGTCATGGCTGAGGTGGGCTTGTAATTGCGGTAGGTTAATACCGCGAACGGCTAGGCAGCAGGATTCTAATACAGGTTCAACTTGGAGGGGCCCACTGTCGCGGCTTGCCGGTTTGAGTAATAGGGGTTCGATGCGTTTTTCCAGCTGACTTATTTCATCAACCTCGGTATTGGCTTGTGTGTCGGCCTCGTTACTCGGCAAACAGTTGGTGAGGCCTTGCAGGCGAACACTGATGTCATGGCCTAAATGCTTAGCCCAATAGAACATCAAGGCGCAAAGTAAGAACCCGACGCAGCTGACCGACCAGAAAATAGTCATCGCTCGTTGCTGCATATCCCCAGGGTCCAGAGCGAGCTGTACCTGCCAGGTTTGCCCGTTGCTAAGGGCTAGGTCTTGCTTAAATACCTCACGGTGGGCTGATTTGGAGGCGGATAGGGGTTCGACACTCTCGGCGAGCAGTCGATGGTCAGGTTTAAAAACTGCAGCCTGTGTGACCATAGCTGTATGCATGACGAGGTTGTCGAGCACGACTTGCAGGCTAACAGCATCTTGATGGAGTAGAGGTTGGCGCACTTGGTCAAGTAGCTGGTGGTTTAGGGCTTCGCCAAAAAGTTTTGTTTGCAATTGGGTCTGTGAGTTGAGCTGAAAATAGAGTAGAGGCAGCATGATCAGACAATAAAGTGTAGAAAGCAGGGCGATAGAGAGCATTAACTTTTTTTGCAAGCCCATTTTTTGTAAATATGTGTTTAGAGTATTCATTCTGCGTTCTATCTCTTCAAGAGCTCAATTATAATGGCTCAATCATCGATTTATAGTGCTGGCTCGATTATTTAAGACTTTATCGAGGCTACTCTCTATTGTTACCAACCAATTTAAAGGTCATTTTGTGAAAGAAATTTTATTGATTATCGTTTCTGGTGAAGATAAGCCGGGTGTCACCAGTGCGGTGACAAATGTTCTGGCTGAATACGAGGTCAATGTTCTCGATATTGGTCAGTCGGTGATTCACAATAATCTTAGTTTGGGAGTATTGGCCCAGGTGCCCGTTCACCGAGATTCGTCACCGGTGTTAAAAGATGTGCTTTTTAAACTCCACGATCTGGATATGCAGGTGCGGTTTGAGCCGGTGAGTGAAGCTAGCTATGCGGCTTGGGTTGCCCAGCAGGGAAAACCGCAACATATCGTTACCTTGTTAGCGCGTTATATCAGTGCCGAGCAAATTGCTCGCATCACTCAGGTTAGCACTGAACAGGGCTTGAATATTGATAGTATTTTGCGTCTCTCGGGCCGGGTTGATCTCGACTGTGTGGATGCCAAAAGTAAGGCCTGTGTTGAATTTTCTATTCGCGGCGATGGCCGAGATATCGTTGAATATCGAAAATCTCTATTAGAACTTGCCGGGCAATTGAATGTCGATATCGCCTACCAGGAAGATAGCGTATATCGCCGTCACCGGCGGTTGGTGGTTTTTGATATGGATTCAACCCTCATTGATGCTGAAGTCATCGACGAGCTGGCGATTGAGGCGGGTGTCGGTGACGCTGTTTCGGGCATTACCGCTCGTGCGATGGCCGGTGACATCGATTTTCAAACCAGTTTTAAAGAGCGAGTGGCCCTGCTAAAGGGTTTGAGTGCGGATGTTCTGGACAAAGTGGCGGCACGGCTAGAGCTCACTGAGGGAGCTGAATATTTAATCTCCACACTGCGATCTCTGGGGTATAAAACGGCAATTTTATCGGGTGGTTTCACCTATTTTGCCGAGGGTATTCGACAGCGTTTAGGCATTGATTATATGTATGCCAATGAGCTGGACATCAAGGACGGTGTGGTCAGCGGCGAGGTGAGTGGGACGATTGTCGATGGCCCACGTAAGGCCGAGCTACTGCGGCAATTGGCACAAGCGGAAGATATTTGCCTAGAACAAACTGTCGCCGTGGGTGATGGCGCCAATGATTTACCGATGCTGGGTATTGCCGGCTTGGGCATTGCCTTTCGCGCCAAGCCCTTGGTTAAAGCCAATGCGAAGCAGGCCATTTCAAATATCGGCCTTGATGGGGTACTCTACTTAATGGGTATTCGCGATCGCGAATCCATGCTGGGACAATTGGAAAAGTAGCCGCTTTTGCTTTCTATGCAAGCACAGTTCATAACCTTGACAGAAGCTATGACAAGAAATAGTCTGGGGCATAATAATAATCGGCCAGAGATCATCTCGGGCTAAAACAAGGAGCAAGGCCATGAAAGCAGCTGTCCTCGAAGCCTTTAGAACCCCCATGAAAGTTCACAACAATTGGCCTGATCCCAAATGTGGGCCCGATGACGCGATTATCAAAGTGGCGGCCAACGGTGTTTGTCGTAGTGACTGCCACGTCTGTGATGGTGACTGGGAATGGATTGGCTTGCAACCTGAATTACCCCATGTCATTGGCCATGAATTCTGTGGGGTGGTTGAAGAAGTCGGGGCAAATGTTAAGGCCTACAAAGCGGGTGACAGGGTGATTTGCCCCTTCATATTTGGCTGTGGTAACTGTTCTTTCTGTCATTCCGGTCATCAAAATGTCTGCGTAAATGCCGATCTTGCCGGCTTTGGTTGCTCGGGTGGCTACGGTGAATATGCTCAGGTTGCCCGTGCCGATCTCAACTTGGTACCGCTGGATGAATCCATAGACTTCGTCGAAGCTGCCAGCATGGGCTGTCGTTTTATGACCTCTTTTCACGGCATTGTCGACCAGGCAAAAGTCGGTGCTGGTGATTGGGTGGCGATCCACGGTTGTGGTGGTATTGGCCTTGCGGCGACGCAAATTGCGAATGCCCTTGGCGCCAATGTTGTGGCTGTCGATATTAATGAGCAAAATTTGGAAATGGCCAAGAAGATGGGTGCAGTTGCGACGGTGAATGCCTCAAGTGGCAACGTTGGTGAAGCAGTTGTTGATATTACCGGGGGTGGCGCGCACATATCTGTCGATGCCTTGGGTATTGCCACTACTTGCCTGAACTCAGTGATGAGCTTGCGCTCACGGGGCCGACACCTGCAAATTGGCTTAACCACACAGGCAGAAAAGGGCTTTATAGCGTTGCCTATCGACGTTATGGTTGCCCGAGAAATTGAATTTATTGGCACTATCGGTATGCAACCCCAGCGTTACTCTGCGATGTTGAATATGGTGACATCAGGGAAACTAACCCCCGGTGCCATGGTGACGAATGTGGTGCCCGTTGAAGAAGCCGCTGCTGTGATCGAATCGATGCATGGTTTTGGTAATGTCGGCACCACGGTTGTTAAGTGGTAAGCTAATCCTTAAACATTAAAAAAGCCGTGCTCTTAGTGAGCACGGCTTTTTTTTGACTTTTTTATGCCAATGATGAAAATTTTTCCGTAATTTGAAGGCCATGAACACCCTGTGCTGTCGTTTGCGAAATTGGGTAATAACCCTTGCTGATGTAGAGCCCCAGTAGATATTTTGACCGAAAAAGTAGTACCCGTGGGTCAATGATTGTGCTCGATTTCGGCTATTGCACAATAGAATGCGGGTTTAATTTGGGTAATTATATTAAGCAACTGTATCCACCAATAATATCGCTTAAATCAGGAGAGTTAGACACTCATGTCCCATACAAACCCGGTAGCTATTGCCGCCGTATCTGAAATGAAGCCTGGCCGCTATCCCGACAAGGATGGCTACGACCTCTATATTGAAGTCATCCGCCAGTTTCTTTCCGAGTGGTCGCTAAAACCCAGCGATATTCAAGGTTTGCTGGCTTGCCCCTCGGGCATGGCAGGTGGCGGCAGCAATGATATTTTTATCCACGAGCAGCTCTATGAAGAGCTGGGCATTAAACCCTTGTTTGCCGATACCATGAATGCGGGTGGTTCCACCTATGGTTTGATGGTGCAGCGGGCGGTGCTCGCAATCCAGCAAGGTAAGGTGGATAGCGTATTGTGTGTCGGTGCGGGCAAGTTTCCCAAAGTGAGTACGGGTGGCGCTGAATCCATGGCGCGCATGGTGAGCCATGAGATTTATGAATTTCCCTACGGGACGTTTATACCCGCACTTTATGCACAAGTGGCTACTCGGCACATGCACGAATACGGGACCACGGCGGAGCAATTAGCCGAGGTTTGCGTGTCGAGCCGTGACTGGGCCTTGTTAAATCCCGATGCCAGCACCTATGGTGGCGAAGTGTTAACTGTGGAAAAAGTCAGGCAGTCCCGCTCCATTGCCTCACCTTTTAATCTTTATGATTGCTCCATCCCCTTAGAGGGCGGCGCAGCCTTTTTAGTGTGTAATGAGGCCTACGCTAAACGTCTTAATCAACAACCGGCGTATGTGCTAGGTATGGGTGAATTTCACAACCACCGCAATATTCACCAGGCAGCGAGTTTGACCGATATCGGCTGCAATAAGTCGGGCCAGCAGGCCTATGCGATGGCAGGCCTAGGCCCGAGTGACATGGATTTCGCAGAAATTTACGATGCATTTAGCATTAATCCACTGGTGTTTATGGAAGAGTTGGCGCTTTGTCCAAAAGGCAAGGGTGGTGAATTCTTTCAGTCGGGTGCGGCGCGACCGGGGGGGGATTTTCCAGTTAATACTTTTGGCGGCCTGCTTTCATTTGGTCACACTGGCGATGCCTCGGGGATGTCGATGATTGTTGAAGGCATACGCCAGATCATGGGTATTGCCGGCGAACGTCAGCTCGACAAAGCCGATGCTGGGGTTGTGCATTCCTACGGCGGGATGATGAGTGAGCATTCAACATTAATTCTGGGTCGCAGTGCTTAAATAGCTAAGTGTGTGTCGGAAAATAACAGGTAAAAAAAGTATGAGTGATGTAACGTCGGCAGCGGCAACGCCTCCTGCCAAACC
>JBFJYH010000074.1:0-8741 GCA_041622675.1 Porticoccaceae bacterium
ATTATTTGCGGCTAATTGGGCACGGGCTCCTTACCCAATATGCCGCTCTCCTCCAAATCCCGTATTTCTTGCGCCGACAAGGATAAATACTCTGCCAATATTTCTGTATTTTGCTCACCCAAATAGGGGGCCACTAAGGGTAGGTGACCGGGAAATTCAGAAAAACGTAAGGGCATACCCGGCACCTGAAACTCGCCAATACTGCGATCATCAATCGTGCGCACCGTTTCCCGCTCGATCAAATGAGGATGCGCCATAGCCTCTTCCACTTCAAGAATGGGGGCCACGGGAATGCGTGCATCTTCCAATATTTTTTGTACGGCATCGTCACTGTCTTGCTCAGCCATCCACTGTTCAATAATTTTTGCTAGCTCGAAGCGGTTTTCAATACGAATCGCGGGGTCAGAGAATCGTACATCCTGCTGCAGTTCGGGCTTATTGATCGCCTCACAAAAACCCGGCCATTGGTGAGTTAGCGCAACAATAAAAAAGTAACGCTGCCGACCCTTAAACATACCCACTGGCGCCGCCACATTGTGATGGGTACCCAGGCGCCGAGGTAGAGACTGGCCCTTGCTGGCACTGTAGTCCTGGACATTGACCTCATGGTGGTGGAAGTAGGTATCGAGCAGGGAAATATCGAGATACTGGCCTTTACCCGTGCGTTCGCGGTGAAACAGAGAATAGCCGATGGCGGTCGCGGCATGCACACCCGTAGAGGTGTCACCAATGGCCAAACCAACCAACGAGGGAGGGCCATCGGCGGGACCTATCATCGCCGATACACCGGAATAGGCCTGGGCGATATAATCAAAGCCCGGCAAATGAGCCAGCGGGCCCTCCTGACCAAAGGTGGAGATTGAACACATAATCATTTTTGGGTTGAGTTTTTTCACCTCCTCCCAACCAAAGCCCAAACGCCCGATAACCCCGGCTGAAAAATTTTCAACCAGCACATCAAAATGAGGGATCATCTGGCGGATAATGTCTTTACCCTGCTCTGACTTCAAATCAATGGCGAGGGATTTTTTACCGCGATTTTGTTGCACGTAATACGCACTGCGCCCATCTTCTGCCTTGAAGGGAAAATAGCGAGAATTATCACCGACCGTGGCTTCTTCAATTTTTACAATCTCTGCACCCATCTCTGCCATCAAACGCGTCGCCACTGGGCCCGCTAAGAATTGGGTAAAATCGAGAACTTTAATACCGTCGAGAACATGTGATTGGCTCATTGGCTTGACCTTTTTTTATTATTTATTTTCCCCCTATAACAGCATAAGCAATAATCTAAATCAATTGTCCCGACGTGATTTAGATACTGCTCATGCCCTTAGCAAAGCACTATTAAATTAGCGTTGCCACCACCAAACGCGATATTCTATAAGCAACCGTGTAAATAGAATTTTTCAACTTTATTAGTGTGGCCATGCACAAAGTTGCAGTCGCATTCTAGGTGACACCCACTTTCCAGTTGACACACTTGCAAAATCAGGCCCGCATCCCGTGACAAAAAAGTCAGCCAGTCACCGCGCTGAACGCTATTATGAGCTTCAGGTGCGGCGCAAGCTCAAACGTAATTTTGCCGCCCACCTTGCCCATGGCCTACTGGGGCAGACTGGCTTTAGGTTGCTGACCGCCCCTACCTTTCTACCCGCCTATATCCTATTGCTCGCCAATGGCTCCACCGTAGCCGTCGGCACTGCCTTGGCTATGCAGTCTCTGGGCATGGCCATCACGCCGCTGTTGGGAGCCAATTTAATTGAACATAGAACACGCGTATTACCCATAGGCTTCCTGGTCGGTGGTGGCATGCGGGCAATGGTGCTGTGTATAGCGCTCGCGGGGCTTGTGCTTTCACCCGCTTCAGCCTTGTTGGCTATCTATTTTTTCCTGGCGCTGCTTGGGCTTTTTCAAGGTATGCAGGGTGTGATTTTTAATGTCTTGACGAGCAAGGTCATACCGGTTAACCAACGGGGGCTGCTGACCGGCCTAAGATACTTTCTCGCCGGTATTACTACCGCTGGGGTGGCCTATATTGGCGGTCACTACCTCATTGGCGACGACCCCCAGGCCTTTGGTTATTCGATGACTTTTCTACTGGCCTTCGCACTGACCAGTGTCGGTTTGGCAATGTTGCTGTTTGTTCACGAGCCTGAGCCACCCACCGTGGCCGCCAATGTCAGTCTCAAAGAGCGCCTTTCACAAATACCCGCTCTGCTGCGTGAGGACCCCGCCTTTAGCCATTACTTTCTAGCCCGCTCACTGGCTACCATGGGCCGCATGGCGATGCCTTTTTATATTCTCTATGCCGGGCAAACTCTCGGGTTAACAGGTGCTGTACTGGGCACATTAACCGTCGCCTTTACTTTGTCTGGCACCCTTTCAAACCTTGTTTGGGGTTTTATTGCCGACCATCGGGGCTTTCGCCTCGCCTTTCTCACCTCCATCGCTCTGTGGATAGCTGCAACCGTACTGCTGCTATTTGGCCAAGGGCTGTTGCTGTATATTTTCGTGTTTATGGGTATTGGTGCCGCGACTCAGGGGTTTCAAAGCACCGCAATCAATCTAACCCTGGAGTTTGGCCATCGCGACGACGTGCCTTTGCGCATCGCCATTGCCAATTCGAGCTCGGAAGTAGCTGGCACCTTGGGGCCATTGTTAGGCGGCTTTTTAGCCGCAGCCTTGGGTTATGAAGCCGTTTTCATTTGTTCCATGGCTTTTCTTATTCTCGGCGGGGCAATGGTTAATGCCTACGTACCAGAACCCCGATGGGCTGTCACAAAACCCCATTAAAAAGCCCCATGGAATAGAGACTGCAATCTTAAGGATTCGGACAAACGACACCACACATTTCATAGAGACACAAACGGTTAACGGGCCACCAGCCCTTTGCCAGCGCACTCACGTTTGGCCAGCACTATCACCAAAAACGGTATCGATGTGCTCTTTCGGTAAAGGCGAGCTCACGAGTGATACCACAACGGTGGTCAGAACAGAGAGCCCCTCTCCCACAGTGGTACAGGCAAAAGGATTATTGGCCTGGCTATGGAGCCAGAATAAAGCTTGCTGTACGACATTTCCCTCAACATCGCCTACAGGTAACCAGCTATTGCGCAACACCGTAAAAGCAACCGCACCGACCACTAAGCCCCATATCGCTCCCTGTTTGGTCACACCGCGCCAAAACACACCAAGAATTAAGGGCCCCGCAAGGGCCGCCATCATGCCACCTAGCCCCGCCCAAACCATTAAGGCAATATTTTGGCCAATGGAATACCAGGCCAAAACGCCAGCCCCAAGTAAGACGCCAACAATGCCCCAGCGGCTAATAATAAGTACGTGATGGTCAACCTCTTCTGCGCTGGCATTCGGGTACAGTACCTTTGACAGCGAACGTCGATAAATATCGTTGGCAAAAACTTGCGAAGTGGAAATCACCAAGCCGTCAGCCGTCGACATGATGGCAGAGAGAATGGCAACACCGAGCAATGCTGCCAACCATTGGGGAAATAGCGCGATAAACAACGCGGGGATAGCTTGGTTCGGCCCGCCCGGACTCGCCAGTAGCTCGTCGCCCAAAACTGCACGGGCCAGCACACCACCAAAGATCATCGCTGCCAGCACCACGCCAAACAACAGACACAGTAGAAGAAAACGCGTGCGCCCAACACCCTCTTTCAAAGCCCAAACTTTATTGCCAATATGGGGCAACATACCCAGGGAAAGGTGGGCGAGAAAAATCGCCATAAAATCCCAGTGGGAGTCGAGGATACCCGAGCCGTCATAAAAGACACCGACCATTTGTGGGTCAAGGTTCTGCAAGCGAGACAGCACTTCCTCTAAGCCACCCTCGACACCGGCACCCTTAACAAACATCACCACAATGGCAATGGCCACAATCAGCATCATCGCGCCCTGCACACCGTCGGTAAGAATATCGGCATGGGCACCGCCCAGCACGACGTAAACCAGCAAGACGACAATGGTTACGGTCAACGCCCAAAACGCATCGAGCCCGAGCACTTGCTCAAACATCACCAAGCCCGCCAATAACTGGGCGGCAAGGTAAAACAAAAGCGCGATGGAGAATAAAGCGACGATAATACGCAACACACTTGACTGGTAGCGATCGCCGATAAATTCAGGAATAGAGCGGTTGCCAAAGGCATTACCGGCTTTTTGCACTTGTCTGAAGCACAACCAGACGCCAAGGTAAACGGCAAAGGGGTAGACCAGCGCATAGCCGAGGGCTGGCAGGCCAAACCGATAACCCAGGCCAGGAATACCCAAAAAGGTCGCCCCCGAAGCTGTAGTTGCGGTCATTGCAAAGGCTAAAAACCACATACCGTAACCGCCACGAGCGGTAGAAAAATCGTCGCTACTTTGAACCTGGCGCATGCCGAGATAGCCAAAACCTATCATCGCACCGACATAAAGAAACAAAAACATCCAGGCCCAAACTTGCAGAGAATCCATCTAACACCCTAGCTAATTGCAGACAATATTGACTGATAGTAATAAATGGCGATTGGATCAATCACCGCCTGAGCCCCTCGCGGCCGAGATACCTGGCACAAGAAAAACTTGTGGGCATTATCGCGCAAGAACACGCCCATGATCATTACGCCTAAGAGATAGACGTTTCATCAATTTCCATAAGTTTACTCAAGCCCCTTGCGCAATCTTCGATGTCCGCCACAAAACCCTCACCACCGAATGACGAAAAATGGACTGCCATCCATTAAAAATCAAGGGCTATAAGCAGGCAGTGCCACCGTCGATGGAAAATACGTCACCTTCAACTCATTGTAAAAGGTCTGTTTCCCCGAGACCAACCTCACAAGAGTATTTTACCGCCCGCCCAGTGTGAAGACTTAGAATCGTCAACGACTAACAAAGGGGCACTCATAGCAGTAATGGGTCGTTATGAAACGGTACATTACTTGTCGCTGATGGAATTTCTATACGCATAAAAAAACGGCAGCCTAAGCTGCCGTTTTTTTATATCGCGCTTATTCGTCAAGCCACTTTGTGATTCTCTGTATCCCAATTTTGCACGACCGGGACTACCTCCTCAGCGAACAAAGTCATACTCTTTTTCGCATAATCGTAAGGCATGCCAGCAAAACTAAAAGAGACATTCATATTCATCGCGCCGATAATATCCTGAATACCCTGAATCTTTTCTAGACACTGTTCAGGTGTACCCCAAATTTGCAAATCGGTGAAAGCCCTGCCCATCGCATCATCACCGGCCGCACGTGCCGACTTCGCCGCCTCATGGTAAAAATCGTAAGCACCGCCCCCTTTGGAGGCAAAATGATCACCTGTCATTTCGTAGTGAGCCATGGCCGAAATCCAGTAATCGGACATGTACTTATATGCCATATCCTGAGCTTTCTGTGGATCTTTATCGCAGATCACAAACAGGTTGGCACTTGTGGGCGGCGCCTTACAACCCTGTTCGCGCTGATAGTGTTCACGCCAAATATCAATCTCCTTAGCACGGCTTTCCCAGGGGCCAATAGCAAAGGTCATAATGGCACCCCCGAGCTTGGCTGCATGGGGGGCCGTATCGGGTGACATCGAAACAATCAGAGTGCGATCTTTAAAAGATTTAAAAGGCCGCGGGCGAATTTCTCGGCGCTCCTGCTTAAAATAGGGGCCGTCACCTTCCATAAAGCCGGTTTCGAGAGCATCGATAATCATCGCTGCCGATTCATTCATACGGTCGCGAGATTCGGCCATATCAATACCAAAGCCATCATATTCGATTTGCGCCAAACCACGCCCAAGACCCATCATCGCACGACCCTTAGAGACGTTATCGAGCATCGACATACTCGTCGCCAGGCGGATGGGGTCTTTATGCCAAGGCAAAATCAACGCGGCAGTACCCAGGCTGATACGCGAAGTCTGCCCGGCCATAAAAGCTAAAAACTGAGGGATATCCGGGCTAACCGTATAATCGGTGAAGTGGTGCTCTACCGCCCAAATGGAATCTAGACCAAGAGGTTCCGTCATGAGTGCGATATCCAATTCGTTCTGATACATATCGTAATCGGTCTGCGGTAGGTTGGGATGGTTTTGGAACAACATCAAATGTCCAACTTTCATATGGCTTCTCCATAAATTAAATTGGCGGGAAGATTTTGAATAAATATTCTGCCACCGCCACCATGAAAACGAACGTGGAATATCAAGAACCTTTGACCCAGAACAACAAAAAGGCCGACACATTAATGCATCGGCCTTTAGTAAGTTGCTGAACGTATCTAGCGCCGGCTCACCGACGCCTCATTAAAATTGCGCTTAACCGGCTTTACTATCTGCCCAGTCATTTTTCAGCACTGGCATTACTTTCTCGCCAAACAGATTCATACTCTTTTTGACGTCGTCGTAGGCCATACCAGAGTAGCTAAATGTAACATTGAGATCGATATTGCCCACCAGATCTTCAATGCCTTTCACCATTTCCAGCACCTGCGCAGGAGTGCCATATATCTGGCAATCGGTAAACATTTTCGCCATGCCATCATCGCCAATATGCTTCAAGGCTTCAGCAGACTTAGCGTAGTGGTCGTATTCACCACCACCTTTACCAGAGAAATGATCGCCTTTCATTTCGTAATGCTCCATGGCGCTGATCCAGTAGCGGCCCATGTACTTATGCGCCATCTCTTTGGCTTTAATGGGGTCTTCATCGACATAGCAAATGACGTTGGCAACTGAGTTAGGCGCCGGGCGATTCCACTCTTCCTCAAATTTTGCACGCCACAGGTCGATATCGGGCTTGCGCTTTTCCCAGGGGCCGATGGCGAAAGTCATCAGGGCACCACCAATTTTAGCGGCATGGGGCACAGTATCGGGGGACATGGAAACGACAAAGGTTCTATCCCGGAAGCTTCGCAGAGGGCGGGGACGAATTTCACGGCGTTCCTGGATAAAGTGGCCACTGTTACTTTCCATAAAGCCGGTATCCAAGGCTTCGGTAATCAACAGCGCCGACTCGTTCATGCGGTCGCGAGACTCTTCCATGGGAATACCAAAACCATCGTATTCAATCTGCGCCAAACCTCGGCCAAAGCCAGCCATAGCACGACCGCCCGACAGATTATCGAGCATCGCAAAATCAGTAGCCACACGCAGTGGGTCTTTGTGCCAGGGCAAAATAACCGCCGCCGTGCCAAGTTTCAGCGTGGTGGTACGGCCAGCCATATAAGACAAAAACTCAATAATATTGGGCGACAATACATAATCGGTAAAGTGATGTTCAGTACACCAGATCGAATCAAAGCCCAGTGGCTCTGTCATATCGGCGACGGCGAGTTCGTTCATATAAATTTCGGCATCCGTCATTTTTAAATCGGGATGGCATTGGAAAAACAATAAGTGGCCCACTTCCATGGTTCTATCCTCTCTATTTAAGTGATCTATTGTGAATGTGAATAAAAGAATCTACAGCCATTAGTTACCGGTACCTGAATGTACAGTACGGCGTAGCCTCGCGATTAAGCGAATGAATTCTAACAGGTTTTATGCTTTCCTACCCGTGAGACAACGGTCTTGTCTCACGGGTAGGAAAGACGCTAAAAAGCCGACATCAGCGTTGACCACTGAGCAGTCAGCTCTTCACGAAAGTCAGGGTGGGCAATGGCGATCAGCGCCTCGGCGCGCTTCTCAACGGCGAGGTTCGAGAGCCGTGCCACACCGTACTCCGTCACCACATAGTCCACATCATTGCGAATCGCGGTAACCGGGGCCGTTTTCAGTAAAGGGGCAATTTTCGAAATACTACCGCCCTTGGCCGTTGCTTGCAGGGCGATGATACTGCGTCCACCACGAGACGAGCGGGCACCACGCAAAAAGTCCACAAGCCCACCGCCACCGCCAATTTGTTTACCTCTAATGGTCTCGCTGTTGATCTGGCCAAACAGGTCGATTTCAAGGGTGGTGTTAATCGCCACCAAATTATCAATCTGCGCCAGCACACCGGCATTGTGGGTGTAGGAAACAGGGCGCATCGAGAGGCCCGAATAGTTACCACACCACTGATAAAATTCGCGACTACCGGCGACAATACCCGTGGTCATTTTGCCTTGGTCTATGGTTTTTTTGCGGCCATTAACCACTCCCGCCTCAACCAATGGCACAAAGGCTTCGGTCAACAAACCCGTGTGTACACCGAGGTCTTTTTTATCGCCCAGAGTTTGCAATATCGATACCGGCAACGCGCCGATACCCAGTTGTAAACAGTCGCCATCATCAACCAATCCAGAAATATGTTGGGCGATCACTAAATCAAGGTCACTGCCCGCTGCGACCCCGTACTCTCGCAGCGGCGCATCAAAGTCCACGGTGTAATCAATATCTGTCAACGATATTTGTAGGGCATCATCAATAAAGGGCAGATTGGGATTAAGCTCAGCAATCACAACATCTGCTTTTGCCAGCATTTCCATCGAGTAGTCGGCGTGTAAGCTAGCGCTACAAAACCCTTGGGCATTGGGCTTCGACACCTTAATTAACGCGATATTAATGTTGTAGTCTTCCTCCATTGCCCGGTAGCGTGCCGAGTGGTAGGCAGGCACGTATTCCAATCGCCCTTGCTCGTGGAAGGGCCGATAGGCCCCGAGTAAAAAACCGGTGTTCAAAATAGCGTTGCTCGACAGCTGATCAAGCGCCATTGCGGTCATACCCGGTACTGAGCAGTCGATGACGCGAAATGCCGTGGACAA
>JBFJYH010000075.1:0-8287 GCA_041622675.1 Porticoccaceae bacterium
ATGAGCGGGGGCAAAACCAAAGCCACAGTTGCCGATCGCCATGGAGGTCACACCGTGCCAGCTAGAACAACTCAGGTAGGGATCCCAAAGTAACTGACCGTCATAATGAGTGTGTAGATCAACATAACCCGGCACCACGTTAAGCCCGCTTGCTTCAATGATCTTATCCGCCCGTGTGGCGTCAATGCCACCTGCGGCTATTTCTGCAATCAAGCCATCTTTAATCCCTATATCACCGACAAATTTTTCGCGATGCCGAGTGCCGTCAATAATAGTACCACCCTTAATTATTGTATCGAAGTCAGACATAAATCCTCCGTTGTCTTCCCTTAGTTCATTTCAAAAACAGTCAATTTATAAATTTTGTTCATTGAGTATATAGCTTTTGGCGATGATAAATAGACTCAAGAGGGAACCAAACCCACCTAAGTAGTTCTGGAAGGATCGATCAAAAATATTTTGTCAAGAAAAATCAATGACTGAGCAGGCCTTACTAATGCTCACGACCTCACGATGAACATCAACGAATCACGAAAAATCCCTCGCAAAAAGAAAATAAACCACCAGACTAACGTTGCGGGCACCAAAAACGCCACGGGCGAGCGCCTATCGCGACCACTTCAAACCAAGATAACCATGGATAAAATCATCGAGACAACAGCTCGGATTAACTAATCACACGACGCACATGCCACCACTTGGGACGGGAAAAAAAATTGCACCACACAAGCCGCACGGGTAGCATCATCGTTCACTTTTTAACCGAGGAGTTGTGCTCCCCTGTTGAGCACGGACCAAGTTGCGGCAAGAAAAGGGGCGCGCCCTCTATAGATCATCAAACTTTGGATAAAAATGCGTCGCCAGCAATCTCCTCACTAAACCCATTATTGATAACAAAATATCCATTAAGACTACAGATTAGGAACCACTCCCATGACAAGACAACACGTACTGGACGGCATTAAAGTCCTCGACTTTACCCACGTTCTCGCCGGCCCCACCTGCACCCGTTTAATGGTCGAAACCGGTGCAGAGGTGATTAAGGTTGAAGCGGCACCTGGAGGCGACATGGTCAGAGCGATGCCGGCTCTCAAAGACGGGCGCAGTGGCTACTATATTCAGCAAAATCGGGGCAAAAAATCAATCTGTCTCGATTTGCGCGATCCCCGCGCCCAGGAAATCATTCACAAGCTAGTGGTCGATGTCGACGTTGTGGTTGAAAATTTCACTCCCGGTGTGATGAAACGCCTGGGTATTGACTACGAAACCCTCAGCGCCATCAACCCCAAATTGGTGATGTGCTCCATTTCCGCTTTTGGCCAAACCGGTGAGCTGTCTCACCTGCCCGGCTTTGACTACATTGCCCAGGCCTATGCAGGGGTTATCGATATGATTGGTGAAGAAAATGGTTCGCCCTATTTTGCCGGTCTTGGCCTCGGTGACGTGTCCACCGGTGCCCACGCCTACGGCGCCATTACCGCAGCCCTCTTTCACCGCGAGCGCGGCGGTAGTGGCCAGCACCTGGACATCACACTGCTCGACTGCCTCTTCCACTGCCACGAAATTAACGTGCAGGCTTACGATGGCACTGATGGCGCACTGGTGCCCCACCGCTCTGGCGCCCACCACTTTGCCGTCGCCCCCTTAGGGATGTTTAAAGGCAAGGAAAAATATCTGGTGATTATCGCGATCGGCAACCAGTGGGACAATCTTCTGAAAGTGATTGGCAAAGAAGAATTTAATGACGACCCCCGTTTTGTCGATAACGCGAGCCGCACTGAAAACAACCAGGTTTTAATCGACGCCATTGAAAGCTGGCTACAAACCACCGAAAGCGACGACGAAGCGGTGCGTATTCTGCAGGAAAATCACGTGCCCGTGGCCCCCGTCCTCAGCGTCCCCGAGGCCATGGCCCACCCCCATCTCATCGCGCGCCAAACAGTGCGTACAGTGACTGACCGCGCCTTTGGCGATATTAAAGTGCCAGGCATGCCCCTGCGTTTTTCAGCCTTTCCCAATTTCCCCGACCTACAAGCTGCCTTCCTCGGCGAGCACAATAACGAGGTTTTAAGCAACTTAGGTTACACCGACAGCGATATACAGACCTTGCGCAACGAAGGTGTTCTAGCCGACGAACCCGTGGTCAATAAAGCCGAGTAATTCACAGGCAAATCGACACTGGTAAATCAACAGCCCCCGGCCGCCGCAACACCGGCTGGAGTTTATCTATATCTCGCTTTCGCTATATTGCTAAAATACGATTCAAACCTGCCCCACGGAGCTAGACCATGTCTTCAATGCCCATCCTCGATGGCTATAAAATCATCGATTTCACCCAGTACCTCGCCGGTCCTACAGCCACACGCCTGATGGCCGAACTCGGCGCCGACATTATTAAAGTAGAAATGTCGCCTTTCGGCGATCCCAGCCGCTCGTTTCCCTATCGCAGTAAAGAAAAACGCAGCGCTTATTTTGTGCAGCAAAACCGAGGTAAGAAAAGCCTCTGTATCGATCTCAAAAATGAAAAGAGCAAAGCGATACTCACCGACCTCATTAAAGAGTGCGATGTGTTAATCGAAAACTTCGCCCCAGGGGTTATCGAACGCATGGGTTTTGGCTGGGAAGCCGTGCATAAAATCAACCCCAAGCTGGTCATGTGCTCGATTTCCGCCTTTGGTCAAACCGGCCCCCTAAGTCACCTACCCGGCTTTGACTACATCGCCCAGGCCTATGCCGGTGTCACCTCGGTAATTGGTGAGGCCGACTCTGCACCCAGCTTGCCCGCCCTCGGTATTGGCGATGTCACCACCGGAGTGCACGCCGCCGGCGCCCTGAGTTTTGCTCTGATTGACGTCCACCGCACCGGGCTCGGCCAACATCTCGACATCTCCCTGCTCGATTGCTACTTCCACCAGCACGAAGTCAATGTCCAAGCCTACTCCGCCAGCAAGGGCAAAATAATGCCGCACCGCGCCGGATCCCACCACTACGCCGTGGCACCTACCGGTATTTTCCAGGGGCCCCAGGGCTACATTATGATTCTCGCCCTGCTCCACCAGTGGCCAGTGCTGTGTAAAGCTATGGGCCGTGAAGAGCTGACGGACTCACCCCAGTTCGGCACCAATGAATTGCGCCTGGAAAACCTCAAAGAATTGATTGCGGTAATTGAGGAGTGGCTACAGAGCTTTGCCACTGACGACGAAGCCATTGCTGCCCTGCAAGCCGTTCGCGTACCCGTTGCCCCGGTGCTCACCGTGCCCCAGGCCATCGACCACCCCCATCATCGCGAACGCGGTACAGTCAGACGCATCAACGACCGTATGCTCGGCGAATTCGACATCCCCGGCATGCCCCTACGCTTTTCCAACCACCCCGACCTACTGCCCCTTGAGGCCCCCTTGCTCGGTGAGCAGAACCACGAGATTCTCGGCGAGTGGTTGTCCTACAGCGACGCACAAATTAATGCTTTGGAAGAAGAAGGCGTGCTCAGTAGCGCACCCCACTAAGCCAACCCCAACAAATTATAGAGAACACCATGAAACCAAAACATGTAATGGACGGCTACCGAATCCTGGATCTGTCCCAATACCTCGCTGGCCCCGCCGCCACAAATTTAATGGTGCAAATGGGCGCCGAAGTGATCAAAGTCGAAGGTGGCCCCCACGGTGACCCCGTGCGCACCTTTCCCTTTTCCAACAAAGAGCGCCGCAGCGCCTATTTTATTCAGCAAAATCGCGGTAAAAAAAGCATTTGTCTGGATCTGAAAAGCCCCGAAGGCATTGAAATCGTCAAAGAACTCATCAAACACTGCGACGTGCTAATACAGAACTTTGCCCCCGGCGTTATCGAGCGCATGGGCCTGGGTTGGGATGTCGTTAAAGATCTCAACCCCAATATTATTATGTGCGCCATATCCGCCTTCGGGCAGGAGGGCCCCCTCGCCGCCCACCCCGGCTTTGATTACATTGCCCAAGCCTATGCCGCCGTGACAGACATGATTGGTGAGGCCGACAAAGCACCCTCTATGACCATGCTTGCCTTTGGTGACGTTGGCACCGGTGTCCACGCCCTGACGGCCATTGGCTACGCCCTGCTCGAACGCGAGCTGCAAAACAACGGCGGCCAGTACCTCGACATTAGTCTGCTCGACACCTACTTCCACCACCACGAGGTGAATATTCAGGCCTACTCTGCCAGCAAGGGCAAAATGCTGCCCCACCGCAACGGCCCCCACCATCCAGCGGTAGCACCTACGGGCATTTTTAAATCTAAAAATGCCCACCTAGTAATTCTCGCCCTGCTCCACCAATGGCCGGTGTTGTGCAAAGCCATGGAGCGGGAGGACATGATTGACGATCCGCGTTTTAAGGAAAATGAAGACCGGGTCAAAAATATTGAGGTGATGACCGCAGAGATTGAAAAATGGCTGCAAAGTCAGGATAGCGATGAAGCCGCCCTGGCAAAACTGGAGAAAGCGCGCATCCCTGTGGCACCACTGCTCACCGTACCCCAGGCAATGGAGCACCCCCACATGATTGAACGGGAAGTGATTCGCACCATCAAAGACCCGATTCTTGGTGAGTTTCAAATTCCCGGTATGCCCCTGCGCTTTTCCAAATACGATGTGCCAAAAGACATTGTTGCGCCGACACTGGGCCAGCATAATGAAGAGATACTCACCACCTTCCTTAAGTATGACGCTAAAAAAATCGGCGAGTTAAAGGACCAGAAGGTATTGTTTCAAAAAGCTGTTTAGCAAGATGGGCATCTGAGCGAGTTGCCATGTGCACTCGCTCGATTTCAGCAAAAAATAATAATAGGGGAGTAAAGACCATTCTTCACTCATGACCCGCTGTAAATACTTCCCTGTACGTTTGGTGTCGACATCCACGCCTCCTACAGTCATAAGCGAAGAACAGCCTTCCCTATATTCCAGTAATATAACTTTCAGAACATATTCAGGCCTCTGAAAAAACAAAGATCAAAAGCAATACCCCAGAGTCCTTACTCATACCAACAATAATTAAATTGGGGACTTTGCATGACACAAACTGACGCACCAAAACACATACTCGACGGCTATCGCATACTCGACTTCACCCAGTTTCTCGCCGGGCCTACCACCACCCGCCTGATGGCCGAGATGGGGGCGGAGGTAATCAAGGTTGAACTTATGCCCGAGGGCGACCCCGTTCGTCTCTTGCCCTACCGCCGCCAGGGCCGCAGTGGTTATTTTATTCAGCAGAGCCGGGGCAAAAAAAGCATCTGCGTCGATATTCGCAAGCCCAAGGGTTTGGCTCTGATTAAAGGCCTGATTAAAGACTGCGACATCGTCCTTGAAAACTTCTCCCCCGGTGCCATCGCGCGCATGGGCTTAAGTTACGAGGTCATTAAAGCGATTAAACCCGACATTATCATGTGCTCGATCTCCGCCTTCGGCCAAAGCGGCCCCTTGTCGAGCCTGCCCGGTTTTGACTACATCGCGATGGCAGTGTCTGGAGTTATGGATATGATCGGCGACCCTGAGCAACCACCGTATTTTCCTCTCCTCGGCATCGGCGATGTCAGTGCCGGTGTCCACGCCCTCGCAGCGATTAATGCGGCACTACTCTACCGCTATAAAACGGGCAAGGGACAGTACATCGATATATCCCTGCTCGACTCCTACTTCCACGCCCACGAAATCAATGTCCAGGCCTACTCCGGCAGCAAAGGCAAGATCGTGCCTCAGCGAGGCGGCCACCACCACTATGCCGCCGCCCCACTAGGTTTGTTCAACTGTAAAGACGGCTATTTATTTATGGTCGTAATGGCGCGCCAATGGAAACCCCTGTGCGAAGTCATGGGCCGCGATGACATGATCGACAACCCCAACTACGCCACCAATGCCAAACGGGTCGAGAAGAAAGAGGAAATTGTCGGCATTATTGAAAACTGGCTCAAAGACTATAAGCGCGACGACGCTCTGAAAATTCTCGAAGACATGCACATACCCGTAGCCCCCGTATTGAGTGTGCCAGAAGCCATGGAGCACCCCCATTTAATCGAACGGGAAGTGGTGCGAACAATCCACGACCGTGGCTACGGCGAACTCGATATACCCGGCATCCCCCTACGCTTTTCCGAATTCCCGGACGCCCTCGACCTGCAAGCCCCCTATCTGGGTGAGCACAATAAAGAAGTCTTTGCTGCACACGGGGGGATGAGTGCGGCGGAGATTGAAGCGCTGGAAAAAGAAGGCGTGCTAAAGTCTGAGCCGCTGCCAGAGGGGGTGGTGACTATTGCTTCTGCGTAAAGAACGAACCGAAAACCGGTTTTTATTTAGGTAACAAGGTTGAACCTGTACTGTGACCTATTAATTAACAAAATCAATCCGGGTGCTAAGTGGATAGAACGACAATATGGTTAGTATCACAGGGGCCTTCTGACAATTGGCCAAGACCTGTTATCGAAACAAAAGGCTACGCAACTTCAGTCAGTGATCTTTTTCATGTTGTTGGCCTCCATCAAACAGGACATGACGGCTGGAATTCTTGCTATACAGATATAACAACATGTAAAGGATTGTCGACTGTCATTGAGGGTCAAGTATCTGGTTGGCAGGACATTGAGGCCGCTGAAACTGCGCTTCAAATATTATTCTGGCATGATCGAGTTGATGTAATCGTTCCAGGTTTTCTTCACAAATTTGATGGCTATGCAGGATATATGCGCTGTGAAGAAGATCGATCAGCCTTGTGTTACGATCTTTTTAGACCAGTCCAACCTCAAGATGCGATATATGCCGTTGAAGAAGCCACGTCTTCAGATGGGATTATTACAGTAAGTAATCTTGCAGATTCATCTATTATCGGAAAATCCGTAAACGACATTTCAGCTAGTTACTTGAAGCAAACCCCCATACAAGCTATGGCGATATCTAGCATTCCAATGTACATGGGGGTCCCAGCATATTTTTCAAACCCGCAGCTAGTGAAACGACATGATAATAAAGGTCATTTTGGCCGATTTTATGATGTGACAAGAGACCAATGGGATAGTGCCGGCCATGCTTTACCAGTATTCGAAATGAATGTTCATCTGCCACCCCTAATTACTATTGTTTTAGACAGGGCTACAAACCGAGAGGATATTCCTAGAGTTATCAGTGAGCTAAGGGATGAACTAAATCCTGTAAGGAAAGAGCTACTAGGATTAAATGAATTCTATTCAGATGTCATGAAAGGTTCATATAACCAAGTCGAAATAGAAGATCGATGCAGATATGTAAGCGAATCCTTTGAGGCAGCATTTTTGGCTTCGCGACATAAAGATGGATTTTTTTTATTACCCTTATTAAAACTTTACCAAGGCATAAAAAATCCACTGGACACGATAATAAATAAATTAAACCCTAACTATAATATTGAAAACCCTCATCTAATTGCAGATAGAACACTTACTGGAAAAATGTTTTCTAAGCTATTAATTACAGATTCTATGCACTCAATATTATCGCACTTCTTTACAGATACAGAAATCAATAATTTATCGTCATCAAAACCCGAATAAAGCCTAACAAATAACTCAATAAAAATAGGCACGCTTCATGTACAGAAAAATAAAATTTTCAGCTTTCGGATATACATAAAACGACTGTAGACAGGAAGCGGCTAAAAGAACAGTTCGTTATACCTATCGTTTTACCTAGCCGGAATAAGATCATGACCATGTAGGCTTGTGTGCTGAATTTACCATCCTAAATTATCCGGTAAAACACCAGCAAAAGCCCTAACGGGTATCCGCAAGCCAGCGCATAGATTCATTACTGACATGCAGACAACAGAATCTGGGTCAGCTTGAATCGTCTGATTTACGCAAATTGCATTAAAAATATAGCAACACCGGATCAATCTGCAGTAATCTATTCGGTAAATAGTTTCTGGAGGGGTAGTGAACCAAAGCGACTTTATCCAACGCCACCTCGGCCCTGATCACGAGCAATGTGCCGCGATGCTCAATGAGCTTGGCCTCACCAGCCTCGACGAGCTAATCACTAGCGCTGTACCGCAAAGCATTCTTAGCACTGCCCCACTGGATTTACCGCCGGGTCTATCGGAGCAGGTTGCTTTAGGCGAGCTCAAGCATCTCGCTGAGCAAAATCATTGCTGCGAATCGCTATTGGGTATGGGTTATCACGACACGGTGGTGCCCGGTGTGATTCAGCGCAATGTGCTGGAGAACCCCAGTTGGTACACCGCCTACACGCCCTACCAGCCAGAGATAGCACAGGGGCGTTTGGAGGGGC
>JBFJYH010000076.1:0-8250 GCA_041622675.1 Porticoccaceae bacterium
GATGATCACCCATACGGCGAGTTGAAAAACAATACTGAAGCGAATCGCGCCGTACAATGCCACGCGTGCTCGTTCAGGTTTGCCAGCGCCGATGTTTTGGCCAATAAACATCGGCAGGGTGGACGATAAAGCAAAGGCGATGATGAGGCACAGAGATTCGATGCGGGTGCTGACCCCAAACCCGGCCACGGCGGTAGTACCGAAGCGAGCGACCATAGCGGTGAGTATGGCGGCCGCTAAGGGGGTCATTAAATTGGCAAAGATAGCGGGGATGCCGATGGCGAGGAGTCTCGCCCAATTGGCGCGTAGTGCCTGCAGTGTATTTCTGCTAGTAAGGATCAACCGCTCTTGAACACCCAAGATATACTGGGATATCACAAAAGTGATAATCCAGGCGATGGCGGTTGCCAGTGCTGCGCCGCCGATGCCCAGCCCTGGTAATGGCCCAAAACCAAAAATCAGCAGAGGGTCGAGACCGGCGTTCAGTGCGGCCAGCAGGGCCAGTAAAAAAGCCGATTTTCCAGGGCAGCCGATGGCGCGAAGAATAGTATTGCCCGTCAATGTCAGTAATAACAGAGGAATGACGGGCATCCACAGGGCCATAAAGCGCAGGGCTTCATCGAGTACTTCGCCACTGGCCCCCAATAAACGCAGCAGGCCCTCCACGCCGAAGTAAAGAGACACTAGTAGAGCGCTGCCCATTAGGGTGATGAGCAGGCGACCGTCGGTGATTTGCCGTGCGGCGCGATCAAAACGATCTTCACCCAAATAGCGAGATACGAGCACCGAAGTCGCCATACCCATACCTAGACCAATACTGTTAACCCCATGGGTAATCGGCAAGACAAAACCTAGTGCTGCCAGAGGGGCGGTACCCAACTGACCCACAAAGTAGGCGTCAATAATACCCACTGCCATTAGCGCAACTATGCCACCAATCATTGGCACCGTCAGGCGCAAGAGGGTGCGGCCGATGGGCTCGTTAACTATGGCCTGAGTGCGTTGACTGGCCTTGGGTTTCAGCGCTTGGTTGGTGGGAGTTTTCAACGAGAGTAGCAATGCATCTTTTTAACTGGGAGGGTCATACTACCCGCTTTTTCAGCGTTCTGGCTTAAAAACACTGGGGATGTCGTCTGCGGATATGAATGGCTAAATAGCTCTCTAGCATTGTCTTTGAGAAAGGGCTTATATCATCTCAACAATCATTGGCGCGTGTTTGTTCTCTACAAGCTATCAATAGGGCTTCACGACAACCAACACAACAATCCCTATTAAAAGTAGTACCGGCGCTTCATTAAACCAGCGATAAAAGCGGTGGCTGCGGCTGTTGAGCCCGGCCTGAAACTGGCGCATAAGGTAGTGGCAGGTCAAGTGATAGACAACGAGCAATACCACGAGAAGGAGTTTCGTTTTAAACCAGCCTTGGGCGAGATAGTGGTCAGTGGCGAAACTGGCCAGCCAAACACCAAATATCAGCGTGGCGATCATGGCGGGGGTGGCGATACCTCGATATAACTTGCGCTCCATAATTTTAAAGCGCTCGTCGCTAATCGCATCATCTGTCATGGCGTGATAGACGAATAAGCGAGGTAAATAAAACAGCGCAGCAAACCAGCAAACAAGACTAATGATATGCAGTGCTTCTACCCATTCGCGAGACATGTTGTGGGGCTCTCTGTGGTTGTACGGTTCTCGGTAGTGATGCTGGTGCTAATGGCCAGCAGTTTACCGTTTAAAGGTATCTACCGATAATAATTATCGATTTGATTTTGGGTGATGATACCTGCAACGGGTGAGTTTGCTGCCGTTTGGGGCTGTGTTACGTACACAGCAAAGCCATTTTTCTCGCGGATTGCCATGAGTGCCTCCTGCAACGTGGCGCGCTCATGTATCGGTTGTAGGGGCCAGCGCTCCCCGGGTATTTCCAGTAGGTCAATAGTTTCATTCTGGCTATCGTCCGTCTGTAGCGCTTGTAGGTGGTGGGCGAGATCGCTGGGGCGAAGGATGAAACGCTGATTATCCCCCTTTTCAATGACGATCCATTCAGGGCGTTGGTTGAGCAACACTTCGCCTTGAGCGACGGGAAGAAGAGCGCTGTGGGTGATAAAATTGCGAGTCATTAGACTGGTGACCCCCGCACGGCTCAAACTTTGGAAAACGGGTGACGTGTATCGTTCAGGGTTTCGACCTATGAGAAAGAGTCCTGGCAAGCGACTGCTTAAGCGAGCGGTGATAGTGGCAATCACAATAACCAGCATCGCCGGTAACAAAATGGCTGAATTATAGGTCAATTCTAACAATGCCATAAGCGCAGCGAGAGGGGCATTGAGAACTCCTGCCATCATCGCGCCCATGCAGATGGTGGCGTAAAAGCCACTGCCGGCGGTGTGTTCCGGGCTGAGGTTGGAGCCGATAATACCCATCGCGCCACCGAGGCAAGCACCAATGACCAATGCAGGGCCGATACTGCCACCGGGTACGCCGAGAGCAATAGTGGCAGTGGAGAGTAGTAGTTTGGCGGCAGCAATAGTTAGTAGCAGAGAAAGGCTGAGGTCACCGAGCATGGCGGCTTCAACGGTATCGTAGCCGACGCCCATCACCTGAGGCACGAAAACGGCGACGAGGCTCGTGAGAATGCCGGCTGTCAGAAAGCGGGTACTCAGGGACAGATTTTTTAAGTCCTGTATATATTTATGCAGCTTTAGGACAAGGCTGCTGGCAAGGCCGACAATAATGCCGCAAAAGACTAGAAAAGGCAGTTCTAGCATGCTGCTCATGGTTAGCGTCGGAATAGAGAAGGCAGGTGCATCACCAAAGCAAATTCGGCTGATGAGTGCGCCGGAAACAGAGGCGAGGATGATAGGGATAAACCCCGCCACTGTGTACTCCATTAAAACCACCTCCATGGCAAAAATAACGCCCGCTAGCGGGGTGTTAAAAGAAGCCGCGATAGCAGCGGCGACACCGCAGCCGACCATGATTCTCAAACTATTGTTGGGCAAGCCGAGTTTTTGGCCGAGCAAACTCGAGCTCGTTGCGCCGAGATGGATGGCCGGGCCCTCGCGGCCTACAGAATGACCGGACACGGCGGCAATGCTGCCTGCGATAAATTGAACGACAGCATTGCTTGCCGGCAAGTGGGCCTGATGTTGCTGGTAGCGTTCGATAACGTGACCCACACCACAGGCCTGTTCAGCCCAGGAACGCTTGCGCAGTACCAGAATGAGAAGTATAGCTCCAGCTAAAGGGAGCAACAGGCGTGCTTCAACAGGGAGTGACTCGAAGCTTTCGCTTTGTTGAGCTGGCAGGAAAAGCTCAAGGGGCCACTCGATGGCTAGTCGAAAAGCCACAGCGCTAAAGCCGGTAACAATGCCACTAATAATGCCGAGCACAGCCAATTGCGGCAGAGCGTCAACATGGGCGAGGCGGTGGCGAAAGTGGGCAAAAGAGCTTGCGGGGCGCCATTGTGGAGGCTTTGATGGGTTTTTGTTAGCGTTGGGCATAATTATCGGGTTGATGACGTGATTGGCGAGGATAGCATGCTGCCAGGTTGCGGTATGATAGCGGATTCCCAGGGTTTAACGATGAGGTAAGCGGGCGTGATAAAGGCAAGTATTGTGGGTGGAACGGGCTATACGGGGGTGGAATTGTTGCGTTTATTGGCCGCGCATCCAGGGGTCGAGGTCGCGTCCATCACCTCGCGTAGTGAGTGCGGTTTGCCTGTAGCCGATCTCTTTCCGAGCCTGAGGGGGCATTATGACCTGTGTTTTAGCGAGCCCGATCCAGACAATTTAGCAGAGTCTGATGTGGTTTTCTTTGCTACGCCCCACGGTGTTGCTCAGGCGATGGTGCCCGAAATTCTCAAGCGCGGATCAAGGGTCGTCGATCTGTCGGCTGATTTTCGTATAAAAAGCCAGCAACTTTGGGAGAAATGGTACAACCAGGGGCATGCTTGCCCAGAGCTAATTGGCGAGGCAGTTTATGGCTTGCCGGAAGTTAATCGTGCACTGATAGCCTCCGCCCGCCTGATTGCCTGTCCCGGTTGTTATCCGACGAGTGTTCAATTGGGTTTTCTGCCACTATTGGAAAATGAGTTAGTGGCGACTAATGATTTGATTGCCAATTCCGCCTCGGGCGTCAGTGGTGCTGGCCGTCAGGCCAAGATAGACAACCTGCACAGCGAAGTGAGTGACAGCTTTAAGGCTTATGCCGCGGGGGGGCACCGTCACTTGCCCGAAATTGCTCAAGGCCTTGAATCTTTTGCCAAGCAAGCGGTAGGTTTGACCTTTGTACCCCATTTACTGCCGATAGTGCGAGGCATTCACTCAACGCTCTACGCCACCTTGCTCGATACTAGCGTTGACCTGCAAGCCTTGTTTGAAGAGCGCTATGCCGGTGAACCTTTTGTCGATGTGATGCCTGCTGGTACCCATCCGCAAACCCGTAGCGTTCGGGGTTCAAATGTGTGTCGCATTAGTGTGGTCAGGCCGCAAGCTGGCGAGAAGGTCGTGATAATGTCGGCGATTGATAACCTTGTTAAAGGGGCTTCAGGGCAGGCGGTGCAAAATATGAACATTATGTTTGGTTTGCCTGAAACATCAGGGTTAGAGGCTCCGCCTTTACTGCCTTGAGTGGGTGCATGTGATAGTGGGGATTACTCGTGGGTGGAAGGATTAAGGGCGGAGTGCAGCATTGAATGGGTTTTTACATCGCTTCATGAATGGCAATATCGGTTTGTTTGTTTTGTTAGTGCTTGCTTTGTCGATAGGGGCTGGAGGGGGCTATCTATTAGCTAGAGAGCATTTTGGAGAGAGCGCGCTAGCGCAGCGTAAATTGCGGCTCGACTTTGATCATCAGGCGCAGCGCTTGGCAGAGGAAGAAGAGCAAAAATTAGCGCTGCAGATGGGAGCTGAAGTTGACCGCCAGGCACTGGAAAAAATGCGAAGAAGTGTCGTTGTGCTCGACCGTAAACTATCCGCTTATCAGGAGGAGCTTGATCTTTACCGTAATCTCGTGAAAAGTGAGCAGTTGGACAAGGGCCTGCAAATATCTAACTTCCTGATCCGCTCAACAGAAATGCCTGATGTTTACCGTTACCGTTTTGCCCTGCGCAAGACTGAAAGTTTGTCGAAAACGACGAAAGTAAGCTTTTCTGTTAACTGGGAAGGTGGGTTGGGGGGTGAAAAAGTAGAATACACGCTGGCTGAGCTAGACCCAGATGTGGAGTCGGTACCGATAAGTATTCGCATTAAATATTTTCATCTTGTCGAAGGGGCTATTCATTTGCCCGCTGGCTTTAAACCCGAGTCTATTCGCGCAACAATTTGGCCTTCGTCAAAAAAAGCTCGCAGTAACGAGTTGCTTTTGTCGTGGGATTTTGCCAGAGGGCAGGCAGGCACTAGTGGAGGTGAGTAATGCGTAAAGATAAAAAAGCCAAAAGGGGGGCGGCGACACCAACCTTGATCGCCAAAGGTACATGTATTGTTGGTGAAGTTCACTTTAGCGGTTTCTTGGAGATAGAAGGTCAGGTAAATGGTCGCGTTGAGGCTGCAAGTGATGACCCTGATGCCTGTGTGAGGATACGTGATTCGGGTGCCGTAACTGGACAAATAAAAGCTCCTGTAGTGATCGTTAGCGGTAGCATGGATGGTGATATCTATGCTTCAAAGCAGGTTGAACTAGCCTCTCTGGCGGTTGTCAAAGGTAATATTCACTACGCTTTGCTGGAGATAGAAAAAGGCGCTCAGGTGAATGGAGGCTTCGTGCAGGAGGAGGAAAATGCCTTGGTGTCGGCACCTAAAGTCGAAAAAGTGGAGACAAAAGTTCACCTTGAAGCTGTAGGCAACGAAGGCAAATAAGTTTGCACGTTGCTATTTGCGTGTTTGCCCCCATACTAAGGGGCAGTTTTTACAGGCCAATTTTTGGAAGACATAGAGTAGATTGCGGAGCATAGATGACAATAGCGGAGACATTCATTCCAAGCGCCCTTAATGTGACCAATAGCGCGGTGAATAAAGTGAAAACCTTGGTTGAAGAAGAGGGGAACCCCGACCTCAAGTTGCGTGTTTACGTGACTGGCGGTGGTTGCTCCGGTTTTCAATACGGTTTTACTTTTGATGAGGTCGTCGCTGATGACGATACACAGGTCGAGCGCGAGGGTGCCACGGTATTGATCGATTCGTTGAGCTTTCAGTATCTCTCGGGTGCTGAACTCGATTATTCAGAGGGGCTTGAGGGCTCCCGTTTTGTGGTCAATAATCCCAATGCTGCGACCACCTGTGGTTGTGGTGCATCCTTTTCGATTTAAACTCATCAATTGTGATTTTTCCAGCGGACTAGTGCTATTTCGACTTGAGAAATAGCCTCGTGCCTCTATGTTTTGTATGGGTGCGTCGTTATTTGACGGCGTGTGCTGGAGAAGGTGCTAAGCCCTAGCTGGTGACCTCGTATGCATTCATTAATCGAAATAAACTGGGGAGATAGAGGCGGCCCGTTGCGTGCTGAACCTTTTTTCTAGAGGGATTCCCCTTTCCCTTGGAGGGCGCGGCCACCTTTAGCCCTGATGAGCTGAGTGTCTGATCGATGAAAAAGATTGTGTGTTGTTAGCGCATGAGCTATTTGTCGATATAGCTTGGGTAAATCCCACCTAGAACCGTTGGGCCTTCTGCTCCCGTTACAGTGGGTAAATTACCAGCCAGCCCTGCCAATGTTTGTCGCGCAAGCCAGGCAAATGCGGCAGCTTCCACCCACTCGGGGGAGATGCCTAATGTTGCCGTACTGGTAACGTTTACTGGTGCCATTAAGTTGCCGAGGTGGCCCATCAGCGTTGAATTTAATGCGCCGCCGCCGCAGATGAAAACCTCATCAACGCCCCCGGGTAGGGTTCGTAGCGCATCGGCGATGGTTTCAGTGGTGAAGGCGAGCAGTGTCGCTTGCACAGCCCCGGGGGAGATGTGTTTGAAGGGTTTCAGTGTTTGAGTCAGCCACTGTTGATTAAACTCTTCTCGCCCCGTGCTTTTTGGAGCGGGTTGGTGCAAAAAAGGGTGAGACTTGAGTTGCTTGAGTAGCAGGGGGTCGCTGGTGTGTTGACTCGCCCATTGGCCACCATCATCGTAGGGTTTGTTTTGGTGTTGTCTTATCCATTCGTCGAGTAAGCGGTTGCCGGGGCCAGTGTCGAATCCTTGCGTGGTGCCTTTTGCTGGCAGGAAGGTAATGTTACTAATGCCGCCAATATTAATAATAACTCGGTTGTCGGTCTGGCTGTGGAAGGCGGCCTGGTGAAAGGCTGGCGCCAAAGGTGCTGCTTGTCCGCCGAGGGCCATATCCCTGCGTCTGAAGTCAGCGACGGTGGTGATGCCTGTGCGAGCCGCAATAATATTGGGGTCGGCTATTTGCAGTGTAAAGGGGTGAGGGGTGTTATCGCTGGGTGGTCGATGGCGCACGGTTTGGCCGTGGCTGCCGATTGCAGTGATATCGTTGGCTTGTAGCCCTTCTTGTTTTAAAAGTGTTGTTGCGGCTTGGGCAAAGCAAACTCCGAGTTGCTGGTCTGCCCTGCCCAGGGCGTCAATATCGTCGCTGCCTGGTAAAAATAAGGGCTCGATGGCTTGCTGAAGCTTCTTGGGGATTGGGTGGCTGTAAGAGGCAATTAGCTTTATGTTGTTCTGTTTGAATTCAATGATGGCGCTATCTATGCCATCCATACTCGTGCCAGACATTAGGCCAATATAGAGTTCACGACAGCCGTTGTTCATTTGAAAAGGCTAATCCTGGAGTTTGGCTTGGGCAATCAGTACGCCACTGTGTTGGCTAAGCTGGTTGAGCAGGGGTGTGGTTTGGGCAAGGAATTCGCCGCGTTGATGTTTGGCAATCGTTTTTGCATCGGGTAGTTTCACCGTCCTAGGGTTGCGATGAACACCGTTAACAAGAAATTCATAATGCAGGTGAGGGCCGGTGGCGTAACCTGTTGAGCCAACAGTACCAATGGTTTTGCCTTGGCTGACGTGTTTGCCCTTGCTGGTAAGACGTTTGGTGAGGTGCAGGTATTTGGTGATGTATTTACCGCCGTGTTGAATAAACACGTAGTTGCCGTTTGCTTTGCTATAACCACTAGCGATCACTTTGCCATCACCGGCAGCGTAGACAGGAGTGCCGCGAGGTGCGGCATAATCGACACCGCGATGGGCTTTGATACGCTTGTGCAGGGGGTGTTTGCGACGCAAATTGAAATTAGAGCTGATGCGGGTGAAGTCA
>JBFJYH010000077.1:0-8075 GCA_041622675.1 Porticoccaceae bacterium
GAGCGGTGCGAGCGCCCCAGGGTTGAAATATCGAGAGCGTTAACATTGTAGCCAGGTCGCTTGCTGCAAGGCCCGGAAGAAAAATTCGGGTTTGCCGGTTTAATGGTGGGCTTTGCTACTGTGGCTGTCATGGCGATTCCTTAAGAAAGTGTCTCGCTGGCTGATCCAGCGGCGTGCGCGAAAAGGCGGCAATTTTACTGGTCGCCAGCCCGCTTGCATAGGGCTAAGTATTCTGTTCTAGCCTTGTAGTAGCCAAGGGTGTATTTGCAATGGACTAGCTCTTTTAGTCGTGGAGAGCCGTGTGCTCCGGATAGCACGAGCACACTGTTGACTTCCTGGGTTCTTTAGCGCCAGCGGATCTCGTGTTCACGCTTAGTGAAAGTGCATCGAAAGTAAGCGAAAATACCAAGCGCTTTATCGGTGATACAAGCCGCCTACGTGAGGGCCGTGTGGCGCAGTTGAGTCATGTGCTTATGTCACTGCCGGCTGTTTTGGCGTCCCAGTGAGATGATTAGATATAAACCTGCAACCTTTATATTAACCTTAGGAGTAAAAGATCGAATTATGAGTGATTATCCAGAGAAAACCTGTGAAATTGACAACCTTGTACGCCACCCTAAATTAGTTGCTGCAGCGCGTGCTGGTCAGAAAACACAGCAGCGTCGCGATGGTGTTTATGCTTATCCCGGTGAAACATTTGTGCTGGAAGGCGAGACCTTTGAGGTGACATCTCTGGAGCGCCAACGTCTCGGTGACATGAGTGACGCGGATGCCCGCGCCGAAGGTTATCCCGCCCTAGGGGTTTACAGGCAAGTTATTCTCAGTATGCACGAGGGCATGACGTGGAATGAAGACGACCTGGTTTGGGTGCATCAGTTCACAAAACAATAACACTATGTGTGCTTACCAGCTGTCTAGTCAAAGGCAGCTGGTAAGCTCGGTTGCCCCGTTCATCCCTCGCTACTCTATGTATGAAAGATAAAAGGCTCGTTGTCGTGATGGGTGGGCCGGCGGTGGGAGCCCCGCAGAGATATAATAGTTTTCCTCGGAAGTTTTCCCCATCGCATCGATGTGAATGACTTGCGAACGCTATCAACATTTGCAAGCGAGGGAATTGCTACCGTGCAAGGAAATTAATCCGTGAATAGAGCACATGTACAATAAAAAGGCATCATGCCAACAAGGCTTTACCTTAATCGAGATGATGATAGTTGTCGCGATTATGGCGATTATATTATCTCTCGCTGTCCCCTCTTTTAACGATTTCTTTGCAAAAAACCGTCTCAAACGAGCCGCAGAAGCCGTTTATGGGTTAATTGCCAGTGCAAAAGCTGAGTCAACCATTAGAGATACTGATATGCAGCTAACCATTAATGCCGGGACGTGGTGTGTTGGCTACGCAGCTACCGCAAATTGTAATTGTACGCTCTCGAACCCCGCCACCGTTGGTGCCTGTGCCGTGCCTGTCGCTGGTACCGATGTATTAAAAATTGTGGATGGCTCAGCTTTTGCCGATGTCACATTGGCGACCAATTATGGCGCCTCTGTACCGTTTAATCGTTTAAGGGGGACAGCGCCTGGAGGCACGTTGAATTTTGTCAATGGCAACTGGAAGCTCGATCTTGTTATTAGTAATGAAGGGCGAGTGCGACTATGTGTGCCCGCAGGCGCAACAGCCACCATGGGGTACCCATCATGTTGAGGCACTCAGTCAATCTCCCCAAAAAGCAATATGGGTTTAACCTTGTCGAGTTAATGGTGGGCATCGCCGTTGGGCTGATTGTTCTTGCTGGAGCCATCGCCGTTTTTGCCAACCTGAGTTTTGCAGGCCTGGAGAATGTGCGCGCGACACGCCTCAATGAGCAAATGCGTGGCTCATTAAACTTGGTGACCCGTGAGCTTCAGCGTGCCGGGTATGCCAATGCCTGGGCGGCAGGCTCTGCCAATGTGCTGGATTTGGACACGGACCTGATGGGCTTAATGGGTACGGTTACCCTTGGTGGCAGTTGTGCTGACGGTGATGGTGATGGCGCAAATGAGTGTGATTGTGTGCTCTACAGTTATGACCTCAATGACTCCGCTAAGCAGGGTGTTGGTGGCGGCGGTACCTTGGGTGCCGGGGGTGTTAGTGCGGCTCTGCAAGACAACACAAACTTTGAATTATTTGGCTTTCGTTTAAATGCGGGTGCCCTTGAAATGCGTACAGCGGGTGATTCCGCCAGTTACACCTGTACCGGGGGGACATGGCGCGACATTAGTGACGACAATGTGCTGATTACCGCGTTAACGTTTGAAATGGAACCAACTGACTCCATTAGCTCTGAGATTTATGGCGGCAATGGTGATGCGGTGCAGGACAGTGGTGAAATTTGGTTGTTGCGGCGCAAAGTGAACGTGGTGCTGAGTGGTGAGCTCGCAAGCGATAACGCGGTGACGGTTGAATTGCGCGATGAAGTAAAGATCAAAAATGACCACTACTACACGGTGCCATAGCACTGTGAAACTTTTGAAATACGGGGGCGATATGTCTGTAATTAACAAAAAGGGTGGGCTGGCGTTGCAACATGCACAGAGGGGTGCGGCCGCTATGTTAGTGACCACCTTGTTAGTGGTGATCGGAGGGTTAAGCGCTTTGGTTGTGAACGAGACTATGGTCACTGAGCAGAAGATAACAGGCAGCAATTTGCGCAACAAAGAGGCTTATGCGGCGGCGATCAGTGGCTTAGATTATGCGATTGAATGGCTAGAAAATACCGGGGTCGCTGGAATATCTTGGGGGCTTAATACCGGGGGAGTTGTTGGTCCCGGTAGCACAGCACAGCCCCCCGCTCTGGCAAATTCTGCAGAGGGTGTCGATAGCTATGCTCATACCTTGACCTATGAGCTATTAACAGAACTTGATGTAGACCCGAATCTGATGCGGGTGACCTCCTCGGTGGCAGGTGTGGCCGATAGCCATGTGGAAAAAACCGTGAGCGTGATTATTATTCGTGCCGAACTGATCAGTGGCGCAGGGTATAACGGCCCCCCCCTGTTGGTCGAGGAGTGCGTTTCTGGTGTCACAGGGACGCCGGACATCGTGCCTCATAGCTCATCAAACCTTGCCATTGGCACGGTAAATGGGACGGCGGGTTGTTTAGAGGCGGGTCATTTTGAACTGAATGGGGGGGACATCGCCGAATACGACACCACCGCCCCCGACTTGTTTTCGACGGTTTTTGGTATCGGCAGAGATGAAAGTGACGTTCAATCTTGGGCGGCCGCCAACCCCGCTAATATCATTTATGTGGATAGCACCTATAGCAGCTCTGGCTTGTACAGCTTTAACGGTAACAATTGGGGCACCAATGTAGGTAGTGCGTCCAGCAATGTGATTTTATACTTTGACGACTCCGTAGGCTGTCCAAAATTGAATGGTGGTGTGGTGGTTTATGGCCTTATCTATTTCGAGCAGCAAGACTGTAGCTCCCAAGGTTGGGGGGCAGCTGAAATCCATGGTTCAGTGGCTTTCTCTGGCGATTTAACACAATTTACCGCAAACCCTGTGCTGATTGGGGACCCTCTGGATACGTTTGGTGGGGATAACGCCACTTTTTCAGTGGTTTCCGTTGTGCCCGGCTCCTGGCGGGATTTTTAAGGCAGCGGCGAGGATATGATCATGAAGCAATTTCAATGGCAGCGTTTTTCTATAGGCCGCCAACAGGGTTTTACTCTATTAGAGGCGCTGATCGCACTGGTAATACTGGCGGGCGGCTTGTTGGCTATGTTTCGTTTTCATGGCACCTCTGTTGCGGTCACCGGTGAAACCAAGAACCGGGCGGCAGCAACAGCGTTAGCACAGGCCAAACTGGAGGAGTTGCGGGCGTTTCAGACGGCCCCTGGTTATTCTACGAGAGTGGTGAATGGCGCCGAAGCTGGGCTGGCGAATACAGATTATGATGGCGTGGCTTATGCAGCGACGTTTTCGCGTTCATGGGTTGTGACGCCCACCGCGAACCCGGACATCAACCAAGTGGATGTCACCGTCACGTGGCCGCGCCGCGATAATGTCGATGGCAGTGTGATGCTCAGTGCGATGGTGGTGAAGGCAGACCCCCAGGGCGGGGCCGGGGAAATTGCCTACGCGATAGAAACTGCTAATACACCGCCAAGTTGGAATACAGGTGGTGGTGGTTCGGATGGCGATGATGGCAGTGGAGGTGACTCGGGTGGCGATGATGGCAGTGGAGGTGACTCGGGTGGCGATGATGGCAGTGGTGACCCCCAAGGTGAAAATTACCCCTATGACATCACCATATCCGGCACAATTGTTGTCGGCGGTAACGGTAATCTGAGCTTCACCGGCGCTAGTGGTAGTGGCAACTACGGTGCAGCATGCACAGTTGCTACATGGTCTTATAGCTGTACTATTAGTGGCATTGATAGCAGTGACGCTTGGACGGGCTCGATCGTGTTTTCCAGTAGTTCGGGGGCTTGTTCTCCGTCGTTGTCATTCTCTTCTATCACCAGTAATCAGGTCGAGAATGTCGCCTTGCTCAAGGTCGGTAGTACATGTGTACTCGCAAACTGAGAGGCATGGCTAAAAGATAGGCCGGTGTTTCGTTGAACCGTTTAAGTGGCTGGCTCAGGAGATAAACTAAGTGCGAACGCGGAAAGAAAAAGGCTTCACTTTGATCGAGCTAATGATAGTTGTGGCCATTGTGGCTATTTTGGCTGCTGTAGCCTACCCGGCTTATCTCGATTCAATTCGAACTGCTCGCCGTGCTGATGCCATGGATGCCTTGCTAATCCTGCAAAATTTGCAGGAAAAATACCGGGCAAATAACACGACTTTTGGTACGTTGGCGCAAATAGGTGGTAGTGCGGCCTCTACAGATGGTTTTTATACGCTTGCAGTATCGGGCAATACGGCAACTGCCTATACCTTAACCGCCACTGCTGTTACAGGTACAACTCAGGCGGCTGATACCGGCTGTACGGCCCCCACATTAACTGTTACTGCGGCAAACCCGCGGGGTGTTAAAACCCCGGCGGCGTGCTGGAAAAATTAAGCCAGTAACCTGGCTAGGTCCATTGCTTAAATGGGATTGTGAGGCGTTAAGCTGTGCAAAATCGGTAGCTTGGGCTTGGTTTATTCCTTGGTCATAGCCCTGCGTTCTAGGGCGACTAGGTAATCGGCTACCTGTAACATTCCTTGCTGACTTCCGGCCATTCTTGCGCTGAGTCGGTACTTTCCATTCACCACTATCTCTGGCGTACCTGTTATGCCGTAGCTACGCTGGCGAGCATTTGCCTGCTTGGTGGCGCTCACGACCCCAAAAGAGTCAAAAGTTTTATTAAATTTGTCGAGGTCAACACCCTGAGCTACAAATATTTTGCCGATGGCCTCTTTGCTGGCGAGTTTGTTTTTCTTCAGGTTCATCGCTTTAAAGATAGCCTGGTGCACAGGTTCTAGCACCTTCAATGCCTTGGCGGTGTAGTAAGCGCGAGCGTGTAGTTCCATATTTTTGTGCCAAATGGCAGGGCTGTGTACAAAGTTAACATCTTTAGGCAGTTGGCTGGCCCAAGTGTTGACCATAGGCTCAAAACTAAAGCAGTGACTACAGCCATACCAAAAAACTTCAGTGACCTCGATACGCTTCGGGTCGCTAGTGCGCACAGGGGTTTCGAGAACTTCGTAATGAGTGCCTGCCTCGTATTGTTTGTCTTGGGCAGTCGCGATCCCAATATTGATGAGCAGGGGCAGTAGGCAGAGCATTGCCAAGTGTTTGAATCGATAAGTCATAAAGCTAATTCTCAAGGTTGTGGAGAGTGTTGAATAATAGACATTGTCTATTATTCAGGTTCCCGGGCAGGGTGCAAGATGTGAAATGACCTCGTGCGCTTTGTTTCTGGTATCAAGAAGCGGGGCAGCGGCAATAAAAAAGGCGACCTAGGTCGCCTTTTTTAGGGTTCGCAGTTTGAGCCTTACTGGTGAAGGCCAGCAATATAATTGGCGACAGCAATGATTTCTTGCTCACTCATGTGGGCAGAAACGCCGCGCATCACGCTGCCTTCGTCATTGCTTCGCCCTGTGGGGTCTTCAGCGTCGTGGGCGGCCGTGCGAAAAGCGCGCAGTTGAGTGGCAATGTATTCGGCAGACTGCCCCCCGAGTGCTGGGTAGCCAGCAGGGCTATTGCCGTTGCCGGCCGGTGAGTGGCAGCCGGTGCAGGCGGGAACACCGGTTTCAAGGTTGCCCGCTCGGTAGAGTTTTTCGCCGCGCTCGAGAATATTTGCGTCATCTTTGGAGCCGTCGAGGGTGCGGGTTTGTGCATTGTAGTACGCGGCAATATCTGCAATGTCCTGCTCAGATAGAGCATTGAGCATTCCCGTCATCTCAACAACCTTGCGTTTGCCGCTTTTGATGTCGTTGATTTGCTTGGTGAGGTATTTCTCACCCAGACCGGCTAATTTGGGGAATTTTCCCATGCCTGGGTAGCTGTTGCCATCGGCACCATGGCAGCCTGCGCAGGCTGCTGCTTTACTCTTACCCGCAGCGGCATCGCCTTGTGCGAAGGCCGCTTGAGTGAATGACAATGAGGCGGTGATTAGTATCAGTGCTTGCAAGCATGTTTTCATCTGATATTCCGTAGACAGGTGGTTGGCAAAAATTGATGGCTATAGGCCGTTTACTTAGCGCGGCATTATATACCAACCTGCAGTCTAAAATTAAGCGTTATACTGCGCGCCTATGAGTACTCTACTGAGCTTTACCCAGGCGGCCTTTTTGCAAAGTGCTCCGACCTTAAACGCGTGTCCTGCTGACTCTGGTAGCGAGGTCGCTTTTGCCGGCCGCTCCAATGCCGGTAAGTCCAGTGCCATCAATGCCTTGACCCGCCAGGGAAAATTGGCGCGCATTAGTAAAACACCCGGCCGCACACAGCTAATTAATCTGTTTGCCCTGGATGTAGACAAGCGGCTGGTCGATTTGCCGGGTTATGGCTACGCAAAGGTCCCAAAGGCGATGAAAGCGCGCTGGGACCAAAATTTGGCGGAGTATTTACAGGGCCGCCAGTCCCTAAAGGGCTTGATTTTACTGATGGATATTCGCCATCCTTTGCGCGAGTACGACTGGCAAATGCTTGCTTGGTCGGCGGATTGTGGCATGCCCGTTCATGTATTGCTGACCAAAGCCGACAAACTGAAAAAAGGCCCGGCTAAGAGTACTTTGTTGCAGGTGCGCAAGATATTGCAGGAAGAAGGCTTGGACGAGCTGACGTCGGTACAAATGTTTTCGGCGCTTAAACGCGAGGGTATTGACGAGTTGGAGGGAGTTTTGCGCACATGGTTGGCGGGGTCTTCGGTCTAGAGGCAGGGCTTGAAGGCAGAGGCCAGGTGAGAGGATATAGAGCGAGACAAAAAAAACCGGCGCAAAGCGCCGGTTGAAGAGTGCAGATGGAGTTACCAAGAGGGGAAGATAATCCATCTATGACTTAAGCTAGGAGCTTGTCACTTGCAAAGAATAAGACTGGACGAATTTCGAAAAGTTCAAAAAAATATTAAATAAATTCGATAGTTTCTTCGCTGCGGGCTTTTTTCATGTTGGATGGAGGCTAATGGGCTTCATCCCAGTTCTTGCCACTGCCAATATCGACAATTAGTGGGATATCTAACTCTGCGGCCGCCTCCATACGTTGTTTAAGACCTGAGCTGACTTCAGCTAACTCGCCATTTGGCACTTCGAGTACCAGTTCGTCGTGTACCTGCATAATGATCTTTGCCCCACTGTTTTCGCCTTGTTCCAGTAACCACTGGTCGACAGCGATCATCGCTTTTTTGATGATGTCGGCGGCGGTTCCCTGCATCGGTGCGTTAATGGCCGTGCGCTCTGCCGCTTGGCGTTGCATACCATTTCGGGCATTGATCTGTGGCAGGTAGAGTCGGCGGCCGAACAGCGTTTCGACAAAACCCTTTTCGGAGGCACTGGACTTAATGGTTTCCATATAAGTTTTCACGCCGGGGTAGCGGTCGAAATAGAGGTCGATGTATTCCTGCGCTTGGTTGCGGCCAATATTCAGCTGGCGTCCCAGCCCAAA
>JBFJYH010000078.1:0-7839 GCA_041622675.1 Porticoccaceae bacterium
AGGAATCGCCATGACAGCCACAGTAGCAAAGCCCACCATTAAACCGGCAAACCCGAATTTTTCTTCCGGGCCTTGCAGCAAGCGACCTGGCTACAATGTTAACGCTCTCGATATTTCAACCCTGGGGCGCTCGCACCGCTCGGCCATCGGCAAAAAAGCTTTGGCTCGCACCTGCGCTGACACGGCCGAATTGCTCGGCCTGCCCGAGGGTTACCGCGTTGGTGTAGTGCCAGCCTCCGACACCGGTGCTGTTGAAATGGCCCTGTGGTCACTGCTCGGCGCCAAACCCGTCGATATTTTCGCCTGGGAATCTTTTGGTGAGGGCTGGGTCGGCGACATTACCAACCAGCTCAAGCTCAACAACGTCACCACCCACCGCGCTGACTACGGATTGCTACCCGACCTGTCTCTCGCCAACCCCGATCACGATACAGTCTTCACTTGGAACGGCACAACATCGGGGGTTAAGGTTGTCGATGGCGAGTGGATAAGTGACGAGCGCAGTGGCCTGACCATTTGCGATGCCACCTCTGCCGTTTTCGCAATGCCCCTGCCTTGGCATAAGCTGGATGTCATCACCTTTAGTTGGCAGAAAGTACTCGGCGGCGAAGGCGCTCACGGCATGTTGATACTGAGCCCCCGCGCTGTCGAGCGTCTCGAAACCTATACCCCGGACTGGCCCCTGCCGAAAATCTTTCGCATGACCAAGAAAGGCAAATTGAACGAGGGCATTTTTAGAGGCGAAACCATCAACACCCCATCTATGCTCTGTGTGGCCGATTACCTCGATGCCCTCGATTGGGTTCGCGCCATTGGCGGCGTCGAAGCCAGCATTGCTCGCTCCCAAGCCAATTTAAAAGTCATTGAAGATTTTGTTGCCGCCAACGAGTGGATTAGTTTTCTCGCCCAAGATGAGGCTGCCCGCTCCAACACCAGTGTTTGCTTAACTCTCGCACTCGAAGCAGAACAGGTTAAAGCCCTCGCCAAGCTACTCGATAGCGAAGGGGTTGCCTTTGATATCGGCGCCTACCGGGATGCCCCTGCCGGTTTGCGCATTTGGTGCGGTGCGACTGTTGAACAAAGCGACCTAGAAGCCCTGATGCCCTGGTTAAGCTGGGCCTACAAAACCATCAGCCAGGCCTAGCGGCTATCGGCGCGACACGCTAACACAGTACTCCAGCCTTATTGAGAGCTCACAGAAAGGAAAACTCATGTATAAAGTTCGCACCTACAACCAAATATCCAGCAAAGGCCTCGACCGCTTCCCCCGCGATAGCTACGAAATCGCCAGTGAATTCACCCAACCCGATGCCTTTATGCTACGCAGCCACAAGCTCCACGGCGAAGAAATCCCGGACAGTTTAGTGGCAGTCGCCCGTGCTGGTGCCGGCGTTAACAATATTCCAGTCGCCGATTATTCCGCCCAGGGCGTGGTGGTATTCAACACACCCGGCGCCAATGCCAATGCTGTCAAAGAGCTCGTTGCCGCCAGTTTGCTACTGGGTTCGCGAGATATTATTGGCGGTATTAATTACGCCCAGTCACTGACCGCGATGACGGATGCTGGCGAGATGTCCAAGCTGCTGGAAAAAGAGAAAAAGCGCTTTGCTGGTAGCGAATTACAGGGCAAGACCCTCGGTGTTGTCGGCCTCGGCGCGATCGGGGCCAATGTCGCCAATATGGCCCTAGAACTGGGCATGGATGTCATTGGTTACGATCCGGCCATTTCTGTCGAAGCCGCCTGGCAGCTGTCGAGCAATATCGGCAAAATGGACAATCTGCAAAGCCTGCTCGCCCGCGCTGACTACGTCACCCTGCATGTTCCCGCGATCGACGCGACACGGCATATGATCAATGCCGAAACCTTGCGCTGCTTTAAACCCGACGCCAAACTACTTAACTTTGCCCGTGAAGAGATCGTCGATACCGCTGCTTTGGTAGCCGCGCTCGATGACCAACAACTCGGTGGCTATATCGCCGACTTCCCCACGCCCGATCTGCTGGGTAGAGACGATGTGATACTGACCCCCCATATTGGCGCCAGCACCCAAGAGGCGGAAGAAAACTGCGCCATTATGGCCGCGGATCAACTGATGGAGTTTCTCGAAAACGGCAACATTAAAAATTCCGTCAACTTCCCTCCCACAGCCATGGCGAGGAGTGGTGGCTATCGCATCACCTTCAGTAATAATAATGTACCGAAAGTGCTGGGTAACGTACTGGGTATTCTCGCCGACAGCGATAACAACGTGATCGACCTCGTCAACAAGAGCCGCAACGATATCGCCTACAATATTATCGACGTTGAACAACAGCCCAGCGCAGATATCGTCGCAGCAATTGCCGCCGTAGACGGTGTGATCCGGCTGCGTGTATTAAGCTGAGTAACTTAAGGCAGGAACCAAAATAGTATAAGCCCCTTCACTGGATTGGAACGCTACAGTTTAAAGCGCCTGCTCCCCCGCCTCTACCTTGAGGCGGGCTAGCTCCTGCTCTACCGACTGCAGGGCATCACCCACCCAAGCATCATCTTCCTTCACCAAGGTATGCAAAGCCTTCACTTGTTTTTCCAGTTCGCGCTGTCTAAAGACACCGGTGATGCCAAGCAACTGATGGATAATTTCGCGCAGCATACCAGTATCACGCACCTGATAGGCTTCCACTGCGTTCGCCAATAGTTTTTCAGCCTCCTGAAAAAATTGTGCCTGCGATACGCGCCGTGTCACCAACGTTTGCGGGGGTATTTGGCAGGGCTGTCTATCGAGCAAAGTCAGTACTAACTCTATAAAACGCGTATTGTCGAAGGGCTTGTGCATCATCTTATTGCGCCCCGGTAAACCACCCAGTCGGTCTTCATGCTGTAGCACATCTGCCGTCAGCACCACTGCGGGCGTAGTTGTGTTAAGACCACCTGGCGCCCGGATCTCAATAAGGGCGTCAATGCCGTTGAGTTCCGGCATATGTACATCAAACACCAACAAATCAAACGCGCTCTGCTTACAAAGGGCTAAGGCCTCTCGCCCGTTATCGACAGTCTGCAGCTTACAGCCAACCTTTTCCAACAGGGTTGTGAGCAGAAGGCGACTAAATTCATTGTCCTCGGCCACGAGAGCTTTGACCCCCTTCAAGAGAGTAAGCTTACCCGCACCGATCGACGAACCTTGCTTAAGCACGTTGTAAATCGTAAAGAACTCTGTCGTCGCCCAAGGTTTGACAAGGTAGGTAATATCCAGGCCTTCATTGCCACTCACCTTGAACCCCGCTTTACCACTCGACCCCATCAGTGGCAAAAAGACGAAAATCGGCACATGGGTCAACTCTCGCAGGCGCACCAACATATCGCTCAGAGAATGCTCAGGTTCATTTATGGGCAAGCTGATCACAATGACCCCAATATCCTGCATCATCAAACCTTCAACGAGCCCCCCAAAATTGCCATACAGCCAAACATTGTTCGTCATCCATTGTGCCGCATGCCCCAGGGCTTGGCGTGAGACATCCAATGGGTCAAACACGGCGATACTTGTAGACAACCGACTGATCTGAGGATATCTAGCCTGCAATACCAGAGGTACACTCACTCTCACAGTGGTACCAACGGATTCCTCACTGTAAAGAGTGATCTCTCCCTCCATCAAGGCAATCAAAGTTTGCACAATGGGCAAACCCAGGCCAGTACCGCCAAAGCGACGGGTAATGGAGGTGTCGGCCTGAGTAAAAGCATCAAAGACTTTTTCTTGCTGCAGCGCCGACATACCAATACCGGTATCTTCTACCTCCAGCACCAAAGTCACACGACCATCGGTCACTCCGCCATTGGTCAAGCGCACCAGTATATAACCCCTCTCGGTAAACTTAATGGCATTGGCCACCAGGTTTGACACCACTTGGCGCAAACGCAGCGAGTCACCATAGAGAAAAAGTGGCAACTCGGGATCGACATCAATAATGACCTCGGTGTTTTTTTCATAGGCAGAGGGGCCCTGCAAGCGCACGGGGCTTTCAATGCAATCGATGATATGAAGAGGCTGGATATCCAGCTCCACGGCCCCCGACTGGAGCCGAGAGTGCTCAAGAATATCGTTAATCAGCAGCAATAACTGTTCGGCCGCCTGGCCAATAATAGCACAATATTGCTGCTCAGAAGCCTCCAGGCCCGATTGCTCTAACAAACGCACGAAACCCTGTATCGAGTTCAAAGGCGTGCGCAGCTCGTGGCTCATACGCGCCAGAAAGTCACTTTTCGCCTGATTGGCCTCCTCGGCTTTCTGGCGTTCCTTTTCCAGCTCCACATTTTTTGACTGTAAAACTTGCAACGACATTTGCAGGCGCGAGGTGGCCCGAAGTACGCGTTGCTCAAGGCCTCGCTGACTATCGGCAATGGAGCGAGCCATATAGTTGATACCCCTACCCAGAGCCGCTAACTCATCAACTCCCGCAATCTCGACCTGGACCTCTAGGTCTCCACCCTCAATCGCCTCAACGGCGGCCTTCAATGAAGTAATCGGCGCCAACATACCGCGGCTCAAAATTAAAGAAAGGAAAATAACCAGAACCAACAACCCAGCGGCTGTACCGCCATTGCGAAGCAAGATTGCCTGGCGCTCAGCCTCCACCGCCGGCATATCAACGACGACGATGACCCAACCAGTAATGGCTGCCGTTTCAGGCTGTTGCGACGGATTATCACCGTAATCGTCTATTTCTATACCCGAAATGACAACGGGTCTTTCTATAAAAATCCGCCCCCCAACCGACAGGGGCTCGAGGCCAATGCTCCTGGGGAGTAAAGCCGACCAAGGGGCTTGCCCTGTAAAGGAGGAGACCAAAACTTCACGTTTGAGATTTAAAAATATTACTGCGTCAACATGCACCAACTCGGACATCGACATTGCGAGCGTATTGAGCAACTCGTCATCCCCTGAATACAGGGCAAAATCTGAAGTCGCGGCCAAATAAGTTGCCACGGCAACACCGCTATCTTGATATTCGCGCTGGACATCAAAACGCTCATCGAAAAGAACACTCGTCGTCAACAAGACCGCCAGTAAAATTAGAGGCGCCGAGGAGAGGATTAATAATCGCCCGTGTAGAGTTCGGGGCAAAAACCGCCACAGCCGCCCCATTACCGATAGAACTCAAGCAGTAATTGAAAATCTCGATACAAGAGCTCGAGCTCGGGTACGGGGATATTCAAGACATTGGCCACTTCCCGGTTAATCGCTAGGGTGTAGTATTTAGGATAATTCGTGCCCCAAAATTCGGTAGCATTCGAGCCTGACTCACCCTGCGCCAACAATTTCATTATCAACTCCGCCCCATGGCGGCCTATGTTTTCAGGACTGGAATACACTGCACCGATGGCCCCAGCTTTAGCATAGGACTGGGAGAAACCAATCACCGCAACTTTTTGCCGGAAGCTTAAATAGAGCAACCATTTCGCAACACTTTTATTGAAGCTAGCACGGTCCGCCACAGCAATTATAAGGTCACTTTTTTGCACTAGCGGGCTCAACACACTGATCGGATTGTCAGCACTACCCATATCGACCTCATTCAGTTCCATTCCCCGACGCTTTACAGTTCTATGCAGATAAGATTTCTTGCGGACTGAAATCGGGCCAAATACGACACCCACCTGCCGGGCACTGGGTACGAGCAACTGGCCGAGTGAGAGCGCCCGCTGCAAAGGTTGATCAATGACGACTGCCGCTCGCCGTCCCGAACCCGGTAGCCGCTCACGCAACTCATCCCAGGCGGCCACTGGCATTAACAAACTAAGAATATCAGCCTTGGGAAAGTGTTTTAGGGCGAACTCGCTGGCTCGAGTGCCAATGGTAACCACAGTGCTATCAGCGACCATCTGCAAGCGAGGGTCATCAAGACCAGAGACCAGTACCCGTGGCCCACCTTCCCCCTCAGCCAATGCTTTTTTAAACACCTCCAACACCTGCTGATAATAAGACTCCTCTCCCGACGTCAGTAGGTACACTAACTGGCCATTGGCGCCTGCAAACGGAGTTAACGCAAACAGCACAACACCCACCAGGAGCTGCGCCCAGTATCTGTTTTTATATTCTTGCTTACATCCTTGTTCCATACTTTATATCGACAGTCTACTTAATCTACCGATAACCACACTGGCGCTGCCCTGTAAGAGCACGTAGTCAAATCGATTTCTTCATTGCCACTACCACCTCAAGCAACCCCTGCTAGGCAGAGACGAACTGCTAAACAAAGCGAGACGCACACCTAGTGACGACCATACTCAGAATAGCCACGCCTAGGTAATCTATACTATCTTCACGGGTAAGGCCTCAAGCCTAGAATGAACGTTTAACAAAGCCCCCAAGGATAGGACCTCAATCCCGTAATGACTACCTTGCTATCGACCTTCCCTTTGATAATAACTTATTACTCTACCATTGCGACGCAACGTCAATTGATAAACAGATATTATGGCGGCGCAATGAAATAGCTGACATCAACCCCCTACGGTCGCTTCTTCACCCAGGCCCAGCGCTGTTGACGAAAAATTGATTTATAAATAGCCACTGCTGATATATTCTCCATCGCCTGAAATAAGAGAGTTCTATGAGCGAAATATATTTTGTCCGCCACGGCCAAGCCTCGCTAGGCGCCAAAGATTACGACCAGCTGTCGGAACTCGGCCAACAGCAGGCCGTCTGGCTGGGTGAGCATTATCGTCAGCGCAATTTACAATTTGACCGCGTCATAACCGGCGATATGCGCCGCCACAAACAAACGTTGGCGGGTATTGAAGAAGGCCTCGGGCAACGCTTTGAGGCAAGCACTGACCCCGGCTTTAATGAGTTTCACTTCCGTCCGATTATGGCCATGTACGCCCGCCGTGAAGACCCCGAAGCGGAAATACCACGCACCGCACGCCAATTTTTCGGCATTTTGCGCGGCACTATGCGCGCCTGGATTGATGGCGAGCTGGACACAGAAATTGCCCAGCACGATGCCAAGCAAGGTGGTAAAACTGAAACCTGGCTCGAGTTTAACCAGCGAGTCAGCCGCGCGCTCGTCGATGCCCGTCAAGGCCCCAGGGGCGAACGAGTGCTCATCGTTTCCTCCGGTGGCCCCAAGGCGCTGGCAATGAAAAGCGTAATGGGGCTCTCCGACGATGCCGCCATCGAATTAATGATGCAAATCCGCAACACATCAACCACCCGTTTTAACTACAATTCTCAACGCATTTCATTGGCCGCGTTCAACTTGCTACCTCACCTTGAGGAAGGCGATAGACACCATAGCATCACCATCGTCTAAACCGCGCAATGAGCATGAAGCCAAACACCCTCCTTTAACACAACACTAAACGATACATTTAGCAAAGAGGTAACACCCCATGAACTTCCAACACTCCCCCAAAGCTCTCGCACTGCAAGATTTACTCTTGAAGTTCATGGAGGAAGAAGTCTACCCGGTCGAGAAAGCCTTTAAAGAGTACATGCACAGTGTCGATAATCCCTGGGCAACACCGCCGATCATGGAAGACTTAAAAAAGAAAGCCAAGGCCGTTGGCCTGTGGAACCTTTTCTTGCCACCCCACGATGCCGACGACGAAAACGGCCTGAGCAACGTCGACTACGCTCCCTTGGCCGAAATCATGGGACGCGTGCCCTGGGCACCTCTGGTTTTTAACTGCAACGCCCCCGATACCGGCAACATGGAGGTATTCGTTAAATACGGCACCGAGGCCCAGAAAGAAAAGTGGTTGACGCCCCTGCTCAACGGTGAGATCCGCTCCTCCTTTGCCATGACCGAGCCCGACTCCGCCTGTTCAGACGCCACCAACGTCGCCTGCTCCAT
>JBFJYH010000079.1:0-7359 GCA_041622675.1 Porticoccaceae bacterium
GGATAGGTATTCGTAGTCGCGCAGTATCACTTCTCCCAGCAACTGGGTTTTTGGTGTCACGCGAAGATAGACAGTCCCCGCGGCACTGTCTGCATCATATTCTCTTGAGCTGTTATTCGATGCAGTATTCATATTGTTGTCGTAGCGCTTTCGCTCATGACCTGCTTTCAGCTCAAGTTGCGCTACCGCACTGGGCGCGCCAAAAAAATAGCGCCCCTCTAAATTCGCGGTGCTTGAACGATCCCCAGACTGCTCGTTGGGGTCAGTGCGGTTAATGCTCGTCCGAACAGCTTCTAGCTCATTATAACCGCCACTCAAGCCCAAGGTATTGCGACGGTCCAAGCGGAATTCGCTGTCAAACGTGAGGTTATGATCGGTGTGATCATCTTCAGAGTCGTAGACATACATCTCTGAAAGTAACGAATACTCAGCATTGAGACTGACCTTAGACCCCGATGCGCCAATCTTTACGCTAGGCTGAACCAAATGAATCACTGAGCTATCTTTTGGGCCGCCATCAGGGTCCTGCGAAATATTGTCATCGTGCCTTATTCCCGTCTTGATTGAGGTTTGAACATCAATGCCCTCTTTCAAAGCTTGTGCTTGCACTAGCGGAGCACTTAACAGAAGTGCAGACAGACAAACCTTGCTCACACTTACAAATCCAGCTTTACTCTTCAATGCAAAACAATTGCTCATTGGGAAATCCCTTTTAAATGTCAATTCAATTTAACGCCACTCTACTCACTAAACCGCAAAAACCTTTAGTGCCAAGGCAGCCCAACACAATAATATTTTTTAGAAACTACTATATCGATTTTTTTATTTTATCGCCATGCCGCCCATTTTACTACCAAAAACTCAAGATCTATCAGCACATATATCAAACTTGCACGCCTATTTTCAAGGCTAGACGCAAGGCCTGCGCCGACCCAAGGTGGCGCTATAGAGTCGCCTTCCTAAAAACCCGTTTCTAATACACAGATGCAACAATTAACTAGTTAACAGTCGCTGAGCAAGCACACGCCATTAACCCTGCAAAGAGCAAGGCTTCATACCGCCTGATTGAGGGTAGACAAATTGGCAAGGAAGGACACCAATCATTCTTGGCCTGAACGTTGGACATACCAATGAAGTTGGCTGTATAGTTACGGTACAATAATAGTTGTCATACTTTTTAATTGATGACCAAACGACAACCTAGTTACCCGGTTTTAGCGCCAGAGATGCGCGAAGGCCGCCATAAATAGACAGGGTGATTCCTATGCGCATCAAAGAATTGTCGGTGGCAATATTACTTGCAACCCTTTCATTTTCAACTTTAGCCGATCAGAAAACCCTAGACGCCATAATCAGTGCAGGTGTGGTATTAGCCCCCGCCGAGCAGCAAGCCCTAAAAGAGGCTAAAGCCGAAAAGATTGCCGAGGCGATTGGCAAGATCGTAGCGGCAAAGGCAGCGAAAAATGACTTAGACAGCATCATAAAAATCGTCAAAGCGGCGATAAAAAGCTCACCAGAATATACAGTAGCTATCACCAAGGCTGCTGTAGCAGCCGCCCCTAAATACGCAGGCGAAATTGCTCGCGCTGCCACCGAGGCCAATCCCGCCCTTGCGGCAGCGATAGCAAAAGCCGCGAAAGAAGCCGCCCCTAGCAAAGCGGCTGAAATTGATAACGGTGTCAGTGAAGGCCAGAAAACAGCCGGCCCGGACAATAATTTTCGCAGCTCCTCTAGTACACCCAGCTCCGAAACAAACAATGCGGACACCAACTCTTTGGCGAGCCCCAATTAATTTTTTTCCAAAGATCCAAAGCGCGGTTATCTACCGCGCTTTTTTACCCAGCACGTTGGCTTTTACAAAACAGCTCTCAGCCAAATAACTACTCAAAAACCAGCCTCGCTTGCGACAAACCTTTAAGATAGCCAGCGGCACACTCAGTGAAATTCTTTTAACAGCCCACTATATATTCCTGCATTTACCAGCACACATAGTTTCTTTACTGCAAAGCAGCGTAATCCATCCCCTTTTCTGGGCATTTCTGAGATAATAAGGCAAAACATAATTCCCAAGCAGCATTCGCTGTTTGGGCAACATAAAGGCACGGTGCTTTTCGGAAGGTTAAGTGCAAAGAAACAGAGGGGTTAAGTGGCTGGTTAGCCCAAAACTCTGTGAGCACCCCGAACGACATTGGGCGCAAAAGATTATTTGGATAGGGAATGCAAGAGTCGTGAGCCGGGAAGCCATCAGTCACAGCCAACAGCGCTTACAGTACGCAATATGTGCTTTACTGCTTTGGCTGCCACTGCCTCTGGGGAGCAACCGGCTTTGGTCTAATGGTTTGGCCGTTTTTCTCATCGCGCTTATTGGGGTGTTTTGGGTTTTGCTCCATCACAGAGGTACGTTCCGTTTTTCACAAGCCATGCGGCGCGGCGCACCCCTCATCGCCTGTTTACTGTTTGTGCAAACTTGGGCCTTTATCCAACTGCTCTTTGGCTTGTCTATAGCCCCCAGCGAGACTTTTCTCTACTTTACACTGGGCTTGGCTTACACCCTATTATTTACCATGGTATTAGACCTTTTTCATAACCGAAAGGCCTTATTGACCCTTCTCTATACCCTATTTATTAGCGGCACCCTACAGGCTTTTTATGGCACAAGCATGGTGCTGTCTGGTTTAGAGTGGGGCTTTCTAGGCGTAAAGACCTTTTCTCAAGGGGAGGCAACGGGCACCTTTGTCAATCGTAACCATTTGGCGGGGTATTTAGAACTCGCTTTAGCCTGTGGGGTGGGCTTGTTAATGGCCCATCGCAATAGCCAGCCCCTCAACTGGCAATCGCTTATTGAGCTTTTTACGGGGCCAAAAGCACGTATTCGTCTAGCCCTAGCCATTACCGTTATTGCCTTGGTCATGACCCACTCAAGAATGGGGAATACCGCCTTTTTCTCGTCGCTGTTGGTGGTAGGCAGCGTGCTTGCACTGAGGAGCAAAAAACACCGCCTGCGATATAGCTTGATTCTAGTCAGCTTAATTGTGATCGATATGCTGATTATCAGCCAGTACTTCGGTTTACAAAAACTGCAGGAGCGCTTAGTTAACACCCAGTTTGAGGATCGGCTTGATGGTGCCACCCTGATTGCGCGCGAAAATGTTAAGCGCGATGACGTGGCGAACTATGCATGGTCCTTACTGGAAGACAGGCCTCTAGTGGGCTCAGGCGCCGGAACCTTTGAAGTGGCCTTCCCTCAGCTTGCGGGGCCAGACCTACCGGTGCATTTTGACCACCTACACAACGATTATTTACAGTTTGGCATTGAATACGGCGCCATTGGTCTACTAGGTTTAATCGGCTTTATAGGCCTTGCGTTTTACCACAGTGCCCGCGCCCTCATCCGTGTGGAATCTCATTTTAAGAGCGGCGTAGGCTTTGCCGCCTGCATGGGCTTGTTGGCACTGATGATTCACTCTGCCGCAGACTTTAATCTGCAAATACCCGCCAATGCAGCCACTTTCCTGGTGGTTAGCGCAATGGGCCTGTTAGCGAGGTTTCAATCGGCGTCAAAACCAGCCACCCGAGTGAATTAAACCCAGCAGAGCAACCTATTAATATTTGCGAATAAACCTATCAATTTTTTGCCTGTGTGCTTATTCAGACTTATTATTTAGAGATGATTAAATGCAACTTAAAGATATTAAATTAGCAATTATTGGCCTGGGATATGTCGGCCTCCCACTTGCTGCTGAATTTGGCAAGCGCCGAAAGGTCATTGGTTTTGATATCAATAAAACACGTATCGCTGCCCTCAATAAGGGCCATGACACGACACTTGAAATCGATGATCACGAACTGGCCAGCGCGACACAGTTAACATTTAGTGCCAACCCTGCAGACCTAAAAAACTGCAATGTTTACATCGTTACCGTACCTACCCCCATAGACGAACACAAACGCCCCGACCTGACGCCGTTAATCAAAGCGTCTGAAACTATCGCAGCAGCGCTAAACAAGGGCGACATTGTTATCTATGAGTCCACCGTCTATCCCGGTGCCACCGAAGAAGACTGTGTGCCTGTACTAGAGGCCGTATCTGGCTTAGCGTTTAACCAAGAATTTTTTGTCGGCTATAGCCCTGAGCGTATTAACCCGGGCGACAAAGCACACCGCGTCACAACCATTACCAAGGTGACCTCTGGCTCCACTCCCGAAGTCGCCGATACAGTTGACAGCCTCTACCAGACAATCATTACCGCCGGCACCCACAAAGCAGCCAGTATTCGCGTGGCTGAAGCCGCTAAAGTTATTGAAAATACCCAACGCGATGTCAATATCGCCCTGATTAACGAACTGGCGATTATCTTTAACAAACTGGGTATTGATACAGAAGCCGTGCTAGAAGCCGCTGGCACCAAATGGAACTTTCTACCCTTTCGCCCTGGCTTGGTCGGTGGGCACTGCATTGGCGTTGACCCCTATTACCTAACCCACAAAGCGCAATCCATCGGCTACCAGCCCGAAATCATCTTATCGGGCCGCCGGCTGAACGACAGCATGGGCGAGTACGTCGCTAGCCGGCTAATCAAAGCCATGCTTAATAAACGCATTCACGTACAAGGCGCTCGGGTTTTGGTCATGGGCTTAACCTTTAAAGAAAACTGCCCCGATCTGCGCAACACCCGCGTAATTGATGTGATTGAAGAGCTGAAAGAATATGGCGTGCAAGTGGATGTATTCGACCCCTGGGTGGATCCACAAGAAGCCGCTAACGAATATAATATAAACGTGAAACAACAACCTGCCCAAGACACTTACGATGCCATGCTACTGGCCGTCGGCCACCGGCAGTTTAAAGAAATGGGCGCAGCCAATATCCGCGCACTGGGGAAAGCAAAGCATGTGCTGTACGACCTTAAATACCTGTTACCAACTGCAAAGTCTGACATCCGTTTGTAAAAATGATGCTGTTAACTAAAGGGCCTGCAGCGAGTATTTAATTCTGGTAGCGGACATGCGATAGGCCGAACACCACTCAGCCATAAAATTCTAGTAAGAAATTAAAGCTGGCATAGCATGACTAATGCCATGATGTTTTTGAACCGAGAGTTTAAAAAGGAGAAAGAGAAATCCAATGAAAAAATTTGCTCTTATTGGGGCCGCTGGCTATATCGCGCCACGCCATATGCAAGCTATTCGGCACGTTAATGCAGATTTAGTAGCAGCCCTTGACACCAATGATTCCGTCGGGATTATTGATAGTCACTTCCCTGATGCTAGCTTTTTTACTGAGTTTGAACGTTTCGACCGCCATATCGACAAATTAAAGCGCGCACAAAATGGCGTTGATTACATCTCTATTTGCTCGCCAAATTATTTACACGACTCGCATATGCGTTTTGCTTTGCGTTCAGGCGCACATGCTATCTGCGAAAAGCCATTAGTATTGAACCCATGGAATATTGACGGTTTACTTGACGTAGAAAAGGACACGGGTAAAAAAGTTAATACCATTCTTCAGCTTAGAGTTCATCCTGCTATCGTTGCACTTAAAGAGAAAGTGAAAAATAGCCCGAGCAGCAAAAAGTATGAAGTAGATCTGACCTACATTACTTCTAGAGGTAAATGGTATTTACAATCGTGGAAAGGTGATACTAAAAAATCAGGCGGCATCGCCACCAACATTGGCGTTCACTTCTTCGATATGCTGCATTTCATTTTTGGTGATTTACAAGACAATATCGTACATCACATGTCTGATACCAAGGCTGCGGGTTACTTAGAATATGAAAACGCTCGTGTTCGCTGGTTTTTATCAATTGATATAAATGATATTCCACTCAGCCTTCGCACATCCGGCCAACGAACCTACCGCTCAATCACTGTCAATAATGACGAAATTGAATTTTCTGGTGGATTTACTGAACTACATAATCGAAGTTACGAAGAAATTCTAGCTGGGCGTGGCTTTGGCTTAGAAGAAAATCGCACCGCAATCACAACGGTTGCAACGATTCGAGAGGCTGTGCCGCTTGGCCTTAAAGGTAATTTTCACCCTTTTTTAAAGCCCAATGAGAGTTGAGTATGCCTGATTTTATGCTGCACCCTAGCGCAATTGTGGATGAAGGTGCTGAAATTGGAGAAGGCTCGCGCGTATGGCACTTCGTACACGTTTGCGGGGGCGCGCGTATAGGCAAGGGAGTTTCACTTGGCCAAAACGTTTTTGTTGGCAATAAAGTGACTATTGGCGATAACTGCAAAATTCAAAACAACGTTTCTGTCTACGACAATGTATACCTAGAGGATGGTGTTTTTTGTGGGCCTAGTATGGTTTTTACCAATGTCTACAACCCGCGCTCCTTTATTGAACGAAAAGATGATTATCGCGACACACTGGTAAAGACAGGCGCCACTTTGGGTGCCAATTGCACCATAGTCTGCGGTGTAACAATCGGAGAATATGCCTTTGTCGGCGCAGGTGCTGTTATCAACAAAAATATACCTGCTTATGCATTAGTAGTAGGTGTACCCGGCAAACAAATTGGCTGGATGAGCGAATTTGGCGAGCAACTAAATCTGCCCGTATCTGGCGAAGGTCAAGCCAACTGTCAACATACAGGCGCTGTTTATCGGCTCACCAATGGCACTCTTCGAAAGGTGGAAGACTAAGATGCAGTTTATCGATCTCGCCGCCCAACAAGCTCGTATCAAGAACAAAATTGATGAGGGCATTCAACGGGTGCTCGCTCATGGCCAGTATATCCTCGGCCCAGAAGTCGATGAGTTAGAAGAAAAGCTAGCTAATTTTACAGGTGCAAAGCATTGTATTAGCTGCGCCAACGGTACTGATGCTCTGCAGATTGCGCAAATGGCATTTGGCATTGGCCCAGGTGATGAAGTTATTACACCTGGGTTCACCTATATTGCTACTGCAGAAACCGTGGCTTTACTAGGCGCAAAACCGGTGTACGTCGATATAGACCCACGCACCTATAATTTAGATCCAGCAAAGCTTGAAGCAGCAATAACCCCGCGAACAAAAGCCATTATCCCAGTATCCCTTTACGGTCAGTGTGCCGACTTTGATGCTATTAACACAATAGCGAACAAACATGGCATCCCGGTTATTGAAGACGCCGCTCAAAGCTTTGGCGCCACATATAAAGACAAGCGTTCTTGCAACCTGAGCACCATAGCGACCACAAGTTTTTTCCCAAGTAAACCCTTGGGTTGTTATGGTGATGGCGGCGCTATGTTCACGAACGATGATGAGCTGGCGGTAACATTGCGACAAATAGCACGTCATGGTCAGGATCGGCGTTACCACCATAAAAGAATAGGCGTAAACAGTCGGCTTGATACGCTTCA
>JBFJYH010000080.1:0-6773 GCA_041622675.1 Porticoccaceae bacterium
CCGCCTCGTCATTATGCAAGGCGGGGCCATTGTCGCCAGTGGTTCGCCTGCCGAGGTGCTACAGGCAGAATTGATTGCACGTGTATTTGGTGTGCAGGTTGAGTTGATTTCCCACCACAAACACGCAAGCCCGTTGGTGGTTTTATAATGCGCCGTCTCGCTCGACTAAGAGCGCGTTTAGCCTTGTTGGCTTTTATCTGTTTTATTGGGCCGACACACGCAGAAATTAGCGTTGTCGACAGCACTGGGGCCAGGTTAACGCTTGGCCAGCCCGCGCAGCGCATTGTGAGCCTCACACCCCACCTCACCGAGTTGTTATTCGCCGTCGGCGCCGGCGAGCAATTGGTCGGCACGGTGGATTACAGCGACTATCCTGCAGCGGCGCTAAAAGTCCCACGGGTGGGGGCTTATAATTCTATTTCTTTCGAGGCCATTGTCAATTTATCACCCGACCTCGTTTTAGCTTGGCAAAGCGGTAATGGTGATGCAACGATTGCTCGCCTCAGGGCCTTAGGCCTGCCGGTGTATGTCGATGAGCCCAACTCACTGGCGGCGATCGGCGTCAGTCTCGGCAAGCTTGGGCAATTGGCGGGTACAGGGCGTGAGGCCGAGCGGGCGATGGGGGCCTATCAACAGAAGCTGCTGGAGCTACGCCGGGTTTATGGCCGGCAGCGGTCCTTGTCTGTTTTTTATCAGATTTGGAATGACCCCTTACTCAGTATTAATGGCGACCACTTGATTTCAAAAGTCATTGAGCTGTGCGGGGGGCGCAATGTTTTTGCCAGGGCAGTGCCGTTGGTGCCTAAACTGAGTATTGAGTCGGTGCTTGCGCTCAACCCGCAGGTCATTGTCGCCAGCGGTGAAGAGGCACAGCGCCGGGAGTGGCTCAAGGACTGGCAGGCGTGGCCCCTGCTAGACGCCGTTAAGTCAGATCGGCTTTATTTTGTGCCCGCTAGCCTTTTACAGCGCCATACACCGCGCTTATTAGAGGGCGCGGAGTTACTTTGTCGGCAGCTTGATGTGGCACGCCAGCAATTGCTAGCGGCCGACATCCAGTAAACTGCCGATATTTCACCAGTCAGTGTGTTGCCTTTTATAGGTCGTAGCCACGCTCATCGTGTAGCGCGATATCCAGCCCTTCTGTTTCTTCATCGTCGGTAACGCGCAGGCCCATCAATGCGTCGAGGACTTTGAGCAAAATATACGTGATAACCGCCGTGTAAATAAAGGTAGCGATTACGCCAATGGCTTGCACGCCCAGCTGTGAGCCCATGGTCATGCCCTCGGCGTAGCCCTGACCGCTGAAAGCGCCGAGCTGGTCGGAGGCAAAAAAACCGGCCAGTAAGGTGCCGATAATGCCGCCCACGCCGTGCACGGGGAAGACGTCTAATGAATCATCAATTTTGAATTTCTGCTTGATGGCCTGGGTGGCAAAGTAACAAACGATGCCAGCGCCAAAGCCGATCAACAGGGCGCCGCCGGGGCCGACAAAGCCCGAGGCGGGGGTGATGGTACCAAGACCGGCAACCATGCCCGTCACGATGCCCAGTACCGAGGGTTTGCCGTGGCGAATCCACTCCATCATCATCCACGACAGTGAGCCCGCCGCCGCTGAAATGTGGGTCACTAGCATGGCCATGCCCGCATCGCCGTTGGCAGCCAGTGCCGAGCCGCCGTTAAAGCCAAACCAGCCGACCCAGAGCATACCGGCACCCATCACGGTCATGGTCATATTGTGGGGTGGCATAGCCTGAGAGCCAAAGCCCTTGCGATTGCCAATCACCATGGCGGCGACCAGTGCCCCGACCCCAGCGGTGACGTGAACCACGGTGCCCCCCGCGAAATCGAGCAGCCCCATTTGGCCCAGCCAGCCGCCGCCCCATACCCAGTGTGTGACGGGTACATACACGAGCACTAGCCAGAGCATGCTAAAGACCATCATGGTGGAGAAGCGGGCCCGCTCGGCAAAGGCACCGACGATGAGCGCCGGTGTAATAATGGCAAAGGTCATTTGAAAAAGGGCAAAGACGCTTTCGGGAATATCGCCGCTCAGAGTTGATTCACCCATGTTGGCGAACAGGGCGTTGTCAAAATTGCCTATCCAATTATTCAGGCTGCCACCATCACCAAAGGCGAGGCTATAGCCAAAAGCCAGCCAGATAACGGAGGCGCCACAGGTAATGGCAAAGCATTGCATCAGTACCGACAGGACATTTTTACTCCGCACCAGACCACCGTAAAACAGCGATAGGCCGGGAACGGTCATAAACAGCACCAGTGCGGTGGAGGTCATAATCCACGCCGTATTGGCGCTGTTCATTTCATCGGCGAAACCGGTAACCGGAGCCACTAGAAGAGCCAGTAGGCCTGCGCTGGGCAGGACTTTGTTAAGAGGTGGAAGCATGGGTATTACCTGTCAAAGGTTGGTTTGGTGCCGGTGATAATTAAATACAGCTGGTCAACCGGTATAAAGGCTGCACTATCATTGGCCGCAGGAAAAATATTGTGTGCAATTTTAGTGAAAAAGGGGGAGATATCTAGCTTTTTTGTCGGAATTAGTAATATTTTGGTGCGCGACCTAGTAGTTTATTGGTGCGTGCTATGCTGTGCTTTGGCTATAAATTGCCTTTGTGATTTTCTAGCTTGATTGCATTTGTCCTGAATTTCGGTGCAGGCTGTCGTCGAGGGTTATACTCAAAGTTTAGGGCAACGTTATAAAAGAGAGGATTGGCTGATGTCGGAAGACAATTTATTGGAGCAGGCACAAGCCCTGCGCGCTGAGTTAGAAAAGGCGCGAGATATCGACGCGGCAAAAAATTATTTAATGGGTGACCTGTTAAGCGAGATCATTGAGCACGTGACCAGTGACGAGCAGGGGAGTGTGCCCGCCCAAAAATACAGTGATAGTTTGCGCGAAGAAGTCGCTCACTTCGAGACCGAGCACCCCAAAATTGCCGGCATGCTCGATAGGTTGGCGACGATGTTATCCAATTTGGGTATTTAGCGAGGAACTCGTGGTTTGGGTTTTATTAACCCACAGAAAATCTTGCGCTTATATACCAGGTTGCCCCGGAGCCCGCGAGCAGAAAGGCGAGGCTCCACGCTATGGCCCGCCAGCGGTAGCGAGCACACAGGGTGTCCTGTTCACCGCTGCCAATTAAAAAGGGTAGCCCGCTATCTGTGGGTTTCGTTATGACGTGTTCTCTATGGTGCCGCGTGTTCTCACGCTGCTGTTTCAGCGCCTCTTTTTTTGCCGCCCGCTGCACGCTTTGCCACTCGGCAATATCCAGCTCGCCGTCCTTATTACTATCGTATTTTTCCAGCAACTTGGCAAAATCGCCTTTCCATGAGCGCAGAATATTGCAGCGCATTTTTTCGATGGAAAGACTGCGCTGTCCAGTGCTGTCTGTACCGAAGTGGCCGAGTATATACAACGGGTCGTGCTCTTTAATTAGACGTTCGGTATAACGGTAGCGTTTGCCAATACCAAGGCTGGTGTTTAATAAACGGCCCAGTGTGTTCGTCGTTTGGCTGCCAGATCCACCCAGTGGATGACGTTGCCGCCCACGCCACCGTCTATAGTGGCCCGCCGTTAGGTCTGCGCCCTTGGGTATCACCAAGCATAGGCCGCTGGTGTCATCGATATTAAAAGGCTGCTCGCTGGTGCCTCTTTCAATCGTTACCCAGCTGCTCGACTTGCCTGAACTTTTGTATTGCTCAATGGCGTAAGACCACCACAAACAAGGGGTGGTCGTCAGGGGGGCGCTCAGGTGCTGGACGTGGGGTTTGCCGATGCCGATCAATTCGGTGAAGCCTTGACTCGCCGAACGAATGAGAGAAGTGGGCATGTCTGCGATCAAGCGTGACTTTTTGAAGCTGCGATAGGCGAGGTACAGCGCGTAGCCGGAGGCGACCAATAATAGGGTAGCCCAAAGCATAAATTGCGCTGTCGGCGCGGCGGCGATGCAGGGGCGACAGAAAAAGCTATTCATGGTGATCTAACAGTAGCTTGAAGGCTAATTAAGTATTAAACAGATCGCTAACATTCACGTCGCTCAATTGTGCCTCGGTAAATTCCAGTAGGTCGTGGGCTGTAAAATTAAAGCGGCTGGCGATGAGTACATCGGGAAATTGCTCAATGCGGGTGTTATTGATATTAACAGCCTCGTTGTAGAGCTCGCGGCGATCGGCAATACCGTTCTCTAGATCGGTGATGCGCCCTTGAAGATGTTGAAAGGAATCATTGGCTTTTAGCTCGGGATAGTTTTCTGCCAGTGCGAATAACTTACCAAGGCCACTGCGCAATTGTGTCTCGGCAGAACCCAGAGCATTCATATTTTGGCTTTCACTGGCATTGGCGACAGAGTTGCGCGCTGAAATAACTTTTTCTAGGGTGTCCTGCTCATAGCCCATATATTGCTTACAGGTTTCTATTAACTTGGGTAATTCGTCGTGACGTTGCTTTAGCAGCACATCGATATTGGCCCAGGCCTTGGCTACGCGATGTTTAATGGCGACGAGGTTGTTGTAGATGACGACGAGGTAGCCAGCGAGCAGCAGGAGTAAGCCGAGGATAATAAATACAGTGATGCTCATAGTCGTTCTCTTTGCATTCTTGGTGTTGAGACAGGCTTTTGTGGCTTCTGCGGAGGGGCAATAGCAGACGTCAGAGCTTAGGTTTTTTGCCGGGGGAGAACAACGGGCGAAATGCAAGGCACGTCATAAAAAGCATATTGCGACGCGATATTACAATTTAAGATGGCTATTTTAAATCAGCAACAATGATCGAAATATACGATCGTTACGATCAGTATGCATGGTTTTATTGATTGATGCTTGATAGGTATACTGCAATCGCAATTCAAACAAATGGTATGGAGTAGTACATGAGTGAAGTAAAAGAAGTCCCTGAAGTCACGTTCAAAACCCGTGTTCGCGATGAGTCTATTGCAGGTGAAAACCCCTATCGCTGGGAAGATAAAACCAGCCAATCTATTTTTGCCGGCAAAAAAGTTGTGGTTTTTTCACTGCCCGGAGCATTCACTCCAACCTGCTCATCTAACCACTTGCCGCGCTACGATGAACTTTTTGAAGAATTTAAAGCACAGGGTGTGGATGAAATTATCTGTGTTTCCGTGAACGATGCTTTCGTTATGTTCAAGTGGGGCAGAGAGCTAGGTAATCAAAATATTACCCTGCTGCCCGATGGCAACGGTGAATTTACTGAAAAAATGGGCATGTTGGTCGAAAAATCAAATCTGGGTTTTGGTAAACGCTCCTGGCGCTACTCTATGCTGGTTAACGACGGCAAGATTGAAAAGCTATTTTCAGAAGCTGGCTTTTCTAACAACTGCGAGACTGACCCCTTTGAAGTCTCGGATGCCGACACTATGCTGGCTTATCTGAAAGGTGAACAGGCAGCGGGCGTGTCTGCACCACGTAAAGCCTTCGAGGGCTAGTCTTGGTCGTTGCCTGCGAAGCGTGACGAGAACAGCTGCTACTGATCAGTTGCAGCTGATAACTCGTTGATACAAACGCCTATAGAGTTGTGCTCTATAGGCGTTTTACTTTGTTGAGTAAAATACAGTAAAGCAATCCTGAGTGACGGCCTTTAGTCGCTAGCGCCCAATTTTATCGGGCGTTTTCAAGAAAAGCCTGACGATCGAAATTGATTAAGCCGTGTCCCTCAATGTTTTAGCGCTTTGTGTTTGACGCGTTTGGGCTGGGCATCTTGGCCCTTACGGGCGACCAAATCGTCGTGATATTCACTGTAATTACCTTCGAAAAACACCACTTCGCTGTCGCCCTCAAAGGCGATGATATGGGTGGCGATGCGGTCGAGAAACCAGCGATCGTGAGAGATAACCAGTACACAGCCGGGAAAGGCCAGGGTGGCTTCTTCAAGCGCACGCAGGGTTTCCACATCGAGATCGTTGGACGGCTCGTCGAGCAGCAATACATTGGCTGCTTGTTTTAAGGTGTTCGCTAAATGCAGACGACCGCGTTCACCACCGGATAAGTCCCCGACCCGTTTTTGCTGGTCCGAGCCTTTAAAGTTAAAGCGCCCGGCATAGGCGCGAGAATTCACTTCGTAGTCGCCGATGTGGAGAATATCTTGGCCATCGGAAATGGCCTCCCAAACCGACTGGTCGTCGTCGAGGTTTTCGCGACCCTGTTCGACCACGGCCAGCTTGACGGTTTCACCGAGGGTGATTGAACCGCTGTCGGGTTGTTCGACACCGTCGATCATACGAAACAGAGTCGACTTGCCCGCGCCGTTACCGCCAACGATACCGACAATGGCACCCTTGGGAATACTTAACGACAAGTCATCGATCAATAGCGAGTCGCCGAAACTTTTACTGAGGTGTTCAATTTCAATCACCTTATCGCCGAGGCGGGGTCCGGGTGGGATATAAATCTCGTTGGTTTCATTGCGGGTTTGGAATTCACGGCTGTTCATTTCTTCAAAGCGTTGTAGCCGTGCCTTGTTCTTAGCTTGGCGTGCCTTGGGGTTTTTGCGAACCCAGTCGAGTTCTTGCTTGATAGCCTTGTAGTGGGCGGCCTCGCCTTTTTTCTCTTGCTCAAGGCGAGCTTCTTTTGTTTCGAGCCAGGTGGTGTAGTTGCCCTCGTAGGGGATGCCGTGGCCCCGGTCGAGCTCAAGTATCCAGCCCGCGACATTGTCGAGGAAGTAGCGGTCGTGGGTTACGGCGACGACAGTGCCCTCAAAATTGTGTAGAAACTGCTCAAGCCAGTGTACGGATTCCGCATCG
>JBFJYH010000081.1:0-6571 GCA_041622675.1 Porticoccaceae bacterium
GGTTAGAAGAACCCTGATAATGCTTTCGTCATGTTAGGAATATTTATAGGGATCAGTATTCATGGGGGTTAGCGATGATTTGCACCCCACGTCACTGCAACCAAATGCAGTGACGTGGGGTTATTGGCTTCTCTATGGCAAAGTCAGCTCTTGGATGCTAAGGCTGTCAAAACTCAAGTTCATCGTCATCCGTACCCATCAGATGCGATAGTCGGTCAATGTCTTGCACGTTGGCTTGGCCTTTAGCAATACGATTCCTTATAGCATGGATTTCAGTCTGTCTATGCTGAAGTTGCTCACGGGTTTCGCCGAATCTAAAACCGCCCGTCATTTCAAGAAATTGATCTTTGGGACGCATCTTCGAAGTCTCGTAGTGCATTTCAGGATCGCGCCAATCATCATTCACTGAGCCGCCAGCTTCAATATCGAAATCCTGAAAACCACGCTTACCCGCAACGCGATATAGGATGACCTTTGCGGCGAACTTAATAGTATCCCCACAAAACGGCTTGTCATCCAATGTTCTGCCTTTGTGATTGCCAGAAACCGTAATTTCTAAACTATCACCAGTATCAACAACTTTCGGGTCTTCATAATAAGGAAAATCCTCAAAGGCCGCGTTGGTTTCAGCCATCACACCGGATAGCTCATCGCATATCAGGCTATCGCTATCGATTAAAAGCACTTCCATGACATAGTTTTCAAGAGACTCATAAAGCCAGGCATCACCACCAAATAGACCTTCATCAGTTAAGAAATCACATAGGCTTGATGCCAATTCCATTGATGGAAATAGGTCTTCCGGCAGCCCATTAAGGCAGCTCTTTCTTTTGTCCAGCAAAGGAATGTCAGGTATCAAGATGCCTGCATCCTCAAGCGAATCCAAGGGGTATTTTTGTCGTGCAATAAGCGCCGCGTGACTTTTATAGCCGAAGAAGGCAGCAATAAGCTCTCTAGCATGAGATGCTTTAAGTTTGTTGCCCGTTTGTGACGTGTATGTTTCGCGCAGGAAATCCGCGCACAGTTTGGAAATGTCGTTACTCATGAGAACGATCCCTTCAATTATTGCTGGACTTCTAAGGTAGTGGAGAGTGTTTAACACTACACTTGCCAGCAAGAATTAAAGAAATCTGCGTAAGGCAGGTAGTATAAGTTGCCGTCTTTTTGGTCACTCTTAGCCAAGGCGATCAGCTCCTACTCGGAAAATACCATAATCTTCAGATAGTGCAAGAAAAACAGGTCTGTTTAGATGGCTCGATTATCTTCGCTTGGTGTTTAGGCGTTGGCCGGGCTTTACCGGGTTCGCTGGTCGCTCATTCCCCTTCGGGGAACTGCCGCCCTTTCAATCCCTAACGCTTCAGCCCTCCTGGCTGCTTAAATTCAGTAATAACCACACGCTGATCCAACCCCGCTAGGGGCTTTGCCCCACGCGCATTGCAAGTGCAAGGCTTCGCGCTTCCTCACCCGTTCAGATTCCCCCGCTTCGCTCCTCCACTTAGCTGCGGCTTCCGGTGAGCCACCTGCAATTTGCTACCCCCACGCTTCGCCAGCGGTGCAGGAGCGCAGGACGCAGGCGCTGCGCTCAAAAGGGAAAATATCTTTCTTCGGATAATGAAAGGCAATTTATATCTTATCGTTGGCTAACTCTTACCATGCCTTGATGATCTTATGATTAACAAGGTGACAATATGGATTCTAACGGTCTGATATCCCTAAAGTGGGTAAAACTGAGCCAGTGGTGTAACCTAACGGGAGATACACGCGATGCTGTACATGCACGCCGGAAAACCGGCAAGTGGGCTGACGGTGTGCACTGTAAAGTGCGCGACGGCAACTTATGGATTAATGTTGTGGAGGGTCAGAAATGGGTAGAGTCAGAGATGAAAAGGTCGCACGCGGGGTAACACTGCGAATCTATGAAACTGGCGCGAAAGCACTTCGAATCGCATTCCAGTACAAAGGCATCACATGCCGAGAAACCCTCAAAGTCAAACCTAATAAGACGGGCGAAAAGTACGCCACCAATCTAAAAGCTGAAATAGAAAACCAGATTGAACGAGGCACATTCAACTATTTGGAGTACTTCCCCGACTCACCCCGAGCCGCAATGTTTGGGCACGCTACTACCAAACAAACCATTGGTGAGGCCTTAGACGAATGGTTAATCGATATTGAACACGCCCACAGAAATAGCACTTATAACGCATACAAAAGAGCGGTTAATCAACTAAAGCCTTTTGTCGGAAAATATAAATTCAGGCACCTGGAGGCTAAGGTCATAAAGAAAATGATACGCCACTGGGGACATGACAGGGGCGTTACCCTGAAGACCATTCGCAACTATCTGTTACCCTTGCGAGCTGTGCTTGATGATGCTCTCAATGAAGAATTGATTGACCGCAATCCATTGGACACTGTGAAAGTCGCAAAGCTCATCGACAGGAAAAAAATCAGCTCAAACACTAAATCCTATAAAGTAGATCCTTTTTCTCCCGAAGAGATCAGCGCAATTCTTGCCCGTATTGAAGATTTCTATGGTGAAGCTTGCCGCAACCTGTTTCAGTTTGGTTTCTACCAGGGATTACGCATATCGGAATTGTTTGGACTGAAATGGATAGACGTTGACTGGAAAACTAACCGCGTACGCATAGAGCGTGCAGTGGTTGAAAGAGTATTACAAGACGAGACCAAAACCGCTGCCGGTGAGCGGGAGATTGACCTGACTAGTGGCGGTCACGAGGCCTTAATAAAGCAGAAAAAGCACAGCCAGCTTCTCGAATCAGGTTTTATCTTTGTGAGACCTGATGGGAAAGGCCCCTTTGTCGATTACGAGCACTCCAGTCACATGTGGAAACGAGCCTTAACCAAGGAGAAAATTCGATACCGTAATCAAAACCAGATGCGTCACAGCTTCGCCAGTAACAAACTGTCAGGCAACGCCAATATCTTCTATATGGCTGAACAGATGGGGCATGAGACACCTGAAATGCTGATGCGGGTTTACGCCAAGTGGATTAAAGCAGCCCGTGATGGAGAGCAGATGGCCTCAGAGTTTGAGCGGAAGAAGCCTGGCAAAGGGAACGCTATTCCTGCGGGGCAAACCTCGAAATACTAAAATCGCCCGCGTATCGCCCGCAAGTCAGAACAGAAACTGTAACCAACTGTTATTATTATGTTTTATAGTTGTTTTCTGGAGGTTCAAGTCCTCTCCTGGGCACCATTACAAACAACTCTGTAAGATTAATCCTCACTAATCCACGCCAATCATTCCTTTATGTCAGAGGACTATTCACGGCCAGCACTTATTTTTCTGTAAAACAGGGCTGGCGTTCGAGACATGCTCGAACCCTCTCCTGGGCACCATTACAAACAACTCTGTAAGATTAATCCTCACTAATCCACGCCAATCATTCCTTTATGTCAGAGGACTATTCACGGCCAGCACTTATTTTTTGTAAAGCAGGGCTGGCGATCGAGACATACTCGAACCCTCTCCCGTGATTAACACAAGACCTGCAAATCTACTATTACACCTCCCCATTTAAATGCACCAGGCTTTTATATTTCCTCTACTGTCTCCTCACCTTGAAAGGCGCAGCCACTAAGGGCTGTGACTCGACATTTTTACTTAGAAAAACCTTTAGTTGTGCTATGGTGTGTACACTTGAACACAGCGAGCTAACAATATGTCCACTACCATGACTATTCGCCTGGAACCAGAGCTGAAACAGCGTCTTGATCTGCTGGCCAAAGCGACACATCGCTCAAAATCATTTCTGGCCGCTGAAGCTCTTCGTGACTTTGTAGAACTCAACGAATGGCAGGTTCAGGAGATTCAATCTGCATTGAAAGAAGCCGATAACGGCGACTTTGCCTCCAAGCAAACAGTGAACAAGACGCTAAACAAGTGGGGCGTCGATGCAGGTTAAATGGCTAAACACCGCCCTGCAAAACCTTGACGATGAAGCTGAATATATTGCCAAAGACGACCCAGCCGCTGCTCGGCTTATTGTTCAGCGTATTGTCGACGCAATTAACCTATTACCCGCGAATCCTGCGCTTGGCCATTCCGGCCGTATTCTAGGTACCCGTGAGCTAGTAGTGCCAGATACCCGTTACATAGTGCCTTACCGGGTCAGGCCTCGCCTGCAACATATAGAAATCCTACGTATTTTCCATACGTCACGACGCCTACCTAAACACTGGTAATTGTTCTTTTATTCAAGAGAGCTGGCCTTTGAGCTGTATTAGAACCCTACTCTGAAAACCACTGCAAAAGGTAAGCTTTCAGCTTTCCCGGTAACCGGTCTCAAAATAGCAACCATCACCTGCCTTGATGAATTCATCCAATCTTTTTATAGCGTTTTGAAACTCACTATTTCTTCGAGTCACGCATTCCCAGTTAACCGCAACACGCCAGCCCTCCTCTCTCAGCTGACTTAACACCCGCTGATCGCGTTGCTTATTATCCGAAAACCTCATCTTCCACTTACCCGAATAACGCCTATCAGAGCAAGCGAGCTTGCAGCCCTCATACTGATGCCAGTAGCAACCGTATGTAAAAACATCCACCCTGTGGCGACGCAAGACAATATCCGGTTTGATTTCGCCTACCTTGCTGCCCAGGCGGAAACGATAACCAAGCCGATGAAAAGCCTTGCGGGTGAGCATTTCTGGTTTGGTACTACTGGAACGTATGCCGGACATCATCCGGCTACGAGTCTTTTTATCTACGACGTCAACAATGACTACGCGTTCAAACTCAGTGAATACTGATACACATGAACGTTTTCTTCATCCTTGAGGCTCAGAATGTGCGGTTTCATAATTCTCGCGATTTCGTCGATGACCGGCACAACAACAGAATTACCAAACTGCTTATATGACTGAGTATCAGAAGCCGGAATTTTAAAGTTAGCTTCCCCTGGTTTGTCGTACCCCATCAAACGGGCACATTCACGTGGGGTCAATCTTCTTGGATTACCAGACCCTCTAGATACCAGTATTTCAGAACCAAGCTTGTAACATCTAAAAGCTTACTAGCCGTCACGGTACACCCGTTCGTTAGAACGCAGCACAATGTACTGATAAACAACAATCCCAAGACTGTTCGCTAGCCAACCGAAGGGCTTCTAACAGATGAGGTATTTCTCCCCATAGATTCATAGATAAAACCTCTTTATTCGTAGCCGGTCTTAAAGACAAAAACTCATGAAAAAGCATGATCGGCAAGTGTTGGGCCATTACTATATTTCCAAAGCTGTAAATATAACGTCGGTATGTTGACCTGTTCAGCAATAAAATATTCACCGCAATCAAGATAGCTTTTTAGCTCGCCAATAGACTGATCTGTAATCTTGCCAGACACTAATAATTGACCGAGAGCTGTGAAATTATCTGTATCCCGGTAAAGGTATTCAAATACGTAGAGGATATATTCACCACCATCAGTGTAGTGATATAGTGGTCCATTCATTTTTCGGATAAATCGATTAGTTGAGTTTTCTTATATAAGTTTGCTATCGCATCCTGCGGTACTCGCCATAAGAACCCGTGGTCTTTTACACGCCCTTCCTTTTCTGACAGAGTGAAGTCGAGATAGATATTGCCATTATTCGCCATACGCATAAAACGTAGTAGTGACGGAGTTTTACAGTACAGTAGCTGATCAAAGCGACAACCAGTCTTCCCGTTTTTAAGGCGACCCGTAGAAACTGATACATAAACCGTTTCATTATGTTTAGAAAGAAGCGCTCCCTCCAAGAGGCTATCCTCGTATTCCAGTATCTCAACATTCTTTTTGTTAACAACAACTCTATTTTTCTTGGCTTTAAGATAAAAACCCAATGAATCAGGGGCATTGTTAAATGAAGTATAGAGAGCCTGCCGCTCCCTCTTTTCATCGTAATAACCAAACTCATTAACTAATTGATGCTTGTCTTTACACGCAAGATAACGTGAGGGCACACGGGAGAATAAAGTATGAAGTGTCTTGCCATACTTAGTTTTCAACTCAACACCCATGAAATCGGCTTCTTTTGAACTGTTTTGCGGAATACTCAAATAATGTTCCAGAGAAAGACCGTATCGGCCTGCACCCTTTCCATGCACGGGTAAATAACCCCTCGAACGTAAGCGTCTAAGCTTGCCGACAAGAACATCAATAGGTGCTTGTTTCTCAACCACTTTTTGTTTGAGGTAATTTAGCACAGCAGTTTTTAATGCCGCCTGATACCTCGCCTTTGGACGCAAGCCATCAGCAAAGGGTAATTTTTCTTCGTAAAGTACAGCGCTGATATTTTGAAATTTGAACTCGAAAGCTTTGGCTGTTCGTGAAGGGTGTACGGCAGACAGGTTTCGGTAAATAGCCGCCTTGTTTGTAGGCCTTCCTTCTAGCTGCGCACTCAACAGATCGAAGTATGCGGATACTGCCGCCTCAATTTCTCTATCCGACCATGCCACAATACTATTCATGAAAGCGCGACCCATAAACCTTAATTTTTTTCAGCACGATCCAGCTAGCGGCATATCTACTTTGCCTACTATACGTCTACATTGGAATTTATAAGAA
>JBFJYH010000082.1:0-6301 GCA_041622675.1 Porticoccaceae bacterium
CCCTTCCCTGAACTGCTCCAACCTTTCGAAATAACTGTTGGCACCCATCATGCCGCCAAAGGGTTGGTTGTGCCGAGCGCGAGGGTCGTGCTGGCCCTCCAGATTGTAATAGCCCGGTGTACAGCCGGTGCCACCCTGAGGGCCCTTGGCTGGTGTGCCAAACACTTCGGCGGACCAGGCTTTTTCCGCTTCGGCATCGGCGTCGCAACGGGTGATATTATTTTCTTCGAAGTAGTTCACCAGGTAGGCGATGTGTTTGGCAGCTTCGTCCAACCCGTCGGGGTAGTTGGCGGTAAACGAGGCCTGACCGTTACTGACGATAAAGCAGTTGGGGAAGCCACGGGTATGGATGCCAAATAATGTGCGCATACCTTCTTTCCACTTATCTTCTAAGCTTTGCCCGTCGACGCCAATCAAGTTGTAGCCGGAGCGTTGGGTATAGTCGGTGCCCACCTCAAAGCCAGTGGCGAAAATCAGGCAATCCACCTCGTATTCAACGCCATCGACGACGACAGCGTTTTCAGTAATGGAATCGACACCCTGGCCCTTGGTGTCCACAAGTTTGACATTATCGCGATTGAAGGTCGGCAGAAAACGGTCGTCCAGGCAGGGACGCTTGCACATAAAGGCGTACCAGGGTTTGAGTGCTTCGGCCGTTTCTTTGTCAGTCACAATGTCATCGATGCGGTTACGAATATTTTCCATCTTTTCAAAGTTGGACATTTCAAAGATTTCCAAAACCTTTTCTTTCGGCACATCCTTGCCAGCCTCGCGCATGCGGCGGCGATAGATCTTGCCCATCTCCACCCAGGCATCGTCAAATTGATCGAGTTGATTAATCTCGCCACGGCGACCACCCCGACCAGTGAGGATGGCTGTGAAGTCTTTCTGACGTTGTTTTTGCCAGCCGGGTTTGAGGCTTGCCGCCCACTCTTTATCGGTATCGTGATCATTTCTCGGATCAACGCCAGAGGGCGTGCGCTGAAAGACGTACAACTGCTTGGCTGACTCACCCAAATAAGAAACACACTGCACAGCGGTGGCGCCGGTACCGATAATGCCTACTCGCTTGTCTTCCAAGCCGTCGAGACCGCCTCGGGCGTTGCCACCGGTGTAGTTGTAGTCCCAGCGACTGGTGTGGAAAGTGTGCCCTTTAAAGTCGCTAATGCCCGGAATGCCGGGGAGTTTCGGGCGGTTCAGGGGGCCGTTCACCATAACCACAAAGCGCGCCTTCATTTTGTCGCCCCGGTCGGTATGAATCGTCCACAGCCGGCTGTCTTCGTCCCAGATCATCTCACTGACACCGGTTTGCAGACAGGCATTATCGTAGAGACGGTAGTGCTCAGCGATGCGGTGGCAGTGAGCGAGAATTTCCGGTGCGTCACAAAATTTGCGCGGGGGCATGTAACCGAGTTCTTCGAGCAGGGGCAGGTAAGTGTAGGCCTCGATATCACAGGCCGCGCCCGGATAGCGATTCCAGTACCAGGTACCGCCAAAGTCGCCCCCCTTTTCAATCATGCGAATATCTTCGATACCCGCTTCTCGCATACGGGCACCGGCCAGCAGGCCGCCGAGACCCCCACCTATAATGGCCACCTCTACTTGATCTTCCAGGGGGTCTCGAGCGATCGGTTCGGCAAGATAGGGATCTTCTAGAAAATAGGAAAACTCGCCGCGCATTGCCTGGTATTGCTGGTTACCATCTGGGCGCAGGCGCTTGGCTCTCTCTTCAGCATATTTTTGTCGTAGAAAGTCGGGGTCAAAATTTTCTTGGGCTACTTTGCGGCTCATTATGTTATCTCCTTGTAATGAAAAGTTGTCTACCGCCACCTTCAATGAATCCACTTTGCTATAGCTAGCAGGTGCGAAGCGTGGCTCAGGTTATATTTTTATCTAGGAAACGTTACCGTGTCTCGCCATCCGTTTTTACGCTCTGGCTGATACCGTTGTTATTACTGTTATTCGATAGCAGATAGAAAAATACCATTATTGATTCAACTAGAACAAGCTGACCCTGCAGATATAAGAGCTTTGTTTAAGTTGTTAGCCATATTAGAAATCTAACGCCTGAGTTCGGCGGTATTTGAGGCTACGCATGTTTTTGCGGCAGAAAAAATGGGTAGCGAGTCAAATGTTCGCTGCAATGATTTGTTGAGCATCATTTGCCGGTGTCTACTAATTTCCTCGCGACCGAGCGCACCTTGTCGGCTTCCTCTTCAAGAACCAACGATTTCTCGGCATATCGCATCGCCAACTGAGAATTCTCTATCGAGGCATCCTTCAGCGTCGAGTCTGCCAAATTCGACAGCGCCAAGTAAGCTTTCTGTAGTCGTATTGCCACCTCAACGGTAGCGGCTCCGTCTCGCGCAATAGCGCTGAACGCGTCATCGAATACATCGTTGATCTTAATTTCTGGCATGGCAACTCGGTCAAATTCGATCTGTTCCGAATCGTTGTCGCTGCGCGTTCTAGACCATCTCGCAAGCAGGCGGACCAAAGAGCCGATAATGTCGATTGCCGTGCCTGGGTCATTGACGGCCGGGGACAGAGCTCGACTCGCGATCTCCGACATGACGAGCAGACCGAACCTAGGATCAGATTCAAAAGTCCGCTCACCTCCTATTACAAAAGCAGCCACAATTTCATCAGTACAGGAGCAGTCATCAGCACCGCTATCGTTTGTAACTCGAACCAATGGACTGTCAGGGGTTACGAAGGTCCCGGGCCGGGTGCAAATGTCAATTCTGCACTCGAACTGTTCGGCTAAGCGCTGCAATTTGACCAGGTCGATGTTTTGCACATAGCCAATTCTGCCAGTACCAATTTCTGACCCAGAAGCCGAATCTGTCAAGCGGGATGCGCCCATTCGCGGGAGCTCTGCCCAGGATTGCAATGCAGCGTCGGTGGCGGACTCAACCTTATCAATCGTGTACCCCAACCGACCCAATCGCGCGATGCGGTCGACCCAGCGAACGAACGCCAGAACAACAATAGCAAAGACACACAGGGTGATCACAAATAGCACAAACTTCCCAGAACTCTCATAGAAGCCATTGAGGTGAGCGATCAAGCCCACGATGCTGAAGATAAACGCTCCGATAAATGTCGAGAGCGCGTTCTGTGATACGTAATCAGAAACGACAAGAGGAAACGCACGTGGGGTTGCCGAGTTACTTGCAGATGCGTACGCAGAGAGCATCGCGCCCACAGCGAACATGGCAATGACCAGCATGCTTGAGGACATGATCGACAGGACTGTTTCCAGAGATTGAGGGCTTATCTCGGGAAAGTTTTGAGCAAGCGCAAGACCGTCGGCAAAGCCCGCGATCAGTACAGCTGCAAATGACATGAGACAGCTCATAAGAGGCTTCACCCAGAGGCGTTCTCGAAGCCGAGCAAGATGGAATCTGACGATACTTGGGAGTTCGATCTTTGACTGCATTTGTTTACTCATGATATCCGACGCCCAAAGCGGCGGCGAATCGGTCCAGCCACATAGCGGCTATGCTGCTTTTGTTTGTTATGTGTTGCCACGGCTGAACCCCTTTCGTAATTTGCACAAACGATCCCTTCTTTCCGGGACAAGTAGAACTACAAAGATTTCTGCGGCGTAAACAAAGCCTGCAATAAAGAGTCGGAGGGATACTAAACGTTACCAAGTGTTCTCTTTGCCCTACGAACCTATTGATGGAACCTTCCTGATAAAAACAGTAAAAAAGCTAATATAACTATAAAGAGTGTCTGCTAATTGTGGGTAACACCGCTCGCTAAGGCCGGCGTCACTAGTGGTGAAAAGCACAACATTTTGACAACACGAACACGCATTTGTCAGAAGGCTATATTTTCGGATACTGCGTATGCTATGGCCTTGCCTAAAATTTGATGTTGATTTTCATCTAAGTGGATACCATCTACAACGCTAGCTTCCGTGACATTGCCCGCATTGAAGAAATGTACTGAGTGCTCTTTAGCCACATTTTCTAGTGCCGGGGCCAAACCAATACACCGCTTTTCAGAACCTTCAAATTTATGTGCAATAGCACCTTTTGGCTTAGTAATGGGCGGCGGAGAAATAATCATTATTTCCGGAATAGGCATGCCAGGTTCTATCGGAGCATGCCGAATAATTTGAATTAATTTGGCAGTACCTTGAGATGAAAGCCAAGCGTTATTCCCATGTGTGCATTGAAAATCGTTTGAACCAAGCATTAAGATTACCAATCTCAGTGGAGAATGCATTTCAATAACTTGTGATAAACCTTGCGAGCCATCGCGTCCCTCCTTAAAAGGGTCGCTCCATGTAGTTCTACGTCCATTAAGGCAATTGTCGATAACTCGTATATTCTTGCCGAGTCCATTCAATGTGATTTCAAAGACACCCGGCCAGCGTTTTTTAAATGGTAGCCGCTCCCTAGTGCCTGGAATAATTCCCCATGTCAGGCTGTCAGAATATATGAGAACTTGATTCATAATTTTTATATTGCTTCCCTTCTAACGTCTGCTTTCACCCAAGCCCTGAAAAAGGTACTGGTTATGCTTTATTTTGTAGATATTTAGGTCTGTCAGCATTTTCACTAAACCAAACTGATTCTGATTCACAATATATTTCATAGCTTGGTTCAGGAATATGACCTTCAATGACTGTGCCAAGCCTCAATCTTATTATTTCTGGCATGTCCGTTCTTTGACTATACAAAGGTGTGCCACAGGTACCACAAAACACACGCTTTTTATTAGGACTTGAAAAGTATGTTTTTCGTGAACCCGAATCATTTGTAAATTGACATTTTTTTAATTCAATCGGAGCGTTGGTGGCAAATGGCGTACCCTGTGATCTTTTACATTGATTGCAATGACAAACAGCAACTTCATTGATTGAACCATTGAACTCATATTCAACCTCTCCACAAAGACAACTTCCTTTTATCATACTATCCTCGATGTACTTTTAGAGCATAACGGCTTGCACGAGTGTCCGGCGTCGCAGATACGAACTGCTGCAAATTGTCAGATGTGTTGCTCACGTTAAATTTAACCCACCATCTGACAGCACGACCTCACCAGTTAGATAGGAGCTGTTGATTAACATACCAGCGACAAACGCAATTTCCTCAGGTTCGGCCCCCTTTTCATAGGCGCTTCAGTTGCCCAAAGGTCACGGGCAGCTCCCCAGTCCTTACTCATGGGCGTATGAACTAAACCTGGAGCTATAGCGTTAACCCTAATGTCAGGCCCCAGATTCAAGGCCAGGAGTTTTGTCATATGGTTAAGCGAGGCCTTAGTTACTGAATACGGAATTGATGCGCCTTTGGGGCGCACCTGCATGAGAACTGATGTTAAGAATACAACTAGAAGCACTTTGAGAAGAGGCCTTTTTTAATAAAGGTTCAGCTTCAAAGATCAGAGTCCATGGAGAAATAACATTAACCTCGTGGAGCATTCGCCATATTTCAGGAGTAGCCGCCTTTAGATTTTTGTGGTCTATAACCTCAGTTAGCGCTGCATTATTTACTAGCACATCCAGGCGTCCATATTTACAGGCGATTTTCTCAATTAACGCTTTTGATTCAGTCTGATTTGATAGATCTGCTTGGAAATAAGAAGCGTCATCGTTCTGGGATGCTAGGCACTTGCCAACTTCTACGGATGAGCGCGAATGAAAAACGACGGTAAAGCCTTCGGAAGCGAGCCAATTGGCATTAGCCTTGCCAATTCCTGATGTTGAACCGATAACTAACGCGACTCTATTTTTCATGTATTTCAGTCTTTATATAGTTAGTAATTGGAGTGCATCTAACGACGCCAATACCGAAAATTCATGAGCGCGGTGAGTAAATTTTTAATCTCCCGCCGGTATATTGGCCATCTTTTTCATGGTGCTACGCTTTATCCATATTCTAGCGGAGAAAGGCAGTTTAAACCTGAGTGTAATCGAACCCTATTGTAAAATTGGTTGATGTACTCCCCTAGCGCTCTACGCAAACTCACCACATTTTTGTAGACGCTACCTCTTAGCTATTTCTGAACATCCTCTTCTTTTCCATAAAACACCGGCAATTATTTTGCATGGATAGTTAACACCGCCAACAGTGGTAGGCCGCACCCAGTGTAGCGATCCACTGCTTGGCCTTGTTACATTTATGCTCCTAATAAAATCCCCACCAACAACATAACCAGCGTTACCATGAGCATAGGCGAAGATATTTTAGCAAATTTGCTTATTAGCTGTGGCGACCCTATGGATCTAACCGCGCTATAAGCTTCTTCAGCCTGAGAAAAAACTTGCGGGCATACTTCAATC
>JBFJYH010000083.1:0-6212 GCA_041622675.1 Porticoccaceae bacterium
GACGCGATCAGTTCGAACTCAGGGGATTTTGATGATCGGTCAACCACAATTTCGGCACTCCGACACTTGCCGTGCCACAAATCAAGATACATGCAGGCTTCTTCCTCCCTATCAGTGTCCTTGGGGGCAATCAGATAAAAATCGCCTTCCCATTTTTTCCCCACCTTGGCGAAACGCTTGTTATTGTTGAGACCGTCCATTAAAGCTTGCAGCCAAGCGTCAGAGGCGAATTCTATTGCCATACCAAGTTCTCCAATTATTATTTTGTGGAAAAATTCGATTTTTGACAGACAAGTGTAACGTCAATTGAGTTTATGTCGCGAGATAGAACAAAATATATTTTAATCTCCAGATCCTTTATAGCGAGTAGTCAAACCCGCATAGAGTGCATCTTTGAAACCTGGATCACTGCTATTCAGCGCTCTGCTTATTTCTACTAAGTGTTCATTGTCCTCCCGCCCTGCCCAAACTTTTCTGTAAGTGCCATCCTGATAGCCGTGGTCCTGGCGAAAGAAATTGAGGACATTTTTACCAATATAGCGGGTGTACAACTCATCAAAATCTAAGTCTGCTGTTTTAAGCAGTACGGCAAATTCAGTGGGGTTAAAGTCTCGAGTACTTAGGGTACTCAGGGTGAAGGTTTCGAGTTGATCGCGAAAATCTACCGCCTTGTCTCCGCTGTCAGCAACGCCGTTAAAAACATCAACCAGCTTATCGGCTACAACCTCGGGGGCGTCATTGCCAAGTAGTAACTGGCTTAAGCCAAAGTGCCAAATGTCGATTAGCTCGAGCTTCACCTGCTCCATATCGGGTTGCTGGTGCTTCCACCATTTCCAGCCGTAGTGGTCGAGCAGTTCTGCGCATTCAACCCAAATTGCGCGATACCAGGGGAAGCCTTGCGCGCGCCAGTTGGTGTTAACTTTGCTATTCATAGCATCTTGTAAGTCGAGCATGGCGTTCAGGCGTGCTTTCATCTGTTGTCCTTCATTTAGCGGGCTGTTGTCGATAACGCCGACTATTTTAGCCGATATAAGAACCAAACAGGGCCGTGTTAAGTTGGCTATGACACACTTGCGTTAGAATAGGCCACTAAACGATAGAGCGGTGAGAGTCGAGAAAGCCCCATGCCCAGCAGTTTTTTTAATCTCAATATTTCAGCCCAGGAGTATTTGCGCGTGTATAAGGGTAGTGCACGACAAGTGGTGGTACGCGGCGCGGATGGAACAAACCTAAGCTTTCCTGCTGAGCACTTACGGCGCTTTGTCAGTCACGATGGTGTGCAGGGTCGTTTTGAACTTAAATACGATGCCAGGAATAAATTTGTGTCGCTAGAAAAACTCCGTTAGACCTGCCTGTATTTAAAATACCGACAAGCACCACACCTAAGCTCTAACCAAAACCCTAGGCACAAAAAAAGCGGCCGAAGCCGCTTTTTTCTTCACCAGATTAAAATTACCAGCCGGTGATTTCTTTCAGGCCATTGCCAATTTCGGCAAGGCTACGAACGGTTTTAACACCAGCATCTTCCAGAGCAGCGAACTTTTCGTCAGCCGTGCCTTTACCACCAGAGATAATGGCACCAGCGTGGCCCATACGCTTACCGGCAGGGGCAGTCACACCAGCAATGTAGGAGACCACGGGCTTGGTGACATTGGCTTTGATATAAGCCGCCGCTTCTTCTTCAGCGGTGCCGCCGATTTCACCGATCATGACAATGGCTTCAGTCTTCGGGTCTTTCTCAAACAAAGCGAGAATATCAATAAAGCTGGAGCCGGGAATGGGGTCACCACCAATACCAACACAGGTGGACTGACCAAAACCAAAGTCAGTCGTCTGCTTCACGGCTTCATAGGTCAGGGTGCCGGAGCGCGAGACAACACCGACTTTACCAGGCAGGTGAATGTGGCCGGGCATAATGCCAATTTTGCATTCACCGGGGGTGATAACACCAGGGCAGTTAGGGCCGATCAGAATAGCGCCCAGCTCGTCGCACTTTACTTTGCACTCGAGCATGTCCAAGGTCGGGATACCTTCTGTGATGCAGACAATCAACTTGATACCGGCGTTCGCCGCTTCAAGGATAGAGTCCTTACAGAAAGGTGCGGGAACATAAATCACTGAGGCATCAGCCGCTGTTGCAGCAACGGCATCAGCTACTGTGTTAAACACAGGCAGATCGAGGTGAGTTTGCCCGCCTTTACCCGGAGTGACACCACCAACGAGCTGCGTGCCATAGGCCAGCGCTTGTTCGGAGTGCATGGTGCCTTGCGAGCCGGTAAAGCCCTGGCAAATAACCTTGGTGTTTTTATCGATCAAAATACTCATTATTTACCCTCCGCTGCTTTAACGACTGCTTCTGCTGCGTTGGTCAAGCTTGTAGCAGCGATAATATTCAAGCCACTATCGGCCAGTACCTTAGAACCCACATCGGCATTATTACCTTCGAGGCGCACGACAACCGGCACGTTGACGCCAACTTCTTCAACAGCACCGATAATGCCCTCTGCGATCAGGTCACAACGGACAATGCCACCAAAGATATTGACCAACACGGCCTTAACATTATCGTCAGAGAGGATGATTTTAAACGCTTCAGTAACCCGTTCCTTTGTCGCACCGCCGCCTACGTCGAGGAAGTTAGCGGGAAAGCCACCATGAATTTTGACAATATCCATAGTGCCCATGGCCAGACCCGCACCATTGACCATGCACCCTATAGTGCCGTCGAGGGCAACGTAGTTGAGCTCCCACGCAGCAGCCTGGGCTTCGCGCGCATCTTCTTGACTGGGGTCATGAAACTCTTTCAGTTCAGGGTGGCGATACATGGCATTGCTATCGATCACGATTTTCGCATCGAGGCAGTGAAGATTGCCCTCGTCGGTAATCACCAGGGGGTTGATCTCCAGCAGGGCCAGGTCTTTTTCTTGAAACAATTTGGCCAGGCCGAGAAAGATTTTAGTGAATTGGCCGATTTGCGGGCCTTTCAAGCCGAGGGCAAAAGCCAACTCGCGGCCCTGATAAGGCTGGGCACCGGTCAAGGGATCAACTTCGGCTTTGAGAATTTTTTCTGGCGTCTCTTCGGCGACGGTTTCAATCTCAACACCGCCCTCGGTTGAGGCCATGAACACAATGCGTCGGGTAGAGCGGTCGACAACAGCGCCAAGATAAAGCTCGTCGGCGATCTCGGTGCAAGTCTCGACCAGAATGCGGCTGACGGGCTGACCATTGGCATCGGTTTGATAGGTCACGAGATTTTTACCCAACCACTGCTCGGCGAAGGCTTTGATTTCTTCTTTTGTGCTAACCAACTTAACGCCGCCAGCTTTACCGCGACCACCTGCGTGCACCTGGGCTTTTACCACCCATTTGTCGCCGCCAATTTTATCGGCCGCTGCCACTGCTTCTTCGGCAGTTGCGGCAGCAATGCCCTTGGATACGGGCAAACCGTACTCGGCAAACAGCTGCTTGCCCTGGTATTCATGTAAATTCATGTTGTAGTCCCAACTCGTTAAAAGAGAAAAAAACGCTAAGCTAATGCACGGGAATTATTGTGTATTCCGCATGCAGAGCTCGATTACTATTTTTGCTTGCGCTTACGTCGATTGGCGACGTGAATTGCGTGTCCGTTAACTGCCAAAGCAGCCTCATGAACCGCTTCTGACATGGTTGGATGCGCAAAAACCATTAAACCCAAGTCTTCAGCTGTAGAGCCAAACTCCATTGCCACTGCAACCTGTTGTACCAATTCCGCCGCTGACGGGCCAATAACATGGCATCCGAGAATGCGGTCGGTCTCGCCATCGGCGAGAATCTTTACCAGACCATCAGTATCGTCGGCGGCAAGGGCTCGACCACTCGCTGCGAAAGGAAACATGCCAACATTATAATCGTCACCCGATTGCTTAATTTCCTGTTCTGTTAAACCCACAGAGGCAATCTCTGGGTGGGTGTAAATAACATTGGGAATGATATCGTAATTGACCTGGGTTTTTTGCCCAGCTATGCGCTCGGCGACCATCACGCCCTCTTCTGAGCCCTTGTGAGCGAGCATCGGGCCGCGTACCAAATCACCCACTGCCCAGACACCAGGGGCGTTGGTGGCACAGTGCTCGTCAACATAGATAGAGCCACGCTCATCGAGGTTGACACCACTGTCTTCTTCGAGCAGGTTTTCAGTGAACGGGCTGCGACCAACGCAAACAATGAGCTTATCGAACACTTCCTGATGCTCTTCACCATCGTCTGTTTGATACGTCACATGAACCTTATTGCGCTTGACCTCACTGCCAGTCACACGGCTGCCCATGCGCACATCAAGTCCCTGCTTGGCAAAAATTTTGCCAGCATCCCGGGCGACTTGCTTATCCATCATGGCGAGGAAAACATCGAGTGCCTCGAGCAGCACGACCTCAGAACCAAGGCGGTTCCAGACACTCCCCAGTTCGAGGCCAATAACACCGGCGCCGATAATACCTAAACGCTTCGGCACCTTTGTCATATCGAGGGCTGCTTTGGCATCGATAATGGTTTCGCCATTGAGCGGAGCAACGGGAATATCAATCGCCTTAGAGCCTGTGGCGAGAACCACATTGTCAGCGTCAATAACTGACACTTTTCCATCAAAGTCGGTGTATTCAACTTTTTTGCCAGCTAATAATTTGCCAGTGCCATAGAGCGAGGTGACGCCATTTGCTTTAAACAGCGAGGAAATGCCGCCAGTTAATTTTTTTACAATGTCATTTTTGCGAGCAATCATTTGCTCGACATCAACGCTCACCCCTTTAACGTTAATACCGTGCTTATCGAGCTCGCACTGAGCTTCATGATATTTCATGGAGCTATCGAGTAAAGCTTTAGAGGGGATACAGCCTTCATTGAGGCAGGTGCCGCCATTAACGCCTGCTCCGTCTTCTGTTTGATACTTCTCAATACAGGCGGTCTTCAAACCCAGTTGAGCAGCACGAATAGCACACACATATCCAGCAGGACCGGAGCCGATCACTAGAACATCATATTTATCAGACATGGGAATAACCTTTATTTATCAATAAACTAGCGTTTATATCTCAAGTAAAATCTTTGCAGGATTCTCAATCATATCTTTGATGGCGACTAAGAAGAGTACCGCTTCACGGCCGTCGATGATCCGATGATCGTATGACAAAGCGAGGTTCATCATTGGCCGAATCACCACTTTGCCATCTTCGGCAATGGGTCGCTCTTTAATTGTGTGCATGCCAAGAATGGCTGATTGTGGGGGGTTTAATATGGGTGTTGAAAGGAGAGAACCAAATACTCCACCATTGGTAATGGTAAAAGTACCGCCAGTGATTTCATCAATACTCAACTTGCCATCGCGGGCCTTACCGCCGTACTCGGCAATTTTATTCTCAATTTCAGCAATGCTCATTTGGTCTACATCACGCAACACGGGCACGACCAAGCCACGGTCACTGGATACGGCGACACCAATATCCTGGTAACCGTGATAGACAATATCAGGGCCATCGATAGAGGCGTTAACCAGTGGAAAACGCTTCAGCGCCTCTACTGCAGAGCGCACAAAAAACCCCATAAAGCCCAGTCGCGTTCCACTGTGTACGGAGGAAAACTGATCCTTAAACTGACTGCGCAAGTCCATTATGCGATGCATATCGACTTCATTAAAAGTAGTCAACATAGCCGTGGTTTGCGTAACATCAAGGAGACGCTCAGCAATACGGGCACGCATACGGGTCATTGGGACACGTTTTTCAACTCGTTCACCTGCGTTGAAAGACAACCCAGTATCGACAGCTTTCTCTAGTGCCGCGGGTGGTGGACTTTGAGGTGGTGTCGCAGGAGCTACGGGAGCCGCTGGCGAGGGCACAAAATTAACGATGTCTTCTTTAGTAATTCGCCCATCTCTACCAGTGCCGGTAACAAGGGCGAGATCGATACCTTTTTCTTCGGCCAGTTTACGTGCTGCAGGGCTTGTCGGGGGGATGGCCCCTTCTGATACGGGTGCTGGAGCGGCTGCATCAACATCGGCTGTCGCACTAGTCGTATCTGTAGCACTACTATCGAGACGGGCCATCACCTCACCACTGAGCAGGATGGCACCCTCTTCTTTGAGAATTTCCACCAACACGCCGCTGTGAGCGGCGACCACTTCGAGAACCACCTTATCGGTTTCTACATCCACCAACAAATCGTCCCGCTGTACACTGTCA
>JBFJYH010000084.1:0-5294 GCA_041622675.1 Porticoccaceae bacterium
ACGCGCGGCCATGGGTGACGCCGCCCTGCTCGCCGCCAAAGCCATCAACTACGAAGGCGCGGGGACCGTGGAGTTTTTACTCGATACCGATGACACCTTCTACTTTATGGAGATGAACACCCGCCTGCAGGTCGAGCACCCGGTGACAGAAATGATCACTGGCCAGGACTTAGTCGAGTGGCAACTTCGTGTCGCCGCCGGGCAAGACCTGCCACTGAACCAAGAACAACTACACTTTAACGGCCACGCCTTTGAGGCACGCATTTACGCCGAAGACCCGGACAATGACTTCTTGCCCGTTACAGGCACGCTATCCTATCTACAAGTCCCCGAAGAGAGTCCCAATGTGCGTGTCGACACTGGCGTATTACAAGGCGACGAGGTGAGCATTTATTACGACCCGATGATCGCCAAGCTCATTGTGTGGGACGAAAACCGCGATCGCGCCCTGAGCCGCCTAGCCAAAGCACTGAGCGAATACCACATTAGCGGCATGACCACCAATGTCGACTTCCTCTACAATTTAGCCACTGCTGAACCCTTCCGCAACGCTGATCTCGACACAGGCTTTATCGAAAAACATCGCGACCTGATCTTCCACAAAAACGAAGCCGAATTGGAACGCTATCTGCCTCTGGCCACCCTCTTTTTAATCCTCAAGCGCAACCGCGATGCGGCCGACCTCGCCTCGCAAAGCGCCGACCCCCACTCGCCCTGGCACGCCACCAACGGCTGGCGCAGTGGCAGCGCCAACATCCACGACTACCACCTGCTAATTAATGGCAGCGAGATCACCGTGGTGGCCGAAGAAACTAGCCCCGGCCACTTTAGCCTGAGCACACCCGGTGCCGCCACTGACCTGAACGTCCAACTCAGTGGCAGCCTTGAGGGCAAGGACCTCCACGCCGACGTCGATGGCCATCGCATTCACGCCTCGATCGTCGCCCACGACGGTATTTATAGCCTGTTCACCCAAGATGCAGCTCTGCAATTTAGCCTCGTTGAACCCGATTGCGGCGACCAAGGCGACGATGCTGAAACCGGTTTCAACGCACCGATGACCGGCACCATTGTCGCCCTGCCTGTCGACGCAGGGGCCACGGTGAAAAAAGATCAAGCCATTGTGATTATGGAAGCCATGAAAATGGAGCACACCATTCGCGCCCCTGCCGACGGTACAGTCGTCGAATTTTACTGCCAACCCGGCGACTTGGTTGACGGTGGAGCCGAGCTGGTTAACTTTGAAGCGACGGACAGCGAATAAGCACTGGCACCTTGAAGGGCAAGGACGCTCTTCAACCGCGACTCGCTGTAAGTACCACCCTGTGCCTAAGGTTTAGAAATAGCTTTTTGCCTAACGTCTGTACTGGCGCTCTAGCGACAGCCTCCGAACGCTCGCTAATCTCGGCAGCGCCTCACAGTGCCTATTTTCAACCAAACTGGAACCGCCATGGGTTGAAAAAAACACCTTCCTGATAAACGAGTGGAGTAAAGCTCATGAGCCTGCCACAGCACGTTAAAATTTTTGAAGTAGGCCCTCGCGACGGCCTACAAAATGAACCCGCTCCAGTGGATACCGCCACCAAGGTCGCGCTCATCGAAAAACTGGCCGCTGCCGGCGTATCAGCCATCGAGAGCGGCAGCTTTGTCAGCCCAAAATGGGTACCGCAAATGGCCGGCAGCGAGGCTGTGTTCGGCACATTAACCCGCCAAAGCGGTGTCACCTACTCGGCACTGACTCCCAATATGCGCGGCCTTGAGCGGGCGATATCCGCCGGTGTTTCCGAGGTCGCCGTATTTATCGCCGCCAGTGAAGTCTTCAGCCAAAAGAACACCAACTGCACCATCGCCGAAGGCCTGGCCCGCGCTAGTGAACTCACCCAGGTCGCCCGCAGCGAGGGTCTCGACGTGCGCGGCTATATCTCGGTCGTTGCCGGCTGCCCTTACCAAGGTGCTATTGAACCCAGCACCCTCGCCCCTCTATCACAAGCTCTCATCGATATGGGCTGCTACGAAGTCTCACTCGGCGACTCCACGGGTGTCGCCACGCCGGGGCAAACCAAAGCCATTATTGATGCCGTCGCCAGCGCCATTCCCATCAACCAAGTCGCCATGCATTGCCACAACACCTACGGCCAAGCACTGGCTAATATCTACGCCGCATTAGAAATGGGTGTCGCCGTTATCGACAGCTCAGTGGCCGGTTTAGGCGGCTGCCCCTACGCACCCGGAGCAACAGGCAATGTCGCAACAGAAGATGTCGTTTATATGCTCAACGGCATGGGTATTGAGCACGGCATTGATCTTGAAAAATTAGTGCAGGCCGGAGACTTTATTGTCCGCCAACTGGGGCGACAAAATGACTCAGGGGCGGCGCGGGCCATGTTGGTGAAAGCCTGTGAAATGCCCTAAAAAAACCGCCACAGCCTATCAGCGAGGCGTTGAAACGGCACAATTCCGGCCGCTTGAGCACATGGCTGTCAAGCATTGTTGTCGCCTTTTTTATCGTTTGTTGTAAAGACTTTTCATGTAAATAATGGCGACGCGTGACCCACTGCCAGGGTCACGAGAAGGCCGCGAGCACTAGGTGACAAAGCTCATACTAATCCGAAGCTGATTTTGACTACTTAACAAGTTAAGGTGAAAATTACGTGATTGAATACTTGCCACAGAAAAATGCTTCCCTACAATGGACAGTACAAAACCAGCACATCATCCAAACGGGGAATAAAACACCATGAAAATGAAAAATATCGTAATTGCGGCAACATTAGCTGGCTTAAGTGTCAATGTTATGGCTGCTGAAGGTGGTTTTTTTAGCCGTCTTGGTTTTGGTAGCAATAGCGCTAACTCAGCGGCAACAGCTGAAGCTAATATTCGTGTTGATACCAACATCAATGAGAGAGCGGCTCAGGCTAAAGCTAATGCTGACGCTAAGCGCGAGTCTATGAAAGCCGATATGGCAAAGAAAAAAGCAGACGCAAAAGCTAAGCGCGAAGAAATGAAGGCAAAATCAGAAGCCCAAAAAGCTGAACGTGAAGCCAAGGCAAAAGCAGACGCAAAGGTTCGCGCTGAACAGCGTGCAGCTGCGAAAGCAGAAGTAAAAACGCAAGTAGAAGAGAAAAAATCAGCATTGCGTAGCCTGACCGACTTTAAGGTTAACGCAAACGTTGAAGCAGGTGTTGATGCCCAGTAAGTCTTGGATTGACAGCCTGTCGCAGAAAGGGCCTTAGGGGCCCTTTTTTGTTTCTAGTGTTATTTCACTGTGAACGATCAATTAAGCCATCGAATGTCTTTGCTGTCTAGACCTTACTCTGCCGTTTCTTACTGCGGAGATTCCCATGATTCCAAGTGATAAAACGCAATACTCGCAGACACATATCGATGAACGGAAAGCCATCGGCCTTTCCAAAGCACAATATTGTAAACAGCGCAACATCAAGCTTCACAGTTGGCGGCAGTGAGAAAACTCTGCCAACGGTGCCTTTTCCGACATTACCTTTATGTTTAAGTATTTTCATCCTGTGCCCACAGAGTTAATGGCAGATGTTTTGGATGAGGCCGAGCGTGTTTTAAAATTCGGTGTTAGTCAGAGCCGGGGTTATCAATTTATTAAATAAGACATTTTTTTCATCGCATGAAGAAGTGAGTTTTAATTGCCCCGTGGCTTTTAAAAACTTTAAGGACTTTGAAAACAAGCTTTTTACAGCGATTCACGCCCAACATTCCCTTTCGTCACAACTGCAAAAAAGGTGGGAGATCAGTTTGTACTAAGCATGGGTAGCGATGGTGCGCAATTTCTGATGCCGATACGAGTGGATGTACTACAAAAAAGGCCTAAAAACTGCCTGGGGGCTGCTACTAGGAACAGCCTCATATCTGATACAGGTGAGTTATTTACCTCCTAAAAGATGAATACTTTCGTCGGCAAATCCAGCACCGGCCTCCGCGTAAAAATTAAATACTTCATCAACACCAGCAGCGAGTAGCGTTTCTTTTTCATCTTCATACCGGACAATTCCTGCCGTTCTACCCTTAAAACCTAAATCTTGAAGTTGTTTTTGGGCCTCCTGTATGTCTAAATAATTTGGCATAGCAAACATAACTAATTGAACGCCGTCAAGTATGATATTCGACCAGAAATCAGGGTCTTCTGCGTCACCATAGATAACATTTCGGCCAGAATCGCAGTGAGAAAGCACACGCTTTCGATCCATATCAATACCGCATACAGCTTTTTTCATGTCGTTCTTTAATGTGTCGTATGCTCCTGTTCCAACACGACCCATTCCCACCACCAGAACAGCAACATTCCCGGGTTGATCAAACTTATCATCTGGTAAACGCTCGCTTTTTTCAAAGCGCCTCATAGACCAAGTCCAGCGGGTATATAACCTGTGCGACACTGTATTGATAGCACTAGAAAAAACAAAAGAGAGAGCAACACTCAAGGCGATAATAACAAGCCATTCTTTATTCAACAGCCCCTGAGAAACACTGATCGAACACACAATCAAGCCAAACTCACTATAATTGGCAAGACTCAACGCTGTTAAAAATGAGGTGCGTGAGCGCAGTTTCAATCGTGTCAGCCAGAAAAAAAACAGACCCGCCTTAATGGGAAGAGCAACCGCCATGATCAAAGCAACGCCTAACATATCGATTGTCGGGAGTGCCGTAAACCCAATTGAGAGGAAGAAACCTATCAGGAATATATCTTTAAAACTGAGCAATGACTTGGACAGTTCCGCTGCTTTCGAATGATTGCTTAATAACACTGCGACAACCAAGGCGCCAAGATGCGCTTTCAAACCGAACCATTCGAATAGTTCACCACCGGTAAATGCCAGAAACATTCCTCCCAACGGCAAAAGCTCACCGTGACCACAACGCTCCAGCAAATAATGAAGAACCGGTCTTAATAGCGGCAAACCCAACAAGGCCAGCGCCCACCAAGAGGGCGATATATCTGAAGCAAGCGTGACAAATATAACGGCGGCGATATCTTGAATAACCAATATACCAATCGCCACCTGTCCATGACGAGACCGCATCTCACCATTCTCTTCAAGCACTTTCACCGCAATAACCGTACTGCTGAAGCTGACAGCAAAACCAATCAGTGCCGCACCGGAAAAACCCAGATCCGAAAAATAGATAAGCCCCAAAGCGGCAAGAACAGTGCAATTAACCACAGTGAGTAGAACAATTACACTCATATGACCGGCGGCACCCGCCCAAATTTCTGCTTTAAACAAACTGCCGATATTCAACTTTAAACCAATCGTAAACAG
>JBFJYH010000085.1:0-5256 GCA_041622675.1 Porticoccaceae bacterium
CGCGCCCTCTGCCTTTACCGCCACCACCGGTCAGGCCCATTGGTTGCTCTTACTGCGCGCTCGTGCGGTAGAGAATTTAAGCTACGTTGTCGGCGCCAACCTGTGTCACCGCGACCACCCCAAAAAGCCCACCTGGGGCGGCTCAGCCATCGTCGATCCTTGGGGGGAGGTATTAGCAGAAATGGGTGACGAGGAAGGTTTTATCGTCGCCGATATTGACCTCGCTCGCGTTCGAGAACTACGACAAAATATGCCAGTTCTAGCACACCGCCGTCTACCTTGAATCAAGAAAACCAATGACTTTTGATTGATCTGTGACAAACAATGGAATAACACGTTACTATCGGGTTCTGGCTGGCAGAGCTTTACTGCGATCCTCACTTTACTTAGCGCATTTGAAAGGAATACCCCTAATGAATACATCCACTCAACCGGCAGGTATTAAAAAAGAAACTTCAATACTGGCAACCAATAAAGTCATCCGTAATACCTATATTTTGCTATCGATGACCCTGCTATTTAGCGCCGCCACCGCCGGTATTTCAATGAAGCTAGACTTGCCTCACCCTGGTTTCATCATCACTTTGGTGGGTTATTTTGGCCTGCTCTTTTTGACTACTAAATTTCGCAATAGCTCACTTGGCATCGTCTGTGTATTTGCCCTGACCGGCTTTATGGGATTTACCCTCGGCCCCATTCTCAACATGTACCTCGGCTTGCCCAATGGCACTGAGTTGGTGATGAATGCACTGGGTGCCACCGCGATCACCTTTGTCGGCTTGTCTTTCTATGCTCTGAGTTCGCGCAAAGATTTCAGCTTTCTGGGTGGCTTTATCATGGTTGGCGTTATCGTTGCTTTCCTCGCAGGCATTGGCGCTTACTTCCTTGAAATGCAAGGACTATCGCTCATTGTCTCCGCCATGTTCGTCATTTTAATGGCGGCGATGATTCTCTGGCAAACCAGCGAAATTATTAACGGCGGCGAAACTAACTATATTATGGCGACTGTCACGCTCTACGTTGCGATCTATAATTTATTCACAAGCCTGTTACACCTGATGGGTGTACTTAGCGACGAATAGAAGACGACCCAATCCTCTCAACCTGACTCAAACACCACACTCGCATATAGTTTTTTCAAGCGAGTGTGGCGTCTTAAATAGCTACTCTTTGTTAAAAAGTCCCTATGACACTTCAATCCCGGCAAGGGAAAAGCACGCCTGCTGATCATCCGTACATAAGTACCCAGTTCTAGGGTTTAGGCCTTTTGTCAGTAGTCTTGATATCTAGGCCTCGCCATCACCCATTGGCACTTCCATAGATAATGGATAGACAAAAGCCTCAACCTGCTCGTGCACTACCTTAAAACCCGACCGATATCGACAACGGCATTTTGTTTATCTGTTTGGGAATCTCAACTGTGAGAGTACGGGATGTCCGCAGCAAGGTTACAGCAGTTGATGGTCTCGCGAGCAATCTCTCAGCCATCACCGAACTATTGCGCTAAGGACCTACGTCGAGGCGCTATTCATAGCCACTGCCAGCCGCACGATAAAACCTATCCTTCTTGTCCTTGTTATTAAAACCAGGAATATAGGCTCTACATAACCCGTCGAACAAAAACAAGACTGAGCTAAAGAAAGCTAATTGAACTATTATTAGCTTCTCGGGCTCCTATACTTTATAGATGTATACTTTTCACAGTGAACACAGCCAAGATGAAACAAACCGGCCTCGCACTTTTATTGATTATTGCCACCAGTCTAATGGCCAATTTAGCGCTCTCTCTAGGTTCTAATCGAGACGGGAACAAACAGCCGACAATGACCTTGGACGAGGCACGCCAACTCATCGCAGAGCAGCGACAACTCGACACCATCAGCAAGACGACCTGGAAGCAACTTCTGACAAAACAGCAGTACGACATTATGTGGCGTAGTAAAACCGAGCGCGCCTTTACCGGCGAATTGCTCAACAACAAACAAAGTGGTGTCTATGTTACTGCTGGCTGCCGACTCCCAGTATTCCACTCCAGCCACAAATTCAAATCGGGAACTGGCTGGCCGAGTTTTTGGGAAGTATTCAACAAAGAAAATATCGTACTCAAAGAGGATTGGTTTTTGGGCTTTAAACGCACTGAAATACTCTCACGCTGCGGTGAACATCTCGGGCATGTATTTAACGATGGTCCCGAACCCACCGGCCTACGCTATTGCATTAATTCAGTGGCCCTCACCTTTGTTCCCGATAAAAACCCGTCTCCCCCCTGAAAAAAGTGGTTCAACGCTGATCAAAATGCGCTGAAAATGAGGCAGGTACTGACTCATATCAATTGCCAATCAACTTCTCATTTTGGCTCCCCCCTCCCCCATTTTTGTCAGCATGACAAGAAAGTCGATGATTACTGGTTTGCCGCCCCGTTTTAATTAAGGTTAAATACAAATTCTTCTCGCCAATGCAACAGGGAAGTCAGCGAGATTCTCGGCGCAGCACGCAACGATAAAAAGAGAGGGGAAAGTGAATTCCATTGGCTTTGACTTTGTAAAGTCGCTTAGTAATGAGCTATCAAAGGGTACGGTTAAACTACCCTCACTACCTGATGTCGCACTGAAAATAAAAAATATCCTTGAAGATCCCGACGTATCGGCCAAACAGGTCGCCAAGGTCGTTGGTAGCGAGCCCACATTTTCTGCCCGCCTATTAAAAGTCGCCAACTCTGCCGCGCTAAATAGCTCTGGGACAAGCATCAAGGATCTTCCCACGGCGATCACACGCCTGGGTTTTAGAATGGCTCACGGTATTACGGTTGCCATCGCCATGGATCAAGTATTAAGCGCACATTCCATGGGCAAACTGGACCAATATTTTAAAGAACTATGGCATCACAGCCTTAGCGTCGCGGCTTTTTCCTGCGTAATCGCTCGCAAACGCACAAAAATCAAACCCGACGAAGCATTAGTCGGCGGGTTACTACACGATGTAGGCAAAATCTACCTGCTCGCTCGCATGGATGATTATCCCAAGTTGTGCCAGGACCAAGAAACTTTTAACAACGTCCTCACCGAATGGCACACCGGAGTCGGCGCAGCCATTCTCGACGCATGGCGTTTTAATCATGACATCGTCACGGTTGCCGAGGAACATGAAATTTTTGACCGTGTGCCGACCAATGACCAAGGTGGGACCAGCTTCGAAGCGGATTTAACCGATGTTGTACAAGTAGCGAACTTGTTTTCGTATGCCATTGCACAAGGCGATGAAATACCCCCGGAGTGGACAGAGATAAAAGCATTTGAGCGACTTAAACTCAATGACGAGCTGATTCATGACATTATGGTGCAATCAAAAGATGAAATTGATTCTATTGTCAGCGCTCTTCAGGGCTAAACCCTGAACTCATCGGTGCTAAGGAGGATCTCGTGGGGACTACGAACACCGAAAAACCTAGAATCCCCTTTTCTCTACTCGATCTTTCTCCCATTAGTGCTGGTAGTGATGCCACTGCATCCCTACGCAATAGTTTGGACTTGGCGCAACATGCCGAGACCTGGGGTTTCCATCGCTATTGGCTGGCTGAGCACCATGGTATGCCCGGTATTGCCAGTGCTGCTACGGCAGTGCTGATCGCCCATATTGCGGCGGGCACATCGACACTACGACTCGGTGCCGGTGGCATTATGTTACCCAACCACTCACCACTGATTATCGCCGAGCAATTTGGCACCCTTGACGCTTTGTACCCAGGGCGCATAGACCTCGGCGTTGGTCGAGCACCAGGTACAGACCCGGCCACTAGTCGCGCACTGCGACGCAATTCTGACCTTCAAGCAGAGCACTTCCCACAGGATGTTGCCGAGTTAATCGGCTATTTCAAAGCCGACAGCCCTGACCAGAAAGTACGCGCCATACCCGGGGCAGGTCAAAACGTACCGGTGTGGATTCTAGGCTCCAGCCTGTTCGGAGCCCAACTCGCTGCACACATGGGTCTACCCTATGCTTTTGCCTCTCACTTCGCCCCGGGGCAGTTGATGGAAGCCATCAAGGTTTACCGGGAACAATTCAAGCCCTCAGCCGCGTTATCAGAGCCCTACGTTATGCTCGGCATCAGTCTCTTTGCTGCCGATAGCGATACTGAGGCCGAGTTACTAGCCAGTTCATGGCAACAGGTTTTTGTGAATTTATTCAATGGCAAGCCCAGCCAATTACCTCCACCGCTTGCCAATTACATAAACGAGTTACCCGCTATACAGCAAGCCATGCTACAAGATGTACTGGCCTGCACAATGGTTGGTACAGGTGACAAAATACATCAACAAGTCGATGATTTTATCGCCAAGACTGGAGCTGACGAACTGATGATTAGCTCCCCAATTTTCGACCACCAAGCACGCCTACATTCCTATGAACTTGTCGCAAAAACCTTGATAGGCACAAAAGACTAAGCCCCCTCGAATGCTCCTACCCTTCGCCAAACCCATCCCCACAACCAAATAGTCCAACCTGAAAACTAAACCCAATAAAGCTCAATATCTGACTCATCCAAGCCCTATAATTGGTGGCCAAATTTACCAACAGGAGAAAATCAATGAGAGACTTTGCAGGAAAAGTCGCCTTTATCACCGGCGGTGCCAGCGGTATGGGCCTAGGCATGGCGCGGGCTTTTGCCGACCAAGGCATGAAACTAATGCTTGCCGACGTTAACGAAGCGCGCCTTAGTACAGCCGAACAGGAATTTAAAGACAAGGGCGTTGACGTTGCCACCATCATTTGCGATGTCACTAAGCTCGAGCAGGTCAACGCTGCTGCCGATGCAACGGTTGAACGCTTTGGTAAAATGCACGTGTTGTGCAACAACGCCGGAATCAACGTCGGTGGAACCTACGAAGAGCTCTCTCAACAGGACTGGGACTGGGTAATCGCCGTCAATCAACTCGGTGTGCAATACGGCATTAGCGCCTTCTTGCCAAAAATCAAAGCCCACGGTGAGGGTGGCCATATTGTCACCACCTCATCTATGGCTGGTATGGTCAATGCCGGGCCTGGCTGGGCGCCCTACAACGCCAGCAAGTTTGCCGTCGTAGTAATGAACGAAGTGCTTTACAGTGAGCTAAAAGAAACCAATATTGGCGTTTCAGTGCTCTGCCCCGGTGCTGTCGCCACCAATATTATTGAAGCTGCCGATAGCCGCCCATCAGACTTTGGCAGCTCTGGAGACAAGCCCGTCATCGCTGGCGATGCCGCCGAATTACTAGAACA
>JBFJYH010000086.1:0-5203 GCA_041622675.1 Porticoccaceae bacterium
GAGCAATTTCAACAACTGGATGAAAATGATCTAATAAGAAATTTCGGCCAATCATTGTGGCAGTACAATGTAGAACGAGAGCGACTAATGCCTATATTTATCCAAAAATTAAGCATGTTTACTGTTGCATAAAAACGTATAACAAACGCATCTTGTCGGACTGGTTTTCCGCTGCGCTCCAAACCAGCCGGAAATAAAGGGGAAAATAAAGGGGACGCAAAATAAAGGGGACGCAACCCTTTAATGTTTGAGAGACCTTTATCGATTTGAAAGCGATTGCCAATATTAAGCATTACTAAAATAAATTTTTAGTAATCATCCCCTTTCTCATACTGCCAAGTTGGTGGAATAACTTTATGGACGGTGTATAGAGTGCGCTTGTCAGCTGCTTTCAAGGACGGTCTTTATTGATTTTTTCTGCACGTTTATTATCTTGATATAAAGTTGATAAACTCGGTCTTGGATGACGGCCAATAGATGTTTACTAATAAACTGTATTGATTCAATATTTCGCAATATGACAAAGCCTACAGATAGCCATTCACCATTGAATTCGAGCCCTTGTATGATGAACGAAACTGATCCTACCTATCATGGATTTTTGTCGAATGAAGAAACGACAACGTTTCTCTTGTCACTACTGCATGCCGAACGTGCCGGCGCAAAGGTGTGTCTATTGTCTGAGAAAGGCGCGCCATCTATAGAGCATAAGCAGCTTCTCTACGATATTGGTCAAGACGAGAAGAAATCCTGTCAGGGCTTGATCGATAGTCTCAAAATAATGGGTGTGAGTCCTGATAATCAGGTGGGCGACTTTGCCGCTAAATGTCTTGCGATTAACTGTTTTGAGGAGCGGTTGCAGTTTTTAAATCGGGGACAAGGTTGGGTTGTTCGCGAAATAGAGAAAAACTTGGCAAAAATTTCAAATTCTAGCGTGCAAGAACAGCTACGAGTGATGCTGGAGGAACATCGCCAGAATATTGATAAAGTAAACGGTTTTCTTAAGGATGAAAATAGCTAGCAAAGGCTGCATTTTTTCTGGCTGAGTGTCTCGTGCTTTCTCGAGTGATTTGACCGCGATTAAAAAATCAGTACAGGCAAAAAATATGTTTTGCCTGTACTGATTTTTTTAAATACTAATAATTGGCGGCGATAAATCGCTTCCACTCTTCCCATCGCTCGGCATTGTAGGGGAATTTCTCGTGGTCATAGGCAGAGGCGTGGAATTCTTTGCCGTCAATAGTGCCCGAGACATAGCCGATAAATTTCATTTGCTCGGCATACATGGGCTTGTGTTCAGCGGGCACCGTTTTTGCCGTATCGGCTGACCACAGGCCGGCAGCACGCATGGTTTCAATAATCGCTTGAGCAGCGCTATCGCCGACACCTGAATTGATGCAGAGGTAGAGACTGGCGTTGGTCATGTCCGTGCCATCGAAATACATTTCAAAGTTGTTGATCAGGTCAGTTGATGAGAGTGCCATGGTGAAAGCTCCTTAAAAATATTTTTTCTAGTCACTGTGTGACTGATTAAGCGGCAAAATCTAGAAAATTTAAGCTGAGTTTAGCGAAATCTTGACAGTATGGCAGCCGACTTGTGTGTGAGTGCGTAGAGGTTGGTTTCGGTAAGCAGGTGAGCACTTCGCAGAAGTATGGCAGAATTGGTGGTGCACATTTATTCATTGATTCCACTTACTAAAATAAATAGGAGAAATACTATGGATGTCGGTGTTGTTATGGCCTTTCAGAGTAGTCACAACCAGCCCCTGTCGGACCTAGACGTTTATCAAAATGAGCTGGCGATTGCCCGGCTTGCCGAACCTTTAGGTTTTGACTCAATATGGGGGGTTGAGCACCATTTTACCAATTACACCATGTGCCCAAATACTATGCAGTTTTTGAGCTTTATGGCTGGCCAAACCAGTACCATTAAGGTCGGTACTGCCGCGATTATTTTGCCCTGGCACAAAGACCCCTTGCGTGTCGCTACCGATATGGCGATGCTCGACAATATGTCTAACGGCCGTGCGCTGATCGGTATGGGCCGCGGTTTGGCGCGGGTCGAATACGATGGTTTTGGTATCGATATGGATACCTCACGCGAGCGCTTCAATGAGTCGGCGCAGATGATTCTCGACGCTCTTGAAACGGGGACGATGGAGGCCCACGACGGCCAATTCTTTAAGCAGGCGCGCCGCGATATTCGCCCTGAACCTTTTAAAACGTTTAAAGACAGAACCTATATCGTCTCTATGTCACCCGATACCGTTCCCCATGCCGCTCGTATGGGTGGTCGCTTTATGACCTTTGCCGTTGGCCCCTGGGCACAGCGTGCGAAAGATATTGAGCTCTATCGCGAACTCTATATGGAGAATCATGGCACAGTGGCACCACCGGTTTCAGCCAATATTTTTACTGTCTGCGATAAAGACCCTGGTCGTGCGAAAGATATGGCGTACAAATACATGGGTGATTACTGGGAGTCGGCGATGCGCCACTACGAAATGAAGGGTGAGCATTTCGATGATATTAAAGGTTATGAGCACTACGCCCAGTCATCGGTCGCCATGCGTGCAGACGCGGATCGCGTGACCGAGCAATATGTTGAGCAACAAATTTACGGAACGCCCGACCAGTGTCTGGAAAGGCTCAAAGGTATTGAGGATATTATCGGTAACTTTGAAATGAACTGTTTCTTCACCTATGCCGGCATGGATTATGACTACTGTAAACAAAGTATGACAACCTTTGCTGAAGGTGCGTTGCCAGTGCTGAAGAAGTGGGACAACAGCACCAAGGTGGCTTGATCAATGCTCTGACTTGAGACTGCTGTCTTGCCATTTGCATTAGCAGGTGGCATTAAAAAGCCCCCGCTGTTTTATCAGTGGGGGCTTTTTAATCGTACGCTATAACTTAACGGTTGCCGGATTGTATAGCGCGTTCTGGTTCTATCAGGTTGCCCGAACTCGCTTTTTGATGCCGGGGCTGATTATTGCCGCTATTGCTTGAGCGTTGGTTGTTACCGTTGGCACTTCTGACGTTAGAGTTGCCATTGCCATTGCCATTGCCATTGCCATTGCTGGCGCGTTGCTGGCTCGGTCGTCTGCGTTGTCCACCGTTGCCAGCAGGCTTGTTTGCTGCATTGCGTGGGTTGCGTCCCTGGCCGTTGCGATTGCCTGGCGAGCTGCGGCGCGGTTGGGCATTGCGTGCCGGTCGGTGACCCGAGCGCGATTCGGGCAGAGCGTGGTCGGGTTCAAAACCTTCGACCTCTTCGCGGGGGATTTTGTTCTTAATCAGGCGCTCAATATCGCTCAACTGTTTGATTTCATCGGCGCTCACTAAAGACACGGCATGACCACTGGATCCGGCGCGGGCGGTGCGGCCAATGCGATGTACGTAATCCTCGGGTACATTCGGGAGATCGAAATTAACGACTTGTGGCAATTGGTCAATGTCGATACCCCGTGCGGCGATATCGGTGGCGACCAGTATTTGCACCTTACCATTTTTGAATTCGGCGAGAGCTTTGGTGCGTTGGGCCTGACTTTTGTTGCCGTGAATCGCTGCGGCATGGATGTTGTCGCGCTCGAGCAATTTCACCAGCTTGTTGGCACCGTGCTTGGTGCGGCTAAAGACTAAAGCTTGATGCCACCCTTCGTTGCGGATCAGGTGGCTGAGAAGTGCCGCTTTACGGCCTTTATCGACGGGGTGAATCTTCTGCTCCACCTTGGTGGCTGTGGTGTTTTGCGGAGCGACATCAATTTCTACCGGGTTATTAAGCAAGCCTCGCGCGAGGTGGCGAATCTCGTCGGAAAACGTCGCCGAGAAAAGCAGGTTTTGTCGCTTTTTGGGCATCAGCGAAATAATGCGTTTAATGTCGTGAATAAAGCCCATGTCGAGCATGCGATCGGCTTCATCGAGTACCAGTACTTCAACGTCGTTAAAGTTAATGGCGTTTTGCTTGTGCAGATCGAGCAGGCGACCCGGAGTGGCAACCAGTATTTCGACACCACGGCGCAATTTCATCATTTGCGGGTTGATTTTTACACCGCCAAACACGACGGTAGAACGCAGGTTCAGGTGCTTGCCGTAGTCGAGCACACTCTCGTGTATTTGTGCCGCGAGCTCACGGGTGGGCGTCACCACTAATGCCAATGTGCGGTTGCTGTTGGCTGTGGGCTTGTCGGCGAGCAGGTGTAGTAGGGGCAAAGTGAAGCCCGCTGTTTTACCGGTGCCGGTTTGTGCGCTGGCCATCAGGTCGTGACCGTCAAGAACTGCGGGAATCGCTTTCGCTTGAATTGGTGAGGGCGTGTCGTAGCCTTTTTCGCTAACGGCGCGCAGCAGGGGCTCGGAGAGGCCGAGGGTGTCAAATGTCATGAATCTTTCCTATGTGTCGAACAATGACCACATATTTTGAGGCGCTGAATATCATTTATTCAGCGCCCATAAAAAATGGGCTAGCGTCGGAGTATTGTTTTAAATACCAAGGGCTTGTGATGACCGGGATACTTATATGGGACGCTTGACAGAGGATGGAAAAGGCACTGATCTTTCTGATAAGGCCTCTTGATTCAAGCGTGTTGTCAAGGTGTTGCGGCTATTTATTGAGCCAATACAGTTCAGTGCTGGACCGTACTGGCGCCAGATTGTACACCTCGAGTGGCTCTATTGATAGCTGCACTCGATTTTTTAGTATGACAATTAGTGGTGGTGTCCACAACCACCAGCACTATGAGGGTGGCCGTGGGCGAGCTCTTCTGCCGTCGCTTCGCGAATACTATCGATAGTGACATCAAAGGTAATGGTCTTACCAGCCAAGGGGTGGTTGCCATTGAGTATGGCCTGGTCGCCATCAATCGCAGTCACTAACACCGATAGTGGGCCATTTTCTGTCTGTGCGGTAAAGCGCATGCCGACTTCTGGTTTTTCTTCGTCGCCAAACACTGAGAGGGGCACATGCTGTACCAGCTCGCTAATAAACTCTCCATAGCCATCTTCCGGCGCAATCGTTGCCTGTACGCGATCACCGACGTCTTTGCCCAGTAGTGCCAGTTCTAGCCCTTTAATGATATTACCGGCGCCGTGTAGATAGACTAGGGGCTCGCGCTCGGTGGAGGCGTCGATTTCTTCGCCGTTTTCATCAGTTAAAGTGTAATGGATGGAAACAACAGACTTGATTGCAATGCTCATAACAGGGGGCCAA
>JBFJYH010000087.1:0-5180 GCA_041622675.1 Porticoccaceae bacterium
ATTGGCGTCGAGTGAGGCCTGACCCTGGTTGCGTAAAGTCGCTTCCAGGTAGTCGTGGGGGTACATCTTGGTGATATCCGTGGTCGTCGGCGCAATGCGAATGCGACGACCCTGCTGGGCGATTTGTTGGTAGCAAACCGGGTCGAGCAAGTCTTTAACATACTCAACATTACCGCTATAAACAATATCACCAGCTTTAATCTCGCCTTTAGTGAGCAGCTCGATGTTCATCAGCTCTTCTGGGTAGGCTTTAGCAATGTCACCCGTGTTGCCGACAAGGGGCATGAGCGAGCTGAGCACACCTGCGCCCATAGTGCCCTTGGCCAGTTTGTCCATAAAGAACCGACGGCTGTAATCGAAGTCATACCTCTTAATATGTATCATTAATTCCCATCACCATTGTATTTAGAAACCACACCTGAAGTGCCTTATAGCTACATCAATAGTATTAGTCGAAGATAAACCCACAGCCAACAAAAGAATCCGAAACAACTAATCACTTTGTACTATACGACGCTTTATTGATCAAGCCATTCTTCCCAAGCGGAGAAATAGCAACCTATTTCCATATATCAATACATTTACCACAACTTTATTAACTTTCCAATAATTTTTTTCAGAAAACACCGAACGTACGACAATCAACCTCAACTGCTTTCAAAGTTATACAACAAAGGCCAATATTACCAAGCTATTAAGACTTAACACGCCACCTAAAATTAATGATTTCATAGCCACTAAAATCCAGAAATAATGCCAAAATGACAAACAATCTTCATGGGAATCTTAGTCTAGATGGAGAGACGAGTCTGAGAATACACTCTCATTTAAGCCCAGATAGATTAACTACTGCGCCACAAGGCTGATTAACAGGAATCAATTTTTATACGGTTAGAGGGAGAAACAATTCAGATACTAGAAGAATTATTTAGAACAGAAGACGTAGTAATAATTTTGAAAAGTGCTATTGCAGCACCTACATCAAAGACACTTCGAGTAGGTAAAAGCCTAGGTTTACAGGAGAATCAAATTATCGCGATGAATGAGCTCTTCAGCATTGCAAAAACCCAACACCTCGTGAATATAACGGCTGGCTTTGCCAATAATTTGTCGAGCATCTCCGGCACTGTAATTGACCAAGCCCCGGGCTAGCTCCACCCCCCGAGAGTCGACACAACTCACCATTTCTCCACGAGTAAACTCACCACTAAGAGCGCTCACACCGACTGGTAGCAAGCTCTTGCCCTGCTCTTTGAGAACATGCACAGCGCCATCGTCCAGCACCAGAGTACCGCGTACCTGCAAATGCCCAGCCAGCCATTGCTTGCGAGCGACTAAGGGTTCGCAATCGGCAACCAGTAGTGTCCCCACGTCAGCACCAGCAAAAATCTTCAACAAAACATCCGGATCCCGGCCACCCGCGATCACCGTATTAGCACCGGAGCGCGCTGCCAGTCGCGCCGCCTGTAATTTGGTCACCATACCGCCCCGACCAAGACTACCGGCACTATCACCCGCTACGCCATCTAGGCTTCTATCATTAGCACTGGCACGGTGAATCAAGGGAGTATTGGGATTCTTACGCGGGTCTTCCTCAAACAAACCTGATTGATCGGTGAGAATAACCAGTAATTCGGCATCAACTAGATTCGCCACTAGGGCAGCCAGGGTATCATTGTCCCCAAAGCGAATTTCGTCGGTAACAACGGTATCATTTTCATTAACCACAGGCACAACGCCCAGGGCGAGTAGTGTATTAAGAGTACTGCGAGCATTAAGGTAACGCTCTCGACTGGAGAGATCATCGTGGTCAAGTAAAACCTGAGCGGTATGCTTATCGAATTGTTGAAACTTGGATTCGTAAGCTTGCACCAGCCCCATTTGACCGACGGCTGCAGCTGCTTGGAGCTCGTGGATTAAGGTTGGACGCCGCCGCCAACCAAGACGCGCGACACCCTCGGCGACAGCACCCGATGAGACCAACACGACTTCGAGATCATCCCCCTGAAGCTGGGCAATTTGCCCAACCCAGTCCGCGATGGCCTGATGATCGAGACCCTGTCCATTATTCGTCAACAAGGCACTACCAATTTTTACCACCCAGCGCCGCGGACGGCTCGGGGCATCTGCTATTTTATCCACGATATCTCTAATCTGTTCGACTTGTTTCCAATATTTAATAAAAACTTTAGCAAAAACTAAGGGCTGTAAACGACTTCGACCTCATGATCGTCGTCATCATCTTCGTCGTCTTCATATTCTTGCTCAGCTGTCTTAGCCTGCTGACGTTGTAGACGCAGCTTTTCAATTTGCTCACGGGCTTCGAGCTGCATACTCGCCTGCATATCTCGCTCAGTCTGCGCTGCCTCAGGAAACTCAGCTTCACGGCTGCGGCAATCATCGAGATAATCGCAAATTTCATTACACAGCTTAGCGGTGCCTTCTTTCGTTAAGGCCGAGACAAAAAACACCGGCCCCTGCCACTGCAAACCGTCAACTAGCTGCTGACAGACAGCCTCTCGACTATCTTCTGGCAGCAAATCCATTTTATTTAACACCAGCCAGCGGGGTCGCTGCGCCAATGTAGGACTAAAACTTGATAATTCATTCTGAATGGTGAGAGCATTTTCCAGGGGGTTGGAACCATCTGCCGGCAGCATATCAACCATATGCAGCAAAAACCGCGTGCGCGTTAAATGCTTAAGAAACCGAATGCCTAGCCCGGCACCCTGTGAGGCCCCCTCGACCAGACCCGGCACATCCGCAATCACAAAGCTGCGGTACTTCTGCAGCGTTACCACACCAAGATTGGGCACCAGGGTCGTAAAAGGATAATCAGCTACCTTAGGCGTCGCTGCAGACACTGAGCGAATCAATGTGGACTTACCAGCATTGGGCAAGCCCAGCAAACCGACATCGGCAAGTAATTTTAATTCGAGGCGTAGATTGCGCAACTCCCCCTCAGTGCCCGGGCTGGTTTGGCGCGGCGCACGATTGGTACTCGACTTATAACGCGCGTTGCCGAGGCCGTGAAACCCCCCTTTGGCGACGATCAGCTCCTGCCCTGGGGTGGTCAAATCGCCCAACACTTCGTCACTGTCGGTATCGATAATCGTGGTGCCAACGGGGACGCCAAGTACCAAGTCATCACCGCCCTTGCCTCGGCAATTTCGACCGCGACCCGACTCACCATTTTGTGCTCGGTAATGGCGCTGATAACGGTAGTCCACCAGAGTGTTGAGATCAACTTCAGCACGCAAAATAACACTGCCGCCATCCCCCCCATCACCACCATCGGGACCGCCTTTGGGGATATATTTCTCACGCCGAAAACTTAGGCACCCTCGGCCGCCATCGCCCGCTTTCACGATGATCGGTGCTTCGTCGACAAATTTCACTCTACACCTCTGCGCAGTTGTTGCATCTGCATACCCTGACTATCCTTTAGCCGGTCAACTAGAAGAAGTGACCAGCACCACAAGCACTATCATACGCCCATAAAAAAAGCCCCGCATGCGGGGCTTTTAAACAAACAGTACCGCTTGGATGAAATTTACATTAAGCGCAAATTACATCGACAAATTTACGGTTATTCGGCCCGCGAACTACAAACTTAACTTCACCATCAGACTTGGCGAACAAAGTGTGGTCCTTACCGATACCGACATTGTTGCCGGCGTGAAAGCGCGTACCGCGCTGACGCACAATAATATTACCTGCGTCTACCTGCTCGCCGCCATAGCGCTTAACACCAAGACGCTTGCTTTCCGAATCGCGACCGTTTCTAGTACTACCACCCGCTTTCTTGTGTGCCATGAATTATCTCCTACCGATCAACCGGCATTGATATTAGTAATTTTTACTTCGGTGAACCACTGACGGTGACCCATCTGTGAGCGTGAGTGCTTACGGCGGCGAAATTTTACGATGCGCACTTTTTTGGCGCGACCGTGGCTGAGAATTTCAGCACTCACTTTACCGCCATCCACGTAGGGAGCGCCGATCTTTACGCTGTCGCCATCGGCAACCATCAATACCTTATCAAAATCAATGGTGTCACCCGTTGCCGCCTCAAGAAGCTCGAGGTTTAAGACTTCGCCCGGCTCAACTCGATGCTGCTTACCACCACTTTCTATTACCGCGTACATGTTTTGCTCCTACTGAAACTAAGGCTTACTTTAAGCTGTCGTGCCTTGCTCTGTTTCTTATTTAAAGAAAGAGGGAAGACTGCTGCCCGACCAGTTGCTCTAGCATGCAATTATTGGCCTGGAGGCGAGAGGGCGGCAATTCTAAGGGAAAGCGCGCTTGCTAGCAAGCACTCGATGGTATATTTGGGGATATATCAGTGCACAATAACAGGGGCTTGCTCTAATCTTGACACTTGCCCAACAGAACCCTAGGATGCCGCGCTTGCCATCGCCTATATTTAGCCTCTAATGCAGCCATTTAGACAAGTTGTTACCAGCGATTTTGACGCCGTCAATCAACTCATTATTGACGAATTGCGCTCGGACGTCGGCCTGGTTGAGCAAATCGGGCACTACTTAATAGATGCTGGCGGCAAACGCCTTCGCCCACTACTCGTACTACTCGTCGCCCAAGCCTGCTCTTACCAAGGCAAAGGTCACATTAATCTCGCTGTTATTATCGAGTTTATTCACAGTGCCACCCTGCTCCACGACGATGTCGTCGACACCTCCGAAATGCGTCGAGGCCGTTTTACTGCGAACGCTCAGTGGGGTAACGCCCCGAGCGTACTCGTCGGCGACTTCCTTTACTCCCGCGCCTTTCAGATGCTGGTTGGCTTGGGCAACATGGATATTATGGGTATTCTCGCCGACACCACTAATATTATTTCTGAGGGCGAAGTACAGCAACTGATCAACGCCAAGGACCCGAGCATCACCGAGCAAGCCTACCTCGAGGTGATTCGCGGTAAAACCGCGCAACTATTTGAAGGGGCCGCCTTCGCAGCCGCCGTGCTCGCCAACGCCGATAGCGAACGACAACATGCGATGAAAGACTATGGCTACCACATTGGCATGGCCTTTCAGCTGGTCGATGATGCCCTTGACTATCGAGGGGACGCAGAAAAGCTCGGCAAAAACGTCGGCGACGATCTCGCCGAAGGTAAGGCGACTCTGCCTTTAATACACGCCATGAATAAGGGCAGCGATGCC
>JBFJYH010000088.1:0-4889 GCA_041622675.1 Porticoccaceae bacterium
CTGCTCTCCCGGTTTTATTATGAGTCTTTTTGTGCTGCTAATATATCTGGCCCTAAAAAATTGTGCACTAAATACTGCATATCGCCTTTTGTAAAAACCGCTCCTGACTCTTGCGTGGCTCTGCAAGCGACGAGATCCCTTGGATTTTATCGTCGAATTTTGAAGGTCAAGATTTCCGCTTTGGACTTTCAATAGAGGGCCGTTTATCCTGCTGGGTTTTTAGGCGTAGGTGTGTTTAGTCGTTGCCATGGGTTCTGAACTGATAAAGGGTTTTAATGGGGTTGATGCCCTGGCGCTGAGCTGGTTTGCCCTGTGCTGGTTGGGTTATAGCGTTTACTCAAGCAAAATATCGCGCCGTCGGGTTTGTTTGTCTCGTGTGATGGCCACCCACCGCGAAGCCTGGATGTTGAGTTTGCTCAAGCGTGATAATCGTGTGGGTGATGCCGCTCTATTGGGTAATTTGGAGCGCAATGTGTCCTTCTTTGCCTCTTCAACCTTGCTGGTGCTTGCCGGCCTAGTGGCGGCGCTCGGTTCGGGTGAGGATATTGTCGCGGTCACCGACAACTTGCCCTTTGCCATGGCCGTGAGTGAGCATGGTTGGGAGACAAAACTTTTGCTGCTGGCGGCCATTTTCGTCTATGCCTTTTTTAAGTTCTCTTGGTCGTTGCGCCAATACGGTTTTGCCGCAGTCTTGATTGGCCGTGCCCCCGAGTTACATGAGCTCGACGCGGAGGGAGAGCGGTTGTTTTGCACCTACGCAGCGCAAGTCATATCCCGCGCTGCCCAGGCTTTTAATGTCGGTTTACGCACCTACTATTTTAGTCTGGCCTACCTTTTATGGTTTCTTAACCCCTGGATATTTATGCTGGGTTCAGCCACGGTGGTGGGGGTGTTGTACCGGCGGGAGTTTCGCTCTCGGGTGCTCAATGCCCTGGGCAAAGTCATTTAATCGCTTAAATATCGAATGTTTAAAATGCGTGCTTAAAAATAGACGCGTTCTTAGCAGTGCGTTAAACGTGGCTCAATTGAGCTTGGCGGTGAATCTAGCTATTATGCGCCCCTTCAACGGCGCCCTTTTTGGCCCCACTCAACCCCTTTTTATCAATATGACACCCCCCTTGGTAGAGGTGGCCCACCGGGTTGACCCACCACATGTGGCCAATGGTCGGCCGGGGCGGTGGTGTGAATCAGCGACTAATTCGAGGTAGTGACTTAGATGGCAATGACCCACTCATTGGGCGACACATGGTTTAGTAATATACGCGGCGATGTACTGGCGGGCACGGTGGTGGCGCTGGCTTTAATACCAGAGGCCATCGCCTTTTCGATTATTGCCGGTGTTGACCCCAAGGTGGGTCTATATGCCTCTTTTTGTATCGCCGTGGTGAGTGCCTTTGCCGGTGGTCGCCCGGGCATGATCTCTGCCGCGACTGGCGCCATGGCCCTGTTAATGGTGACACTGGTGAAAGAACACGGCCTGCAATACTTGATGGCGGCAACGGTCTTAACCGGCGTGATACAAATTTTTGCCGGGCTATTTAAGCTCGGTTCACTGATGCGTTTTGTCTCCCGCTCGGTGGTGACAGGCTTTGTTAATGCCCTGGCGATTCTTATTTTTATGGCGCAATTGCCCGAGTTAATCGACGTCACCTGGCATGTTTACGCAATGACAGCCGGCGGTTTGGGCATTATTTATTTATTCCCCCTGGTGAATAAAACCCTGCCTTCACCCCTCATTTGTATTGTCGTATTGACGGCTATTTCCTTGTATTTGGGTCTGGATATTCGCACCGTGGGTGATATGGGCGAGCTACCCGACACCCTGCCGATTTTCCTCATTCCCGATATTCCCCTCAATATGGAGACACTGGCAATTATCTTTCCCGTGTCGGTCACTATGGCGGCGGTGGGCCTGCTAGAGTCGATGATGACCGCGACGATCGTCGATGACTTAACCGATACCGACAGTAATAAAAATCGCGAATGTGCAGGGCAGGGCTTGTCGAATATCAGTGCGGGTTTTCTCGGCGGCATGGCCGGTTGCGCAATGATTGGCCAGTCGGTTATCAATGTTAAATCCGGTGGTCGCACCCGACTCTCAACGCTGGTGGCCGGTGTCTTTCTACTAATTTTGGTGGTCTTTCTCGACAAGTGGGTGTCGATGATCCCCATGGCTGCACTGGTGGCGGTGATGATTATGGTCTCCATTGGTACCTTCAGTTGGGAGTCTCTGGTTAACCTTAGCAAGCATCCAACCAGTAGTAGTGTGGTAATGGTGGCGACGGTGATTACCACGGTGTTTACCCATAATTTGGCGCTAGGCGTTGGCGTTGGCGTGGTGCTGAGTGCACTGTTTTACGCCAATAAAGTGGGCCGCATCTTCTACGTGACCGTGGACGACGGCGACGATAATAACCACCGGATTTATAAAGTCGTGGGTCAGGTTTTTTATACCTCGGCCACACAGTTTGCCGAATCTTTTGATTATAAAGAGGCCGTTAGCAAGGTGACGATTGACCTTGATCGCGCGCATTTTTGGGACCTCACCGCCATCGACGCCCTCGACAAAGTGATTATCAAATTGCGCCGTGAGGGTACCGATGTTGAAGTCATCGGTCTCAACGAAGCGAGTTCTACCCTCGTCGATAAATTTGCCGTGCACGACAAATCAGATGCCGTTGATAAAATGATGGGCGGCCACTGATGTGTAGCGCCTACGTGGGTGCCCCGAATGGTCACACCGTGCTGAGAAATTCTCCAGCAACAAAGAGGAGTGAGAATAATGAATAAGGTCATTGCCTGTATCGATGGTTCCAGTGCGGCGGACGCTGTGTGTGATTACGCTGCCTGGGCGGCAGCGCGTCTTAGCGCACCATTGACGCTACTCCACGTGCTCGATCAGTCTCGTTACCCCGTGGAGAACGACCTCAGTGGCAAGTTGGGTGTCGATGCGCGAGAACACCTGCTCAGTGAATTGGCTGAACTCGATATTCGCCGCAATAAGCTGGCTCTAGAGCAAGGCGCCTTGATGCTCGAAGAAGCCCGCCAACGCGTCGTCGCCAGCGGCATTGCCGCCCCCGTAGTGCGCCAACGTCATGGCCATTTACTCGACAGCCTCGCCGAGCTAGAAGATGACACGCGCTTACTGGTGATTGGCAAGCAGGGCGAAGAGCACAGTGATAGCGTGCATGTTGGCGACAATGTCGAGCGACTCGTGCGTGCCCTGCATCGGCCCATATTAATTGCCCTCGGTGAATTTAAACCGCCCCAAGTGGTAATGCTGGCATTTAACAGCAGTGAAATAACCCGCAAAGGGGTGGAGCTGCTGGCCAATAGTCCCTTGTTTAAGGGTTTGCGTGGGCACTTAGTGTCGGTAGGTAAAGATGCCGAAGCCTTAAAAAAAGACATGGCGTGGGCAGAAAAGACCATTCGTGAGGCCGGGCACGATATTCAATGCACCGTGCTCGATGGCGAAATTGAGCCGGCTCTGCATGATTACCAGCAGGCGCATAACGTCGACATGGTGGTAATGGGCGCTTATGGGCATTCCCGCTTGCGGGAGTTCTTTGTCGGTAGCACCACCAATAATATGATTAAAAATGCCACCGTGCCGCACCTGCTTTTACGCTAAGCTGGCGCTAAAATGACGCGAAGGTGGATTAGGGTAGCAACGTAGCGAGGGCTGCCTGGTGAGCAGTAAGAATTGAAAAAACACTAATTATTAAAAAAGGGAAGTAAAGCATGAGCACGCAGGCAACACCGGTGAAGAATCGCGTTTACAACGAATTTGTGATGGAGAGCAGCCGCTGGGATAATTTCCAACCCCGCCCCGACGACATCATTATTGCCACCCCGGCTAAATGCGGCACGACCTGGACACAAATGATTTGTGCCCTGCTGATTTTTCAGAAAACTGAATTTGAAAAACCGCTCACCCAGTGCTCACCCTGGGTCGATGTGCTCACCACCTCCGCTGACGACGTGTTAAATCAGCTAGAGCAACAAACCCACCGCCGCTTTATGAAAACCCATACCCCTCTCGACGGCCTCACCTATAACCCCCAGACAAAATATATTTGTGTTGGCCGTGACCCTCGCGATGCGTTTTTATCGCTAAAAAACCACGTCGAAAATATGCGCCCAGAGGCATTAGAGATTCTACAAAAACATGCCACCGCCGAATGGCATCCACCTCAGCCGCCGCTGGATGATCAGTGTGAATGGTTTCGCCGCTGGATGGCCTCTAGTTTTAGCGAGCAACCCGGGCATGATTTTCACACCGATGTGCTCTATTACGTCAATAGCTTTTGGCAGTTTAAACACTTGCCCAATATTTTGATGGTTCACTACAACGATTTAAAAGCCGACCTGGAAGGTGAAATGAAGCGCATTGCAGAATTTTTGCAAATCGACGTGCCCGATGCCTTGTGGCCCGAGCTCGTCTCAGCAGCCACCTTTGAAAACATGAAGGGCAAGGCCGATAAGCTGGCACCACAAGTGAATGATGGTATCTGGAAAGACCCCAAGCAATTTTTTAATAAAGGCAAAAGTGGCCAGTGGCGCGATATTCTGGGTGCTGAAGAATTGGCGCTATATCAGCAGGTGATGAGTGAAAAACTGGAACCCGAGCTCGCCTCCTGGCTTGAAAAGGGCAGGCTAGCCAGTAGCTAGCCTGTGTGGTTTTAGCCCGCCTGCAACAACTCCACCCAATTGCCGTCGGGGTCTTCTATCATTGAAATAGAAACCCTGGGGCGAATCTCCGTAGGCGGCATGGGCACCTTATAACCCGCCGCCTCACACTCCTCGGTCACCTCCGCCAAATTACTCACCGAAATGGTGAAATAGCGAAACCCCGTGGCACCGCGAATCCCGCCCGGCGCAGCCGTCGC
>JBFJYH010000089.1:0-4799 GCA_041622675.1 Porticoccaceae bacterium
TGGTCGATGCGATCTTTTTACAGGGCGATAGAATCGGCAATCTCGGGCCCTTTGAACCGGAGTTTATGAAAACCCTGGTACTGACCCGCGCCGAACCCAATGCCGTGGGCATGTCACCATTGGGTGGCCTGCTTTGCCCCGCCAGTGCCGCCGATGACTTTGGTGTGCGGGTCGACTTTTGCGGTCACGACGAGGGCGGTCGTTTACTACGCGCCCCTGTGTCACCCGGCTTATTTCGCTCGGCCCATATTCTTAACGCCGAGCGGTTGCCTCTGAACCAGACAACAACAGTACAAGGCCCCGGTATCCTTGCCTACGATGGCGATCGCGAGCGCAAACTTGCCGCCGGAGAGAGTGCAAATATTACTGTTGAGCGCAACGGGCCCTGGGTGATCAACCCACAACGCACCCTGCAGTTAGCGGCAGAACGTCAACTCATGGTCAACCTACCACCCTGGGTTGACCCTTTCGACGGCGCCATTACCGGGGAGTGCTGCGGCTGTGCCAACTCCTTAGCTCACTTCGCAGAGTCTGACTAATGGAAAAGCCCGGCTAATAATTGTGCCCGGCTAGCGGGCTCTGCCCAACACGCTTTGCTGCCGTCAATATTCCCCACCAATAATAACTGCCATAGAGCTTCACTATGTCCGAAGTAATGCCCAAAGCCTCAATGCCCGAACCCGACCCCAACAACAGCACCTCAAATATCCGCTGGTACGGCCTGATTGGTGGCCCTCTGCTAGCGCTGCTCATGCTCATTATTGTACCCGAGAAAATCATTCAACCCAGTGGCGACACGCTGGTACTGGGCATGGCGGGCAAAGTCACCGCAGGGCTGGCGGTATGGATGGCGGCGTGGTGGTTGACAGAGGCGATATCTATTTACGCCACCGCCCTACTACCGCTCGCGGTACTGCCTCTCACTGGTGCGCAGTCTGTTAAAGACTCGGCCAGTGCCTACGCCCACCCTTTAATCTTTCTTTTTCTCGGCGGTTTTATACTCGCCCTGGCACTAGAGCGCTGGCATTTACACAAACGTTTTGCGCTATTTGTATTGCGTTTAGTCGGCACCTCGCCACGCCGCCTAGTGGGTGGTTTTATGATTTCCGCCGCCGTAATGAGCATGTGGATTACCAACACCGCCACTACCATCGTTATGCTACCCATCGCCCTCAGTGTTATCGCCATGGAGAGCGACGACTCTCCCCACAAACAGCGCTTCGCCATCTGTCTGCTGTTGGGCATTGCCTACGCGGCCTCCATCGGTGGTATCGGCACCATCGTCGGTACCACACCCAATATGTTTGCGGTCTCGTTTATTGAAAATGAATTGGGGCAAACCATCAGTTTTGCCGAGTGGATGTTAATCGGTGTGCCTCTGGTCGCCGTCTTTATCCCGATCTGCTGGTTACTGCTCACACGCTTTATTTTTCGTTTGCCCGCCACTAGCGGCGACAATGACTACAACCTCAATACCCGTGCCGAGCCCTGGAACCGTGGCTCTGTACTAACACTGATTATCTTTGCCCTTACCGCTCTCGGCTGGATGGCCCGCCCCCTGCTGGTCAAGCTCCCGGCACTGACTCACCTGAGCGATGCGGGCATCGCCATCGGCGCCGCCCTGCTGTTATTTGCCATTCCTGAAAATATTAAAGCAAAGCGCTTTTTGATCGACTGGGAAACCGCCGTTAAAGTCCCCTGGGGTGTCTTACTAATTCTCGGTGGCGGCCTCTGTCTAGCCGGTGCCATTCGCGCCAATGGTGTCGCCGAGCTGCTGGCTATTCAACTGGTGACCATTGGCGAGGTGCCACCGTTGGTGATGACCTTAATGATCGTCAGTCTGATGATTTTCCTCACCGAACTCACCAGCAACGTGGCCACCACCACAGCCCTGATACCCATTGTCGCCGCCATTGCCACCGCATTGGGTATCGAGCCGTTAAAACTTGTCATTCCCGCCACCATGGCCGCCAGCTGTGCCTTTATGCTACCGGCGGCGACACCGCCCAACGCCATTGTTTTTGGTTCGGGAATGATCCGTATCCCCACCATGGCTCGTGCAGGCCTATGGCTGAACTTTTCAGCGATTTTGACGGTGACGGTGGTGTGTCACTTCATGCTCGACTTTGCTCTAGCGGGACTCTAAATTTCAATGGGCTATATTCTCCATGCGCTAGATAACGGGGGGTACTGCAATCGAGGCAATGCCATCAAAATATCACTTTCTCAGCAATAAAAAACCCGGAGACACTATCAACTGCCACCGGGTTTCGACTGTCAAACTAGCCATGGATTACATGGCTTTAAATTAAAGCCCTAAATTAAAGCGCCGCATCGAGTAAAGCGTTCAGCGTAGCGCTGGGCCGCATCAATTTCTCAACTTTGGCGTCATCTGGCTGAAAGTAACCCCCCATATCCACAGGGCTACCCTGGCAGGCAATAAGTTCGTCAACAATTTTCTGCTCGTTAGCAGCCAGCCCTTCGGCTAATTTGGCAAAGCTAGCAGCCAGCTCTGTATCTTCGGTTTGGGAAGCGACAGCTTGAGCCCAGTACATGGCCAAATAGAAGTGACTGCCACGGTTGTCGAGTTCACGTACTTTTCGCGATGGCGACTTACCATTAGCAAGAAGCTTACCCGTGGCTTGGTCAAGGGTGGTCGCTAAAATAGCGGCCTTTTGATTTCCCGTCTTAACAGCCAAATCTTCAAGTGAAACACCAATCGCTAGAAACTCACCAAGAGAATCCCAACGCAGGTGGTCTTCTTCTTCAAACTGCTGGACATGCTTAGGTGCTGAACCACCCGCCCCTGTTTCAAAAAGCCCGCCTCCAGCCATTAACGGCACGATGGAAAGCATTTTTGCACTGGTGCCCAGCTCGAGAATAGGGAACAAATCCGTCAGGTAATCGCGCAACACATTGCCTGTCACAGAGATAGTATCTTTGCCCTGCTTGAGGCGCTCCATGGTGTAGCGAATGGCACGATCGGGCGAGAGGATAGAAATGCGCAGACCCTCTGTATCATGGTCTTGCAGGTACTTCTCGACCTTTTTAATCATTTGGCTATCGTGACCACGACGGTCATCGAGCCAGAAAATAGCGGGCATACCGCTAGCTCGGGCGCGAGTGACTGCGAGCTTCACCCAGTCCTGAATCGGCGCGTCTTTGGCCTGAAACATACGCCAGACATCACCGGCTTCAACATTTTCGTGTTCTAACCAAACTTTGCCCTCGCTATCGACCACTCGCATGGTGCCGTCAGCTGGCAGGGTAAAGGTTTTATCGTGAGAACCGTACTCTTCCGCCTTTTGTGCCATCAAACCCACGTTGGGCACAGTACCCATAGTAGCGGGGTCAAAAGCATCGTGGTGCTTACAAAAATTGATGACTTCCTGATAAATTGTCGCATAGCAGCTATCGGGAATAACCGCCTTAGTGTCTTCAAGCTTACCGTGAGAGTCCCACATTTTTCCACTGTCGCGAATCATTGCCGGCATAGAAGCATCGACAATAATATCGCTGGGTACATGCAAGTTAGTAATGCCCTTATCGGAGTTAACCATCGCCAGCATGGGGCGAGTTTCGTAGCATTGGCGCAGGTCGGCTTCAATTTCTGCGCGCTTGGAATAGGACAGTTTATCGACCTTACGCAGCGCAGCCCCCAAGCCATCATCGGGATTAATACCCAGACAATCAAGCGTTTCAGCGTGCTTTTCCCAGGCATCTTTAAAGTAAACGGTCACCGCGTGGCCGAAAATGATGGGGTCGGAAACCTTCATCATGGTGGCTTTCAGATGCAGGGAAAACAACAACCCCGCATTGCGAGCGCCTTCCATTTCTTCATCGAGAAACTTGCGCAGCGCCTTGGTACTCATAAACTGTGCACTGACCACTTCACCCTCTTGAACGGGCACTTGCTTTAATACCTCGATCTTGCCGTCTTTGGTGTGCAGCTCAATGTTCAGGGTCGTTGCTTTATCCATCGTGCAGGAAATATCGCTATGGTAAAAATCGCCACTGCGCATATGAGCCACATGAGTTCGAGACGCTTGACTCCACTTTCCCATGCGGTGTGGATTGTTGCGAGCAAACTCTTTTACTGCACCCGGTGCACGGCGGTCAGAGTTGCCTTCACGCAACACCGGATTCACCGCACTACCCAGCACACCCGCATAGCTTGCCTGAATAGCAGCCTCTTCATCATTTTCGGGGCTTTCTGGATAGCTGGGAATATCGTAACCCTTACCTTGTAGCTCAGCGATTGCAGCCTGTAACTGAGGAATAGAAGCACTGATGTTAGGTAACTTGATGATATTGGCATCCGGCTCTTGGGTTAATTTACCCAGCGCTTTCAATGCATCGGGGACACGCTGCTCGTCAGTGAGTTTGTCAGGAAAGGCCGCCAAAATACGTCCAGCCAATGAGATATCGCTGGTTTCAACCTCAACATCTGCCGCTGCAGTAAAGGTATTGACGATGGGGAGCAAAGAATAGGTTGCCAGTGCTGGTGCTTCGTCAGTTTTGGTGTAAATAATTTTCGTTTTCGATGTACTCATGCTTCCCCCAAATTTATTGTTTCGATAGGTACGCGCCAACTGAACGCCAACCAGTACTTATCAGACTGCGTATTTTGCGCTGCACATGGTACAGAAAGATGAAACAAATTTATAGGTTGTAAAAAAACAACAGGGAACAATAGCCCTTATCTTATACCTTGCTGAAATAAACACCCCAACGAACGCACACCTTTCTAGCCACGCACCACGAATTCACATTATTTATGTAACCGAACTACCGACAAA
>JBFJYH010000090.1:0-4457 GCA_041622675.1 Porticoccaceae bacterium
CCAATCTTTAAGAAACTCCTCGGTTTGGTAGGCATATAATGCAGACAACATCAGCAGTACACCCACCACAAGCAATGCAGCACTGGCGAGCCCCACACCATAAACTACGGCTCTTTGCTGCTTCATTTTTCGAAATGCTGCTTGGCAATGGTCCAGGGATTGTCCACCATCAGTCTCTCGGCCATAGCCTCACCATACTTTTCGCTAATGGCTTGAAAAGCCTCCTTGAGTCGCGGCGGGCGGCGTTTAATATGGTGGGTGTCCGTTGCCACCAGCGTGACACAGTCCTTGTCTAATAACGCATGCGACAACATTCTTGCCGGCTCGCCAAACTCGCCTATAACAGAACCCGCCGTGACCTGCAGCAAACAACCCTGTGCCAAAAGTGGCTCAATCAATTTCGGTGTTCGCATCAAGCCTTTATTGCGCTCGGGGTGCGCAATCATGGGTCGAATGCCTTGTTTGAGTAACAACCGAGTCAGAGTCTCTGCGCCAACGGGCACTTCCCCATGTGGGAACTCTAATAACAATACCCGCTCGCCCATCCATTGGCCTAAAAAGGGAATGCGTTGCTCAGAGAGCGCCGGAAAAATTTCAATATCAAAACGCACCTCAGCAGCCATGCCCAAAATTAAGCCAAGCCCCTCATCATGAAGGGCCTGTTTAAGCTCTGAAAAGGCCCTGGAAATGGACTCTGAGGTATTGTCAAACCGGCCGAAGTGAATATGCGGCGTACAGACGCTATGTGTAATGCCGTTGTTGAGGGCAGCACGAACAAGCGCTACTGATTCCACAAGTGTTTGCGGCCCATCATCGATTCCTGACAGTATATGACTGTGGAGATCAATCATCAGCGGAGTATCTAGGTGTAATAACCACTGTATTTACCGCCATATTGAGAACTGTAATATTGCGCTTTTCGCATATCGACCTGGTTCAGAACAGTACCAGTGACTCTTAATTTGTTCTGTAAGAGCTGGCCTATACCCGCATCCACCTGATCAATATGGGTGCTGTCTGACTGAATTACATAAAGCAACTGATCGGCGTGGGCGGCAATCATTAATGGGTCACTCACTGCCTGTACCGGTGGCGAATCGATAATCACATAGGTGAATTTTTCTTTTAAGGCTTTGAGAATTTGGCCAAATTTTGGTGACGATAGCAGCTCAAGAGGGTTTGGCGGCACCGCACCAGCACTCAATACATAGATGCCATCCTGCTCGATCAAACACTCCTCGATAGTCGCATGACCAACAACTAGATTAGCCAGACCAGGTGTTCCCGCTTTTAAGCCAAAGCGTCTCGCCAATGTCGGGCGACGCATATCAGCATCAATCAGTAATGTGCTCTCCATTTGTCCTAGAGACAAAGCCAAGTTTGAACTGATAGAACTCTTACCCTCACTGGGAATCGACGAGGTTACCATCACAATTCGGTGCTTACTCTCCATTGAAGACAGTATCAAACCGGTGCGTATCCCTCTGATCGATTCTGAAAATCCTTTTTCCTTATTATTTAAAAATAGGTGTGACATAACTTTTTTCTTATTACCTGCCACTAAAGGAACGCTGCCTAACACGGGCAAGTTCAATCTGTCCTCTACTTGGGCAATAGTTTTAAACCTGTTGTCAAACGCGTCTACAATCAGTGTTAAGCCTACACCAACCATAAGCGATAGCAAGCCAGTCAGTAGCACTATCAATGCCTTTTTGGGTTTAATTGGTATACTAGGTAATACCGCCTTATCAACAACACGAGCATTGGCCGTGTCCAGGTCTGAGGTTGCCGTCGTCTCTTTCAGGCGCCCCAGAAAGGTATTGTACAAAGAGCGATTAGTATTGACCTCAAGTTGTAATTCCCGCAGTTTAAATTCTTTACGCGATATATCCTGAATTTCACCCTTGTTCTTTTGATAGGTCTTGCCGAGTGACCTTTCGTTAGATTTGGCCAATTGATAGCTTTTTTCAATACCCGCCACCACCACGTCAACCTGGTTACGCAAGCTAGACTCCGCCGAGCGCGCATCACTTTGGGCGGCAATCATTTTCGGGTGTTTCGGGCCATAGCGACGTGAGAGCTCTTGCACTTTGGCCATCGCTTTTGCGTGCTCCGCCTTAAACTCCTGCACGAGCGGGTTGGCAAGTACCGCCGGCACAGAAGATAAACGTTCGATATCACTGTTGCGCATAGCAGCCACTTGCCGGTATTGGCTTTCAGCCTGAGCACTCGCATTGCGCGCATCCGACAAACGGGTGCTGATATCACTGAGCGACTCCGCGCTTATAGTGGTAACGCCTTTCAGGTCAACGAGATTTTCCTTCTCGCGATAGGCCTGTAAGCGACGCTCTGAATCTTGCAGTTTTTCTTTCAACCCCCCCATTCGCTGATTCATCCACGAGGTGGCTGTTTGTGTCATAGCCAACCGCGCTTCAAGCTGGTTCTCAATGTAGTTACGTGCCAAGTCATTTGCCAAATGAGTGGCCATTTTGGCGTCAGCCATATCGACACTAATTTTCACCAACTGGGTTTTACTCACCGGCACAATACTGATGCGATTTTTCAGCTCACGTACCACTTGATCCTGTATTTCGCTCTCACTCAACGACGCTTGTTCTTGTAAGTCTGCTGGTAAGGTAATTGGCAAGAACTGGCTGACATCAACGTCTTTGAGCCAAGCACTTGAACCCAACCACGCAAAGAGCCCTCCCTTTTCCTCAGGCGCAAGCTCCGGGTGTGCAACCAAATTGTTGCGCAACACCACTCGCTCAACTAATTCACGGCTTTTCAAAAGTTCAAACTGGGTTGCAAGGTATTCACCACGCGAGGTATCCAAGCCAAATAGTTCCTCTGCAGAAACCAACTGGTTTTTCTTGGGCTCAATTAACAGCGTCGCTGTAGCGCGATAAATGGGCGTCATCGATAGCACGACGAGTGTCGCTAACATCGACACCACAATAGCGAGAGAAATAATGCTCCATTTACGGTGCATTAATACACGCCACAGGGCGCGCAGATCAATCTCATCGTCTAGCAGTTGTTGCCTTTTAGAAGCGTTATTATTTGTCGTTTCGTCCATGATTTAAAAAAAGCTCTCATCTACGGTCACGATGTCGCCCGGAAAAATGGGACTCTCATACTCTAGCCGAACCGGCTCTCTCGAAGGGTCATCATCGCGAATTACAGAAAATTTATTGCGAGAAGCCCGCTCTGTTAAGCCACCTGCTAGCGCCACGGCCTTGCGCAGCGTCAAACCCGGCTTGAAGGGATAGCCGCCTGGTTTTTTCACTTCGCCGTTGACAAAGAAAGGGCGGTACTCAAGGATACTTACCGTTACCTTTGGGTCGATAAGGTAGTCCCCGGTCAGACCGCGGGTAATCAAGTTTTCTACTTCAATGGCTGTTAAACCACGCACCTGAATCTCACCGAGGAAGGGATAGGAGAAACTGCCTGTCCCCCCCAGCCGAATCTCTTTAATACTGAGGTCTTCCTCACCAAATACCTGAATACTTAAGGTATCTCCTGAGCCTAACTTATAGCTAGTTTCGAGGTATTTTTCAGAGGATATCTGTGATCTTGATGGGTACGCTTTTTCTGCGCCAGATTGAGCGTGCAAATCACTACTAACAAACAACAGGGCACAACAAAGGAATGCAATTTTTAACGCAGTGAACTTCATAGAACAACTTCTTTAGACAGATATAATCAACAAAATAGCAGAGCTTGGTGGCTATAACACTCATCCACCAAGCCCTTCACGTTGGAGAGAATACCAAGGTTTGCCCGAACTAGCAGTTCTAGAAAAAGTAGGTCGCGCTGATGCCAGCTTGCTGGCGATCAAAATCTTCAACCGAAGAATTGGACTCACGGGTTCTGAAGGAATAGGCCATTTCAACTTCAACCTGCCTTAATGGCATCCAAAACAGGGACATGGCGGCAGTTTGTGTGTCATCTTCGCGACCATTAAAAGCACGCCCTTCATACTTCTCTGTCATGAAGTTGTAACTGACGTCAGACTTCCACAAGGGTGACCACTTGTGGTTCCACGAAAGTGTCGTACTGGTTGTTGTGACCGCATCGGCACGCACGTTACCTTCGGCATTCCCCTTGCTGGTCTCAAACATGAAGACTGAGTAACTTCTCGCCATAAAAGTCATATTCACATCCCAAGCGCTGGAGTCAATATCGTCAGCACCCGGTGCATCAAAATCCTTTTCTTCATTACCAATACGGAAGGAGCCGGTTGTTTTGGCCGCCAAGTCCCACTTCATCCCAACATAGTAAAATAGCGCTTCGTTATCTAACAGGCTAGTGTTGGATAGGTATTCGTAGTCGCGCAGTATCACTTCTCCCAGCAACTGGGTTTTTGGTGTCACGCGAAGATAGACAGTCCCCGCGGCACTGTCTGCATCATATTCTCTTGAGCTGTTATTCGATGCAGTATTCATATTGTTGTC
>JBFJYH010000091.1:0-4385 GCA_041622675.1 Porticoccaceae bacterium
ATGGTGCCCGGAGGCGGAATCGAACCACCGACACGAGGATTTTCAATCCTCTGCTCTACCGACTGAGCTATCCGGGCATTTGGAAGGCGCGTATTAAACCGTTTACCGCCTACGCAGTCAAGGTGTGTTGGCAGATTAATTGCTCGGAGCGACATATCCTTCGGCGGCGTCGTAATCATCGCCCGAGAGGAACTTGTCGCGCTGCTCATTGAGGTAGGTGCGAGCGGTCATGTCCATCATGTTGAGCTGCTTTTCGTTGATCAGCATGGTTTGGTGGGTGACCCACTCTTCCCAGGCCTGTTTCGAGACGTTATCGAAAATATCTTGACCCTTGGGGCCGGGAAAGGGGGGGGTGGCGAGTCCTTCAAGGTCTTGCTTCAATTTGCGACAAAATACGGTTCTGCTCATGGCGGGTTCTCTTTAAAAGGCTGCTTTGTGGTGGGTGGCACAGTATAAAACCCCTCTGCTCAGGGGCAAGTGAATTTATGGTTTGAGTTTTTGCAATAGGGCGAGGATAGGGGCGGGCAGGCCTATTTCACCGTGCGCGCTTGGTATAACCCAGCGCTGATTGTTGTCGGCGATGCGGGAGACTGTGCTCTGGGTGTCGATGTGCACGGGGGTGTAGTCGAGATGAAAGTGGCTAAAGGTGTGGCGCAGTGTGTCGGCCAGTTGGTAGTTTTTGATGTTGATGCCCAACTGCTGGCAGGTTGTTGCCAGTTCGGCTTCGTTGCCACACTCGGGGAAGCTCCACAACCCGCCCCATAGGCCACTAGGTGGCCGTTGTTGAAGTAAGACCTGGCCTTCTTTGTCGCGAATAATAAGTAGCAGGGTCTGGCGAATAGGCAGTGCTTTACGGGCCTTTTTGCCGGGGTAGCATTGTGTTTCACCCTGTGTGAAGGCTTGGCAATCAGAGTTGACAGGGCACTGTGTGCAAGCCGGTTTGCTGCGGGTACAGAGGGTGGCACCGAGATCCATAATGGCTTGTGTGTAGTCACCGGTACGCTGGGCGGGGGTGTTTTGTTCGGCAATAGCCCACAGTTGGTTCGACACGGCGGCTTTGCCTGGCCAGCCGGCAATGGCGTGATGGCGCGCGAGTACGCGTTTCACGTTGCCGTCGAGTATGGGGCTGTGGCGATGGTAGGCGATGGCGCAAATGGCACCGGCGGTGGAGCGACCAATGCCGGGCAGTGTTTGCAATTGCTCGACACTATCGGGGAAAACACCGTTGTAGTCGGAGCTGACAATTTGCGCCGTTTTATGCAGGTTGCGGGCGCGGGCGTAGTAGCCGAGGCCTGTCCACTGGTGCAGAACTTCATCGAGGGGCGCGCTGGCCAATGCATGGACATCGGGATAGGCGCTCGTCATGCGCTGATAATAGGGAATGACCGTGCTGACCTGGGTTTGCTGCAACATGATTTCCGACAGCCAGACCCGATAGGGGGTGATGCCGCACTGCCAGGGCAGGTTTTTGCGTCCGTGGTGGTCGTACCAGTAGAGCAGCCGTTGCGCGAAGGAGGGTGCCTTCGCGCGTGGCTTGGTTGGCACCAGTTTAGTTCCCAAAAAGGCCTTTGAGTAAGCCTTTTACGGCTTCTTGAGATTCTTCGTCGAGCTTGGTTTTTTCGCCAATTTTATCGAGTAATTTGTCCTTCACCACTTGTTTGACAAAGTCGCCGTCGGGTTTACAGGTGCTGCCACCGGCGTTGGCGAAGCTGTCTTTGCAGCGTATGGGGAGATCTTTGTCGCGCACGCGCTTACTTTTTACCAGGCAACCCTGTTCGCTAGTGCGGTCACCGTTGAGCCGTGAAACTGCGAGCAGGTCGAAGTTTTCTGCACCGAGGTCAATAAGGCCGTTGCCGCTCAAGCTGATATTGCCCAATCCGGTGGCGTAGTTTTCAATCACTACCTGTTTGCCTTTAAGGCTTATCGAGGCTTGAACGTCATTGAGGTCGGAGCCCTGTGGCCAGTCATTTTTGCTCGGTACTTTTTCGATGAGCGCGGCAATACCACAATAGCTGCGTTCAACATTGAACGTGGTGAGGTGGGGTTTGATGAGTTTGATCTCCCCTTTGGCATTGAGTTTCTGGTGAAGCTGCTCGGCATTGTTGCCCTGAGTTTGGCCTTGCATGTTTGTCGTCAGTTTGCCGGTCAGCGTCGCTTCACCGCCAGTGGCGAGCAGCGCTTTGTCGACAGCGAGCCCGTTGATTGTGGTGTTGAACTTCACCGTCGGCTCTTTGCGTTGCAGGTTAATCGTTGCCGTGGCGCTTATATCGCCATCAAATACATGGGCCGCTAGCTGTTTGACGTGCAGAATGTTGTTCGCTGCGTTGACCTGTAACTTTATTTTTTCGGCGGCGATGGTATCGAGTGTGACGCCGTCGAGGCTAATATCCATAGCGGCATTGCCGTTGCCGACCCACAGTAGGGGTGCCGCTAGCGGGGCAAAAATTAGTGCCGGTTCGGCGTCAGTTTCAGCTTGTGCCTCGTTGGCCGAGTCGCCTTCATCGGTGCTGTTCTTATCGGTACTGCTGACGTAACGATTTAAGTCGATAGCGGTGCTGTGCAATTGCAGGGCGAGGTTGCGCGGCTCCCCTAAATCGAGTTCGGTATTGCCAGCGAGGGTGATGTCGTCGAGTGTCAGCTTTAACTCGCTGATGGAGAGCTTATCTCCGTTGCCTTTGATGTTGAGTTTCAGGCTGGCTTGCTGCAGGGCTTGTTTGTCGGGAAATTCCGGTAATTCTATAGCCCAGCGTGTGAGTACTTTATGCAAAGCCAATGGCGGTACGTCGATTTCCCCTTCAAAGTTAAAGCCGTCGTCAACACCTTGCGCTGCTAGCGAGGCTTGCACCTTAGCGCCGGCGCTGTCGATCTGTAAGCCGGTTATTTGCAGATGAGGTGTGTCGAGTTGTCCGCCTGAGAGGGTGTCGAGGCTGATTTCAACTCCGGGTTTGCCCGTGAGTAATAATTCCAACAGCGTATTGCTCAAGGTAAAGGCCTGGGTGCTTTGCGCAACGCTCGCATCGGTGTTGAGCGCTATCGCCATGGTCTCGGGCAGGGCGGGGTCGCTGTAGTTAAAGCTGGCTTTGAGCTTGAAGACTTCTCCGTCGAGATTGAGGTCTTGAATCTGCAGATTAATGTCGCTCAATAGCTGTGGGCTGGTGGCATCTGCCGTTGGCGGTAGTTGCAAACGGCTCTCGGTGATTTTGAGGCTTTCAATTGCTAGCGCAAAAGCGGGGGGTGCAGTATCGGCAGCCGTGGCTGGGGCCGCGCTATCGGGCTGTGGCGTGTTGGCGGAGGCAGCGCCGAGCGGGGCAGCCGCCGTGTTGGTCGCTTGCTCAGTGTTGTTGAGTTGAATGTCGGCGCCATGCAAATGTATCGCTTTAACCGATAACTGACGCTGCAATAAAGGCAGCCAGGCAATGCTAAGGTCGGCTTGCTCGAAGCTGATTGCGGGTATTTCAGGGCGCGGGCTAGTGATTTGCGTGGCGCCAATACTGAGGGCCAGGCTGGGTAGCACTTGCCAACTCAGTTCGCCATCAATATTGAGCGCCACATCCTGTTTCTGTGCCAGTTCGGCCAGTTGTGGTTTGTAGCTGTTGGGGTCTATGGCCAAGACAATATATGCGAGGGCTATAGCGACTAAAAGTACCAGCGTGATAAGAGTGCCGAGGGTCCATTTAATTATTTTCATTGAGCAGTGGCCTTGTTGATGAGGTGGCAGACTAGCGATTAGCAGTATTAGAACGTGATATATCATAGCGGTTCAATAGCACAAGCTGAAAACTTCACTTTGGTCTTTATTTCCTCAAAATCACCGCCTCGTCCCTCAGGTTACTGGCCGCTTTAAGGGCGTGCCCGTATAATGCCCGCTCGCTGGCTGTTGCTGTGATGACTGTTGTTACAAGCCTGGCTGAACCGGAGAGTAAAATGAGTGAACGCAAGGCGACTGTGAGTCGCGACACCCTGGAAACCCAAATTACTGTCGCTGTCGATCTCGACGGCACAGGCGCCGCTGACTTCGATACCGGGGTGCCCTTTCTCGAACACATGCTCGACCAAATCGCCCGCCATGGCTTAATTGACCTAACGGTGCACGCAAAGGGTGATATTCATATTGACGACCACCACACGGTGGAAGATATCGGCATTACCTTTGGCCAGGCCGTTGCCAAAGCACTGGGTGACCGCAAGGGTATTTACCGCTACGGCCACGCTTATGTCCCATTAGATGAAGCGCTGTCGCGGGTGGTTATCGACTTTTCGGGCCGCCCCGGTTTGGTTCAAGATGTGGTTTACACCCGCGCCCGCGTCGGCAATTTTGATGTCGACCTGGTGTCTGAGTTTTTTCAGGGCTTTGTCAATCACGCTGGCGCGACCCTGCATATCGA
>JBFJYH010000092.1:0-4336 GCA_041622675.1 Porticoccaceae bacterium
CTTAAAACGTTCATCGCCTAATACCCAAGCTCGGTTAGTCGAATGGCGTATTTCTTCGAGAGTGTAGTCCGGTATTATTTTGTCAAAGAGAGCGCTGTAGCGCTTTTGCCGGGTCTTCGCTGTTTTTGCCAGCCCCTGATAGACAGCGTGCGGCGTTATCAGCTCTATTGATTTACCTAGAGCATTGTATTGGTAGCTAGACCAAGGATATTCTGCAGGATGTCCAACCATTCCGGCTCTGACGGGGTTCAATTCAATATATCGACTGACCGTGAGTAAGTAATTATCGCTGTCCTCTACAGTCGATTTGTATCGACCTTCCCACAGGGTTCCAGTTCTCCCGTAGGTCTGGTTAATATAGCGCACATAGTAACGACCCAAGGATTGCATCATTTGACTAACACCTTACGCCGTTTCGGGGGTCATGAGCAAATGAACATGGTTCGTCATTAATACATAACTATGTACAGCGACGCGGTATTTCTCACTGTACAGCTGAGCTTAGCCAGATAGACAGCATAGTCTTTGTCGTTGAAGAAGCTAACTAGTTTGTTGTTTCCACGTTGAATGACGTGTTGAGGGACACCCGGTAAATTGAGCCTTGGTAGTCGAGCCATTTAGTTTTTACCTGACCCCTTTGATTGCTATTTAGGGATTGAACCGAATATTGATAATATTTTGTGGAGTGACGCTTGTGATGCCACCATAAGGGTTGTTGCCAAAAAACTCTGGCCCTGAACCCACAGCCCCTTGAATTATATACTCTTGGCCCGACTTAGTTTTTACCGCAATCTCGTTCCTGCGATTATATACACCCTCGACAGACGATAGAGGAATTGAAAGCTTAGAGCCATCCGAACCCAGTATAATCATATATTGATCTACAGTTCCGTCTGAGTGTTTAACTTTTAGATCAGATAGTCGAAAAAATAAGGACTTTCCGACTTCATCGTTTGCAAAGATTAGCGCGTTAACCGCGAACGCCGGGCTTGCGAAAAGTATAATAAAGGATAAAAATAATATGTTTTTCTTCATTATCAACTCTCTTGCAGATTTAAAATATGTATAGCTAACGTTTGAGATAAGTGGCGCTGTGCGTCTTATGCGCAGCGTCCAGCCCACGGTTTTTGTTGGCGAACTTGACTGACTTGTTAGACATATTTATGAATTCTCTCGTTGCTTAATAAAGCCAATTGCTAGGATGGCACAACCGACTACCATTGTTATACCGACGCTCATAAGACCAAGAGATACTACTGTTTCTTGCCATGGTAACCCTGTATAACCTGCACCAGCTATAGGTGTCATTTCGCTTGTACCAAAAATAGCTGCGGCGAGGACAAATACCCAATTTGCGTATGCACCATATAACAGTAACCAGAAGGAAATTAATTGAAGTCGATTTGAAAGCGTCAAGTGACCCCAAACGGCACCCAAGGCGATAAGAAAGATGCCATTCATTACTCCTTCAAGATGTCCGGCCAAGCCCATTCGAGAGTTCTCAAAAAGCGGAATAACAAAGCCGGTAATGAGACCCAATAAAAAAAGGATAGTACCTGCTGCAATTACTTTTCTATTTAGAGACTGATTCATAATTTATTTTTCTGGTGTTCCCCACAAAAAGTAGACCCCCCAACTATGCAGCCAACGCTGCAGTTTCTTCAAACTCGACAGGGCAAGCCCCATCATTCGCTGAATGCCTTCTTTTCCGGTTATAAAATATTTCAATATAAGAAAATATACCCGAACGCGTGGCCTCTATCCACTGGTAGTTCTTTGCATAGATCAGCTCGACTTTTAAGCGACTAAAAAAAGACTCCATTGCTGCGTTGTCCCAGCAGTTTCCTTTTCGACTCATGCTTCGTGTTATTCTCTTAGACTCAAGAAACCCTACATAGTCATTCGATCGGTATTGCACCCCTCGATCTGAATGAACAATGAGACCAGAGCTAACAGCACGGTTATTCAATGCCATTTGCATGGCTTTCGTGATCAAGGTGACTGTCATGTCTTCACCCAAATGCCATCCCACAATACGGCGTGAATAGAGATCCATGACGGTGGCCAGATACAGCCAGCGTTCCTCCACCCAAATATAGGTAATATCGGTCACCCATTTCTGATTTGGCTTCTCTGCGTTGAAGTCACGCCAAAGTAGGTTATCAGCAACGTTACCCATGGCTAGTGCATGACCTCCATAATTAAAGGCTTTGCCATTACGCCCTAAAATACCGCTTTCCTGCATGATTTTGGTGATATAGTTGAGTGAGCAGCGATGACCGAGCACATTTAGTTCCTTCGTAATTCTCGGCGCACCATAGGCTGCCTCAAACTCTTCGTAAGTTAGCTTCACTAGTGTTTCGATTTGAGCCTTACGTTCTGCTCGTTGACTTGCTGGACGGGCAAGCCAGCGATAATAGCCTGCTCGTGATACACCGAGTACCCTGCACATCAGCATGACGCTATGAAGGCCTATATGCTCTTGAATTAACACGTACTTCACTTTTGGTCGTTCGCGAAGTACGCAGCAGCCTTTTTTAAAAACGCCATTTCCTCCTGAAGGCGCTTATTCTCTCGTCGGAGTCGACGAAGTTCTTCACTTTCCTTTTTGGAGTAATCAACGCCATCCACTGAATTAAATCGCTTATCGGATAGACGGGTAAATTGCCGCTTCCAGTTCGCGATCTACTGGGCGCTTATACCAAGTTCTTTTGCGACTTGTGCCTGAGTTATGCCAGGTTGATCATATCGCTTGACCGCTTCCTTGCGAAAGTCTTCCGTGTAATGTTGGTATTTTTTTCGTGCCATGAGAACACCTCAATATAGCGTTAATATAACTATACAGAGTGTCTACTAATTGTGGGTAACACGCCGCAAGCAGCCACGCCGCTTGTTGGCGTCGGCCTGCCTTGCCTTGTTATAGGTGTTTTGACAGAATATACCAATATTTGGTACAGGAGACACCTCATGGCTAGAAACACTAGCATTACACTTGGCCCCCACTTTGACGCTTTTATAGCCGCGCAAGTTGACAATGGCCGTTACGGTTCGGCGAGCGAGGTTGTGCGTGCCGGACTGCGCCTGCTTGAAGAAACCGAGAGCAAGCTTGAAAGGCTCCGGCGCCTCTTGGATGAAGGCGAACAAAGTGGGATAGCGGACTACTCTCTTGAAAGTGTTATGGCTGAGCTGGATAACGAAGCCTACTAATGCGCCCATACCTACTCACCATCGCTGCTCGAAAAGACCTTATAGATATTGGCCGCTTTACCACTGAAAAATGGGGAAAGCGGCAACGTGACAAGTACCTCAAGCAGCTTGATGATGCCTTTAAGCTGCTTGCTCGCCAGCCTGAGATAGGCCGCGATGCGAATGACATAAAACCTGCGTACAAAAAGTTCAGCCAGGGCAGCCATATCATCTTTTACCGAACTGGCACGGAATCCAAGATCGTTGTTATCCGAATCCTCCACAATAGTATGGATGTGGAACAGCACCTCTAAAACCTTGGTGTTCCCCACAAAAATGGACAGCGGGTCAAACGTCGGCTGCAGCGATTTGTTGGGCGACCGCGTGCTCACCTTGCCCGCTCTTCAAACAATTTCAACGCAAACTTTCCTGCCGGATGCGCTCTGTATGCTTGGATATCCGCTTTCGCGCTGTCTGGCGCCTCATCCAGCGTTGGTAGCCTGATACCGTACTCCAGTGGAAGTAGCATTGGTGCGGCCATTGTGGCAAACGTGAGGTCCGCAGCAGTGAACTGTGAGCCAACCAAATATGGCCGGCCATCACTCAATATTTTCCCAACTCTTTCAAATGCATCTTTAATGGTCTGACTCCCTGAAATGACGTTTTCTTCGGTGATACTTAGATATCGAGTCAGATAGTTTCTAAAAACCGGAAAAATAATTGGTGCCAACGCTTTCTGCCACGGTGGCGTCATTTGAGCCGCAGTCTCGAGCACAACTTTGGTTGGAACCTTTAACCAATGAAAGTAAACCCAGCGTCTGGATTCGATCCCAAGGCCTTCGTCAAAATAGTCCTCCAATTCCGCAACCTCTTCTCGTAGCGTCAGTGGGTATAGCCTTTTTTCTGCAGCAATGTACTGGTCAATATGTTTAAGAATACAGGTCGAGTCTGCGACTACTTGTGCGCCATCAACTAAAACCGGAACCATCCCCTTCGCATCCAGGCTTCGTACAGCCCAATAATGGAATACTTGCAGGTGAGCTTCCTCCGTGTACTGAATCTGAGCTCGCTCAAGACCCCACCGCGCCTTCTCACAGTAGTGGCTCATTGGAATTGTGATCAGTCTCATGATTCGATTACTTCGGTCGCC
>JBFJYH010000093.1:0-4105 GCA_041622675.1 Porticoccaceae bacterium
ACGATAGCCGGTTCCGGCAAGTCGATATTTCAGGTTTATCTATCGCATTTGAGAGGAGTGATAGTTATGGCGAAAGACCTGTCTGAAGCGGCGACAGACGATTTCGATGATGCCTTCGAAGACGATTCTCCCGATGGCTTTGACCGCGGGGTGTTTATGGGAGGGCGGGATAATTCCATCCGCAGAAAGATCGAGGAACGCATGGAGCGCCGGCGTCTGATCGAGGATTTGGGGCTGGATGATATGGAGTTGGATTTTTAAGTTAACGACATTCGGGGTGACAATATATGTCACCCTTGCTATCCAAACTTGTCATTTTGCTAAAACTCGATAGGCGCTTTTTTGGGGGGTAGTCTTACAATATATTGATATTTACAGAGTTATTCTTCGCTCTTCCCAATTGGCATGTCCTCTGCATATCCCCTTGCGCACAAAAGTGGTTCTCTGTAGCGGAGTCACTGAAGTACCTAAAATGATCTGGAGATTATTATGAAGAAAGTTCAACAAGGTTTTACATTGATCGAACTGATGATCGTTGTTGCGATTATCGGTATTCTGGCTGCTGTGGCTCTGCCTGCTTATCAGGATTACACGGCTCGAGCCAAAATGTCCGAAGTTATTCTGGCCGCGTCAGCGTGCCGAACAACGATAACTGAAGTAGTTCAGTCGTCCTCTACATTGCCCGGCGCCGGCGACTGGGGTTGTGAAAGTGATACATCAGCAACGGAAATTTCAGAGTACGTAACGTCCGTTGTTACCGATGGCACGGGCATGATTACGGTTACAGCCCAGAATATTAACGGTGATGTCAATGGTAACGTTGTGACTTTAAAACCATTTGCAGATACCGCTGCAACCACGGCGCCGTCAGCAGGTGGTGCAATTCAGTTTTGGCGTTGTGGAAATACCACTGATGGTACTACTATCCCGGCTAAATACCTTCCTGGGTCTTGCCGAGGATAATTTTCTGCCGGGTGGATATTTATTCCATCTTTCCGTAAACGGCCACTTTTGTGGCCGTTTTTTTTGAGAGCTTTAAACGTGCGTGGGTCAATTCTAAAACTGTTTATGCTGGCAATTGGAACGTTGGCATTTATGGCATCCTGGCTTATAACTGATCACTATCCTCCTTGGACCTCATTTTACAGTGAGTTTGCGACGGGAGTGGCATTGATTGCCGCAATACTTTATATAACCTTCGATGGATCTTGGGCATCTAGAGTTCCTTTTCCTAAGGCGGCCCTGTTTATTGCATTAATTGCCTTTGTCCCTGTTGCTCAATTTTTCCTTGGGCAGATATTATTCTATGGAGATGCTGTAATGTCGCTTGCCTATATTTTGGGCAGCGCTTTTGCGGTGACAGTTGGTTATGTTTTTTCGGTCAATAAGGGAGCGAAATTTCTAGTTTATTTTTCTGTGTTGATTCTGCTCGTTTCTCTGCTAACGGCAGGGATAATTGTCTACCAATGGATTGGGTTGGACTACTTAAGCGGCTGGGTCTCTATTCCCAAAGGTTCTCGGCCTTACGGTAATTTAAATCAACCCAATCAGGCGGCCGCCCTGCTAGTACTCGGCTATTTGGCAAGCTTGTATCTATTCTTCACTGAGAAAATTGGGGCTTTGGTGCATCTCGCTATCATACCTCTCATCGCTATTGGCTTAGTGCTCACTGGTTCAAGGTCAGGGCTGCTATCGTTTTTTGTTGCTAGCATGGTGAATTTTACGTTCATTAATAGCCCCAACATAAACAGAAAAAGGCTGCATTTATTCTTTGGCTTGAGCTTGGTTTTTTTCCTCGTTATTTGCCTTCATTTATTCAGTAGCACCTTACCGTTAGGTATAGAGGCTAGGTCGCTAAATACTAGTTCATCGGGGCGTGTTGAAATATGGGGTCAGTTACTGAGTGCGTTGGCCCATAGTCCTATTTGGGGTTATGGCTGGGGGCAGGTAAGCGTTGCTCAGTTTCTTCATTCGGTGAGCCTTAGTAGTCACCCGATGGCTGAGCAAGTTCCATTGGTGTTTTATAGTCATAATTTTGTTTTAGACGTCTTGATTTGGAATGGGGTTGTTCTGGGAGGAATCATTTTGCTCTGTTGTCTAGCTTGGTTTCGTAGACATGCTTTCAATGTCAGTGAGCCAGGCGGATTGATGAGTGTATCAGTTATAGTTGTTATCTTGATCCACGGGTTGCTTGAGTTCCACCACACCTATACATACATGCTTTTTGTTTTGATGATGTTTGCTGGTGTGCTTTCAGCTCATAAGGATAGAACTAAGTTTTCTTTTAGCAAGCCCATCATTTTCTTGTCGGCACTATTCGGTGTTATTTTTTTAGCCGTTTTATGGAGAGATTACAGGATTGTTGAGTCTGATCACCGGCTTTCAAGGTTTGGAACCGCTAGAATTGGATTGACTACTTCGGACGAGTACTCCTCTAGCAAAATCGTTGTGCTAGATAATTTGGCAGCCTTGATTTCGTTTTCAAGAAGCTGTGTTCGCGCTGATATTGATGCGGGTGTGTTAGATCAATATAGACGCGTTGTTATGCGATATCCATATAGTGCTTTTGTGGCTAAGCTGGCCTTGCTTGAGTATTTCAATGGAAATTTCTACGAGGCTTATAATGTATATTCGGTGCTAGATATAGTTAGATCTCAAGGCGGGGCGAATTTGCGTCGAGGTAGGTATAGATTGTCTGAGTATGAGAGTGGTGAGCACGGCCGTTTTACATGTCCGTAATCCCGACATGCACCCAAAGAAGCTATTCGTAGAGTTAGAGCTGTCCAAAGCAGTTGCCGAGGAAGCGCAAGGAATTCACGCTTCAGAGTTTATCGGCTTGGGAGGTTTACAAAGTCATGAAATTCGCATCGACAAATCCACCGCCCGACAATCCTTGGTCAAAGTCCCCAACGAAATATAATCCACCCCAGTCACCGCTATCTGCTTGAGGTTGGCCGACGTTATCCCGCCGGAGGCCTCCAGTTTTGCCGTGCCAGAGTTAAGCGCTACAGCCCGCACCATATCGCCTGTGCTGAAGTTATCCAGCATGATAATGTCGGCTCCACCTTCAAGTGCCTCATTAAACTGCTGCAGGTTCTCCACCTCGACCTCAACCGGCTTGCCGGGGGCGATCTCTCTTGCGGCTGCTATTGCCTGGGATATGCCGCCGCAGGCGGCGATATGATTTTCCTTGATCAAAAAAGCATCAAATAACCCGATTCGGTGGTTGTAGCAACCGCCGCAGGTCACTGCGTATTTCTGAGCGGTGCGCAGGCCGGGAATGGTTTTGCGGGTATCGAGCAGTTTGACGCCGGTGCCTGCTACCAGGTCGGCGTACTGGCGGCAGGTGGTGGCGGTGCCGGAGAGTAGTTGCAGGAAGTTCAAGGCACTGCGCTCGCCGGTCAGCAGGCTGCGGGCGGGGCCAGTCAGGGTGAAGAGAGTCTGATTGGGTTCGACTTTGTCGCCGTCATTAACGTTCCAATCCACCTGCACTCGACCATCCAGCTGAGCAAAGACCTCGTTCACCCAGGCGCGACCGCATACCACGGCGTGTTCGCGGGTAATGATCGTGGCCTTGGCGCTGGCATCTTCGGGTACCAGCATGGCGGTGATGTCTCCACTGCCAATGTCTTCAGCGAGGGCTTGTTTAACGCTGTTGGCGATGTCGGTTTTGAGGGTGTCCAGATTCAAATCATTTTCCTTGCTGCGAGGTGGTGGGATATGTCAAAGGAGATCGGTGTCTCATATTTTGGCTTTTCAGGCTCTTTGTACGTACATCTACTGATCTACGCGCTTTTGTGATCTTGGCGTCGCCTCACGTGACATCGCTCTGGTAGAATTAACTTAATTTCAAATGGTTAAAGGAAGTTTTTCACGCTCTGGCTAGGTGCTACGTGACGCCATTCGCAAAATGAGAAATAGTTGACCCGGCGCGGAGGCTTGGATAACCTCATTCGAAAGGTTCACAGTGCGTGATCTTCAGTGGCATATTGTCCTGTACGGTTTGATTCGGAGCAAGGGCTCTGTGTACTGGTGTGGTTGCTGCGACCAATTTTTAGAGATGTAACCCGATGAGTAACGATAATAAGGTAGTGCATTTGCGTGC
>JBFJYH010000094.1:0-4036 GCA_041622675.1 Porticoccaceae bacterium
CCGCTGGAAAGTCTCCTTCGCCCATGTATTTCGCACCCGGGAGTTCAAACAACAGCCCCATCACCACAAATATGGCTCACTGAGCCTGTCCTACAGCTTATAATTAATGACCCTTTCAACGCTTAATGACCACACCCTGAGAACCCATCGCGAAGCTCTATGGCAAAGCTATCGGCGCTTGCCGGCCTATGCTGTACCCAGCCGTTGGCGGCCTTGGCTGCTCGACCGGGGTTCTCTTACCCAGCGCTTAATTGCCGCCAGTGCGGGACAATTTCGCGTGCGCATATTAGCCCAGGGCATTACCAAACCCCGGCGCAGCGAATCGCAAGCACTTGGCATACCCCTGCAGCAACTCGCCGTGGTGCGCGAAGTCATCCTCTATGGCAACGACCAACCCTGGGTTTACGCCCGCAGTGTACTGCCTTTAAGTAGTTTGACCGGCCGCCTGGCGCGACTGCGCAAACTCGACGAGCGCCCTCTGGGTGCCTTACTGTTTGCCGACCCATCGATGCGACGGGGCAAACTGGAACTGGCTCGCGTGCAACCTGCCAAAGTGGCATTGCCACAGGAACTGGGTATCTTTGACTCACCACTATGGGGACGGCGCTCAGTGTTTTATATTGCCGACAAACCCCTGTTGGTGAGTGAGATTTTTCTGCCCACCTTCAGCCCCGTTAACGCAGCCCCCAACGATTTATCAGGCCATTATTAATGATGCTCAATGTTTCACCCAGAACCCGCGACTTTTTCGAATTAATGCGTTTTAACAAACCCGTGGGCACACTGCTGCTGCTCTGGCCGACCCTGTGGGCACTGTGGATTGCGGCGGATGGCTTTCCCTCCATCGCTGTGTTGATTATTTTTGTGCTCGGCGTCATCGTCATGCGCGCCGCAGGTTGCGTGATCAACGACTACGCTGACCGCAAGGTCGATGGGCACGTGGCCCGCACCCGCAATCGCCCCCTGGTCGAGGGCAGAATTCAGCCGCGAGAGGCACTTATTCTTTTTGCCTGCCTGTGTTTGAGCGCTTTTTTTCTGGTGTTAATGACCAACGGCCTGACCATTAGCCTGTCTTTTGGTGGTGTCGCCATTGCCACTATTTACCCTTTTGTAAAGCGCCATAGCCATCTGCCGCAAGTGGTGCTCGGCGCCGCCTGGGCCTGGAGTATCCCCATGGCCTACGCCGCCCAAACCGGCACCGTGGTGAAAGAGGTTTGGGTGCTTTATTGTGCGGTGGTGCTATGGACGGTAGTCTTCGATACTTTCTACGGCATGGTCGACCGGGACGACGATATCAAAGTCGGCATTAAATCTACGGCCATTTTGTTTGGCGACCTCGACCTGTTCTTGATTGGCGCGCTCCAGGCCCTCACCTTGTTCGCCCTGGTGGTGACCGGCAATGCCTTTCAACTCGGTGCAGCGTATTTTATCGGCGTATTGGTTGTTGCCCTGTTATTTATCTACCAACAACTCATCGCTCGCCATCGCGAACGGGCGGCCTGTTTCAAAGCCTTTCGCAACAACCAGTGGGTCGGTTTCACCTTGTTTATTGCACTGGTTGTTGACCGAGCTCTCAACTAAGCCTGCAGCTTAACCGGCACCTAAATCCTCACCCTCGGTCACGCTCTCTTTGTCATATAATTGACATACTGCCGTCATCTAATAACACGTGAATTCAGTATAGGGATGCAGCCATGGCAGAATGTACCGTTTTAATTGTCGATGATGAAAGCGCCATCAGGGATATGGTCAGTGTGGCACTGGAAGTGGCGGGTTATCGTTGCCTGCAAGCCGACAATGCCCGCAACGCTCACGCAATGATTATTGACGAAAGCCCCGACCTGGTCTTGCTCGACTGGATGATGCCCGAGACCAGTGGCCTCGAATTACTGCGCCGCCTACGCCGCGAAGACCTGACCGCAAAACTGCCAGTGATTATGCTCACCGCCAAGGCAGAAGAAGACAATATGATTCAAGGCCTCGACTCCGGAGCCGACGACTACATCAGAAAACCCTTCTCACCCCGCGAACTTATCGCCCGTATCAAAAGTATTTTGCGGCGACAGGAAACGGCCGTTGAGGAAGACCCCATTCAGGTCGAAGGGTTGGTATTTAACCCCGTGAGTCACCACGTCAGTATCAATGGTCAAGCACTGACCATGGGGCCAACAGAGTTCCGTCTATTGCGCTTTTTTCTCAGCCACCAAGACCGGGTGTATTCTCGCGACCAGATTCTCGACCACGTTTGGGGCGGCAATGTTTATATGGACGAGCGCACGGTAGACGTGCATATTCGCCGCCTGCGCAAAGCGCTGAGTATTGATCAGCACGAGCGCTTTATTCAAACCGTGCGCGGCGCGGGCTACCGCTTTTCGCAAACATTGGTGGCCGACTCAATTTAAGTACAATCGACAGGGGCTTTCACGGGTGCAAAGAGGTTTACGGGTCGAGTTACAACGCATCATACTGCTTGCGTTAGCACTGGGTATTGCCGGGTTTTTTAATGGCTACATTGCCCTCACTCTGTTAGCCGGCGGTGGCCTGTATATGGCTTGGACACTGCTTAAAGTGCTTCGCCTCTATCAATGGCTCGATGGTGGAGGGCAGGGCATTCCCCCCGAATCTACCGGCGTATGGGGTGATATTTCCGATCAGCTCTATCGTCTACAAAAACGCAATACCCGCACTAGAGATGATTTGCGCGCCGTGGTTAAACGCATTCGCAAAATCACCAGCGCCCTCGATGAAGGGCTGATTATTCTCGATCAAGAGCGCAGTGTCGACTGGTGGAACCCCGCCGCCGCTAAACTGCTGGGCCTGCGTAAAGAAGATTTATACCAGCCCATTACCAATCTCTTGCGCACCCCTGCCTTTGTCAAATTTATACAAAATGGCGCGTTCGAACTGCCCCTTGAATTGCCGGCCCCCAACCAATCCCAGCGCCTTTTACAGTTTTCGGCGCGGGTGTTTGGCGACAATGAAATCGTCCTGGTGATTATGGACATTACCCGCCTGCGCCAATTAGAAGAAATGCGCAAAGAGTTTGTCGGCAACATCTCTCACGAACTGCGCACACCACTCACCGTGCTCACCGGCTATATTGAAACCCTGCAAGATCAAGATCTGCAAAACCTGCCCCCCGCCTGGCCTAAAGCACTGCAGCAAATGGGCCAGCAAACCGAGCGCATGAACTTGCTCGCCGAAGACCTAGTAATGCTTTCGCGCCTTGAAACCACCGACGTGTCGGTTAAAACAGTGGTCAACCTCGACACCTTATTTGAGCCCATTATCGACAATGCCCGGGTGTTGAGTCAGGGCAAACACAACATTCGCTTTACCAGTTGTGAGCAACCCCTGCTCAAAGGTGATGCCAAAGAGCTACATAGTGCGCTGTCTAATTTGGTGTACAACGCGGTGAAACACAACCCCGAAGGTTGCGATATAGCCATTGCAATTACGCGCAATGGCGATGCCCTCACCGTCAATATTAGTGACACAGGCCTAGGTATCGACCCCTTACATATACCCCGGCTCACCGAGCGTTTTTACCGCGCCGACAGTAGCCGGGCAACACAATCGGGCGGTACAGGTTTGGGTCTTGCCATTGTGAAGCACGTATTACTGCGCCATAACGCAGAGCTAGAAATTGCAAGTACCCTCGGCAAAGGCGCAACGTTTACCTGCCGGTTTGCTCAAGCGTAAAGTTCACGCTATCTTCACCGCCATGAGTGACTACCCCTTTCTTAGCCGTGCCTTTCTCAACAGCCTCGAAAACAGCGCCAGCGTTGGCGTCAATACCGGCTGGCTGCCCGCCCATATCGAACTCGATAACGCGCCCGACGGGACGGCTTTTATGCCCACCTATGTGAAGACTCACTCCTTCGGAGAGTACGTGTTTGACTGGGCCTGGGCCGATGCCTACCACCGCAACGGCCTCGACTACTACCCCAAGCTGGTGTCGGCTATTCCGTTTTCTCCGGCCACCGGGCCACGGGTGGTGTTTAGCGGTGAGGGCGATCGACAGCAAGCCTGCCAA
>JBFJYH010000095.1:0-4017 GCA_041622675.1 Porticoccaceae bacterium
ACATGGCCGGGGGTATGGAGGGCTTCAAGAGTGAATTCGTCAGTTTTAAACAGCTCACCATGGCGAATATTTTCCGCCACCACAAAGGTTTCATCTTGAAAGCCATCGGGTTCCTCCATCACACAACCGATCAACTGTGCGCCAGTTTTTTCGGCAAGAATTTTTGCCGCCGGGGAGTGATCTTTATGGGTGTGAGTGACAATAATCCAGTGAATTTTGTCGCCGCCTGCCGCTAGAATGGCATCGATGTGGCTATCGTAAATAGGGCCCGGGTCAAGCACAGCAATTTTTTCTTTGCCAATTAAATAGGCATTGGTCCCCGGCCCCGTCATGGCACTCCCATTGGGAGCACTAATGCGCCGCACCAGGGGGGTAAATTGATCTACTGTGCTCATAAACACCTCATCTTAATTTGGCCTTAGTGCCGCGCCCAGCGAGTTCCGGAGACGGCCAACAAAATCTTATGTTACTGCGCTACCCCAGCGCAATTCTACAAGTCAACCAGTGGGCTCGTATCTGCCTCATAATCGACGCCATCGATACCAAAGCCGAACAAGCGCAAAAACTCCTGATGATAGCCTTTAAAGTCGGTCAGCTCACCAATGTTATCGGTATTGACCTTATCCCAAAGTGCTGCAACCTGTGCCTGAACGCTGTCTTTCAACTCTTCGCCATCCATTCGCCAGCGGCCATCTTTATCAATATCAGCTTGCCCAGTGGTATACATCTGGCGCTCAAACAAACCTTGTATCTGTTCGATACAACCCTCGTGGGTACCTTCTTCTTTCATCACTTTATAGAGAATAGAAATATACAACGGCATGATCGGGATTGCCGAACTGGCCTGTGTCACCAATGCCTTTAACACTGAAACACGAGACTCACCACCAATAGCCTGTAGTTTGGCATTAATCGCAGTACTTGCCCGATCGAGATCTTTCTTCGCCATACCGATACTGGCGTGGCCATAAAGCGGCCAGGTCAACTCTTTACCAATATAGGTGTAAGCGGTAGTTTTACAACCCTCGGCCAGCAAGCCAGCATCGCTGAGAGCATCAATCCACAACTCCCAGTCTTCACCACCCATGACTTTGATTGTGTTGTTAATTTCTTCTTCAGTGGCCGGCTCGACGGTAAGCTCATCGACAGCCAGGGTGTCAGTATTGACACCTTTCATTGTGAAGGGCTCACCAATGGGCTTAAGGGATGAGATATAGGTTTCGCCCGTTTTCGGGTCAGTGCGGCGAGGGGATGCCAGCGAATAGACAATCAAATCAACCGGCCCCATATCGCGTTTCAAGGTAGCAATCACTTCTGCTTTGACTTCATCAGAAAAAGCATCGCCATTAATACTTTCGGCATATAAACCTTCTGCGCGTGCCGCCGCCTGCATGGCGGCAGAATTGTAATACCCAGCAGATCCAGTGCGCTTTTCTGTCGGGGGCTTTTCGAAGAACACCCCCAAAGTATCGGCGCCACAACCAAAGGCCGCAGTAATACGCGAAGCCATGCCGTATCCTGTGGACGAACCTATCACCAATACATTTTTCGGTCCGCCGGCAATCGGCCCCTTAGCTTTTACGTAGTCAATTTGTTGATTAATCGATGCCGCACAACCTTGAGGGTGGGCATTGGTACAAATAAATCCACGAACTTTTGGCTTTATAATCATTTAACTCTCTCAATTGACTGGACAAAAAACATAGCAACACAAATAGCTTAACAAAGTGACCTTAGCAAGAGGCCCTGCATCTGCGATAATCGCCCATAATAACCCGAAGCCCTATGTGACTCCACGATGTTTAAACTGCGCTACCCTACCTCGCCAAACTGGGCAAAAGTTGTGCTCGATGATTTCGACGCCTTTCTTATCGACCACGCCGGTGCTGAAAAAAAAGCCTCTGGCATGGCAATGTCGATGGCCCTGCACTACGCCGATAAACCCGACATCGTCACCGCTATGATTGATCTGAGTATTGAAGAGCTCGATCATTTTCGGGAAGTCGTGAAACTGATGACGGCTCGCCAACTACAACTACAAAAAGACGAGAAAGACTCCTACATCAACCAACTACGCAAACAGGCGCGCAATGGCCGCGACGAGTATTTTCTCGACCGACTACTACTGGGTGGGGTAATTGAAGCCCGTGGTGCCGAGCGCTTTGGACTGATTGCCGCCGCATTACCTCTGGGCGAGTCGGCCGAAGGGGATGAGTTAAAACACTTTTACGACGCCATTACCCGCTCTGAAGCGCGTCACCAAAACCTATTTATCGAACTGGCTGAAAATCATTTTCCAACGCCAACCATTACTGAGCGCCTTGACCAATTACTCGATGCCGAAGCCCAGCTCATTGCCAACCTGCCCCTGCGGGCCGCCCTACATTGAACACCATTGATGCACGGCACCCGTGAAAAGCACACAAAAATATTTGACGCGCTATGCCGAACCGGAGGCGGCATTAGCCCAGGCCCTACTCGCCAAGACGCCAAGCCCACGCAACTGGCAATATTGCCTGGTGGTTCCCGCCTACAAAGAAAGTCCTGCCTTTTATCATCGCCTGGCTACCACCCTAGGCAAGCAACATCGGATATTACTCGTACTGGTTATCAATCAACCCGACGGCCTTAACGCTGAAAACGCCAGCAATCGCGACTTATGGCAAAGGCTGATCGACGACACCCGTGATGGACAAACACAGCACAACCTGCAACTTCGTCATATCCCCACCACCGACAGTAGCCTCTTACTGGTTGACCGTTTTAGCCCAGAACAACAAATACCGGAGAAACAGGGGGTTGGCCTGGCGAGAAAAATCGGTGCCGATATAGCCCTCTCACTGATTCACAGCAAGCACATCGTACGGCCTTGGATTTACACTAGTGATGCCGATGCACACTTACCCAATGATTACTTTAGCGCTCTCGATAACGAGGGCAGCAGCAATTACAAAGCCCCATGTGCAGCAGCCATTTATCCCTTCAAGCACCTCTGTGATGACACCCCTGTGGGCCAGGCGACTCGCCTCTACGAACGGCGTATGCATCAATATGTGGATGGTCTACACAGCGCTGGATCACCCTACGCCTTCCAAACGATTGGCAGTGCCATCGCTGTGGCCGCAAAGCATTACGCCCAGGTAAGAGGATTCCCCAAACGAAGCGGCGGCGAAGATTTTTATTTGCTCAACAAGTTGGCCAAAACCGGGGCGATCAAGAAGCTACAAGAACCAGAAGTCATTATTGAAGCCAGGCAATCCGACCGCGTGCCCTTCGGCACCGGGCCGGGGGTCAGCAAGTTATTACTTGAAGAAAACATTCAGCAAGCAAAGATTTTTTACCATCCTCAAATATTTATCGCGCTAAAAACATGGCTAGAGGCGATGGCGATGAGCCGGACACACGCGCTCAACGAACTGCCCCTGCCAAACAGCACCTTAAAAGTATTACATGCCATAGGGGCAAGCAAAGCTATCACAGCGGCACGCAACACCAGCACCTCAGCACCAAGCTACAACAAACATCTACACACGTGGTTTGATGCCTTTAAAACACTGAAATTTGTCCACTCTTTGCGAGATAGCAACTACCCTAATGTCAGCTGGTGCGACATATCCAAAGACTAAAACGCCGGACGAAACAATAAAGGTACAGCAAGACTAACAGGGCTAAAAAAGCACCGCCATTGTTCCATTCAGAGCATTTTGATAGAATCCCCACCACTTTGTAGCTAGTCAGTATTGCCCTCGCCGAAAAAGCACAGTCTGCTTAAGACTTATATCGCCTGTACCAGCTCTCATTGATCCAACATATTCAAACCAAATATCGCCACACTGAGGCGACTTGCTGTCGCATGACAAAAATTATCAATTCGCCAAACAGTACCGTTCTGATCAATTCTTATTCAAACCTACTCACCTTTACTTTCAGGAATTTTTTATGGAAATCAACAACGTAAACTATATCGCCAGCGATGGTGTCGTCAGCCGTGGCGATGCCTACGGAGATCCCTCCCAC
>JBFJYH010000096.1:0-3835 GCA_041622675.1 Porticoccaceae bacterium
AGTGGGTCGGTTGTTTCGGCCTCACCGAACCCGACCACGGTTCCGACCCTGGCGGCATGAAGAGCCGAGCAAAGTCTGTCGATGGCGGTTACAGCCTCACCGGCAATAAAATGTGGATCACCAACTCACCCATCGCCGATGTATTTGTGGTGTGGGCGAAAACCGACGACGGCGTGATTCGCGGTTTTGTGCTCGAAAAAGGCATGAAGGGGCTCTCGGCACCGAAAATCGAAGGCAAGCTCGCCCTGCGTGCCTCAGTCACGGGCGAAATTGTCATGGATGAAGTCTTTGTCTCCGAAGACCACCTACTGCCCAACGTAAAAGGCTTAAAAGGCCCCTTCGGCTGCCTTAACAGTGCGCGCCTTGGTATTTCATGGGGTGCTCTAGGTGCCGCCGAAACCTGCTGGCAAACTGCGCGGCAATACGTGCTCGACCGCAAGCAGTTCGATCGCCCACTGGCCGCCAATCAATTAATACAAATGAAATTGGCCAATATGCAAACCGAAATCCACCTCGGCTTACTGGGCTCTTTAAACGCAACGCGTTTGAAAGATCAGGGACAGCTTGCCCCTGAGTTGATTTCGATGATGAAGCGCAATAACTGTTCGAAGTCACTGGATATTGCCCGCACTGCCCGCGATATGCTCGGCGGTAATGGTATTTCAGATGAGTTTCCAATTATGCGCCACATGATGAATCTCGAAGTGGTCAACACTTACGAAGGCACAGCGGATATTCACGCACTCATTTTAGGCCGTGCACAAACGGGTATTCAGGCGTTTTTCTAAACGCTTTGCCCTCTAACTGTTAGCAGGCTGCTGTCGTGGCAGCCTATTCCAGATCTTCAAATTGCTCAGCCCCTGGCCCCAGGGGCTGACCATAACTAAACTCGACAAAATTGCCATTGGGGTCGCGCAGCCCACAGTAATAGCCAACCGGAAAGCTCTCCTCCCGTGGCGGCCACACCAGACAACCCCGCTCGCGGCCCAATTCGGCCACGACATCAACGGCGGCCCGGCTTTCAAGGGCAAAACCAAAGTGGCGGTAATCGGTAGCGGGTAATTCGAGATTTTGCCCGCCATTCATCAGCACAAAAATAAAATCGCTTTCACGCCCCGGCTCGGCCATCCAGACAATGCGCTGCTCTCCCGCTGTGCGCGCATGCACAATGCTCATACCACAGCACTGTTGATAAAAGTCGATACAGGCATCGATATCGACAACATGTAAAGCGATGTGGGTAATGCGTGGACTAGGCATCTTTTCAGCACTCCCTTGGCAGTACGGGCTGAAGATTATATCGAGCAGTGCTTCAGAGTTGAATGCAAAGACAATGAATTAACGGGTTAGAATACTCAGCGTCGTCGCGGCGGTATCATCTTCTATCCAGCCTCCGCCATTTTGTGCGAGCGCCACTTTCGCCCCTTCGACCTGGCGCTTGCCACAGCGACCACGCAACTGATTAGTCAGCTCGACCAACTGAGCACAGCCGGTGGCACCCACCGGATGACCCTTCGCCACCAGGCCGCCGCTGGTGTTAACGGGTACACGACCACCCAAATCTGTTTCACCATCGCGAATCATCTGCACGCCCTCACCCGGTTTGCACAGGCCGAGCTCCTCGATATACATCAATTCAGCCGGCGAGGCGGCATCGTGTAACTCAACCACGTTGACATCTTCAGGGCCAACACCCGCCATTGCGTAGGCCTTCTCTCCGGCCCTATCGTTGCAGCCACGACCACCGGGCTGGCCTGAGACCAGAGTAATGGTTTCAGCCGTAACGGCATCGCAACCGTGCTTACGGGCAAAGTCGTCGGAGGTAAACACCAGCACGGCAGAGCCATCGCCAATAGGTGAGCACATGGCCAGCGTTAAGGGATCGATAATCAAACGGCTGGCTAAAATTTCTTCTACAGTCAGGGCTTTTTGAAACTGAGCCTTGGGATTGAGTGAGCCAAATTTGTGCGACTTGGCAGCAACACGGGCAAAGTCTTCCATCGTCGCGCCTGTCCTCTCCATGTACTTACGCGCCTTACCGGCATAGACATCCATAAAGCCAGAACGGCCCGGTTCACTGCCTGCAGTTAAGGGGTCGTCAGAACCCGTTTCGGCTTTAATTTCTTCAAGATCCATGGCTGAAATTAATGCCTTGAACGATAGCATTTTATCTTTGTGGGTCATCTTCTCTGAGCCAATGGCAAGGGCCACATCACTTTGCCCGGACGCCACCGACAACCAAGCCAAATGCGCTGCCGTCGAGGCCGAGGCACAGGCATTTTCAACATTGATAATTGGCTTACCCATCAACCCCGATTCACGCAGTGCTATTTGACCGGGAATCATTTCTTGACCAGTAATTAAGCCTCCGACAGCGTTGCCAAAAAAGATTGTATCGACATGATCGGCATTAATAGCGGCATCGAGCATTGCTTCATTCAAGGCCTCAGTGGTGAGGCTGCGTAGCGTGGCATCCATACGTTTGCCGAAATGGGTCATTCCGGTGCCCGCTATTTTGACTTTGCGCATTAATTTCCCCTTAAGTTCAGTGTTAGTTTGTTTTTGTGTTTAACCTTTCGCGCTTCAGCATTGTGACAAACAATACAAAAATCGCGTTATAACCCTGCAGGCTTCTTCAGCAAACGCTCAATCTCCGGCAGGGCACGGCGCACACTATCTTTGCCCTCGTCAATACACTCTGCGGCGCGATAAAATTCCAGCAAGCCAATATCGGCCAGTTCAGGGGTAATCAAAATATCCGGCGGCTCCCCAACCATACGGCTACGTGTGATGCGGTCCTGAACAATGTTAATTGAGCCCGCAATGGTTTCGAATACTCCCGGAGCCTTCGTGTCGATTTCATTAATATTCGGGTTTTGATTAGGCTCACTCCCTAGAGAACGGCGTATCTTGTCACTCCAGTGAGGGGGCCTTTCGGCGCCCGCTTTGCTCACCGGCTTGTCGATATGGCGCCCGACGAGATCGCCATTGAGATTCACCGCTATAACGAAATCTGCCCCCAGAGCTCGACACACAGAGATCGGCACCGGATTGACCAAACCCCCATCAACCACCCAACGATTTTTATACTTCACAGGAGAAAACAAGCCCGGTAAAGAAATAGACGCCCACACGGCATCGAGTAGCGAACCCTCGGTAAACCAAACTTCCCGGCCACTGCTCAACTCGGTTGCCACGGAGGCAAAGGGGCGCTCTAAATCAGATATAGAAAAGCTGTCCTCAGCAATAAACTGCCTTAGCACTTTTTGTAAACGATCCTTGTTAATCACACCATTAAAGGATGTATCGAGACTGGCAAAACGAGCTGTTTCAAGTAGCGTTAAGGATCGCACCCAATCTTCTAAAGCCGTAATTTTGTTAGCGGCATATGATGCCCCCACTAGGGCGCCAATCGAACAACCACAAATAATATCTGGCTCAATGTCGTGGGCCTTCAGTGCCTCAATAACACCGATATGGGACCAGCCACGGGCAGAGCCACTACCCAATGCTAGACCAATTTTTATTTTGTGTGTATCACTCTTATAGGAAGGCATAAGCAAGCCGTCAATCTCTTAAAGAAAGCGCACAAAAGTATCTTACTCAAGGGTTCTGGTAAAGGAATATGATACGTTCAGGGTTGAACGGACACTATAAAAAACGTCGATCTAAAGGCAAGGCTAATATGATGGATAGATACCCATTTTTTAATTGATATTGAGTAATCTTTGAATGATCTCCACAACAGGTCATCCCCACGGTCGTGGGGAACAGGTTGCGTTTTCACTACCTGATACAACGATAGTCGGTTCATCCCCACGGTCGTGGGGAACAG
>JBFJYH010000097.1:0-3820 GCA_041622675.1 Porticoccaceae bacterium
GTGAACAAAATGCAGCGTACTTAGGTAGGATAAGGCCAGAGAGCTCGCCAAGGCAAAAATTTGCTGAATGGAATCATCACTGACTACATTTTCCTATCGAGGGCTAAGTCAATCGATAATAGAAAATTTGCATAAACGGATTGCACGCCACTCGGCCTCAACCACACTAAACAGCGACAATTGCGGAGCAGCGACATGTCGTCACAACGAAACAAGCGTTCGATGTAACTCTGCTCTTTAAATCCCCTTAAAAAATCATCGTTGGAGAAATGATCAACACTGATTTCAGCCGTCAAAGTAGAGAGTGACGCAAGAAGCAAGATCCATTATAAAGGCGCTTTCGCGCAATGCTAGATACGCAAGCATCCATAAAGCCCTCATATCATTTTGAGGGGAAACAGTATCAGAACTTCCATCCAACCCGGGTAGCTTGTGCGCTGGCAGATTTGCCATACCGGAATAATGACGATACGGCAGCGATCAGCATCCACAGTCAGAGTCCCTCCCACATTGTGTTGCTCAAAACGGGGGACTTCTCCATTAAGGTATGCCTCCGGTTCAATGACCGGTTTCAGGGCGGGTGTTCTTATGATTTTTCCTGGTCAGGCTACCTGGAGCCTGCCGAGCGCTGCAATCCCGGAGAGGACGAAGAAGGCGATGAGGAACAAACCGAAGACCACGGTGTGTCTAAATGCTGCCGGATATGCCGAAATGGCTGTGGGGCACCAACTTCATTTCCACCAGCATCTCCAGCATACGCGAGACTGCAAAGATACTGGCAAGAATACCGCCGGCGACCCGGCTTGATCGATTCTTCCATCTCATACCCCCCCGCTAGTCGAAAGACTAAAGGTGATGCGAAACCAGTACTCAGGCCTCGTTATACGAAGGATCAATGGTGACTGGACTCAGCGGCACCACGAGCACTCAGAATTTGGTATTGCTCGGACGACAAATCAGGAAGTCGCTGTAGAAAGGCGACCATGTTCCAAATCCGTTCATCATTGTGCCCCGGCCCCCAAGCCGGCATACCGGAGGCCTTGATGCCATACTTGATGATCCAGAAACGACGCTGGGCCCACGACTCAAGATTGTCACTCCCCTGAATCTGCCGAGTCAGATTCGGCGGCGCAGGATAAAGGCCCAGGGTAAAATCGTTCTCGGCCTTGCCAGGTTGGAGGTGGCAACCGGCACACATGTCGTTATAGTCGGCCCCGCCAGCCAGCAAACGCTCGGGGGTATCTAGGTCTGAGGGCACCTCGATGTCAGCCGAGGCCCGACTGATGGAGCGCTCACGTAACGTTTCTAGCGCCCAATAGGTCAATGCGGTATGGCGATCATCGACCCCCATGGGGTAGAGGCCAGAATAAATGAACGCTACGCTGGCTGCGATAGCGACACCTAACGCAACGACAAGACATTTAATACAGGACAGAAATTTGGGAGCTGCCACCATTTCTCCTAAGGACGCTTCGCTGCGTCTTTCTTTGCCGCTTCAGGCTGGTCGCCACGAGAGATATCCGGCGTTAACTCGTCCGCATGTAATTCGTTCATGCATTTCTGCATAATAGCCTGCGTAACCGGATCATCCGGGTCCATCTTGGCAATGTCTATATTCTTCATCGCTGCACAATTTGGATTTTCGGCATCCTTCATGTGTTTCTCAATCTCATGAGCCTGAGCTGAGAAGACCAGCAAAAGCCCCGACACAGCCAGGGTGGTCTGCCAAGAGAGCGTTTTTCGTTGCATGGTGTTACTCCTCAATCCTGTCAATATGAAAGGCGGCCTGCCGATTCCCCGAAACACATCCAGCCTAACCAACGAGCCCTGCCTGTCAGATAACCGCTACATTACATTGTTGTCATCAGGGTGTCATCGTACCGTTGGCCCCAACCCACTAGATTATTACAATATCAAGCCTTGGAGCAAGGCATCATGCGACTGTTGATTGCGGAGGACGAGGTCCAGACGGGCGACTATCTGCGCCAAGGACTGACCGTGGCCTGATTTGTGGTCGTTCTCGCACGCAATGGCCTAAACGGACATCTTCTGGCCATGACCGAAACCTTCGACCTGACCATTCTGGGCGTCATGCTGCCGAATGTGGACGGCTGGCGCATTCTGCAAGCGTTACGCGAATCGTGTCGGCAGACTCCCGTACTCTTTTTAATCGCCCACGGCAGCGTTGATGTTCGTGTCAAGGATCTGGAACCGGCGCCGATGACTATTTAAGTCAAGCCCTTCGCCTTTACCGAGCTGTTAACCCGGATACGCACCTTTCTGCGCCGCAGCGCCACGTCCACCCTCTCGAAGCAGCTCCGGATCGGCAATCTCACTCTTGATCTACTCAAACACCGCGTCACTCGCTCTGGCAAAAAGATCAACCTCAGCCCTAATGGGGTAACCACGTTCAATGACTTGAGCCGCTGCCTCTTGCTTAAAGTCTTCAGTAAATTTACGACGTTGATTCATACTTCCTCCGATGGTTGATTTTTACCATGCGGAGTGTCTACAGTGATAGGGGCTATTCAAACTAAGTGCAGAACGCTAGGATGGTGATGAGTAAATACAGCACTGGCGATTAGCCTAATTTCTATCCCGATAGCAACGTATTGCAATATCTGCCGAATATTGAGGCCGATGAGGAACGGGCTGTAGCGGAATTGACTGAGCTAGCTGTTGAAAAAATTGAGCTCGACACCCCTCCGTACGATCTGGACGAGTTCCAGTCTCTTCACCGAGAGCTTTTTGAGGGTGATAATGAATGGGCAGGCTAGCTGTGCGGCATTGAGATGTTAACAGCAGGCGCCATTCGCTTTTGTACCTGAAAACGTATTACTACAGAGCTAACAAATTGTTTCAGCAGCTTGCCGGTGAAAGCTTTTACAAAGGCTATGACCGGGGAACCTTTGCTGCTGCCATCCTCAATGCTCTATATTGAGCTGGATGGGGTTCACCCCTTCGCGAGGGTAATGGCGCGCCCAACGTTTTTGTTTGAGCACATTATTATCAACGCAGGTTTTGAACTCGATCTTCAAGGTATTACCCAACAGAGTGGGTAACAGCCAATATCGCTGGCATAAGTTGTAACTACCACCCTAGGGCAGCCGTGTTTGATCGATGTATTGGAGCTTCCTTAAAAATTAGTTCGCGATAACTTTTTGATTTATTGGCCCAGTGTGACGATTTAAAAAATCCCTAAATACATATAGTTTTTCAAATCAATATGCCGAGTATTTGCCCAATGCAATGAGTCATTGGAACACTATTCATGGTATTGAAGCTCGACCTTAACTAGGTCTCAGGCAATACCATTGATAATGCAGAAAAATCGTCAACTATATTAATTTTTCTTATGTTTTAATAGATTGCAAATTGAGGTCACTCCCACTCAATCGTCGCCGGTGGCTTTGAAGATATATCGTAGGCAACACGAGAAATACCCGATATTTCATTGATAATACGCCCTGAAACAAGCTCGAGAAAGTCGTAAGGTAAGTGAGCCCAGCGGGCTGTCATAAAGTCGATAGTCTCTACTGCGCGTAGTGACACCACGTATTCATAGCGGCGCGCATCGCCCACGACACCAACAGACTTAACCGGCAGGAAGACGACAAAGGCTTGGCTAGTTTTGTGGTAGAGGTCTGCACGGTAGAGTTCTTCAATAAAAATGGCATCAGCTTCACGGAGTAAGTCGGCGAATTCTTTTTTCACTTCACCGAGAATACGCACGCCCAGGCCGGGGCCAGGAAAAGGGTGACGATAGACCATATCGTAGGGCAGGCCCAGTTCGAGACCAATTTTTCTCACTTCGTCTTTA
>JBFJYH010000098.1:0-3799 GCA_041622675.1 Porticoccaceae bacterium
AGCTTGCTGATAGTCGAGCCAAATTTGTTGCAGTAAATCGAGACTTTCACTGCGAAAATACCGGCGGCGATAACGCCCCTGTAAGTAGCGCACCAGCCAAACGAGCAAGGCCAAAGTCAGAGCTGTGACTATCCACCACCCGGGCGCGGGTGGCCACCACTGCACGGCCTGGGGTAGGTGAATGTCTCTGAGTTGTTCTAAGGCGGGATTATTCATGAGCGTTTGCGCTGCCCCTGCCTAGCGAAGGTCTGGCGCAGTGTGTTGAGCACGGGCGCGTCGGTAGAAAAACTGAGCAGGGGAAGTTGAAGGCGCATAGCGGTATTTTGTAAATGTTGCTCTTTATCGCGATAACGTTGTTCAAAGCGGCTGCGCAGTTTGCTATTGGCTGTGTTCAACAAAAAGCGTTGGGTGGCGTTGCGAACCTGATATTGCCCGGGTGGTGGCAACTGGCTTTCGAGTGTGTCGTGAATGTGGAACAAACTGAGTTCGCAATGGCGAGCCAGTTCAAATAGGTGGCGTTCGCCGCTTGCGTCGAGATCATGAAAGTCACTAATGATCATTACGCTGGTACCGGGGCGGGCAACGCGACGGGTATCTTCGAGAATTTCACTCAGGCTGAAGCCTTCGCTCTGCGTGGCGATTGCAGTGTCTTGCTCGTCTCGTAGCGTGTTTGACGGTTTGCTTGAAGAGCTGTTTGAAGACAAGAGTGCCATGCTGGTTTCGTGCAGGGCCTGAATCAGTTGCAGCACGCTGTGTTGGCTGCGGCGGGCGCGAATATCGCGTTGTTTGTCGGGGCCGAATACCAGGGCGCCAATGCGTTCACCGGCATTTAGTCCGGCCCAGGCCAGCAGGCTGGCAATTTCGCAGGCACATACCGATTTCAAGCGACGAGCGCCGAAAAACATCGTTTGGCGCAGGTCGCATATCACCATTAACGGGCGCTCGCGCTCCTCGCGAAATATTTTGGTATGGGGGCTGGTAGTGCGGGCTGTTACGCGCCAGTCGATGGAGCGAATATCGTCGCCTGGTTGATAGGGTCGCACTTCGTCAAAGTCCATGCCGCGGCCACGAAAGCGCGAGCGGCGAGTGCCATTGAGCGCGCTTTTTACCGGGCGTTGGCGTGACAGAGTTAACTCGCGAGCGGCAAAACGCAACTTGGCGAGTTCGGCAATAGGGGCGACGACACTGGCCGGTGGGCGTGACGAAGGGCCCGCGTTGACTGCTGCTGGATTTGCAGAGGGCTTTGTCGACAAGAACCGACTGAACAAAAGCTTAGTTGGCGAGGACATAGTGGGCAAGGGTACGGCGCTTGTTAATGCTCATCAAAAGTATCGGCATTATGAGCTCAGGCAGAGGCAACGTTGGCTAGCAAGGTGTCAATCACTTGGTCGGCGGTGACGCCGTTGGCTTCGGCCTCAAAACTGAGCAGCAGACGATGGCGCAGAATGTCGTGGGCGACCGCACGAATATCGTCGGGTGTGACGAAATCTCGCCCGTCGATCCAGGCATTTGCGCGGCTGCAACGGTCAAGGGCGATGGTCGCTCGGGGGCTGGCACCGTACTCGAGCCAGTGGTCGAGCTGCTCTCCATAAGCGCGGGGTTGGCGCGTTGCCTGAATGAGTTGTATCAGGTACTCCTCAACATTAGCGGCCATGTGCACGCCGAGTACTTCTTTGCGGGCGCTGAATAGTGTCGCCTGGTCGATTTCAGGGCCGGGAGCGCTGGTGGTGCCAGTGGCTTCGTCTCTGACCAGGGCGAGGATTTTTCGCTCCGCCTCGGCGTTAGGGTAGCCCACGGTAACATGCATTAAAAAGCGATCGAGCTGGGCCTCGGGCAGCGGATAAGTTCCCTCCTGTTCGATGGGGTTTTGTGTTGCCATCACCAAAAACAGTTCGGGCAGTGGGTAGATTTTATTGCCGATACTCACCTGCCGCTCGGCCATCGCTTCCAGCAGAGCCGATTGAACTTTGGCGGGGGCGCGATTAATTTCATCGGCCAGCACCAGATTGTGGAAAATAGGCCCGGCCTGGAATTCAAAGCTGGCATTTTCGGGGCGGTAAATATCACTGCCCGTGACATCTGCAGGCAATAAGTCGGGCGTGAACTGTATGCGGTGAAAGTCGGCATCAATACCCTTGGCCAGGGTGTTAATGGCTTTGGTTTTAGCGAGACCGGGCGCGCCCTCAACTAACAAATGGCCATCGGCCAATAGCGCCATTACTAGCCGGTGGGCGAGGTGCTCCTGGCCGACAATGGTTTGGTTGAGGTAGGAAAGTAAGGATTCGACTTGTGTAAATACACTCATGGGCAACTGCTTAGGCCTTATAAAATGAAGGATGACGACTTTTGTTATGGCGGCGATTGTAGTATTTACAAGCCGTAGGGCAAGGGTTTTTAATCATCGCCGCAAGGTTTTGGTAAGACAAGGCTCAGACGCTCGGGTTCAATAGCATTTTTTGTGAGCACTTCTACGCTCCTCGGGGCTGTATGACAGCTCATCTCTGACCAGCAACCGCTGGCTGTCGAGCGTACGCCAATGGTGACTTGCCTGCGAGGGTGGCTTATCCTTGCCGCCTATTTTAAGACGGCTGTTTGGGGCGGTGATAGCCACCACAGGGAGCCGATCGGGCGCTTTATTGGCCAACCGTCACCGAGGACACTATGTATCAGCTAGCGCGCAAGGCTTTGTTTCTACTTCCCACCGAGACCTCTCATCACCTCTCTTTAAATGCCATTGCCTTGTCGTCGCGTTTGGGTTTGCTAAAACATTGGCCAAAACCCACGGCCCAGCCTGTTGAAGTCATGGGCTTAACCTTTCCCAATCCGGTCGGTTTGGCGGCGGGCCTCGATAAGAATGGCGACTATTTTAATGCGCTGGCGCAACTGGGTTTTGGCTTTGTTGAAATTGGCACCATCACCCCGCGACCCCAGCCGGGCAACCCCCAGCCGCGATTGTTTCGCCTGCCCGAATATCAGGCCATTATTAATCGCATGGGCTTTAATAATTTGGGTGTCGACCACCTGGTGGCCCAGGTTCGCGAGCGGCAATTTAAAGGCGTATTGGGTATTAATATTGGCAAAAATTTTGATACCCCGGTCGAAAAGGCCAGTGACGACTACCGCCACTGCATGGAAAATGTCTATGCCCACGCCGACTATATTGCGGTCAATATTTCCTCACCCAATACGCCCGGCCTAAGAGACTTGCAACACGCCCAGCAGCTCGACGAATTGTTAGCCACGCTGAAACAAACCCAAACCCGTCTCGCCGATGAACAGGGCCGCTATGTGCCGCTGGCATTAAAAATTGCCCCCGACCTAGATGACGAGCAAATTATTGACATGGCGCGCCAGCTGATTAAACACGGTATTGATGGTGTTATCGCCACCAATACCACCCTGTCGCGGGAGCCGATAAAACACTCACGACTGGCGGGCGAACAGGGTGGCTTAAGTGGTTGGCCCGTGCGTGAGCGCGCAACTGAAGTCATCGCCAAGCTGGCCAAAGCACTTGACGGTGCCCTGCCGATTATTGGTGTGGGCGGTATCGCCAGCGGCGCCGATGCCTACGAAAAGGTCAATGCCGGGGCGAGTTTGGTGCAGGTTTATACCGGCTTTATTTACCGTGGTCCGGCATTAATAAGCGAAGCCGCTGAAGCACTAGCGGCTCTTTAAAGCGCCGCTTTTCTTTACAGATAAATCGAGCGCCATAATACTTTGATAGCAAGATTCTGTCTCATCGCCTTCCGGAATTAATTCCGTGGCTGTGGTGAGCCGTTTATAAAGAGAGGCCGTTGAG
>JBFJYH010000099.1:0-3786 GCA_041622675.1 Porticoccaceae bacterium
CAAATGGCCCTACAAGCAATACAGGCTCTGGGTGGTAACGGCTACATTAACGAGTACCCTACCGGGCGCTTATTGCGCGATGCCAAGCTCTATGAAATTGGTGCAGGCACCTCTGAAATCCGCCGCATGCTCGTAGGTAGAGAGCTCTTTAATGAATCGAAGTAAGCAATTGATTTAAAAACAAATATAAAAGCAGGAAACGGCCAAAGCAGCAATAATTATCGACAAGGGAATCAACGTCATGAGTTACCAATCTGTACTGAAAGACGACCACTTTAAGGGCAAGACCATACTGGTCACAGGCTCTGGCAGTGGCTTTGGCCGCTGTATCGCCCACGAACTTGCCTCGCTGGGCGCAACCATTTTGATGATGGGGCGCACAGAGGAAAAACTGGCTACTGTGAAAGCTGAAATAGAGGGCGACAACCCCGGCGCTATCGTCGACTACGGCTGCGCCGATATTCGCGATGCCGAAGCGGTTGAGGCCGTGATCGACAAGTTCGTTGCCGGCCACGGCCAGATTCACGGTCTGGTGAATAACGCGGGCGGTCAGTTCCCCGCCGACCTCGAGAACATTAGTCCCAACGGCTTTCTCGCTGTGGTACGCACCAATCTGCTCGGCGGCTTTATTGTCTCCAAGGCTGTCTTTCTCAAGTCGATGAAAGAACACGGTGGTGCCATCGTCAACATTACCGCCGACAACTTTGGCGGCATGCCCAGAATGTCTCACTCTGGCGCATCCCGCGCCGGTATGGAAAACCTCACCCAAACGGCTGCCGTCGAATGGGCCTATGCGGGGGTACGTCTCAATGCCGTGGCACCCGGTTATTTGGGCTCGTCGGGCCTCGACACCTACGAAGACCCAGAAATGGTCGAATGCATTCCCCACTTCCCCGAGTCCGTACCTCTCAACCGCGTCGGTACCGAGTCAGAAGTCAGCTCGGCGGTGTGCTTTTTACTCAGTGATGGCGCCAGCTACATCAACGGCGTCACCCTCAAAGTCGATGGTGGTAGCTCACTGTGCTTAAGCTCGCCATTGGGCCGCAAAATCAAACGCGCACAACGCAATAACGAAGCCTACAACGGCTTCCACCGCGCCACATTCCCCAAGGTCTTGCAGTAAAGCTAAACCTTGCACAATTAACTCCAGCAACAATAGCCAAAGAGAAGCGCTTCCATGGCCGTATTGAAATCGAAAATAAACACCCGCACCACCGAGTTTGCCGACAACGCCGCCCAAATGCAGAGCATCGTCGACGACCTTAACGAGAAAATCGCCCAACTCAGCCTTGGTGGCAACCAGAAATCTCGCGACCGCCATGAAAGCCGTGGCAAGCTCCTGCCCCGCGACCGCCTTAAACACTTACTCGACCCCGGCAGCCCCTTCTTGGAGTTTTCACAATTTGCCGCCTGGGAATGCTATGACGACTATGTGCCTGGAGCCAGTTTAATCACGGGCATTGGTCGGGTCGCCGGGCAGGAATGCCTAATTATTGTTAACGACCCGACAGTCAAGGGCGGCACCTACTACCCATTGACCTGTACTAAACAGATTCGCGCCCAAACCATCGCCGATGAAAACAATCTGCCCTGTATTTATTTGGTGGATTCCGGTGGTGCCTTCCTGCCGATGCAGGCCGAAATATTCCCCGACCGCCTGCATTTTGGCCGTAGTTTCTTTAACGAAGCCGTCATGTCATCAAAGGGCATCCCGCAAATTGCCGTTGTGATGGGCTCCTGCACAGCGGGCGGTGCCTATATGCCGGCCATGGCCGATGAATCGATTATTGTTAAAGAGCAAGGCACCATCTTTCTCGGTGGCCCGCCCTTGGTAAAAGCGGCCACTGGCGAAATTGTCAGCGCCGAAGACCTCGGTGGTGCCGACGTACACTGTCGCACCTCGGGTGTTACCGACCACTACGCACAAAATGACCACCACGCCCTGCAACTGGCGCGCCAGTCCATCGCCCGTCTCAACCGTGTAAAACCCGCTCAGCTCGATGTGCGAGAACCTGTTGAACCCTTGTACGACGCCAAAGACATTTACGGCGTGGTACCCAAAGACAGCAAGAAACCTTACGACGTGCGCGAAGTGATTGCACGCGTGGTCGACGGCTCGGAATTCGACGAATTTAAAGCGCTGTTCGGCACCACGTTGGTTTGCGGCTTTGCCCGTATTCACGGTTATCCGGTTGGCATACTCGGTAACAACGGTATTCTGTTTGGCGAGTCAGCACAGAAAGGCGCCCACTTCATCGAGCTTTGCTGCCAGCGTAAAATCCCCTTAGTATTCCTACAAAACATCACCGGCTTTATGGTCGGCCAGCAGTACGAAGCTGGCGGCATCGCCAAGCACGGCGCCAAACTGGTCACCGCGGTGGCCTGCGCCAAGGTGCCGAAGTTCACCATTATTATTGGCGGCTCTTTTGGTGCAGGTAACTACGGTATGTGCGGCCGCTCCTATGACCCTCGCTTTTTATTCATGTGGCCCAACGCGCGCATCTCCGTGATGGGCGGCGAGCAGGCCGGCGGCGTATTGGCGAGTGTTAAGCGCGACCAGATTGAGGGTAAGGGTGAGACCTGGAGCGAGGAAGAAGAGGCCGCCTTTAAGCAACCGGTGATTGATCTCTACGAGAAGCAGGGGCACCCCTACTTTGCCTCGGCGCGCATTTGGGACGACGGCATTATCGATCCCGCCGATACCCGCACTGTACTCGGCCTGTGTATCTCGGCCAGCCTAAACAAAGAAATTGAAGACACCAAGTTTGGCGTCTTTAGAATGTAACATCCCTTTCAAACAACATAAATAACAAATAGTTAGCGTTACAATTTAATGTAAAAACTAATAGCAGTTAAGGCATCAATACACCTCAACTGCAGGGAAGACAAAACGATGTTCGATAAAATTTTAATTGCCAATCGCGGCGAAATTGCCTGCCGCGTTATTCGCACTGCGCGCAAGATGGGTATTCGCACCGTGGCCGTATACTCCGATGCCGATGCCAACGCCCTGCATGTCACCATGGCCGATGAAGCCATGAACATCGGCGCCGCACCCTCGAAAGACTCCTATCTGCTGGGTGAGCGCGTACTCGATGCCGCGAAAAAAACTGGTGCCCAGGCCGTACACCCTGGCTACGGTTTTCTTTCCGAAAATGCCGCCTTTAGCGAAGCCTGTAAAGCCAACGGTATTGTTTTTATTGGTCCACCCGTGGGTGCTATTGAAGCGATGGGCTCAAAGTCAGCCGCCAAGCAAATCATGGAAAAAGCCGGTGTTCCTCTGGTGCCCGGCTACCACGGCGACGACCAAAGCCCCGCTATTTTAAAGCAACACGCCGACAATATGGGCTACCCCGTACTGCTCAAAGCTACGGCTGGTGGTGGCGGCAAGGGCATGCGCGAAGTGTGGAGCAGCGAAGAATTTGACGAAGCACTAGAAGCGGCCAAGCGCGAATCGCTGTCGAGCTTTGGCGACGATCGCATGCTGGTCGAGAAATACCTCACCCAACCCCGCCACGTCGAAATACAAGTCTTTTGCGACCAGAACGGCAACGGCGTTTACCTGTTTGAGCGCGATTGCTCGGTACAGCGGCGTCACCAAAAAGTCATTGAAGAAGCCCCCGCACCGGGTATGAATGAAATGGTACGCGCGGCCATGGGTGACGCCGCCCTGCTCGCCGCCAAAGCCATCAACTACGAAGGCGCGGGGACCGTGGAGTTTTTACTCGATACCGATGACACCTTCTACTTTATGGAGATGAACACCCGCCTGCAGGTCGAGCACCC
>JBFJYH010000100.1:0-3699 GCA_041622675.1 Porticoccaceae bacterium
GCAAACCCCTGTTAATTCGCCAGGCCCTGCCCGGCTTCATCTCGCCCCTTGAGGCCGATGAACTGGCCGGCCTGGCGCTGGAAGAAGATATTGAATCGCGGCTCATTATTGAAAGTAAAACCTCGCCCTACTGGACCTTGCAGTGCGGGCCTTTTGGCGATGAAAGCTTTCAGAGCCTGCCGCCCAGTCACTGGACATTACTAGTACAAGCCGTCGACCAATGGGTGCCAGAGGTTCACGACCTGCTCAGCCATTTTGACTTTCTGCCCCAGTGGCGAGTCGACGATATTATGCTCAGCTACGCCGCCGATCAGGGCAGTGTCGGCCCCCATTTCGACCAATACGATGTGTTTTTACTACAGGGCCAGGGTCAGCGACGTTGGCGGCTTGGCCAGTACTGCGACAACGATACGCCTCTGCTGGAAGGCCCGGAACTATGTATAGTCGATAATTTTGAACAAAGTGCAGAATGGCTGCTTGAACCCGGCGATATGCTCTATTTACCTCCCGGCCTGGCCCACTGGGGTATTGCTGAAGGCGAGTGCATGACCTACTCCATTGGCTTCCGCGCCCCCAGTGCAACAGAATTACTCAGCGACCTGGCCACTGAACTCCTCACCCAAAAGACTGCCACTGACGCACTGATATATCGCGACCCCCCTTTGACCAGCACAATGGCCAAAGGCGCCATTGATGAACGTTTTATCGATGAAGTGAGAAGCTTGCTTCTGCGCCAGCTCGATGACAAAGCACAACTGGCGGAGTGGTTCGCCCGCTTTATGACAACACGCAAATACCCTGACCTTGTATTAGGCATTGGCATTGACCCTGACAGTGAGGCCGATGAAGCTCACCCCTCATTCAATACACTCGATAGCAGTTCGGTACTGTGCCATCACCCCGCCTCTCGATTCGCCGCTCTAGCCGGTGAACCCGCCATACTGGCGGTAGATGGAGAGCTATATCCCTGCACGCTGGCCTTCGCAAACACATTGGCCGACGCCCAGCGTTTTGAATTAGCTGAGTTAGGTGTTCTCGATCACCGTGAACAAGCCTTGATCGACACCTTGTTGCGCAATGGTAGTTTAGCTCTGCATATTTAGTTAGGCTTACCATCATGTAAAAATCTGGATCAAGGCCTGCCACAATCACGCTTCACAGGGCCTTGTGCGAACAACCGTAACAAATGACCTTGTGATTTTAAGGAATAAAAACCCATGGAAAACCCCGAATTATTCTACGCCGCCACCGTGATTCTAGTTCGCGACTCCGCAAATGGTATCGAAATACTGCTACAGGAACGCAGCGGGAAATCCGAATCTTTTAGTGGTGCCTTTGTTTTCCCCGGCGGCAAAGTCGATTTACACGACGCCGACAAAGCCTACGAGAACCTCTATAGCGGCCACACAGACCAAGATGCGAGTCATATTCTTAGCGTACCCAAATATGGCCTGGCTTACTGGATGGGCGGCATTCGTGAGGTTTTTGAAGAAGCGGGGATTTTACTCGCCTATGACAAAAACGGAAAAATCGTCAGCTTTAATTCACCTGCGGTGAAACAGCGTTTTATTGAATATCGAGATGCCTTAAACAAAGGTGAAATGAATTTATTAGAGATTTGCCGCAGAGAGGAACTCACCCTAGCCACTGACCAGATGTACTACTACAGTCATTGGGTCACCCCCATCGTGATGCCACGCCGCTTTGACACCCGCTTCTTTATTTGTCGCGCCCCCGCTGAGCAAGAACCCATTATCGATAACCACGAAGTGGTTTCACAGTGTTGGATTAACCCAGCAGAAGCGCTGCGCAAACAGCGTGAAGAAGACTTTCAAATATTTTTTCCCACCATCAAAAACATACAGGGCTTAACGGGACACGAGCAAAGCCAAAGTCTCCTCGAGACGGTCGCACAGTTTCGCGATCTACCCAGAATTCTGCCCGTTAAGGCTGACAAAAAGGGCGCCCCTCCCCTCATACCCGGCGATGAAGGCTATGTACACCGCGAAGTTGCCACCCCACATTATGCTTAGGACATTAAAACCATGAGTGACAAAGCGGCTTGGTATGCCCGTTTAAGCGACACAAATATTGAAGGGGTAACACATAGCCAAAAGCCCCCGTACAGTTTCATTGGACAGCTGGTGTTTAATCGCCCGGCCAATCGCAATAGCCTGACGCCGGAAATGCTTGAGGCCTTAGAAGAAGCTATCACCGCTGCCAAAAATGACAGCGCTATTCGCTGTCTTATTATTACCGGCACTGGGAAAAACTTTTGTGCCGGTGGTGATTTTAAAGGTGGTGCTGAAAATTCAAAAATACCTTTTAGTCAGCAGGGCTTGATCGATACTTACAGTATTTGCATGGAACTGCTCAATATCAAAGTGCCGGTCATCGCTGCACTAAACGGCCATGCCATTGGCGGCGGTTTTGGTGTCGCCCTACTCAGTGATATTCGCGTCGCCAACACTAATGCACTCTACGGTGCCAACTTCGCGCGTCTGGGCATGCACTCGGGCATGTCATTATCCTACATGCTGCCCCGTCTTATTGGTTTGGCCAAAGCCAATGAATTGATGTTCACCGGACGGCGCTTCAACGGTACTGAGGGTGAAGATCTCGGCCTGTTTAACTACGCCCTACCCCCTGAACAAGTGTGGCCTAAAGCGCTTGAACTGGCTGAAGAAATCGCCGCCTGTGCACCAAACGCCGTACAGTTAATGAAACAGTCGATTATTAACAACCTCGACTGGAACCCCCATTCGCGCCTAGCCAGTGAGGCTCACCATCAATCGACAAGTTTTGACTCCAATGACGCACACGAAGGCATCGCCGCAATGATGGAAAAGCGCGAACCTGTATTTACGGGCACATAACCTACAGAAAAAAGTTTCGGCCCATAGCAATTAAGGACCCACGCTTTTAATAAAAACATTACCAGTATTTAAATAACAGGATCCACACGATGAATAACACGAGCGATGAAAACAACCGTCACCCCGATGGCCAAATTAGCACCGAGGTGCGTGGCAATATTTTTTTAATGGGCATCGACCGCCCCGAAAAATACAATGGCTTTACGCCAAAGATGTTCAGTGAACTGGCTGATGCCTACGCCGAATTAGAAAACAATGACGATCTCTGGGTCGGCGTACTTTTCGCCCACGGCAAACATTTTACAGCTGGCCTCGATTTGCCAAAATTTGCTGACGCGATGAAAAATGGCGAAGCAATTTTGCCCACTAATGGCATTGACCCCTTCTCACTCAACCCCCCTTTCCGCACTAAACCCGTGGTCGCGGCCATGAACGGTATTTGCTACACCGCTGCTATTGAATTGATGCTGGCAACAGAGATTGTCGTCTCAGCAAAGAGTGCGCGCTATTCACAGCTTGAAGTAGGCCGTGGTGTCATGGCGGCAGCTGGCGCCACCTTCCGCATGGTCGAGCGCGCAGGATGGGGCAACGCAATGAAGGTCTTGCTCACGGGGTATGAATTCAATGCCGAAGAAGCCCTGCGTTACAATTTCATTCAAGAGATTGTCGATGATGGTGAAGAGTTTAATCGCGCTCTGGAGCTGGCCGAAGAAATTGCCAAGCAGGCTCCACTGGCGGTACAAGCCACCTTACAAAACTCTCGCGCCTATTATTTTGACAACCCTAAGGCAGCTGTCGATGATTTTATTCCCATCATGAAAAC
>JBFJYH010000101.1:0-3689 GCA_041622675.1 Porticoccaceae bacterium
ATCACAAGTCGATACCAAAGTACCCACCACGCTTGCCCCACCTAACCCCCAGGCCGATTGCAGCTGTTCACCGCCCCCGAGAAAATTAGCGCGCTCTAAGAAAAGAGGGCGATCTTCGCGATAAATATCCCAACGTTGCTGCAACTGCCCCCCCTCAAATAACTCACCAGATGCAGGCCGCCCCAAACACGTTATCTCCCAGGCGTTAAATTGAGCGCCTTCTGCAAGGGAGATCGACAGGCGATTGACTGCCTCGGCACGGTCAAAAACGATACTCTCCTGGGGCAACCATTCGCAACGCGCCCCAGCGTCTACACGAATATTCACCGTCTGTGTTTGCGCCTGGCGCTGCTGGTTTGAGCAATACACACGGCCAGCCGAAGGCGTAGTGAGTAACAACTGGCTCGCTTTTTCACAGTGGACGTTAATATCGAGTTTGTCACCGGCAACCAGTCCTCCCGGAGGGTGGAGGATGTACGCGTGGCAAATGCCGCCCTCTGGGTAGAACGGCCGCTGTACGCGTAGAGGGCCTACATGGGCATTTCGACTGAGCACCGTGCGCTGTGCGCGGGGACTCGCCGTAAGCTCAAGGGAGGCAGACCATCCTGAGGCGGCAAGCATTGGTGACTGTCGAGCTGCTTTCATATCCTACGCTTGTCGGTGGCTTTACAATGCCGAAAATCATACCGGGAAGCCCCACAGAAGAAAACGGCAAGCGAGGAAACAGCAACGATAAAAGTCAACTGTCTCTTTCCAAGTACCAAGGGAGCGTGAAAGTCAGCACAAGCGAATTTTTTACGGCATAATCTTTTGCATACTGATACCAAGGCACAAGGTGTGCCGAATTACATCAAGGTGTGCTGAACAACATCAAGTACCAGCGAACACCCTCAATAGCCCCAGGAGACAAGTCGGATGAGACAAACAGAAAAAACCACGACCTTTATCACCCTACTCTTATCCACCACCATAGCCACACCCAGCCTTGCACACACAGAAACTGAATTTAGCTCAGCCTCATTACTAAGTGGCCTGGTACACCCTTTAACAGGCCTTGACCATATCCTTGGGCTACTGTTACTGGGCGCTGGCATAGCATTTTTTGCCGCGCACAAAAAAGGCGTTTTCAGGCGGGGACTCGCCGTTTTAGCCAGTGTTAGTGCACTGCTGAGTTGGAGCTTCCTGCATTACAGTGGTGATAGTTTCGCGGCCTATGCCCTGGGTTTTTCGACGACCTCGATACTGTTACTCATCGTGGGCATGCGAATCCCTGAGTTCGTCAAACATCGCTCAGCAGGCCTTAAAGCCAAGATTTAAGAAAGCAACTCCTCTCTACATCTTTCAACCCTGAGGTCGACTACGCCCCTTTGGTTTTCGGCCATTGCCCAAGGGATTTTTCCGGCGTACATGCTGAGTCGAAAAGTGGCGCGACTTTTTCGCGCCCTTGTGACCGCTAGCCCGGGTATTTTCAGCCGGGATCAAGCAATGCTCGCCATCGCCTATCAACTCAGCCCGCCCTGCCGTCTGCAAATACTCACGAATTAGGGGCCAATTGGCCTCATCGTGATAACGCAACAGGGCCTTGTGTAAACGACGCTTATCGAGATCACGCACCGGGCTGATTTTTTCACCCCGCTTATAACTGATGCGCCGCAAGGGATTGCGCCCTGAGTGATACATCGCGGTGGCGGTGGCCATGGGTGAAGGATAATAGGTTTGCACCTGATCGGCGCGAAAGCGGTGACGCTTCAACCACAGTGCCAACTCGACCATATCGTTCTCAGTTGTACCGGGATGAGCGGCAATAAAGTAGGGAATGAGGTACTGTTTCTTACCGGCTTTTTTGGTGTACTTTTCAAACATGGCACTAAAGCGCTCATAAGTACCAATGCCCGGCTTCATCATTTTGTTCAGCGGGCCATCTTCGGTGTGCTCAGGAGCAATTTTCAAATAGCCACCGACATGATGGGTGACCAACTCCTCAACATACTCCGGTGATTCCACCGCCAAATCGTAACGCAAGCCCGATGCAATCAGCACCTTTTTGATACCGGGCAGATCACGGGCGCGGCGATATAAGTTGATCAGGGGATTGTGGTCGGTGTTGAGGTTGCTACAAATGCCCGGAAATACACAGGACAGTCGCCGACAGGCAGACTCAATCTCTGTGCTCTTACAAGCCAGGCGATACATATTCGCTGTAGGGCCACCGAGGTCGGAGATAACCCCGGTAAAGCCCGGTGTCAGGTCGCGGATTTTTTCAATCTCGGCAATGATTGAGTCTTCTGAGCGGCTTTGAATTATCCGCCCCTCGTGTTCGGTAATCGAACAAAAGGTACAGCCACCAAAACAGCCGCGCATGATATTCACCGAAAAGCGGATCATTTCATAGGCGGGAATACGGCGGCCCTCATATTTCGGGTGGGGCACCCGGGCAAAGGGCAGAGCAAAAACCTCATCGATTTCATCGGTGCCCAAGGGCACTGGCGGTGGGTTTAGCCAGACTTCAACATCGCCATGGCGCTGTACCAGCGCACGGGCATTGCCGGGGTTGGTTTCCAGATGCAACACTCGCGAGGCGTGAGCGTAGAGCACCGGGTCCGTTTTGACTTTGTGGTAGGCAGGCAGGCGAATCACCGATGTGGCACGATCGACCTTCTCGCGGTAAGGCACAAAATGTAGGACTTGCTCGCCGCTGTCTGCATCGCGGCCAACGGAACACTTACCGCCGGTCGAGGCCGCCTGCTCCTCAACACTGTCATAGGGGTTGAGCAGAGTATCGACCTTACCGGGGGTATCGACGCGGGTCGAATCGATCAAGGTCCAGCCTTCGGGCAAGTCTTTACGCAGCACGGCAGTGCCACGAATATCGGTCACCTGGGTGACGTCCTGGCCGCGAGATAAACGCTGAGCGACCTCGGCGATAGCGCGCTCAGCATTGCCGTACAGTAGAATATCGGCCTGAGCGTCAACCAAAATAGAGCGCCGCACCTCATCCGACCAATAGTCGTAGTGGGCAATACGTCGCAAGCTGGCCTCGATACTGCCAAGCACAATGGGCACGTCTTTCCAGGCCTCGCGGCAACGTTGGCTGTAGACAATGACCGCGCGGTCGGGGCGCTTGCCACCCTCATCGTCAGGCGAATAGGCATCATCGCTGCGCACCCGTTTATCGGCCGTATAGCGGTTGATCATCGAATCCATATTGCCAGCGGCGACACCGAAGAACAGATTGGGCTTACCGAGGCGCATAAAGTCTTGCTTATTACGCCAGTCGGGCTGATCGATAATGCCGACGCGAAAGCCCTGAGCCTCGAGCAACCGGCCAATCACTGCCATCCCAAAACTGGGGTGGTCGACATAGGCATCACCAGTGACGATGACTACGTCGCAGCTATCCCAACCGAGCTGATCCATTTCTTCACGGCTGGTGGGTAGAAACGGCGCTGTGCCGAAGCATTCGGCCCAATATTTAGTGTAAGAAAAGAGCGGGGTAACAGCGGACATAATAGGAAACTAACAATTCAAAGCGGTATTTTAACAGCCGTACCACAATTAAGCAGTGCCTCTGGTCTGTCTCTGCCAATATCTACACAAAGGGGCAAGCGCGTACCTGCAAGTAATACCACCAAGCACAAAGTACAAACGCCCCAGTCGAAACATTTCTGTCAATAACATAGAGAGTGTAG
>JBFJYH010000102.1:0-3627 GCA_041622675.1 Porticoccaceae bacterium
GGCAGCGGCAAGGCCAGCGCTAGCAGCCTAGCCTACGCTATAGACACAGCAGCTATGCTTGCTAGTTGCCATTCGGACTCTTACCTCAGGCCTACCAATGACGCGCGACACAATGAGCGATAGCAACCATCAGGCTAAAAAACGCTTCGGCCAAAACTTCTTAGTCGATGGCAACATTATTCATAAAATCATTCACGCAGTGAAGCCAGGCAGTGGCGAACATATTATCGAAATAGGCCCAGGCTTGGGCGCACTTACCGACCATTTAATCAATAGTGACTGCAAGCTCGACGTTGTCGAAATAGATCGCGACCTCGCCGAGACACTAAATCGACAATACAGTGGCATGCCAAACTTTAAACTGCATTTGAACGATGCTCTCAAGGTTGATTTTCACAGCCTCGCCTGCCTCGGGCAGCCATTGCGTGTGATCGGCAATTTACCCTATAACATATCAACACCACTGCTTTTTCATCTGCTGACGCACAAAGACATTATTCAGGACATGCACTTTATGCTGCAGAAGGAGGTCGTTGATCGACTAGCAGCTCCCCAGGGCCAGAAAACATATGGCCGTTTAAGCATCATGGTGCAATACCACTGTCACGTCGAGCCACTGTTTAGCGTTCCACCTTCGGCATTTAGGCCCGCACCCAAAGTAGAATCAGCTATAGTGCGCTTGCGTCCAAAAACAAGGAAGCAAGCGGTTGAGGATCCCATCTTGTTCGCCAAAATTGTCAACGCCTGCTTCCAGCAACGACGTAAGACTCTGCGTAACGGCCTAAAGCTCGTCCACATAGAAATACCAACTGACTGCCTCAAAGATTTCGACCTGGGGCGCCGACCAGAGACGTTCTCAGTCGAAGAATTTATAGCACTTACCAACCAATTAAGCGCATTAAGTAAAACAGCCAATTAAGAGTAACCTGCCATGAACGTGCAAGACATTGAGGTCACTGTAGAAACAGAATATTTAGCACACCAGTCTCAGCCTCAAAAAAAATCATTTGCCTTTGCCTACCATATAACCATCCACAACGCCGGGCAGTCAGATGCCCGCCTCATTCGTCGTCACTGGGTAATCATTGATGGCGACGGAGAACGCAAAGAAGTAAAAGGTATGGGGGTCGTCGGTGAACAACCCCTGATTTCAGCAGGACGAAGCTATCAATACAGCAGTGGTGCAGTTCTTGGAACTATCGTCGGAACAATGCAAGGTTCTTACTATATGCAGGACCAGACCGGGAAAGAATTTAAAGTCGAGATCCCAGTATTCAGCTTAGCAATACCCAACGCAGTAAATTAAAACACTATGACCGTCTATGCGGTGGGCGATATACAGGGCTGCCTAAAACCATTACGTTGCCTTCTTCAGCAAGTCGGCTTCAAACCCGATAAAGATGAACTCTGGGCCGCAGGAGATGTTGTCAATCGAGGCCCAGACTCACTAGAAACATTGCGTTATTTAAAGTCATTAGGGCCTGCCTTCAAAATGGTGCTAGGTAATCACGACCTCCACCTTCTAGCTGTAGCGCGTGGAAAAAGGAAATTAACGCCAAAGGATACCCTGCATGAAATACTTGATGCCAATGATAAAAAAGAGCTCATAGACTGGCTACAGAGCCAACCCTTGTTAATTATACAAGACGGGTATGTCATGGTACACGCAGGCATACCACCCCACTGGGATCTTCTCACAGCTCAGAGTATGGCACACAAAGTTGAGACGGTATTGAGAGGTCCAGGTGCCGGTTATTTCTTTGAGAATATGTATGGTGACGCACCGGCGAGTTGGTCCAAGCATCAAGGTGAAGCTGAACAGCTCCGCGCAATTACAAACTACTTTACTCGCATGCGTTTTTGCAACATAGCAGGTGAACTCGACTTGAGCGCTAAAGGGCCTGCGATAGACCCACCAAAAGGTTTTGAGCCGTGGTATGCAAACCCATTGCGTAGAACGGCTGGCGAACGGATATTATTTGGCCACTGGGCTGCACTTAATGGCGAGGTAAACCAGAAGAATTTACACCCTCTTGATACTGGGTGCGCCTGGGGTCAGCGACTACGGTTGATGAACTTGAGCACATTGCAATACACACACTGTGAATGCTCATAACTTCCACGAAGTAATGAGCATTCACTATAAATTCCAGGCATAAAAAAACCGGATTGAATCCGGTTTTTTTATGCCTGGGTCTATCTACTCGTCAACGGCTTCAAACTCTTCCTCAGCCTCAACTTGACGATCGACAAGCTCGATGTATGCCATAGGTGCTTTATCACCTGCGCGGAAACCACATTTTAAAATACGTGTGTAACCACCAGGGCGCTCTTCGAAACGAGGGCCGATATCGGAAAATAATTTACCGACTGCTGCTTTAGAGCGCAAGCGATCAAAAGCAAGGCGACGATTGGCAACACTGTCTTTCTTGGCCAGCGTTATGAGCGGTTCCGCGACGCGGCGTAGCTCTTTCGCTTTAGGTAAAGTAGTTTTAATGACTTCATGCTCTAGGAGCGAAGCCGTCATATTTCGAAACATGGCTTTACGATGTGAACTATTGCGGTTGAGCTGGCGGCCACTATGACGATGACGCATAAGACTTGCTTCCTATCCTGACGCGAACTGACAACGAGGTTGGCAGCTCAAGTTAAATTAAATGCTTTCGCTTTCTTGTTTCAAGCTGGCAGGCGGCCAGTTTTCAAGACGCATCCCCAAAGATAAACCCCGTGATGCAAGGACATCTTTAATTTCGGTTAGCGACTTTTTCCCCAGATTCGGCGTTTTTAGAAGTTCGACTTCGGTACGTTGAATCAAGTCGCCAATGTAATAAATCGTCTCTGCTTTGAGACAGTTCGCAGAACGAACAGTAAGCTCTAGATCATCAACTGGCCGCAGCAATATGGGATCTATCTCATCTTCGTGTGGCTCTGGCTCGACCTGTTTTTCGCGCTCCAGATCAACGAATACCGCTAGCTGCTGCTGCAGAATTGTCGCTGCACGGCGTATTGCTTCTTCAGGGTCGATGGTACCGTTAGTCTCTAAATCGAGAATAAGTTTATCCAGGTCGGTACGTTGTTCTACCCGGGCACTTTCGACAACGTAAGAAACACGGCGCACTGGGCTGTATGAGGCATCTAGTTGTAAGCGGCCGATCGCGCGTGTTTCCTCTTCATCAGTCTCTCTTGCATCAGCAGGTTGATAACCACGGCCACGGGCAATACGCAATCTCATGTTAAGTGAGACATCGCCTGATATATTCGCGATCACATAATCAGGATTCATGATTTGCACACTTGCATCGGCCTGAATATCACCAGCAGTGAGAAGACCAGGTCCTTGCTTTGCGAGTGTTACCTCCACTTCGTTCTTGCCATCCATGATAATGGCAACATCCTTGAGGTTGAGAAGGATTTCGATAACGTCTTCCTGTACGCCCTCAATAGCAGAGTACTCATGCAGAACACCGTCAATTTCTGCTTCGACAATAGCGCAACCAGGCATAGAGGATAGTAGTATGCGCCGCAAAGCATTACCCAAGGTGTGTCCGAACCCTCTTTCGAGTGGTTCAAGAACTATCTTGGCATGGGTAGGATCATACTCTGTCACATCGATGGTACGAGGTGTCA
>JBFJYH010000103.1:0-3623 GCA_041622675.1 Porticoccaceae bacterium
AGTTCCACACCGAGGAACAGTGACAGCACAAAAAGTGCCAGTTGCATAACAATCATTTCCATCAGGAAGCTCCCCCTTCTTTTTGTTCAGTAGTGGTATCGCTATCTGCGTCGAGGTCTATCGACGCGTAACCGAGAAGTTCGCGCATGCGTTTATGCGGTACGTCACCACCGTGGGCGATGACCGTTTCGAAAACAATTTCGTCTTCGAAATCAAGTTCCAGCTGGTTGTCTTCACCGAGCAAGTGCGCAAGGAGGGTCTCGATGTTTTTGCCAAACATCTGGCTGCCGTGGTGGGGGATGGTCGCGGCCAGATTGTCCGGCCCGATAATTGTCACGCCGTGGGCGACGACAGTTTCCCCGAGTTTTGTTAACTCGCAGTTGCCACCGCGCTCAGCGGCCAGATCGACAATCACAGCGCCGGGTTTCATGGCTTTAACCATGTCGGCAGTGACCAGAATGGGTGATTTGGCACCGGGGATGGCTGCAGTGGTAATGACTAGGTCTTGCTCGGCCAGTACCGCAGTCATAAGCTCTTGCTGGCGACGAATAAAGTCTTCACCCTGTTCTTTGGCGTAGCCACCTTTGTCCTCCGAGCTCTCTGTTTCCAGGTCGAGCTCAATGGGTTTGGCGCCAACGGATATAATTTGGTCGCGGGCGGCGGGGCGAACATCGTAGGCCTCGACGACACCACCAAGACGCTTGGCCGTTGCACAGGCTTGCAGGCCGGCAACACCCACACCCATGATGAAGGTGCGCATGGGGTTTAGTGTGCCAGCAGCAGTCATTAGCATCGGCATAATGCGTGGCGCCAGGCCAGCACCCAGCAGCACAGCCTTGTAACCTGCGAGTGTTGCCATGGATGAGAGCACGTCCATACTTTGGGCACGGCTGATGCGTGGCACCAGCTCCATCGCGATGGCGGTAGCCCCGGTTTTGGCCAGCTTCTCCGCAGTGGTGGGTGAACCCAATGGGTCCATCATGCCGGCAATGAGTTGGCCGGGTTTGAGATGGACTAAATCGTCATCGCCGTTAACCTCATTGGCACCAAAGGACTGAACTTGGGCAATGATGTTTGCTTTAGCGAAAACCTCAGCACGGTCGGTGCTAATAACGGCACCGGCGTTTTTATAGAGCTCATCGGAAAATCCTGCAGCCTCGCCAGCGTTGGATTCAACAATGAATTCAACACCTTTCTTGGACCACGATTGAATGTTGGCGGGTGTCATGGCCACCCTGTCTTCTCCGGGTTTTATTTCCCGGGGTATGCCTACTATCACAATATGCGCCTCACTAAGGAATTGTTTTCGCACCAACTTGGTGCAGGTGAAATAAAAAAGGTGCGGCACTCTACATTAATTACGCAAAAAAATACAGGTGTCAGCTTTTGGTGGTTGTTATTTAGCCCTGAGTTGAGGGTTTCGAGTGAAAATGCTTGATAAGTGCGAGGCTAGAGCTATCCAATTCATCACCGTTGTCCGCCTTGTTTAAGACTTTAAAAACAGTGGTGCTCATGGTTTTGCCGAGCTCAACTGCCCATTGGTCAAAAGCGTTAATCTGCCAAATCACACTTTGCACATAGACACTGTGTTCATAGAAGGCCAGCAGGGCGCCGAGCGTGCTCGGAGTGAATTCTTCGAGCAGTAAAGTATTGCTAGCCCGATTGCCGGGTATGGCTTTGTGCTGGGCGAGTTGTGCGGCAGCTTCTTCGTTAAGTCCTGAATCACGGGTTTCATTGAGAGCCTGCTCGTAACTTTTGCCGAGCATTAAGGCGCGGCTTTGTGCCAGGCAATTGGCCAGCAAGTGTTGGTGTTGTAGGGGGTCGCAATGGGCTTTGGAAGTGGCAATGAAATCGACGGGCACTACCTCGCTACCCTGTAATAAGAGCTGATGATAGGAATGCTGGCCGTTGGTGCCTTCGTTACCCCAAATCACGGGACCAGTGGCATAAGTACAGTGCTGGCCCGTTTTGGTGACACCTTTGCCGAGACTTTCCATGGCCAGCTGTTGCAAATAGTTGGGCAGTTCGGCAAGACGGTGGATATAGGGCAGTACGGCGCGGCTGCGATGATGATTAAAGTTCACCGACCAGATTGAGAGCAGGCCATGGAGTACAGGGAGGTTTTGTGTAAAGGCGGTGTTGCGAAAGTGTTTGTCCATCGCGTTGGCCCCATTGAGCAATTGCTTGAATGTGTCAGAACCGAGAGCGATGGCAATGGGCAGACCGGTGCTCGACCAGAGGCTGAAACGGCCACCGACACCTTCATCCATCGAGAAAATGCGCTCGGGCTGGATTCCCCAGTTTGTCGCTTTTTCCACTTGGCTTGTCATTGCCGCAAAATGACAAATCGTCTGTGTGCTATCGAAGCCTGCATCATTCAACCACTGTCTAGCCAATTCGGCATTACTCAGGGTTTCTAGGGTGGAGAAGCTTTTCGATGAAATAAGGAACAGGGTGGTTTCAGGCTGGCACTGATCGAGTATGTCCTTTAATCCATCGCTGTCGATATTGGCGGCGAAGTGGGTGTTCAAGCCATCGGCCTGTCGTTCAGGGAACGCGGCGACGACCATGCGTGGGCCCAGGTCAGAGCCACCAATGCCAAGGTTGACAACATCGCGAAAGGATTTGCCACTGGCGCCTTGGATCTTGCCACTGCGCAGCTGGTCGGCAAAGCGATTTATTGCACTGAGGTGTTGGGGGAGGGGGGCGTCTGTTTGAAAGTCGCGCAGTGTGGTATGGAGGGCGGGACGATGTTCGGTATTGTTGATGAGCGAGCCATTGAAGAGTGCTTCAATGGCGCTCGTAAGCTGTGCGCTGTTGGCGAGGTCGTTAAGTAAGCTCAGTGTTTCATCGGTTAACAGGTTTTTCGAGTAATCGAAATAAAGCCCGGCGGCAGCAGCTTTAAATTGGTGGCCCCGTTGGGGGTTGTGTGCAAATAGTGCTGCTAGAGAGGTGTTTGATAAGGTTTGTCGATGTTTCAGTAGAGCTTTCCAGGCTGGGCTTTGGTCGATGAGTGCTGTGTCGGTCAGTGTTGCATCGGTCATAGGGGCTTACCTTGTCAAGGGGAAATCCTTTTTCTCTATCCTAAGTGAAGTATGCCAGCGGTGGAAGTGGTGGGCGAGGGAGAAAAAACGCAGATATCGCCACTGATTACGAATGTTTGGTCTGCCAATACTAATTATGCGGCGGAGATTGCCAGCCTTGTGGTGCAGCTTTATGGAATTGCCGGCGATTAGTGGCAGGGAAGTTGTCTGGCGGGTATTTTAGTGATTTCTACTGACGGAAAAATCAGCCAGTTGTTCCAGTGCTTGCTTATAGGATGAATTGGGCAATACTGAGAGGCTGTCTTTCGCTTTGTTGGCGTAGTTGCTCGCGGCTTCGAGGGTGTAGTCGATACCGCCAGTGGTGTTGATAATGCGAATGATATTTTCTAATTGTTCTGTACTACCGTCGCGAATGGCCTGGCGTACGAAGTCGGCATCGGCATCGCTGCCCTTATTCATGGCGTGTATTAAAGGCAGAGTCGCCTTACCTTCGGCGAGATCGTCGCCGACGTTTTTGCCGAGCTTTTCTGCGTCCCCTCGATAGTCAAGGGCATCATCGACCAGCTGAAAGGCCATGCC
>JBFJYH010000104.1:0-3522 GCA_041622675.1 Porticoccaceae bacterium
CATGTATGCCAATCGCACTGTGCCCTCGATATTGCTGAAACCCTGCTCAAAGCCGCCCGAGCGCAGCAGGTCTCTACCCGCACGAATTCATTATTGGTTAATTATGTTTCGGCGGACGATGTAGACATACGCGTCAGGGCATTGATAGCCCCACAGACATTTCGATCACTCCCCTGGGCTTATTGCTTACTTCTCATGGTGCTTATTACTCTGCTGTCATCCGTGGCGGTCGATGCCTTACACCACCTAATTGAAGCCCTTTTTTCCCACTAATATTTTAGAAGACCATAGGCCGATAGATGAATTTGCGCTTTTTCAGCTTGCCAATAATACCGACCGTTAATCGGTATTATTGGCGTATTTCGTTTGCTGTATCTCTGGTTAACGCCTACTTAACCGTGTCAATCAGCCAAGGAGGAAGTACACCAGAACAAGCCGTATTGTCATTGGAGCAACATCGGCAATTAGGAGCTTTTATACATCGACGTGAAGGAGGCAGCCAATGTTGAGTAGGCCGTTTTTTTACCGACTAGGTACCTTATTATTGCTATCGTTGGTTTCAACCACTGCCTTTGCCCACGGTGTTGATGACAGTACCCGGAACTTTCTAGAACAAAATACCGGGGTTCAGTTTATTCCCTTTCTGTACATCGGTGCCAAGCATATGCTGACGGGTTACGACCACTTGTTGTTTCTGGTGGGGGTGATCTTTTTCCTGTATCGCAGCCGGGATGTGCTGCTGTACGTCACCATGTTCACCCTCGGTCACAGCCTAACGCTGTTGTGGGGCGTGCTCGGCAACATACAGCTAAACGCACATCTGATCGACGCCATTATCGGCCTGTCGGTGGTGTACAAGGGCTTCGATAATCTGGGGGGGTTCAAGCAGGTTCTAGGCTGGCAGCCGAATACCCGTTGGGCGGTACTGGTCTTTGGTTTATTTCATGGCTTTGGACTGGCCACCAAACTGCAAGAGTTTCAGTTGCCAGAAGATGGCCTGCTGACCAATCTCCTGGCCTTCAATATCGGTGTGGAGCTTGGGCAATTTGCCGCCCTCGCTTTCATTCTGATCGCGATCAATTTCTGGCGGCGACGACCATCCTATGAACGTTTTGCCGTGCTCACCAATACCTTACTCATGAGCGCTGGCCTCATGTTGATGGGCTATCAACTCACCGGATTTGCGGTACTTTAATGATGACGAGAAATAACATGGAACACAGTGTCAACCTAAGCACCCTTATCAAGGCGTCCTTGGCCGCCATAGCACTGGCCGCAATTGCTCTGGTGACATTAATTTTACCGGCTGAATACAATATCGATCCCACCGGAATTGGTCAGCAACTTGGCCTGACGGTATTGGCACCCGCCACCGACACAGAAGCCGCCGACCCACCGGCTCTTCGCCCTGCACCAACGTCAAACAGAACAGCCAGGCAACAGGTAATCGAAATAACAGTGCCCGCCAATAGGGGTATCGAGTATAAATTACAGATGGCACGGTATGACAAAGTCACCTATGAATGGATGACCGATGGTCGTGCGCTCTACTTTGACCTCCACGGCGAGCCCGAGGGTGATACCACGGGCTATTTTGAAAGCTATGCCGTCGCCACATTGGGTAGTATGAAAGGCAGTTTTACTGCGCCTTTCAAGGGTTCACACGGCTGGTATTGGAAAAACACCAGCAACGACCCTGTCGCCGTTCAACTTATTCTCAGCGGGCAATTTCAGATTGTCGGCCTAAAACCTTAATCTTTAAAACAGGCAGGGGATCATCATGAAACTGTTTCTACGCACACTACTTTTGCTGACCTTGATAACACCAGCGAGCCGAATAATGGCACATAGCGACCACGGTAAAATTGATGAGCAAACAGCGATACAAATCGCCGGCAAAACCGTTCAGCAAATGACCTTTAAAGAGATGGGCTATGGGGTAGGAAAGCTCGATGCCAGTTGGAAAGCTGTACAAGAAAATGATATTGAACTGGCAGGTGTGGAGGGTGACTATTACCTATTGCTTGTCACCCACAGTGGATCAAAAAAAGCATTGTCGTTGAAAATTGCATTTAGCGGTCAGGTACTGGATGCTACTTTTTTAACAGACAAAAATTAAAGCTGGTGAATGCAAGAGTAGCGGCCTGAACCAGATATCCCAAGGGCGTCAGGGCGGGCCGCTTTAAAACGCTCAGTTCACTCAAAGGCATAACCCGCCTCGCCCCAAGCATGAGCACCGCCCTCGAGATTACTCAGGTTGCTATAACCCAGCTTATGAAGCGTTTTTGCCGCGGCATTGCCCATGGGTCCACCTGCACAATACAGATAAATCGCGGCACTTTTGTCTCGCGGCAATTGATCGATATGCTCTTCAATTTTGTTGTAGGGAATCAACAAGTCCGTGCCTTTTATAGGCCGCTGCTTTGGCGTGTGAACATCCACCAGGAAAATATCTTCTCTTTGCATCAGCTGATTTAGCTCACTGGGGCTTATCATGTGTAAATAGTCCGGTGGCCGGGAGGGACAGCCACTGATCATAAGGATTAAAAGAGCCAGCAGTGCCCGTGGGTAGACAGACCTGATGTTTAACATAGTTGTTTCCCTCCGCTTTGTTTTGTCAGTTTAGCTAACCAGCTCCCACACTATCATGACGATTACCGGGCAACAAAAACGAGGCCCGCTGGTCAGAGTTACACAGCGGCACAAAGTCTCGGCCTTTTACTCTAAGCGTACGACGGCGCCTATAATGAGAGCCATATAGAAAGGGCTTTCTTGAGCGCTAGCATATGGAGCCGCTCTTGCTATACTCGAACAAAATCTGTGACTCCGCGTGTGTAAATACCCAAGGCTATGACCGACTACGTTAAATTTTTTCGAGAAACATCGCCCTATATTAATCGACATCGGGGCAAAACCTTCGTTATCGCCTTGCCCGGCGAGGCTATTTGTCACGCCAATCTCACGCCAATCATCCATGACATTGCTCTACTCAACTCACTGGGTATGCGTATTGTTTTAGTACACGGCGCTCGCCCACAACTCGAACAACGCTTAAAGCAGCAACAACTCACGCTTGAATATGCCGCTAAAACGCCTATTACCGACAGCCAGGCCATGGAGTGTGTAAAAGATGCCGTCGGCAGCGTGCGCATTAGCATTGAGTCGCTATTGTCGATGGGGCTGGCGAACTCCCCTATGCACGGCGCGCGAATACGGGTGGTCGGTGGCAACTTTATCACCGCCAAACCCTTTGGTATTCGCGCGGGCATCGATTATCAATACAGTGGCGAGGTGCGCAAAATTGACCGCCCCGGCATACAAAGCCAGCTCGACGACGCGGCCATCGTACTGCTGCCCTCTATCGGTTATTCACCGACGGGAGAAGCCTTTAACCTCAGCTATGAAGATGTCGCCACCCAGGCAGCCATTACTCTCGGGGCTGAAAAACTTATTTTTCTTGGTGCTGATGTGGGCTTAAGTGATAGCCAGGGCGCCTTGTTGAAAAGCATTAATTTGAGCCAG
>JBFJYH010000105.1:0-3469 GCA_041622675.1 Porticoccaceae bacterium
AAATGGTGTCCATGCCTTGCGGTAAATGGCTTAGAATAACTCGGCAAAACTTATTCTGAAATTCTAATCATAATAAATACAGGGGCATATTATGCAGTTTGATTCTTGGGTTGTGATGGTAACGGGAGCCGCTTCGGGTATTGGTTTGGGTACATCCAAGCGCTTTATCGACGGCGGTGCAACAGTGATTGCCGTTGATATTAATAAAGAAAATCTGGCCAAAGCCGCAGGTGAGCTGGGTGCCCGGTATGTGTCAAAAGTTTGTGACATCTGCGAGGTGTCTGAAATAAAGCGTCTAATGGTCGAGGTTGAAAATGAATTCGGTCGGCTCGACACACTGGTCAATAATGCGGCCTTTGCCAATTTCAAAAATCCTGAAAATGTCGAGGAGGCGAGTTACGACGCCGAAATGACCGTGCTGGTGAAAGCGCCAATTTTTCTGGTTAAGCATGGTGCAAAATTGCTGCGCGCCGCGGCCAATGGCTCGGTTATCAATATCGCTTCAGCGGCAGCGCTTGTCTCTATCGACAACTATTGCCCCTATGGCATTGGCAAGGCGGCAGTGCTGAAGTTCACCCAGGACAGTGTGATCAGCGTTCCCGGTATCCGTCACAATGCAGTTCTACCGGGCCTTATCGACACGCCCATTCTGCCCAATGTTTACGGCGATGAGACCTCGGCAATGTTAAAAGAAGAATTCCCCAAACTTTTGCCCTGCAAACGCGTGGGCCAGCCCGATGATATTGCTAAAGCGGTGTGCTTTTTGGCCTCTGACGATGCCGATTACGTTAATGGCACGACAATGTTGGTCGATGGCGGTATGTCCAGGCTGAATCCTTTCAGTTTGATGCAAAGTTAAAGCAGACAATCGTTGACCGATGGCCTGTTGTAGAAAGGTGTCGCTTAGGTCGGCACTTTTTTAGGCTTGGCTTGTACCTGGTCTTTTATGCTCCCGCTATGGCTCTGTTCTCGCACCGGGTTTATCATGCCTTCAACAGTTTTTGACGGCACCGGCTTATAGTCTTTCTAAGCACGGGGTTTTCTCATTATAAAATGCAGGGGAAAGAATATGTCTGGAGTACTAATATGTCAGGAGTGCTAGAGGGCATTCGCGTGCTCGATTTTGGGCGCTATGTGGCCGGGCCGCAATGTGCCTCTCTACTGGCCGATTTTGGTGCCGAAGTGATTCGCATTGAAAAAATCGATGGCAGTGAAGACCGCTACGTGGCTCCGTTGACCGAAGAATACGGTGCCCACTACATTCACAATAACCGCAATAAGCTGGGTTTGACCCTCAACCCCACCAAGCCCGACGGCAAAGAGGTGACGCGACGTCTTATCGAAACCGCCGATGTGGTGGTGGTCAACATGCCCTACCACGCCTTGCCCGCGATGGGTCTCGACTACGACAGTCTGAAAGCCATTAAGCCCGATATTATTCTCACTACCTGCTCGGCTTTTGGCTCGAAGGGCCCGTTTGCCGAAAAGCTCGGTTTTGACGGCGTTGCCCAGGCGATGTCGGGCAATATGTATTTGAACGGCCACGAAGGCGAGCCGATGAAAAACTTCGGCCCCTATGTCGACTACAGCACCGGCATGCTCTGTGCCCTCGGTACTGTGTTGGCGCTGTACGAGCGCAAGACCAGTGGCGTGGGTCAAATCGTCGAGGGTGCTTTACTCAATACAGCGATGACCATTACTAACCCGGTGGTGATGGAGCAGGCTGTTCTCGGCCTCAACCGTGTGTCCACCGGCAGTCGTGCCCCCACTGGGGCCCCCGCCGATGCCTTTCAAACCAAAGACAACTGGGTCATGGTGCAAAGTATTGGCAACCCGCTGTTTAAACGTTGGGTTGATTTGATGGGTGAACCCGAGTGGTTGGACGACCCGCGTTTTGTGGATGACAATGCGCGGGGTGCCAATGGCGCAGTGATTAGCGAACGCATGGCGCGCTGGTGTGCTGAACGCACGGCGCAAGAAGTGCTCGACCAGCTGGAAGCGGCGGGTATCCCAGGCGGTGAAGTGCTCTCTCCCCAGCAAGTGCTAGAGCACCCTCAGGTCAAGGGAGCGGGCATGTTGGTGGATGTGGATATCCCCGGCATCGACAAACCGGTGCCCGTCATGGACACCCCAATTGCCCTGTCGCGCACCCCCGGTGGTATTAAAACCCAGCCACCGGCACTGGGTGAGCACACCGACAGTTTATTAAAATCATTAAATTACAGTGATGAAGAAATCGCCGATTTGCGTAGTAAGCGGGTGGTTTAAATTCCGCTTGTAGACAAACCGACATTTAAACTCAGTAAAATTATAGGAGAAAAAATATGGCCGAACTCGATGGCAAAGTTGCAGTAATTACCGGTGGTGCCAGTGGCATTGGCGAGCGCGCCGTGCGCTTATTTGTTGAAGAGGGCGCCCGCGTGGTGATTGCCGACATGCAGGTGGAGCGCGGCGAAGCGCTGGCAGCTGAACTGGGCGATGCCACGGTATTTGCCAAAGTAGAAGTGCGCCAGGAAGAAGAGGTCAAAGCGGCCATTGATCTGGCGGTTAGCCAATGGGGTCGGCTCGATATCATCTTTAATAACGCCGGTTTTGGCGGCGTCATTGGCCCCGTGGAAGAGACGCCTGTCGATGAGTTCGACATGACCTACGACGTGCTGGTGCGCGGCGTTTTTCTCGGTATGAAACACGCAGCCCCCATTATGAAAAAACAGGGTGGAGGCAGCATTATTAATACCGGCAGCATCGCTGGTCTGGCCTCGGGCTATAGCCCCCACGCCTACGCCGGTGCCAAGGCAGCGGTGATTCACATGACCAAGTCTGTGGCTATGGAACTCGGCGAGCACCATATTCGGGTCAACGCTATTTGCCCCGGCTTTATCGCCACGCCACTGGCCGCCAATACTGTGGGCCGATCTGACGAGTTAATCAAAAAAGCACTGCCCAGCTTCGGCAAAACTCAGGCCATTCCCCGCGCCGGTGTGCCCGACGACATAGCACAAATGGCCTGCTGGCTGGGGGGTGACCGCTCGACCTTTGTCACCGGTCAGGCAATGGTGGTCGACGGTGGCTTAATCAATGGTTTGAAGTGGGAAGACCAGCCCGGTTTTCAAAAGGAATATCACCCTATTAAAGTCTATCGACCTGCCGAAGACGAGTAAGCGATAGCGTTAATATTTAAATAAACTACAGGGGGCATTGGCATGGATTTTCAACTGGATGAAGAGTTCCGTCTACTTAACGAGACGGTGAATAAATTTGTTGAAAATGAGCTGATGCCGCTTGAGGCCCTTGTGCTCGAGCGCGAGGCCCAGGGGGGTGATCATGAGCTGACAGATGCGGAGCTTGCCCCGCTGCACGACAAATGCCGCGAGCTGGGTTTATGGGGTCTCGACTGCCCGGCAGAAACCGGTGGTGCCGATCTACCCGCCATTGCCCTGGTGGGTGTTAACGAAGCATTGGGCCGCAC
>JBFJYH010000106.1:0-3350 GCA_041622675.1 Porticoccaceae bacterium
GCCGGCAGTTACCAGTGGTGCAATATAACGCCTGGGGTATGTTCTACGGTTGTTGTTTATTATTTCTTGTCGCTTTGTTTAGCGGGAAAACCTTCAACTATGAATACACATGGCAATACTCTGGCGCTCTTATGTATTTAGCCGTTTTCGGCACGGCATTGGGCTTTGTTTTTTATCTGCGCTTACTCGAACTTATCGGCCCCGATAAAGGTGGTTATACTTTTTTGATTTTCCCCATCGTTGCGCTGTTAATTTCAACCATCTTTGAAGATTACCAGTGGACAATTCCAGCCTTACTTGGCCTGGGTTTGATTACTGCAGGGAGTATTCTAGCACTGCGCAGTAAGACGCCCGCGGCAACGCCAGCGCCGACAAACACAGGCTAAAAATAGCCGCTGCCAAGGGTGGTATTTTCTTTAAGTCATTTTTTTCAAGGGATAGACATCAAAGCGTGTCGACTTTCCCTCGAAACACAGTGGTGGCTTTAAATCAGCCAAGGGCGGCGCGTGACGGGGGCGTTTAACCACCACCCGATAACGGGCCGTTGCCAACGCCAAGGGTAACAAGGCAGCGGAGTCATCGTCACCACCCACCAGGTGATGGAAAAAAGCCATCGATTTTTTGACCTTCGCCGCTTTACCTCGCTCGGGAAACATAGGGTCGATATAAATCACATCTGGGGCCGCCTGTGCGACAAGTTCAGCCAGACAGTCCAAACTATCTCCCTCATGCAGAGTGAGACGCTGAGCAATCGCTATCTCCTGTTCATCACCGGCGCTGTGCAAGCGTCGTAAACCATCGGCGAGCAGAGCCGCGACAATCGGCTGGCGTTCGAGCATTGTCACCCGGGCACCGGCTGTCGCAAGCACATAGCTGTCACGGCCCAGGCCAGCGGTTAAATCCATTATTGAGGGTTTGTGTTTGTTGAGGCCGGTGGCCTTGAGGATCATCTGATTTTTACCACCGCCGTAAAGACGGCGATGGCGCAGTTCACCACTAATAAAATCACAGCGAATATCTGAGTTACTTTTGTGACTCGCTTTCTTTTTGCGTTTTTCGGATTGCCCCCCTTCACGTCGAAGGGGCTGTTCACGCAGTGAAAGTCCTGTATGGTCTAATACCAACACGAAGTCGATATCGGATAGAGGGCTCTGAGCATAGGCGATAAAGGGTATTTGCAGAGACCTTGCTAGGGCCTCTGCTTCTGCCTGATAGACAGGCTCAGACTTTAAGACGACCCGCAAAGCCAGCAAGCTTCTCTATTAGTCGTATACCGTATGAAAACCCTAGAAAGACACTAGCTCCAGCTCTACACGGCGATTTAGCTCTCGTCCAGCAGCATTATCGTTGCTCGCAATAGGATAGCGCTTGCCATAACCCGAGGTTGAAATACGGCCAGCCATGACCCCTTGGGCAATCAAGAATTGGCCGACACTATTCGCTCTACGCTCGGAAAGCGTTTGGTTATAACTGTCACTCCCCGTTGAATCAGTATGTCCACCAATACGAATATTGGTATTGGTAAACTCTTTTAAAACCAATGCTACTGACTCCAGAGTACCGTAGAAATGGGATCTGACATCGTGGCGATCTACCTCAAAGGTTAGATGCCCAGGCATTATCAAACGGATGTTATCACCTTCACGGATAACACGAACACCTGAGCCTTCAAGCTTGGCACGCAGTGCGGCCTCCTGTTTGTCCATTCTAAAGCCAACACCGCCGCCAATTGCCGCACCACTCGCTGCACCAATAAGAGCACCTTTCTCCCGATCTTTTTTACTGGAAACGGCCATGCCCACCAAAGCACCCGCAACAGCACCAATACCAGCACCTTTAGCAGTATTACTGGCTTTTTGCTCGCCGGTATAAGGGTCTGTTGACATGCAACCACCTAATACCAGAGCACAACATAAAATTGCAATTTTATTCATTATCAACTCCTTAACACATTAAAAAACATCGGGATAGATCAAGTCTGAAATAGCCCTACTCCTAGGACAACTCTAGCGTTTAGCACACCCATTCTAAAGGGGAATCATAGAGCCTTAACCATCACGGTTCAATTCTTCCCGTCAATCACGAGCTAGCTTAACCACGCCATTTCAGCTTCATAAAAGACTATTCAGTATAAACCTCGCAGTACAACGGATATCGACAACAACGCCTGTACTTTGATTTTGGTTGACAAGCTTCGAGAAACTATCGGAGTGCAAGTGAAGCGGCGTAAGCCGCCATCAGTAATCAATCGCGTACACCCCTGAGTAGTAACAGCAACCGAGCCGCTAAGATAACGCCAATGCCAAGCCGCCCATGACGAAAGACCCATAGACCACTTTGGTCATTACCGTGTGCTTAATATTGCTTAAGTTTTAGTTCTAAAACTGCCCCACCTAGTCCTTAGCGCAAGGGAAAAGTTAGCTGTTATTGTTTATTTTTCATCGCTTGTTGCAACAAAGCACCCATGCTACCAACCTTGGTTTTAGTCCCACCGGCATGATCCTTTTGCCCCTGTTTACCTTGACCACGGGGGTTTTTTTGGCGTTGCCTTTTTTGCCCGTCTGAATTTTCCCGATGCGGGCGCCCTGCTCCAGCGTCACTGCCTTCGCGCCCGGGCAGCTCGTCATCGAGACGCAGGGTCAACCCAATGCGATTGCGCTTCACGTCGACCTCCATCACTTTCACTTTAACCACGTCACCAGCTTTCACCACCTCTCGCGGGTCCTTGACAAAACGATTTGAAAGGGCAGAAATATGCACTAAGCCATCTTGATGAACGCCGATATCGACAAAGGCACCAAAGTGAGTGACATTGGTAATGGCCCCCTCTAGCACCATGCCGGCCTCAAGGTGGCTGATTTTTTCTATCCCGTCTTGAAATTGTGCCGCTTTAAAATCTGGCCGTGGGTCCCGGCCCGGCTTATCGAGTTCACTAAGAATATCCGTTACTGTCGGTAAGCCAAATCGCTCATCGACAAAATCGGCCGCTTTTACGCTGCGTAGAAAAGTTGTATTTCCGATCAGACTATCCATATCGAGATTATTGCGCTGGGCAATGTTCTCAACCACGGTATAGGACTCGGGGTGGACTGCAGAGGCGTCTAAGGGATTGCTACCATTGGCGACACGTAAAAACCCCGCCGCCTGCTCGAAGGTTTTGGCACCGAGACGTGGCACCGCTTTAAGCTCGTTACGGCTGCTAAACGCCCCGTTATTATCGCGAAATTCAACGATATTATTGGCGATGCTCTGACTTAAACCAGAGACTCGGGCCAGCAGTGGTGCCGAGGCCGTATTGACTTCAACGCCGACGGCATTCACACAATCCTCGACCACTACATCTAGAGAAC
>JBFJYH010000107.1:0-3202 GCA_041622675.1 Porticoccaceae bacterium
GATGGCCGTGGAGTAGGCCTGATCGGCATTGGCGGGATTTTTGAGCATCAACCAGGCGTGGCCGCGCAGCTCCCAGAACTGCCCTTCACCCGGTTGATATTTGATCGCAGTGTCGAGAAATTCCAGAGCCTGTTGCGGCTTGTTATCCGTCAGAGCTTGTATTGCATCAGCCTCGGCCTTATAGGCTGGTTGGTCCTTATGCAGGCGGGCAATTTTTTTCTGAAACACTGCGCGGTTGCTGATTCCACCGGGCCGGTAAGTATTCGCCTTTTTTTTGTTAGCCTCAACACGTGCCTGTGAGGGTGGGTGGCTGGCAAACAGCCCGGTAATAAAGTCACTTTGGCGGCCTTTAGAAAGCTTGACGAAGGTCTCCTGTAATTTGACAGCCCCGCGGGGGTCGTAACCCGCCCGTACCATGTACTCCATACCAAAGGCATCGGATTCAAGTTCTGCGTCTCGGCTGTAAGTTGACATCCAGGCCGCACTGCCAAGTTGCGCGGCCTGGCCACCGAGTTCGCCGAAGCCACTATTGGCGGCAGCGGAGCCGAGTGCTTGAGCGCCGATATTAATCAGGGTGCCACGGGTCATTCGTGCCGCCCCGTGGCGAGCCGCAGCATGGACGATCTCGTGGGACAACACGGCAGCCAATTCGGACTCATCCTGTAAATGTATTAATAAACCACGGTTGATGGCGATCTTGCCACCCGGTAGTGCCCAAGCGTTGGGGACGGAGTTATTGAGCACCACAAATTCATAGGGTAGGTTGGGGCGATCACTCACCGCCGCCAGTTTTTTTCCGATACTGGCAACATAAAATTGTATCTCGGGGTCAATGTAATAGCGTCCGCCCTGAGACTGTTGGGAGGGCACATATTGTTGGCGCCCGATGCTAACCTCTTGTTCGGCGGAGACCAGAGATAGCTGACGCTCCCCCGTGACCGGGTTGACTGCACAGGCAGTGATCAGTAACAGGGCAGCACAGAGGCTGCTCAGTAAGTGTTTGCGGCGCATGCTCTATTCCTCTTCACAGCAGAGTCCTTATAATGACACGATAGTTTAAACTAATTGAAGGATTCTCTGATAAAGGAAGCTGCGATGTTAATGGTGATTTCCCCGGCTAAAACACTGGATTTTGAAACACCGCCAACCACCGGCGAGCACACCACCCCCGACTTTCTCGATGACTCCGCAGAACTCATTGAACAGTTGCGCGAGATGTCGCCTCAGGATGTGTCGGCTTTAATGAAAATTAGCGATAAATTGGGCAATCTCAATTTTGATCGCTTTCTGAATTGGGATAGAAAGTTCACTCCGAATAATGCCAAGCAGGCATTGCTGGCGTTTAAGGGCGATGTGTACACCGGGCTCGATGCCCAGTCTTTGTCTGGTGACGATTTACTCTGGGCGCAGGACCACTTGCGCATTCTCTCGGGCCTCTATGGCTTGTTGCGCCCCCTGGACTTAATACAAGCCTACCGACTGGAAATGGGTACCAAACTCGCCAATGGTCGCGGCAAAGATCTCTATCAGTTTTGGGGCGGTAAAATTACCGAGGCCCTGAATCAACAGCAAGCCGATGAGAGTTTGCCCGTGCTAGTCAACCTGGCCTCCAACGAATACTTTAAATCGGTGCAGGGCGAGCAGTTGAAAGCCGAAATTATTACCCCGGTATTTAAAGACTGGAAGGGCGATAAATACAAAATTATCAGCTTCTATGCGAAAAAAGCGCGGGGCTTAATGGCCGCCTACATTATTCGCAACCGTCTCAGCGATGTAGAGCAAATCAAAAACTTCGACAGCGAGGGCTATGTCTATAACCCGGCTATGTCCTCGGCCAGAGAATGGGTCTTTACGCGCGAAGCAGCCCCCAGTTAAACCGGTTTTAGGAGTCTCTAGCAATGTCAGAAAAACCCTTTTCCCAGGCCTGTGAAAATAATCAGCAGGCCATTTTTGCCGTTCTTGAGCGAGTGTTTGCCAAAGCCCAACACGTACTAGAAATTGGCAGTGGCACCGGCCAGCACGCCGTCTATCTTGCACCGCGCTTACCTCAGCTAATCTGGCAGACCAGTGACCAGGCGGAATACCACCCCGGCATTAACGCTTGGCTCGATACGTCATCAGCCGAAAACCTGCGTCGCCCTCTGCTATTAAATGTCGATATGCCCCAGTGGCCCATTGCAACCGTCGATGCTGTTTTCAGCGCCAACACCTGCCACATTATGGGTTGGGCCAGCGTGGTGGCTATGTTTCAACAACTCGCCCATGTGCTCAGCCCAGGCGGCACGTTGGCGATTTACGGGCCGTTTAACTACGACGGGCAATTTACCTCGCCTAGCAACGCCAATTTTGACCAATGGTTAAAACAGCGCGGCCCACATCAGGGCATTCGGGATTTTGAGACCGTCAACAAACTGGCCAGCGAAGCGGGTATGCGCTTGCTTGAAGATAATGCTATGCCGGCGAATAATCGGTTGCTGGTATGGTGTAAAGATGGCTGAGTGCAACTCAAGCTATGTATGGATTTTATGGTAATAAGGCGCGTCTTTAATTTCCCTTTGAGACTTGACTGAGAGGTTAACTGGAATGATAACCGAGCTATCAATAATACATGGATGCGAATTTTGACTCCCTTTCATGACAAGTTAGCTGCCTGCAATAGCTGATGAGAATCGGTGAGCTTGCAGAAAACGCAGGGGTATCCGTCGAAACCGTTCGCTACTATCAGCGGCAAGGATTGGTCGGTACTCCCGAACGTCCCTTTGGTGGACATAGACACTACACGGTATCCCATCTAAATCGTCTGCGTTTTATCAAGCGCGCCCAAGCACTTGGCTTTTCTCTTGCTGACATCAGTTCGCTACTCAGTCTTTCTGCTTCAGAGTGCGCAGAAGTCAAAAATGTGGCTAATTTGAAGCTCCAGCTAGTTCGTGAAAAATTAACGGCTCTCGCTAAAATAGAATCCGTGCTGGTTGATGCCATTGCAGACTGCGAGAAACGTGAGCCATACGAGGGGTGTCCAATTATTGGCAGCTTGATTGGTCAAACGCCTTGAAGCCGTACCGTAGTACGGAGTGTATGCTGGCCATGTCGAATTGTTTGAGGTCGTCACATAATGAAAAAATTCTTGACCAGCATAGGCTGCGCAGGAAGCATTAGTTCGGCTGTGGCAGCAGCAGCCCCCTGTTGCCTACCGTTTTTGGCA
>JBFJYH010000108.1:0-3110 GCA_041622675.1 Porticoccaceae bacterium
AGGTGCGGTGAACCACACCGACTGATAGCGGGATTTATCTTCCTCACCTTCGAGGTAGGGGCCATCGGGGTTGCTCACCAGACCGGTGGTATTCATCTCACACCAGGCAATGTTGTACTGATATTCAACGTCACCGTCTGGGCCGATATCGTGGTCTTCTACGGTGTAGAGGGAGGTGTCGTGACGACCCCAGCTGAGTGTGATATTGGCCACTAGCTCAATGCCATTTTGTGGGTCAGCAAAGGGGTTACCGCCAATCCAGGGCTTACCGGTCGCTGTGGTCACCACGTTATTATTGGCGTCGAGTGAAGCCTTGCCCTGGTTGCGCAAAGTCGCTTCCAGGTAGTCGTGGGGGTACATCTTGGTGATATCCGTGGTCGTCGGCGCAACGCGAATGCGACGACCCTGCTGGGCAATTTGCTGATAGCAAACCGGGTCGAGCAAGTCTTTAACATGCTCAACATTACTGGCATCGACAATATCGCCGGTTTTAATTTTACCCTTGGTGAGCAGCTCGATGTTCATCAGCTCTTCTGGGTAGGCTTTAGCAATGTCACCCGTGTTGCCGACAAGAGGCATGAGCGAGCTGAGCACACCCAGACCCATAGTGCCCTTGGCCATTTTGTCCATAAAGAACCGACGGCTGTAATCGAAATCGTACTTCTTAATATGCATCATTGAACCCCGTTTATCATTGAATTTTGATACCACGCCAACATTGATTTACGGCTATTGCCCGCTGTTTTAGCACTAATGGATCTGCAAGTAGCCATAAAACAAATTTTCGTAAGGCGCTTTGTACTATATGACTTTTTATTATTCAAGACATTCTTGACGGTGATTACATAAATACAGCGAGAGGAAATATCAATTTCAGTAACAATTAAGGCCCAATCGCGACCATTCACAGCCCGCACAACTCGAAACTATAAAAAATACGACTTGTCAAGAAGATATGACTATTTCTTCGCCTCGGGCTATCAAAACTTCAAATCTCGAGACGAGGTTGCTCGCTTGTCCTCGAACTGCTCTTTACTAAAGGTAAAAAGCAGACAAAAAAAAGCACCCTTTAAGGGTGCTTTTTTTTGTCTGCTGTGTACAAGAGCAATGGCGCTTTAACACCTTAATCACGCATTGATAATGCCCGGCGAGAAGAACTAGGGCTATCAACAATCATAAGGTACCAAGGGCCACTAATGGTTCGCCATAAACTCAGCAGCCCCTGGTAATCCAATTCGCTCTTAACGTTTCCCTATCATTAAAACTGGTAGGTAATCCGCACAGTAAAGTCATCTGCAAACTCAAATGGTGCAAAAATCGAGGCATGATCATCGGCAGAAATAATATTAGCAAAGGCCGATATGGTCCAATCACCCGTGGGCTTATAACGCACACCAGGCTGGATGAAAATACCACCGTTTAAATCGTACAGTACGGCAAGATCGGCACGCCAGGTCAGATTAGGAAAGGGCTGCAGCGCCGCAAAGACCAAGGCATCCCAGCCACGACCTTCCTCACCACCACCCGACGGATGATTAATATCACCACCAAGGCCACTTAGGTGACGTCCCAACATGTCACTTTTACCTTTATGCATCCATTGAAAGACAAAAAAGGTTGCCGGAAAGTCATCACTAAAGCGGTGGTATTTCTCAAGCGCCAAGCTGCCAATCCACTCGTCTTCAACAATATACTGGCTACTTGCATTCGGATTCGTGAACTTTTTATCGGGGGTATAACTCACCTCAACTCGCATCACTAGCTGGTCGAGTAAAGTGTCTGGTTCTGAGTAAAAGATATAGTTAAAGCCAAAACCAAAAATATCTTCCGCCGCATACTCTGCCTCAACCGCAGCTTGAAGCGGCGCCCCAAACCCCGTGATCAGCGTATCGACGAGCAACTCCGCCTTTTCAAAGGTTGAGACATATGGACTCCCAACTTCATCCGTCACACCAAAGGTTGAAAACAGTGTAAAGGCATCGTGCAGATAAGGGTAGTCGTCAGCCAAGCCCCTGATAATATCAAAGCCATCAACACCGGCCAGTGAGGTACCATAAAACCAATCGGTGGCTGAATTAAAGCCAAACTCGCCCGACCAATCCTGAATAAAAGGTTCTGATTCGACCGTTTCACCCGACGGACCGAGCGGCCCTGTCAGTAGAGTACGCGGTGGTACGGTGGGACCACCCGGTATCGTCCTAACAATGGGGTCAGGGTTGTGGCGACTGATTGCAAAGAGCTGGACGCCTAAATTGCCAATCTGGCCACTTAAGCGCGCACCGACGTTGAAGTTTTCATCAACATCGTCAAAACCTTTTTCAAAGTGGACGGTCGCCGGATAGGGCAAAATACTGTAAGGCGTTCCTCTATTGGGCAAAACCGTAGGTTGAAACATTTGCGCAAAAACTTCGATTTCCCAATCCTGGGCGAAGGTATAGCTGGTGCGAATACCTGGTGCCGACAAGCGCTCATCGGCGTATTCCTCTGCACCTACATCAAGGAAAAAGTGGCGACGTAAATCGAGGCCGTTTGCCGCATCCGCTACGCGGAAAAACAATGCCTCTCCCCAGGCAATTTGCTGATTACCGGCACGCATCCAAAACGACCCATTAGAGTAGTCGACAAACAATGAGGGCAAGTCAATCATGTAGTTGTCTTCACTGTGCGACAAGTACGTCGCCTCATTACCATGGTTGTTGACATTAAAAAAGTTGGGGTCACCGTAATCTTCAAACACATCGGGCTGAAAATAGCCCCGCATTTTCATAAAGCCCGTCAGATTACTGGTAAAGTTAACATTCAAGTCTAATTCGACTCGAGTGGCAAACACCATCCAATCACTCTTTTGCTCGAGCTTCGGCTTGGTTAGATCAGGCGGTATAGCCCCGGAGGTACAACCACCGCCAGTGAGAACATCAAGGGCAAGACATGCCCCGGGATCTGAGACAGCCCTGTTTGGCACACTTTTACCGTTCATCGGGTTGCCATTAGGGTTATTCGGATTTTGATCACTGTTGATTTTATATGCCATTTCTTGGCGTATAAAACCCGACACTGAATAGTCAAAAGCCGATGCAGTAGGCGACACCAGCGGCACCCCCGCCAATGCC
>JBFJYH010000109.1:0-3033 GCA_041622675.1 Porticoccaceae bacterium
GGATGAGGATTCAGGGATGAGGGTTGCCATCGTCCACGATTGGCTCGCTAGCCGCGGTGGTGCGGAGCTGGTGCTCGAGCAGTTGCTGCTGTGTTACCCCGAGGCCGATATCTTTACGCTGGTCGATGTGATGCCCGAGCCCGACCGGGATTTTCTGGCTGGCCGTCAAATAACGACGAGTTTTATTCAACACTTGCCGGCTGCGCGGCGTTATTTTCGACACTACTTACCCCTTATGCCCCGCGCCATTGAATCACTGGATGTCAGCGATTATGAGCTGGTTATTTCCAGTAGCTGGGCCTTTGCCAAGGGCGTCAAGACGCGGCCTGGGCAAAGGCATGTCAGCTATGTGCATACCCCGATTCGCTATGCCTGGGATTTACAGGAGTTGTATTTACAGCAAGCCATCGGTAATGAAGCATTGCGAAAATTGGCTCGCTATTTACTTTCACGCCTTCGACGCTGGGATATTAAAACCTCAGGCCGTGGTGGCTCTTTGGTTGCCAATTCCCGATTTATTGCCGAGCGTATTGAGCAGTGCTGGCAGCGCGAGAGTGTCGTGTTAAATCCGCCTGTCGCTGTTGGAGACTTTACCTGCAGCGAAGTGAAAGAGGACTTTTACGTTACGGTCTCTCGGCTGGTGCACTACAAGGCTGTCGAGGTGTTGGTTGAGGCGTTTAATTCGATGCCAGACAAGCAGCTGGTGGTGATTGGCGATGGGCCGATGTTCAAGCGCTTGCAGGCGTTGGCGGGGCCGAATATCGAATTGCTGGGTTATCAGCCGCGATCGGTGGTGGTGGACTATTTACAGCGTGCCCGGGCCTTTGTGTTTGCCGCCCATGAGGACTTTGGCATCGTCGCGGTTGAGGCCCAGGCCTGCGGTACACCCGTGATCGCCTATGGCCAGGGGGGTGCTCTGGATAGTATTATTCCCTGCAAAAATGCCGGCCAAGGCGATGACCGTGATGCGCCCACGGGCGTGTTTTTTGATCGCCAAACGGCGGCTAGTGTTGTCGGCGGCGTTGCAAACTTTGAGGCATTGCCGGGTGGCATATCAGCTCAGGCCTGTGGGGCCAATGCGGCGCGTTTTGCCCCCGATAAGTTTCGGCACGACTTTATGGCCATTGTGGCGCAAACCGTAGAAAATAACGCCGCGTAGTACTTTATTAAGCGTTTTTATTAGGCTCAGGGCCGTTTGCGGGCGCGCAAACTGACTTTCGAGCAAGGGCTTCTCTCAAGCGAAGGGCTGTAAAATGATACCTGTTGTTCTTTCTGGCGGTTCTGGTAGCCGCCTTTGGCCCCTGTCGCGGGCGCATTACCCCAAGCAATTTATCCCGCTGACGGGTGAACACACCTTGTTGCAGGCGACACTGGGCCGTTTGCAGGGTTTGCCCTCTGGCGTTTTTCCGCCGCTGGTGATTTGTAACGAGCAGCATCGCTTTATGGTGGCCGAGCAATTGCGGGAAATGGCCGTGGTGGCGCAGGGTATTTTACTCGAACCCGTGGGTCGCAACACCGCGCCCGCCGTTGCCCTGGCGGCCCTAGCGGCCGCGGCCGACGATATCTTGTTAGTCCTGCCGGCCGACCATGTGATAGAAAACATAGATGCCTTCCACCGGGCGGTAGAACAGGCCCGTTGCGAAGCGCAAAAGGGGGCTTTGGTGACCTTTGGCGTGGTGCCGACATCTGCGCAAACCGGCTATGGCTATATTCAGGCGGCGAGCACGGCGGGTGCTGGGCTGACGGCGCAAGCGATTAAGCAGTTTGTTGAAAAACCCGATTTAGCGACTGCCAGGGCCTATGTCGATAGCGGTGACTATTTTTGGAACAGCGGGATGTTTGCCTTTCAGGCGGGGCGATATCTTGAGGAGCTCGAGCGCTACCAGCCGGAGATGCTCAGTGCCTGTCGGGCCGCTTTCGAGGGTGCCAGCGTCGATTTGGATTTTACCCGCCTCGACCAGGCGGCATTCTCTACTTGCCCCAGTGATTCGATTGACTATGCGGTGATGGAAAAAACTGACCGGGCGGTGGTGATTCCCCTCGATGCTGGCTGGAGCGATATCGGCAGTTGGTCGGCCCTGTGGGATATTTCCGAGAAAGATGAGCGGGGCAATAGCTGCAAAGGGGATGTGTTGGCAGTCGATACCGAGGACTCTTATTTACACACCAACGGCCGTCTGCTGGCGACAGTGGGTATCAAAGGCCTGGTGGTGGTTGAGACCGATGACGCTGTACTGGTGGCGGATAAAAGCCGCGTGCAGGAGGTGAAAACGGTGGTTGAGCAACTTCAGGCCCAGGGGCGCTGTGAGCGCGAGTCCCACCGCAAAGTGTATCGCCCCTGGGGCATGTACGATTCCATCGCCGCCAATGGCCGCTATCAAACGAAACGCATCGTGGTGAACCCCGGTGCGCGGTTGTCGCTGCAAAAGCACTATCATCGGGCGGAGCATTGGGTGGTGGTGCAGGGTACGGGCCTGGTCACCCGCGGCGATGAAGAGGTCATTTTGTCGGTCAATGAGTCGATTTATATTCCCATTGGTATGAAGCACCGTTTGGAAAACCCGGGGGTGATTCCGCTGGAAATTATCGAGGTGCAGACGGGTGATTATCTCGGTGAGGATGACATCGTGCGTTATGACGACCAGTACGGGCGAGTCGTGGACAAGTAATGGCTCACCGCCGGCCCATTGTCTGGTTTGTAGCCTGTGCTTATTCCGCTGGGCTTATTGGCTAGTGCAATTTAGCACTGCGCATCGTCGGGGCGCTTCTGTACAATACGGCTTTTGCGTAAACACGCAGTGCCCCCACGGGCATCGCCCATTACTTGCCTATTAAGCGATAGTTGTCAATTCAATGAATTCTTTTGAAGTCCGTGCACTGTTGGCTCTGGCCTTTCTCTACGCCAGCCGCATGCTCGGTTTATTTATGGTGTTGCCAGTTTTTGCCCTGTACGCCGAGGGTTACTCGGGTAGCTCGGCCCTGTTGGTGGGTGTTGGTTTGGGCATTTATGGCCTCAGTCAGGGCTTGCTGCAA
>JBFJYH010000110.1:0-2770 GCA_041622675.1 Porticoccaceae bacterium
GTTTAATCGCGCTCTGGAGCTGGCCGAAGAAATTGCCAAGCAGGCTCCACTGGCGGTACAAGCCACCTTACAAAACTCTCGCGCCTATTATTTTGACAACCCTAAGGCAGCTGTCGATGATTTTATTCCCATCATGAAAACGCTGGCCAATAGTGAAGATGCCGCCGAGGGTGTTCAGTCCTTCATTGAAAAACGCCCACCGGTCTACAAAGGCAGATAACTCTCTATTCAAGCCCGAGGTAGCCATTGATTGATCTCTACTTTCCTCGGGCAAAGACTGCTTTAGCGTAGAATCCACGAGTAATGCTAAAGTAGACCTGAGAGTAGATTCTAAAAATACGCAAAGAGTTTCACACTTACCTTTTTTCTCACGCGTCCCCCACTGTTGCCGATGGACGGGGCCATATACAGATAACACTAAAACCCGTTGCGAAACTACAGCCCTAAGCTCAAACTTCGCATGCCCACCCCCAGCCGGTGGTATTCGACCATCGAATTCAAAATCACAACCAATAGACTATTGCTGGCATAAATGCTTCAACAACCGTTAACTTAATGACCGCAAACGAAAAAGTATTGTTATAGGGAACGATTTAGCAAAGCGCCCATCAAACTTGAAACGGCCTGCCGGGCCACCACGCATCAATTTTCAATAGCAAAGGTAAGGGAAATATGAGTAATCGGCTGATGTTAAAAATAGGACATTTATTCGCCATTCTCGCACTGTCATGCTCAATGGCACTGTTCGCCGAGCCTAACACTGAGAAAGCCATCTTTGCCGGCGGTTGTTTCTGGTGTATGGAGCCCCCATTTGATGCACTCGATGGTGTCGTTTCCACGACCTCAGGCTATATCGGCGGTACAGTGGTCGAGCCAACATATAAACAAGTATCCAGTGGTACAACGGGACACACTGAAGCACTGCAAATTATTTTTGACCCCGGAAAAATCACTTACGAGGAGTTACTCAGCACCTTCTGGAAAAATATTGATCCGATCGACAATGGCGGGCAATTCTGTGATCGAGGTAGCCAGTATCGCAGCGAAATTTTTTACACCAGTGAGAAACAGCGCGATTTAGCCGAAAAAAGCAAGCAACGACTCGATACAAGTGATGCATTACCCGCACCCGTGAAAACGGCCATCACTGCAGCGAGCCAGTTTTATCCCGCCGAGGATTACCACCAGAACTACTACCAGAAGAATCCTAAGCGCTATAAGTTTTACAGCTGGAATTGTGGCCGTAAACAACGCTTGTTACAACTTTGGGGCAAGGCCTACGAGCAACCATAAGGTTTAAGAGGCTTCTAATTCAGGGCCTCTAATTAACAACCAGCATATCCGTTTTCATACCGCGTAAAATACGCTCCGCGGTATTGCCAATTAAAAAGCCCTTTAGCCCTTTATTAGCCGCATTGCCAATCACCAGCAGGGCGCTATTCTGTGAGGCCCGTTGACTGACTACGTCCTCGACCCGCCCAGTCACCACATCAATAGCCTGGGGGCTAATACCCAAATGCTCAACTAGAGCCCGTGTTTTCTTCTCGGCAATTGCCATTGTATCGAGCAAAAAATCACCATTCATTGGTGCATTCATAATACCGGCGTACACCAGAGCCGGGTCGGGCACTACGCTCAAGACTTTAAGGGGTACGCTTTCTGCCCGTGCCATAGCAGCGGCATTATCCAGCAGTCGTGCAGTGAGTTGCTGGTGAGGAATTTGATTGTCCAGCGCATCAACAGCAGCTATTACCTGTTGATAGGTTTGCCTCTCTTTCACTAGCGCCAGTACCGGACAAGGCGTATCGCGAAACAAGTGCCAGTCATCCGGGGTATGAACAAGTACCGATAAAGCAGGGTCGTGACTCGCCATCATGACCATTAAACCAGCACCAAGACTCTGGGCTTTTTCGACAATAGTGACGTGCACTTTTTTGGACCACTCCACGTGCAGGCGATGGCTTTTACCCGCACACAGATTTTCAAGGCGTGACCTTTCGCTAGCAACTATTTCGTCCTGCAGCTGGCTAAAGTCCTGCAAGTTAAGGTACTTACTGAGTTCGCCGAGTTGATCGTGTACAGGCACTAGTACCTCAAGACCCGTATGAAAACGTGTACAGAGGCTTTCAGCGTTGGCCAGAATGGCATCGGCCTCATCCCAATCGGTTATTACCGCCAATATATTTTCCATTGATGACTCCATGCATTATGTGTAGTGCGTAGCCCTGCGTAGTAGTACCTAGATGACAGTGCGTTGCTGAGAAGGTACAAAACCTAAGAATAGCTATTCTGCCGATCAAATAGGACGGCGACGGGTAGTTATTTGATATAGATCATATGCCTCGCCTTTTATATCTTCTAGAGTCAACACTCTTACTATAGCGGCGAAAGAGCCTATTAACGGCTAACCTAACTTCGATGACAAACTTTCGCCACTCACAACTTGAGCGCACCCTCACAACCAGCTTTAAATCTTCTCTGCTCCCCCTCTATGAAACCAGTCAGGGGGTACCAGTGAGCGAAGAGTCATACGGTTCCCAGTTGAGTACGCCTAAGTTGAGCAGTATCGCGCAAATTGGCATCAATATTTACTGCCCCCGTCAACGGGTTGATGACTATGAGCATCTGATTTGCCAAGAACTCGCCCTGCCACGTTCACTCTACAACCGTCATCAACCAATAGCCTCCGTTTGGTGGCGCGGCAGTCCACTGCAACAGTTTTCACCCGAGGCCATTACCGAATTATGTTTTCGCCTCAGTAGCCATTTCA
>JBFJYH010000111.1:0-2720 GCA_041622675.1 Porticoccaceae bacterium
CACTGAGTCGCCGCAACTGGCCCAGCCTTGCCCTACTCACCTTAATCTGGTTTTCCTGTCTCCTGGCCGCCAGCCGCCCCCAGTGGATTGGCGACCCCGTTGCCCTGCCCGTCAGTGGCCGCGACCTACTGCTGGCCGTTGATATTTCCGGCAGCATGGAAATCGAAGATATGGAGGTTAACGGCTCTCTCATTGACCGCTTAAGCGTGGTTAAAGCGGTGGTCGGCGACTTTGTCGAACGGCGCAGTGGCGACCGGCTCGGGCTTATTTTGTTTGGTGATCACGCCTACTTACAAACTCCACTGACCTTTGATCGGCTCACCCTCAATACGCTATTACAGGAGGCCTTAATTGGCTTCGCTGGCAAGGGCACAGCCATTGGCGATGCCATTGGTCTGGGCGTAAAACGCCTAAAGGATAAAGACGAGAATAGCCGCGTGATTATCTTGCTCACCGATGGCGCCAATACGGCGGGCGAAGTCGAGCCGCTAAAAGCCGCCGAGTTAGCCGCCGCCTATGGGGTGAAGATTTACACCATTGGTGTCGGTGCCGATGAGATCATACGCCGCAGTTTATTCGGCACCCGCCGCGTCAATCCCTCTGCCGATCTCGACGAGACCACCCTACGAGCCATTGCCACACAAACGGGTGGGCAGTATTTTCGCGCTCGCAACCCGAAGGAGCTATTGCAAATTTACGCCACTCTCGACCTGCTCGAGCCGGCCAGTCAAGACGCGGAAACCTTCCGCCCCACCCGAGCACTGTTTTACTGGCCCCTGGGTGCCGCCCTGTTATTAGCTGGCGCGCTGCTCCTACTACGAGGGCTAAAGGCATGAGTGAGCTATCCACCGAGTTAGCGGCCGCCATAACCCAATTCCACTGGTTGCGCCCCTGGTGGCTAGCGGCCCTGTTGCCAGGCATTGCACTATCTCTGTTACTAGCGCGTCGCAGTGGCAACACGAGTAACTGGCAGGGGGTTATAGCCCCCGAGCTTCTACCCTATTTAGTCGAACAAGGTGCCAGCGCACAACGCCAGCGCCTTCATTGGTGGTTATTACTACCCTGGCTCTGCGCCTGTTTTGCCCTTGCCGGGCCGAGCTGGAACAAAATCCCTCTGCCCATTCACAAGCAACAAACGCCGCTGGTGATTTTGCTCGACCTGTCGCCCTCTATGCTGGCGGAAGATTTAAAGCCCAACCGCTTAACCCGCGCGCGCCTCAAATTGACAGACTTGCTGCACGCCCGACGGGAGGGCACCACCGCCTTAGTGGCCTACGCCGGTGACGCCCACGTCGTCACACCTCTCACCGACGATACCGCGACGATTATTTCACTGCTGCCTGCACTCACCCCAGCCGTGATGCCCGTAGCGGGCAACCAGCCCCTGCGGGCCCTAGAAAAAGGCCTCGCATTAATCCGTAAAAGCGGCTTTGCCAATGGACATATTTTACTGGTATCCGACGGTCTGCCCGAGCCTGACTTAGTGAAAATGAACGCACGGCTGCAAGACATTGGCGGTATTCGTGTTTCAGTATTATCGCTGGGTACCAAAGATGGCGCCCCCATCCCCGCCTCTTCTCATGGCAGCAAGGGAGGCTTTGTAAAAGACAGACAAGGCAATATCGTACTTGCTCAACTTAAAGAAAAGCCCCTGCGAGCACTCGCCAATAGCAATGGTGGTCTCTACCGAAAACTCGCCACCGATGATAAGGACATTCAAGCCCTGAATCAGCTTTTTGACCGTGCAGACAGCGAGCAAAGTCAGCAATTACAACGCACGTTTGACACCTGGCACGACAGTGGTTTCTGGCTCGTTTTGCCACTGCTACCATTTTTAGTGCTGGCCTTTCGCCGCAATGTGTTGGCTGTACTGTTACTCGCCCCCCTCACCTTGGCGCCAGATAAAGCCCATGCTTTGGAATGGCAAGACCTATGGCTACGAAGTGACCAACAAGGGCAAAAGGCGCTGGCAGCCGGTGATACCGAGTCAGCCGAAACTCTGTTCAAGGATCCCACCTGGAAAGGGGCCGCGGCCTATAAAAATGGCCACTTTGATGCCGCTGAAAAACACTTCAAAAATAGTGAAGCCACTGCTGACAGTCTCTACAATTTGGCAAATGCCCAGGCAAAAGCAGGGCAGCTAGACGCGGCACTGGAAAACTACCAAGCGGCCCTGGAATTAGACAGCCAGCATGAAGATGCCGCCTTTAATAAAGAGCTGGTTGAAAAAGCTCTGCAGCAACAGCAAGAACAATCTGAAGATAATAAAGACCAACAAGACGGCGAACACGGCGACGAAAATAGCGATGCATCAAAGCCGGGGGAGCCTTCCCAGTCAAAACAAGGCGATGAACAGGACGACAAAAAATCCAACCGAAACAAAGGCAATACCGAAAACCAGAAACAACAATCAGATGCTGATTCAAAACCAGAGGCCGCAGAACAAGAACAAGCGGGGGACAAAACGGAACCTGACAAGTCCGAAGGAAAAGACGAGGCCGGCACAGAAGATAAACAAGCCCAACAAGCCGACGACGATAAGCCTCAAGGCACCCCAGAGGCAGAACCCTCTACAGCTGACAAAATGCCCGAAGAGCAGCGCCAGGCCCTTGAACAGTGGCTGCGCCGTGTGCCCGACGACCCCAGCGGCTTAATGCGCCGCAAATTTGAATACGAGGCCTGGCGACACCAGCAACAAACAGGCCGTGCTCGCACAAACC
>JBFJYH010000112.1:0-2668 GCA_041622675.1 Porticoccaceae bacterium
GCGGTGTACCACGGCCTGCGTTGGCTAATGGAAGACTGGCTACCCACTTACCGAAACAGCAATTAATTAAGGGAGAAGATACGACATGGCTATTCAACACCGTCTCGTCGAATACACCGACGGCGATACCCTACTCGAAGGCTATCTGGCCTATGACGACGCCATCAGCGGCCCCCGCCCCTGTGTCATTATTGCCCACACCTGGGCCGGGCGCAGTGACTTTGAGTGTACGCAAGCCGACAAACTGGCCGCCCTAGGCTACGTCGGCTTCGCGCTGGACATGTACGGCAAAGGCGTCTTGGGGAGCGACCCCGATGAAAACGGCGCCCTGATGACGCCCTTTATGGAAAACCGCCCCGCGCTACAACAGCGCATGGCCGCGGCCTTATCAACGGCCAGCCAACAACCCGAAGTCGACGCCGCAAAAATGGCGAGCATGGGTTACTGCTTTGGGGGCTTATGTTCACTCGACCTAGCTCGCACCAGCCACGACATTCTCGCCGCGGTCAGCTTCCACGGTTTATTTATGGCCCCGGGTAACACCGAGGGTAATAAAATCAGCGCCAAGGTACTGTGCCTGCACGGTCACGAAGACCCCATGGTGCCGGTTGAAGCGGTTATTGAACTAGAGAAAGAGCTCACCGCAGCCGGTGCTGACTGGCAGATTCACGCCTACGGTCACACCCTCCACGCCTTCACTAACCCCGCCGCCGCAAGTCCAGAAATGGGCATGGCCTATAGCGCGATAGCGCAACGCCGCTCGTGGGCAAGCTTAGTGAATTTTCTCGAAGAGGTGTTTGAATAAACCTAAAAGGCCTTTCTTTAATGAAAGTCGAACACGCCTGCCTGGCTTTTTAAAACGCCGGGCAGGCGTTTTTTTATGCATCACAAAACAGCTGGGCCTCGCGCACGTCCAGCGTGCCCTCGTAAATCGCCCGACCAGTAATAGCACCGAGAATACCCGCTTCACTCGCCGCCTTAAGGGCACGAATATCGTCCATATTGGTAATGCCACCGGAGGCGATAACGGGGATGGGTGAGGCCTTGGCCATGGCGACGGTGGCCTCAACATTGACCCCCTGCATCATGCCATCGCGGTCGATGTCGGTGTAAACAATGGCGCTAACGCCGTCACTGGCAAAACGTTTGGCCAAGTCGGTGGCTTTAACATCACTGACTTCTGCCCAGCCATCGGTGGCCACTAAACCCGCTTTGGCGTCGATGCCAACAATAATATGGCCGGCAAACTGCTTGCACATTTGCGTGACAAAATCGGGCTCTTCTACGGCCTTGGTACCGATAATCACCGAGCCGACACCGGCTTGTAGGTAAGCCTCAATAATATCGCCACTGCGAATGCCGCCGCCAATCTGTATCGGTAGGTCGGGGTAGCGTTTGGCAATGGCTTTCACCACGTCACCGTTCACGGGCTCACCCGCAAAGGCACCATTGAGGTCGACCAAATGCAGGCGGCGAGCGCCCGCATCAACCCAGCGCCCAGCGACGGTAACCGGGTCGTCAGAAAACACCGTAGAATCTTCCATACGGCCCTGGCGCAAACGCACGCATTCACCGTCTTTAAGATCAATCGCGGGAATAATTAACATTGGAACTGTCTCTTTCAATAGGTTGAATGTTTAGCAGGTTGAATCAATCGGGCAATGGACGCCAAGCGAGTCACCAAAACTCAGCGCTTTAGTTTTCACCATCCCAATTAACAAAGTTTTTTAGCAATTGCAGGCCCGCTGTGTGGCTTTTCTCCGGGTGAAACTGTACGGCAAAAAAATTGCCCCGGGCCAGCGCAGCGGCAAACTGGGGGCCGTAGTCACAAGTCGCGGCGACATCACTGGCTTGCTCGGCGGCGACGTAATAGCTGTGTACAAAGTAGAAACGTGTGTCTTGTGGGATGCCGTGCCACACCGGGTGGTCAATGCTCTGGTGCACTTTATTCCAGCCCATGTGCGGTACTTTTAAACGCTCACCGTCACCAGCGCGCAGGTCATCGCCAAAGTAGCGCACATTGCCGGGTAGTATATCGAGACACTCAACACCACCGTTCTCTTCACTGTGGCTCATTACTGCCTGCATGCCGACACAAATTGCCAACACCGGTTTTTCCTCGATAGCGGTTCTTACCAGGTCGTCAAAGCCGAGGCGGCGAATTTCTGCCATGCAATCGCGAATGGCGCCGACACCTGGAAAGACCACCTTATCAGCCCGCGCCACTTCCAGCGGGTCGGAGGTGACCACGATGTGGTCGTCGGGAGCCACGTGCTCCAGCGCTTTGGCTGCGGAGTGCAGGTTGCCCATACCGTAATCGAGCACGGCGATGCGGGTGCGAAAATCACTCATAGTTCTTACTCGTTGGCTGTCACAGATTGACCGAGAGGCTAATTACAAAGTGCCCTTGGTCGAGGGCATGAGTCCCGCCATGCGGGGGTCGGGAGCAAGAGCCATACGCAACGCGCGCCCAAAGGCTTTGAACACAGTCTCTACCTGGTGGTGGGTGTTACTGCCACGTAGATTATCGATATGCAGGGTCGCGCCAGCGTGATTGACAAAGCCCTGAAAAAACTCAGACACCAGGTCGACATCAAAATTGCCGACGCGGGCGCGGGTGTAAACCACATCTTGAACCAAACCGGGGCGGCCCGAAAAGTCGATAACC
>JBFJYH010000113.1:0-2657 GCA_041622675.1 Porticoccaceae bacterium
AATCAACCATTTTTTTCAGTTTCTTTGTTCGATCTCTTTAAACCAAACACTTCCAACAAATGGTTCGCTTAACAGCTTCCGTTGAGCGAGGCGCGCATTCTACAGCCCCACGCAAACCTGTCAACAACTAAAACCCAATTTCGTAAAATAAACAACTAGACAGTTAAAAAGCATACAAATCAAACCCTACAACCAACGCAATAAATGAAATTTCTTCTTACCACGACGCAATAGATGATAGCGCCCATAATAGGCACTCTCTCGACTCAGGCCGAATCCCTCATCTTTTTGCTGCTCACCATTAACCCGCACCGCTCCTTCGCGTATAAATTTTCGTGCCTGACCCTGGGTTACCTCACCCCTCGGCGTCAGCGCCAAGCCCGAACTGACCAAAGCATCAAGCAAAGACAACCCGTCACTCTCGACATCGCTTGAGGGCATACCATCCAACGCCAATTGCTCCATATCCCCCTCATTGAGCTTATCTAGCGATCCACTGAACAAAGCAGCCGATATCCTTTCTGCTGCCCGCAAGCCCTCTTCACCGTGTACCAACCGGGTCACTTCTCGGGCGAGTATACCTTGAGCAGCTTTCTTACCTTCAGCCAACTCATCGGCCCGCTCAATTTCATGCAACTCCCCTAGAGGCAAAAAAGTGAAGTAATGCAGAAAGCGATAGACATCAAGGTCTGCAACATTCATCCAAAACTGATAAAAAGCATAAGGCGATGTTTTTTCAGGATCGAGCCAAATAGTGCCCGACTCTGTTTTACCGAATTTTGTACCGTCTGCTTTCGTAATCAGGGGCAATGTTAAGCCAAAGACCGATACACGATGCATCCGCCGGACCAAATCAATACCGCCCGTAATATTGCCCCACTGATCGGAACCGCCAATCTGCAATGTACAACCAAAGCGCTTATACAGCTGTGCAAAATCATAAGACTGCAACAGCATATAGGAAAACTCAGTATAGGAGATCCCTTCGCCTTCACGCTCGATACGTGTTTTCACCGACTCTTTATGAATCATTGCATTAACGGCGAAGTGCTTCCCCACATCTCGAAGAAAATCAAGAACAGACATACCACCCATCCAATCGAGATTGTTTGCCACCTCTGCAGAGTACGAACCGGCGTCAAAATCGATAAAACGAGAAACTTGCTGGCGCAGACCCTCGCTCCAACCAGCGACCACCTCCTGCGAATTTAACTGACGCTCTTGAGCTTTAAAACTAGGATCCCCAATCAAGCCTGTCGCCCCTCCCACTAGGGCGATCGGCTTATGCCCCGCCATTTGAAAACGTCTCAGCGCCAGCAGTGGCACCAAACTGCCTATATGAAGACTGTCTGCAGTGGGATCAAAGCCACAATAAACCGCACGCCGCTCGGCAAGGTGTTCGGCAAACGCCTCTTCCCCTGTCGTCTGCGCAACCAGGCCTCGACTCTGCAAATCAGCAATTAAACCTCGGTCCACTTTCGCCATGACTTTACAAGCCTCATCAATCAAAAAGAGCCGAACGATACAGGATAGCCCATTAAATACAAATGCTACCGCTAACCCATAACTCCCATACAGAACTTTAAGTTAAAGTCGTATTTTGTTATAAATCACAACCTTAGCCACAAATGCTCCAGCGGAATACTCAAACTCATGCAAGCCAGCCGAAATTCAAACCCGACAATGGCATCAAAACTTCCCAAAAAGCATATTGCCGCAGCAACCGCCGTGGCCTTTTGTCTGGTTGGCATCACCTCCCTTTTGCCGTCAAAAAACGCTCAGGCCAAACGCAACATCATTGCCGTCGACCTACCGATAGAATCACAACCGCCTCACCAAGTAGACAATCTAGAACTCGAGACCGTATTCGCCCCAGACAACACCCAATTAGCATCGCAGGCCCTGAACTGGCAACAAACGACGATTAACTCTGGCGACAACTTGTCTACCATCTTCAAGCGCCTTGGCCTCAAGGCCAGTGACGTCTACACCGTAGCCAATGCACACAACGAACAAAAACCTTTACAACGTCTGCGCCCCGGTGAGCATATTGCCATCTGCCTAAATGATGAAGGCGAATTAACTCAGGTCAAATATACGCGCTCAAGCCTCGAACACTATCTTTATAAACGCGGCGACAATGGCTTCGAGGGTAAAAAAATCATCCTCCAACCCGACCTTATCCCGACCCACAAAACAGCCACCATCAACAACTCATTATCGCTCGATGCAAATAAAGCCGGTCTCAGCCAAGCCAAAATAATGGAACTTGCCAGCATTTTTGGCTGGGATATTGATTTCGCCCTCGATATTCGCAAGGGCGATAAATTTAGCGTTCTCTATGATGAGAAATTTCTTAACGGCGAGAAAGTTGGCAGCGGAGATATCCTCGCTGCAACATTCGTCAATCAAGGCACAACCTACCACGCGGTTCGCTTTGTCGAACGGAACGGGGCGGTGAATTACTACACGCCCGACGGAAAACCCATGCGCAAGGCTTTCTTACGCGCACCCCTTGACTTCACCCGCATCAGCTCTAATTTCAATTTGCGTCGCAAACACCCCCTGCACAAGCGTATCAAAGCCCATCGCGGTGTCGATTATGCCGCACCTCGCGGCACTCCTGTCTACGCTGCCGGTGATGGCAAAGTGATCGC
>JBFJYH010000114.1:0-2591 GCA_041622675.1 Porticoccaceae bacterium
ACCGTAAATGCGTCCGCTCCACAGCGCGCATTCGCCGATGGCGTAAACATCGGGGTCCGACGTTTGGCAGTGATCGTTGACTACGATGCCGCCACGTTCACCCAGTTCCAGCTTGCAGTCCCGTGCCAGCGCGTCCTGCGGGCGAATACCGGCGGAGAACAGCAGCATGTCGGTTTCTATCTCGGAACCGTCAGCAAAGCTCATTTTGTGGAAGCGCTCATCACCGTCGCCGATGTTTTGGGTGTTCATGCCCAAATGGACTTTGACCCCCAGGTCTTCAATTTTTTGGCGCAGCATCGCGCCACCGCCGTCGTCAATTTGCACGGCCATTAGGCGTGGTGCAAATTCAATAACGTGGGTTTCCAGCCCGAGGTCAACCAGGGCTTTCGCCGCTTCAAGGCCGAGTAAGCCACCGCCGATGACCGCCCCCACTTTTGAATTTTTCGCCGCCGCCTGCATTGCTTCCAGGTCGTCAATGGTGCGGTAGACAAAACAGTTGTCACGATCGTGGCCGGGTATCGGGGGCACAAAGGGAAAGGAACCCGTGGCCAGTACCAGCTTGTCGTAGGGCAGAACCTCGCCTTTTTCGGAAGTCACCGTCTTGGCGCTGCGGTCAATGCTCACCGCTTTGTCGCCAAGCAGCACGCGAATACCGTGCTGCTCGTAATAACCAGGCTCGACCAAAGAGAGATCGTCGGCACTGCGCCCGCCAAAGAACTCGGTGAGATGAACGCGGTCGTAGGCGATGCGGCTCTCTTCACAAAACGTAGTCACTTCAAAGGCCGAGTATTGAGGGCTATTGACCATGGCTTCCAGGAACTTGTGGCCAACCATGCCGTTGCCGATAACGAGAACGCGCTGTTTGTTACTCATGATATTTTGTAGTCCCATTAAATACGATTGAAAGTTAAATCAGAGGCTTTCTAACTAGAACTTAAGCATAAAGCGTGCCAGTCTTTGTATTGCCTAGATTTGCTGGCCCAGATGAGGGGTGAAATCTTTATTCTCGTGGCTCTTGTGCTTACAGCCCTTTGCAAAGCCAGTAATTGTGTCATCGCTGTTCGGTATCCCCCGCAGAGGGCTTCAAGTTGAGGGTGTGTCGACAAGATGCACTGGCGAAAAAATATCAGGGCCGTGATGGGTATTTGGTGGTAGGTTTTGGTGCGGGCGCCTTATAAGAGGGCATTTTATGAAGTGCTGAATACCTGCTTTGGGGTGATAATGTATGGCAATTGTTAAGCGTAGAAGTGATTTTGATAAAGCCATTTAATGAGGCACAATGCCAACTTTTTAGCTCTTGGCATAAGGTTGTTCTTATGGCCAAACATTTAAACAACACAGGTTAAAGAGACACTATGAGTGAGCTGGAGCATCTGTTAACGAGTAATAAACGTTGGGCCAAGAACGTCCAAAATGAAAAGCCCCACTTCTTTAGCGACTTGTCAAAACAGCAGGCACCTGAGTATTTGTGGATCGGCTGCTCTGATAGTCGAGTGCCGGCTAATCAGATCACCGGCTTGCTGCCCGGTGAAGTTTTTGTGCACCGAAATATAGCTAATGTGGTGGTGCACTCCGATTTAAACTGCCTTTCAGTGGTGCAATTTGCCGTTGAAGTCCTGAAAGTCAAGCACATTATTGTCTGCGGCCACTACGGTTGTGGCGGCGTAAAAGCGGCAATGGAGGACAAAGACCACGGTTTAATCGATAACTGGTTATGCCATATTCGCGACGTCCACCGTTTTCACCGCAAGGCTATTGATAGCTGTGATAACGAAGATGAACAGTTTGACCAGCTCTGTGAAAAGAATGTGATTGAACAGGTGCGTAATGTTTGCAGTACCACCGTGGTACAAGGTGCCTGGAAAAAAGGTGCTCAGCTCTCCGTTCACGGCTGGATTTACGCGGTAAAAGACGGCGTGATTCGCGACCTTGAAGTGAGCATGACAGGCTTAGATGATTTTAAAAATCTAGTTCTTAATAGGGCCAGCGAATAGAGCAATGGGCCAGGGGAGTTGCTTGCCTTGGTGAGAGCAGTATTTTTCTATGAAAAGAGTGAGCTTATTTTAATGGCTTGATTTGACGATTTTAAGGGTAGCGTCCCTTTAATCCTGATTTTGATGCCACTATGCGGGTGAAGTACTTGCCTAGGCTAAAATGCAGAGCTTACGTGATTATAAGACTGGTCTCATGTTGCGCGCGTACAGGGCGGAAAATTTTCCGTTTTTGTTGCGTTAATATCATAATACGTGGAAATCCTGTCCATCTATATCTATGCAATACGTAGAAAATGAATTCCGCTTAAATACACTATTAGGTGATGACCGTGGAAATTAACACTATTCCGTTCGAAGAGAAGCAATTCTTACTGGGGTTGCTTGAAATTCTCAACTGCAAGTTCGGAGATGAACAGAGGCATATATTTGATCACAAGTTTCGTCAGGTCGACCAAAAAGTGATATCTAATATGGCCGGACTTGATAAAGAAGATGATGTCGGTGTAAGAAATAAGGCTATACACCAGTGGTTTATCGAAGCAAAAACTAGAGGGTTTGTTTCGAATGTTGGAGGGAATGAGTTTAAAATAACTTCCA
>JBFJYH010000115.1:0-2489 GCA_041622675.1 Porticoccaceae bacterium
CTTAGTGAAGGCTTTGAGTACCGAAGTCGGTAACGAGGTGGCCTATATTGGGGTGCAGGTACACGGTGGCATGGGCTTTGTTGAAGAGACCGGGGCCGCCCAATACATGCGTGATGCTCGTATTCTGCCGATTTATGAAGGAACCAATGGTATTCAGGCCCTGGATTTAATTGGCCGTAAATTGTTGCGCGACAAGGGCGCAGCTGCCAGTGAATTGCTCGCCGATTTAAAGCAAGATTTACAGTGCGCCAATGACCTTGGCCTGGAACACCTGGCCCAGCCCGCTTTGCTAAGTCTTGGTTTGTGTGAGCAGGCGATTGAATTTATTTTTGAGCAAGCCCGTAGTGATCCACATTTTGCCGGTGCCGTCGCCTTCGATTTCTTACTGCTAGTCAGTACCAGTGTTGCGGCAGCTTTGATGGTAAAAAGCGCCATCATCGCTCAGCAACAACTTAATGCTGACAGCACCAAGGCACCGTTTAATAAGACTAAGTTGGCGACAGTGCAGTTTTATATTGAACATGTACTGCCGCGTACAGAGACGTATTATCGGTCACTTAAAAGCGGTCATGTATCCACTATGGCTGTTGATGCTGACGCTTTTTAAGCGGTGCGAGTTGCGCGTTAATTGTTAAATTCTGCAGCAATTTGTCGGCACCAGTCGTCAATGCGCTGCTCGCTGAGTTCAAATTGGCTGTCTTCGTCTAATGCGAGACCGAAAAAATATTTACCATCGGGGGTCAGGGCTTTTGACGCACTAAAATGATAGCCGGCAACGCTCGTTTGGCCGATGGTGGTCGCGCCGAGACTATCGACCTTGGTCCAAAGATAGCCCAGGGCATCCTGAAACCATTCGGGATAGCCCTCTTGGTCGCCCAACCCATAAATCGCAACGGTTTTGCCCGCCCAGTTTACAGTGTCAATGTTGTCCCAGATGTTTTCCCAGTCCTCTTGCAACTCGCCGTAATCCCAGGTGGGGATACCCAAAATAATTTGTTGATATTGTTCGGCGACGGCAATTGACGTATTGGCAATATTGTAAAGGTCAACCGCTTGTTGAGTGGCGAGAATAGCCGCTATTTTTTCGGCGGCAATCTCCGTATAGCAGGTGGAAGAGCCGTAAAATATAGCGATTTTTCCCCTTGCGTTATGACCGTTGCTATGGCTTGAGTCGTCACTCTGTTCCACTAGCGGCAGCCTTGGAAATCGAGTTGGCGCCAGACCTCATAAACGATGACCGCAGCGGCATTGGATAAATTCATACTGCGGCTGTTGGCCTGCATGGGAATGCGCAGAATATTTTCCTCTGGCAAGGCCTGCAGAAAATCCTTTGAGAGTCCGCGTGTCTCCGGACCAAAAACAAAGATGTCGTCGGCTTGGAAACGGGGTTGGCAGTGATTGTTTGAGCCCTTAGTGCTAATGGCGAAAATTCGGGCAGGCGTTTTAGCTCGTGCGCCTTGGTCATCTGATTTTTGATCGACCAGTGCTTGACCGGCAAGCTCTTGAGCTTCAAGAAAATGCCGCCAACTTTTATGGGTTTTAACGCGTTGCCATTCGGCGTAATCGAGCCCCGCACGGCGCAGTTTTTTATCGTCCATATCAAAACCCAGGGGTTCAATGAGGTGGAGTTTGAAACCTGTGTTGGCGCAGAGACGGATAATATTGCCCGTGTTGGGGGGTATCTCCGGTTCAAAAAGGACAATATTGGGCATAGTTTTAGTGTGCATCAAAAGCGCAATTTTCGCTTTATTAGTAGCACTTTTACAAGACTTGTCTTTTCAGCGTTATCCGACGTGAATATGCTTTGTACCTGACCTGACAGCGTGTAAAATTGCCGCTTGATGTGCGCCATGTCGGCTGACAGTGGGTGCTTCCGCAATCTTATGAACGAGTAATCGATGCACCTTAAATGTATCAAGCTGGCGGGCTTTAAGTCTTTCGTCGACCCCACGACTGTGTCTTTCCCCAGTAAGCTTTGCGCCGTGGTTGGCCCCAACGGTTGTGGCAAGTCCAATATCATTGACGCCGTACGTTGGGTGATGGGCGAAAGCTCGGCCAAACATTTGCGCGGCGAGTCGATGACCGATGTTATTTTTAATGGCTCCGGGGGCCGCAAACCCGTGGGGCAGGCCTCCATAGAACTCGTCTTTGACAACAGCGATGGTTCGCTCAGTGGTGAGTACGCCAGCTACAGTGAAGTGTCTGTGCGGCGCATGGTCACCCGTGAAGGGCAATCAAATTACTACCTCAACGGCAGTAAATGTCGGCGCCGCGATGTGACCGATGTGTTTCTCGGCACCGGTTTGGGGCCGCGCAGCTATTCTATTATCGAGCAGGGCATGATTTCGAATTTGATCGAGTCTAAGCCCGAAGAGCTGCGCGTGTTTATTGAAGAGGCAGCCGGTATTTCGAAGTACAAAGAGCGTCGTAAAGACACCGAAAACCGCATCCGGCGGACTCGAGAAAACCTCGAGCGCCTTACTGATATC
>JBFJYH010000116.1:0-2390 GCA_041622675.1 Porticoccaceae bacterium
CGCTCTTGTGGAGCGGTTGACTGCGACGATTCATCCGCCTTATTTTTACGTCGCCAACGGGAAAACAAACCCCGTTTTTCAGATTTTGATGGTGGCTCTTGCTGAGAGGACATTACGAATTTTCCCGGTACTACGACAAGCTGTGTATCCTAGCATTTTTACCATCCATCAGGAGCGGCCGATTGCCACGCAAAGCAACGAATAAGCAAACTACAGGGCAAGTACGCCTCATTGCCGGGCAGTGCCGTGGACGACGCATTAGCTTCCCTGCGATCACAGGCCTACGTCCCACCGGCGACCGCCTGCGAGAAACATTATTCAACTGGCTGGCAGCTGAACTGCGCGGTGCCCGCTGCCTCGACCTGTTTGCAGGCTCTGGCGCTCTAGGCCTAGAAGCCGCATCGCGAGGCGCCAGCGAAATCATTTTGCTCGAGCTGAACCAAGCCGCTGCCCGGACCCTAGACAGCAATATCGACATGCTTGGCTTAGAATCGGCGAAGGTGTTTAACACTAACGCACTCAACTGGTTGCAGCAAAACACCTGTGATACAAAAGCCTTCGATATTATTTTCCTCGATCCGCCTTTTAACTCAACCTTGCTAGACGAGACTATCGCCGCTCTGACCCAGCAGAAGACCTTACTTGCTCAAAACGCAATGATTTATATTGAGACTCCTGCTCGCCACACACTGGGGTTTATACCCTGTGACTGGCAGCTGCACCGCCATAAGACAGTGGGGGATGTCACGGGTTATTTGTACCGGCGAGGTCCAATTCCAGATTATTGAGCTAGATCGATAAATTGTTTACCATGCGCCTCCGCGTTGGAGCGCTTATATATGAAAACAATTGTTTACCCTGGTACATTCGATCCGATCACCAATGGCCATATTGACCTCATCGAGCGAGCTTGCAAGTTATTTGACCACGTCATTGTAGGTATTGCTCGTAGCGAAAAAAAGAAACCACTGTTCTCTCTAGACGAACGCGGGGACTTGGCTAGGGAAGCACTATCGCATCTAAAAAATGTCGAGATCAGAGGTTTTGACTACCTGCTGGTCAATTTCTTAAAAGACTGCAAGGGCGACGCCGTCTTGCGAGGCTTGCGGGCTGTTTCTGATTTTGAGTATGAATTTCAGCTAGCCAATATGAACCGCGCCCTGTCGCCAGTCGCGGAAAGTATCTTTATGACGCCCTCGGAACAACACTCTTATATTTCATCGAGCCTAGTAAGAGAAATTGCTTCTTTAAAGGGTGATATATCACCGTTTGTGCCACCCAATGTTGCCGGGGCCTTGGGCGATAAATTCGGCTAACGCATAACCGCCTACTAGCGCTGACAGCGGGGACAATACACCGTACTCCGCTGGCCCAAGCGCACCTCCTTCAAAACTCTCGAACAGACCACGCAAGCTTGTCCACCACGGCCATAAACCTTTAATTCTTGCTTAAAATAGCCCGGCTTGCCGTCGCCACCGACGAAGTCGCGCAGCGTAGTACCCCCTTGCTCGATCGCCGCTGCCAGCACATCGCGCACCGTGCCCGAGAGTCGCACATAACGACTATGGGAAATGCGATTCGCTTTGCGTAGAGGATGAATACCGCTGCGAAACAACGCCTCATTGGCGTAAATATTACCCACGCCGACGACAGTTTTACTGTCCATCAAAAAACTTTTTACGGCCAAACTTTTACGCCGTGAGCGTTGGTAGAGATAATTGTCATCGAAAAGATCACCCAGCGGTTCTGGGCCAAGATTGGCCAGCAGGGGATGCTCAAGGGGCTCACCCTCAAGCCAAAGCACGCAACCAAAGCGTCGCGGGTCGTTGTAGCGCAATATCCAGCCGCTCTCGAGAACAATATCGACGTGATCGTGCTTACCCGCTGCCACACCCTCAGCAGCAAGACTCAAACTGCCCGACATGCCAAGATGTACCATCAAGTGTCCGTGACTGAATTTTAGCAGCAAATATTTGCCACGCCGGCTCACCGCTTCAACACGCGTTCGTCGGAGTAAACCCGGTAAATTTTGCGGTATTGGCCAGCGCAAAGATACTTGGCGCACCACGACGTTGAGTATTTTTTGCTGCAGCAAATAGGGGCGAATACCCCGTAGGGTAGTTTCAACTTCAGGTAGTTCGGGCATAACTATCGAGCATCACGCGCACAATCAATAATTTTAACTGAGACTAAAATAAAGCGAACAGGCAATAAAAAGCCCGGCTATACCGGGCTCTTGCCGCTCTCCAAAAATCAACATCAGTCTATTTGATTTTGGCTTCTTTGTAGGCAACATGCTGACGAACGACGGGATCATATTTTTTGATCTCCATCTTCTCGGGCATAGTACGCTTGTTCTTGCTAGTGGTGTAGTAGTGTCCGGTGCCTGC
>JBFJYH010000117.1:0-2234 GCA_041622675.1 Porticoccaceae bacterium
CTCAGGGTGTGGTCATTAAGCGTTGAAAGGGTCATTAATTATAAGCTGTAGGACAGGCTCAGTGAGCCATATTTGTGGTGATGGGGCTGTTGTTTGAACTCCCGGGTGCGAAATACATGGGCGAAGGAGACTTTCCAGCGGCCAGTAATAAAGCTTAAGCCAAGTGCAAAATCGGCGACGGCACTTTCTTTATCAACACTGTGGCTATCGCGAAAGGTGTTGCCATCGAGAAAAATATCCCGCGCTACCAGGCGACCATCCATCGATAAAAACCCGTGCAAACTGTGAAAAAGGCCATCGGGTGAAAGGCGACGATAATCGTGCCTGCCGGGGGTGCTGTTGTCACCGCCGGGACGTACCGCTGAAGTACCAAAATCATCGGGCAGTTGCCAACCTATGCGGTACTCACCGCCGATATTTAGATAGGTAGCGACATTGCCGAGATTGACGCCACCGTGGGCGATAAAATCGTGGCTGAGCCCACCGATAACACGGCCTTTAAAAATTTTCTCTTTGTGCTCGTAAATCAAGTGCAGGCCGAGCTCGTTGCGCAGCTGGTTATCCCAGCCATTGTACTTTTCAAAGCCTCTTAGGTCATGGATGAAATCTTGGGTCTCATGGGCGTATGCAGCAGGGCCGACAATGCCGATATTGAGCCCAATAATATCTAGCTGCTGGTCACTGCGAGTATGGTAGGCAATACCGCTGTAAAGATAGCCTGCGTAGGGGCGCTCATCGGCAACCAAAGCGTAGGCTTCTGTGCTGGATGGCGTATACATCATCTGCCCAAGGCTGAGCACGAGGTTGTGCTCGAGCGTGTCGCCACTGCGGTTAAAAAAGCGCAATTGATTATTTAAGCGCTGCAACCAATCGGGATACTGGGGTTCACTGGCCAGCTGGTTAGTGTCGGGTGAAACCCACGAAAGGCGCACGCCATTGGTGTAGTTTTGATCGGTTTCACCAAACAGATCATTCTCGAAATAGACATTTAAGGTCCATGGCACCGCCTGGTCGTGGCCGTCCTCCTTGTCGTGAGCCAAGATCGTGAGCGATGACAGGCAGGCAAGCGCAATGAGTAAATTAACAATGTGTCGCATTGGCACCCCTTTATCTGCAGGCCACAAAAATTAAACAGGGAATTATGGCGCTAGCGGCAAGTTAAGAACACCACTCAAGTTAAGATAGGGCAGATTAAAGAGAGTTAACAGCCCCCATTAACGAAGAACTCAACGTGGTGATAAAGGCTGTAGTACCATCCTACTCAGCCCTGCCCGCTACTCACCAAAGCCGCTGAACCAATAGAATGACAGCCCGGTGCGGGAGACCCGAAATTAATCAACCGGAGAATAATATGAGCAATACAACCGACTCTCACTATCAAACACTCAGTATTGAGCACAAAGACGGCGCCGACTGGCTGACCCTCAATCGCCCTGATGCCTTCAACGCCATCAACCAGGTTATGACCGATGAGCTGCTCGACTACTTTGGCAAGCTCTATTTTAAACACGAAGTACGCCTTGTTGTATTGCGCGGCGCTGGCAAACACTTTTGCTCCGGCCTCGACCTCAATGACGCAGGTCATTTTGGTGCCAGTAACCCCGCCGATATGCGTGGCCAACGCTTAATATCAGAAATCATTATGCGCATGCGCCGCTGCCCCCAACCGATTATCGCATTAATGCAGGGTGCTGCCACGGGTGGCGGTTTTGCTTTTGCCCTCGCCTGTGACGTGCGCTACGCCGCCGACAACGCACGCATGAATGTCGCCATGGCGAAAATTGGCCTCACCGGGTGCGATATTGGCATTAGCTACTTTTTACCCCGTGCCGTTGGCACATCTAATGCCGCCGAAATGATGATGGGCGGTCGCTTTGTTAACGCCAAAAAAGCCCTGCGCATGGGTTTGGTTTCTGAGGTGGTGGAATCTGAAGACCTTGAAGCCGCCGGCCAAAGCCTCGTCAACGATATGCTCGCCATGTCACCCATGGGACTGCGCATGACGAAAGAAGGGCTGAACTTCTCTCAAGATGCCGGTAGCCTGGAATCTGTCATCGCAATGGAAGATCGCGGTCAGGTATTGTGCATTGCACCGTTTTTGGAAGAAGGTGGCAAAGCCTTTATGGAAAAACGTCCAGCAGTGTATAGCGATAAATAGACATTTTTAAAAACTTTAACATTACGTAACTGGAATTTTCTAGTTACGTAATTTCTAATTTATTACGGAAATTAAC
>JBFJYH010000118.1:0-2082 GCA_041622675.1 Porticoccaceae bacterium
ACCCTGCTGGGCTCGGTCAATCAGCCTACGCGCTGTAAAACGGTCATGTCGACCTTTGCGACGGATGTTGTGTACCACGCCGCGGCGTATAAACACGTGCCATTGGTTGAGTACAATGTAATTGAAGGTGTGCAAAATAACGTATTTGGCACCTTAAACTTGGCCGAGGCGGCCATTGCGGCTGGCGTAGAACGTTTTGTACTGGTTTCAACCGACAAAGCTGTGCGCCCCACCAATGTAATGGGCGCCAGTAAACGTATGGCTGAGCTGGTACTGCAAGGGCTGGCACAACGCCAATCAACGACTCTTTTTTCTATGGTGCGCTTTGGCAATGTTCTGGGCTCTTCTGGTTCTGTGATCCCCTTGTTTCGTGATCAAATTCGCGATGGTGGGCCAGTGACCGTTACCCACCCTGAAATTACCCGGTATTTCATGACGATTCCCGAGGCCTGTCAGTTGGTACTGCAAGCCGGCAGCATGGGCGCAGGCGGAGAGGTCTTTCTATTAGATATGGGTGAACCTGTAAAAATTGCCGATTTGGCGAAAAAGCTGGTGCGTTTAATGGGGTTTTGTGTGAAAAGTGAGGCTAACCCCGATGGCGATATTGAAATTGCCTATACCGGCCTACGCCCCGGTGAAAAGCTGTACGAAGAGCTTTTGGTGGGTGACAACCCCCAGCAAACGTCACACCCGCGTATTATGAAAGCACGGGAAGACGCCTTAAGCTGGGATGAGATCAAAGAGCGACTCGATGAAATTAATACCGCGAGTAAACGTTACGATTGTGACGCGGTGTTAGCCTCACTAGTGAAAGCCAATACCGGTTATAAGCCTGATTCAGGGTTATCTGACTTGGTGTGGGTTCATAGCCTTGACGAGCGCCAGCAGTACGCCAAACAGCAAGTTGACGACCACTAATCGAGCGCATTTGCCAGGTGTTTTACAATTACGGCTTGGTCGCGCTGTTGTGCTTTCTCTGCCCTTCACGCCCTTTGTTTCTTTTTAATTAGCCGGGCACAAAGGGGCTGCCGGGTATGTTAATAGCCCAACAGGAGCCGCCCAACTGAAGCGGCTACCAAAACCCTGTGCCGCTACTAGCACCGTTTTTATTGGCAATATTTATTGACAATATTAATCCGCCACCCACACCATTCTTGAATATCTTAAATGGCAATTTTAGTCTTGCTGCTTATAGGGCAAGCCCGCTTTTGCCTGCTCAATATAGTGCTTCATTTCACGTGTTTCACGCGCTAGAAAATCGCCAATAGCTGTGGCAAAACCGGGGTGGCGAATCCAGTGCAATGAGTGGGTTGGCACCGGCTCAAAGCCGCGCACAATTTTGTGCTCGCCCTGGGCCCCGGCGTCAAAGCGCTGCAAGCCCTGAGTAATCGCGTATTCAATGCCCTGGTAATAACACAGCTCAAAGTGCAAATGGTCGTACTCAGCGGCACAACCCCAGTAGCGCCCGTAGAGTGTGTCACCGCCGTGAAAATACAGGGCACAGGCAATGGGCTGCCCGTCTTTGCGGGCCACTGCCATGGCGATATTGTCAGCCAGGGTCTCACCCAGTTGCAGGAAAAAACTCGGGCTTAAATAGCCATTATTGCCACTGCGTTTGCGATAGGTGGATTGGTAGAGCTGGTAGAAAAACTGCCATAAGTCTGTGTCGACGGCCGTGCCCGGCAAGACCTCAACCGCTATGCCCTGCTCACTCACGCGGCGGCGTTCGCGCTTTACCATTTTGCGCTTGCGCGAGGCAAAGGTAGAGAGGAAGTGCTCAAAGCTTTCATAGCCGCGATTAAACCAGTGGTACTGCACCCCGGTGCGCAACATTAATTCTGGATGTTGAAACCAGTCCAGTGTTTGGGCATCGGGAAAGAGTAAGTGCCAGCTGTGGGCGTGTTCGGCATCGGCGAGTTCGCGCACCGCTTGAAACAAGTGTTGGCAGGCTTGCTGTCGATCGCCCTCACCGCTAAACACCACCCGTGGCCCGGTGGCCGGAGAAAACGGAATAGCCGACACCAGCTTGGGGTAGTAGTCGAGGCCGTTGCGGTGGTAGGCATCGGCCCAGGCCCAGTCAAA
>JBFJYH010000119.1:0-2061 GCA_041622675.1 Porticoccaceae bacterium
CGTGTTCTGGTCAGAACTATTAAGTTGCTCGGCTAATGCTACCTTTTCCTCAGCTTTGCCAGCCTTTTCGGATGCGCAAAGCTGGGGCTTATCAAATTTCCTAGAAGGCTATAGGCCATGAGTGGTTCGTTACGCGCCTTACTTGTGTCGTTCCTGGCATTGTTCATTTTTTCCTCGTCACTATCAGTCAATTCGTTTGCCCAGGAATTGGGCTTTAGTGAGCATATCGCCAAGCTTGCGAAGAGCAAATTGCGTGAAAAAGCAGGGCTCATTAATCTTATTGCTGAAACTAAAGATGCTCGGGTGCCGGATCTTTTTCAACACTTGTTGAACGGTGATCTCTACTACGTCAAGAAGACTGGCCAGATTGTCGCCATAGAAAAAACCGAGTCTGGCTACCTGGCAAGTGATGCCTTGTCCTTGAAATCCCTCGGTGTAATTGGCAAGCGCAGCGTGAAAAAAATTGGCGTAAACAACGCATTGCGCCGACAGTTACGCAGTTATATTGCTACTTTCAATTTAACCAGTGATGAGGCGGACGTTCGTCTGGAGGCCGCGAAGGCTCTGCTGAAAGCGCCGGAAGCGTCCTTTTTACCTATCCTGGACACTGCACTGGTTGCTGAAGCGGATGCCGATGTCCGCAGCGCGATGGTTATCGCTCGCTCGGCAATACTTCTCGCCAGTGATGATGCTGGGCAACGCCTGCTGGCAGTTAATGGCTTGCGCGGGGCCACTGATAAAAAAGTGATGACTCTACTCGAACAATTATTACTCGAAGATGAAGTCGGCAATAGTGCCGAGCCCGATGAAAGAGTGCGCCAGGCTGCCGAGGAGGTGTTGAGCAGCCTGCATACCCAGGCGCGTGTCTATAAGGTGATGGAAGATTTGTTTTTTGGTATTAGTCTCGGTTCAGTGCTGTTACTAGCAGCGATTGGTTTGGCTATTACCTTTGGCGTTATGGGTGTGATCAATATGGCCCACGGCGAGATGATTATGCTCGGTGCCTATACGACTTATGTGGTGCAACTGTTGATGCCGCACAATATTGGCCTGTCATTGGTGGTTGCCGTACCGGCGGCGTTTCTAGTGTCAGGTTTATTCGGTGTGTTGATTGAACGCAGTGTGATCCGTTTTCTTTACGGCCGCCCTTTGGAAACCCTGCTGGCGACCTTTGGTATCAGTCTTATGCTGCAGCAGCTTGTCAGGTCTGTTTTTACCCCTTTAAACCGCTCTGTCATTACACCCGAATGGATGAGCGGCTCATGGGAGGTTAACGGCATGTTGTCGCTGACCTATAACCGGCTTTACATCATCTTTTTTGCTCTGGCCGTCCTCTTTTTACTGATACAGCTATTAAAACGTACTTTCTTTGGTTTGCAGATGCGGGCGGTGACGCAAAATCGTGCTATGGCCAGCTCCATGGGCATACGCACGGGCTGGGTCGATGCCATGACATTTGGTCTGGGTTCTGGTGTCGCGGGCATTGCCGGTGTCGCGCTGAGTCAGCTGACTAATGTGGGGCCAAACATGGGCCAAGCCTACATCATTGATTCTTTTATGGTGGTGGTTTTTGGTGGGGTGGGTAACTTGCTGGGTACCTTTGTCGGCGCTATGAGTCTGGGTATCGTCAACAAATTTGCTGAGCCGATGATCGGTGCGGTATTGGCGAAAATTCTCATTCTCGTCTTTGTTATCTTGTTTATTCAGCGTCGACCGCGAGGGCTGTTTGCCCTCAAAGGTCGCTTTGTTGAGGATTGAATGATGAATACTTCACAAGGCCATTGGTGGCGAAGCGATAAAGGTGGCCAATGGCTGATAACTGTCATTGCCGTGGTTACGGTCATGGTGCCAGTGCTGAATTTGGTCGTTCCCGAGGACTCGGTCTTTCATCTGTCGACCTACGCGGTGTCGCTGCTGGGTAAATATTTATGTTATGCCCTGCTAGCTCTGGCGGTGGATTTGATTTGGGGCTATGCAGGTATTTTAAGTCTCGGGCACGGTGCGTTTTTTGCGCTGGGCGGTTATGCCATTGGCATGTACATGATGCGTCAAATTGGTGAG
>JBFJYH010000120.1:0-2061 GCA_041622675.1 Porticoccaceae bacterium
CGTGTTCTGGTCAGAACTATTAAGTTGCTCGGCTAATGCTACCTTTTCCTCAGCTTTGCCAGCCTTTTCGGATGCGCAAAGCTGGGGCTTATCAAATTTCCTAGAAGGCTATAGGCCATGAGTGGTTCGTTACGCGCCTTATTGTTGTCGTTTCTGGCATTGTTTATTTTTTCCTCGTCATTATCAGTCAATTCGTTTGCCCAAGAATTGGGCTTTAGTGAGCATATCGCCAAGCTCGCGAAGAGCAAATTGCGTGAAAAAGCAGGGCTTATCAGTCGTATTGCTGAAACAAAAGACCCTCGGGTGCCCGACCTTTTTGAAGACTTGCTAAATGGTGACCTTCACTACGTCAAGAAGACTGGTCAGATTGTCGCCATTGAAAAAACAGAGTCCGGTTATCTGGCAAGCGATGTATTGTCTCGACAGTCCCTCGGTGTTGTAGGCAAACGCAGTGTGAAGAAAATTGGTGTGAATAACGCCTTGCGCCGACAGCTGCGCAGTTATATCGCCAGCTTTAGTTTGACCAGTGATGATGCAGACACACGTTTAGGGGCTGCGAAGGCTCTACTAAAATCCCCGGAAGTATCCTTTTTACCTATCTTGGACGCTGCGCTGGTGACTGAGGCGGACGCCGATGTGCGCAGCGCGATGGTTATAGCGCGCTCGGCAATACTTCTCGCCAGTGATGATGCTGGGCAACGCCTGCTGGCAGTTAATGGCTTGCGCGGGACCACGGATAAAAAGGTGATGACCCTCCTTGAGCAGTTATTACTGGAAGACGACGTCGGCAATATTGCCGAACCGGATGAGAAAGTCCGCGATGCCGCCGCTGAGGTGTTGGGCAGCCTGCATACCCAGGCGCGTGTTTATAAAGTGATGGAAGACTTGTTTTTTGGTATTAGTCTCGGTTCGGTGCTGCTACTAGCAGCGATTGGTTTGGCTATTACCTTTGGCGTTATGGGTGTGATCAATATGGCCCACGGCGAGATGATTATGCTCGGCGCCTATACGACGTATGTGGTGCAGCTGTTGATGCCGAACAATATTGGCCTGTCATTGGTGGTTGCCGTACCGGCGGCGTTCCTAGTGTCTGGCTTATTCGGTGTGTTGATTGAGCGCAGTGTGATCCGTTTTCTCTACGGCCGTCCTTTGGAAACGCTGCTAGCGACCTTTGGTATCAGTCTTATGTTGCAGCAGCTTGTCAGGTCTGTTTTTACCCCTTTAAACCGCTCTGTCATTACACCCGAGTGGATGAGCGGCTCATGGGAGGTTAACGGCATGCTGTCGCTGACCTATAACCGGCTCTACATCATCTTTTTTGCTCTGGCGGTCCTCTTCTTACTGATACAGCTCTTAAAGCGTACTTTCTTTGGCTTGCAGATGCGGGCGGTGACGCAAAACCGAGCGATGGCCAGTTCAATGGGTATTCGCACGGGCTGGGTCGATGCCATGACCTTTGGTCTGGGTTCTGGTGTCGCGGGCATTGCCGGTGTCGCGTTGAGTCAGCTAACCAATGTCGGACCGAACATGGGCCAAGCCTACATTATTGATTCCTTTATGGTGGTGGTGTTCGGAGGGGTGGGTAACTTGCTAGGTACCTTTGTCGGTGCCATGAGCCTGGGTATCGTCAACAAATTTGCCGAGCCGATGGTCGGTGCGGTATTGGCGAAAATTCTCATTCTCGTCTTTGTTATCTTGTTTATTCAGCGTCGACCTCGAGGGCTGTTTGCCCTCAAAGGTCGCTTTGTTGAGGATTGAATGATGAATACTTCACAAGGCCATTGGTGGCAAAGCGATAAAGGTGGGCAATGGCTGATTACTGTTGTCGCTGTAGTTACTGTCATGGTGCCGGTTCTGAATATGATCGTGCCCGAGGATTCGGTCTTTCATCTGTCGACCTACGCGGTGTCCCTACTGGGCAAATATTTATGTTATGCCCTGCTAGCTCTGGCGGTGGATTTGATTTGGGGCTATGCAGGTATTTTAAGTCTCGGGCACGGTGCGTTTTTTGCGCTGGGCGGTTATGCCATTGGCATGTACATGATGCGTCAAATTGGTGAG
>JBFJYH010000121.1:0-2046 GCA_041622675.1 Porticoccaceae bacterium
CAGACAGTGGCCACTTTGACCTTATTATTAACGGCAGCAGTGCCAGCCTGGCCGGGGAAATTGCGCCACTACCCGACAGCGTACTCACTGCAAATAGCCAAGGCTACGACATGATGTACAGTGCCGAACCCACGCCCTTTATGCGCTGGATGAATGACCACGGCGCACAGCAAACCGCTGACGGTTTAGGTATGCTGGTGGAGCAGGCGGCAGAAGCCTTTGCCCTTTGGCGCGGTGTGCGGCCCGAGACCGCTGGGGTAATACAGTCAATTCGAGCGGCGATGTAGCCACCCACTCAAGCCAAACCTTGAAAACTTATTCCTGCAAATTTAAAAAACCCCGAGCAATATCGAATTGCCCAGGGTTCTTTTTTAAAAAGAGCAGCTGATTACCTAACCTGCTGAACCAGCTCACCCCTCGCATAACTGAGTGATACCGCATCCAGACTGAGTGCCTTAATTTTATCCGCATTGCCAGCAGCGCCGAAGGATTCATAGCGGGCAATACAAATGTCTTTCATCGCTGTCGTTGCCGCCGCAAGATATTTACGCGGGTCGAAGTCAGCCGGATTCTGTGCCATATGGCGGCGCATAGCACCGGTTGAGGCGAGGCGTAAGTCAGTATCAATATTCACCTTGCGCACACCGTGCTTAATGCCTTCCATCACCTCCTCAACCGGCACCCCGTAAGTCTCGGGAATGTCACCGCCGAACTCATTGATAATGGCCAGCCAGTCCTGGGGTACAGCCGATGAACCATGCATCACCAAATGAGTGTTGGGCAAGCGCGCGTGAATCGCTTTGATACGATCAATAGCTAGAATATCGCCCGTCGGGGGGCGAGTAAATTTGTAGGCTCCGTGAGAGGTACCAATGGCAATGGCCAGAGCGTCGACATCGGTTTTGGCGACAAAGTCAGCGGCCTCATCTGGATCGGTGAGCATTTGTTCGTGGCTTAAGGTGCCTTCAGCCCCAACACCGTCTTCTTCACCCGCCTGCCCAGTTTCCAGCGAACCCAGACAACCTAATTCACCCTCAACGGAAACGCCACCGGCATGGGCCATTTCGACCACACGACGTGTCACCTCGACATTGTATTCGTAGCTGGCCGGGGTTTTACCGTCTTCTTCCAGCGAGCCATCCATCATCACCGATGAAAAACCTAGCTGTATTGAACGCTGACAAATGGCGGGGCTAGTGCCGTGGTCTTGGTGCATAACCACGGGAATATGCGGAAACTCTTCAATAGCGGCGAGAATCAGATGGCGTAAAAAAGGCGCGCCTGCATATTTTCTCGCACCGGCAGAGGCCTGCACAATTACCGGCGAATTCGTTTGGTCAGCGGCTTCCATAATGGCACGCATTTGCTCAAGGTTATTGACGTTGAACGCCGGTACACCGTACTGATGCTCTGCCGCGTGATCCAACATTTGACGCATGCTAATTAGAGCCATAACTGTTTCCTTCTTGTTTGTTAATAGTTCAGCCTAAAGCCGGCCTGTTTCAGGGAGTATTAGTCCTCACCACGTTCTTCTAATATTGCCACTGCGGGCAGGGTTTTGCCCTCGACATATTCGAGGAAGGCACCCCCGCCGGTTGAGATATAAGACACATCATCGGCGATGGCGTATTTGTCCACTGCCGCCAGGGTATCGCCACCACCGGCGATGGAAAAGCCCTGATTGGCGGCGATGGCCCGGGCAATGGCTTCAGTGCCGGCACCAAATTGCTCGAACTCAAAAACCCCAACCGGACCGTTCCAGATAACAGTACCGGCATCTTGCAAAATGGCGGCAAGTCTTGCCGAAGTTTCGGGACCAATGTCAAAAATCATATCGCCGTCACTCACGTCATCCGCCGACTTAAGTGTGGCCTCAGCCTGTTCGGAAAACTCACTGCCAACCACCACATCGCTCGGCAGGGGAATATCGCACTTCTCCATTAAGCCACGGGCAACATCGGTGAGCTCGTGTTCGCACAGCGATTGACCCACCGGCTTGCCTGCCGCGGCCAAAAAGGTATTGGCGATACCGCCGCCGACAATGAG
>JBFJYH010000122.1:0-1987 GCA_041622675.1 Porticoccaceae bacterium
GCTTTAGTGATGACTTTCCGGCAACCTTTTTTGTCTTTCAATGGATGCATAAAGGTAAAAGTGACATGTTGGGACGTCACCTAAGTGGCCTTGGTGGTGATATTAATCATCCGTCGGGTGGTGGTGAGGAAGGCCGTGGCTGGGATGCCTTGGTCTTTGCGGCGCTGCAGCCCTTTCCTAATCTGACCTGGCGTGCCGATTTTGCTTTGTTGTACGATTTAAACGGTGGGTTTTTCGTCCAGCCTGGTGTGCGTTATAAGCCCACGGGTGATTGGACCATATCGGCCTTTGCTAATATTATTTCTGCCGATAATCACGGCTCAATCTTTGCGCCATTTGAGTATGCAGATGACTTTACTGTGCGGATTACCTACCAGTTTTAATGATAGGGAAACGTTAAGAGTGTATTGGATTACCAGGGGCTGCTGAGTTTATGGCGAACCATTAGTGGCCCTTGGTACCTTATGATTGTTGATAGCCCTAGTTCTTCTCGCCGGGCATTATCAATGCGTGATTAAGGTGTTAATGCGCCATTGCTCTTGTACACAGCAGACAAAAAAAGCACCCTTAAAGGGTGCTTTTTTTTGCATGTCTTTTTTCAAGAGAGGGACCTTGTCAAGACTAATGCAAGGGCTCGTAAACAATCTAGCGGACGGAGAAGACCGGTAAATAAAGGGGAAAAACATTTTGGGATATGGCTAGCAGGCTTGAAATGTCAGCAATGGAAATAAAAATATTAATTAGTGGGGGAGTGTCGGCCCATTTTAATGAAAATAATGGCAGCACGTTTACAGGTGTCATGGCTTAATTTAAAAATAAGACTTCTTTATCAATGTTGGCTCGCGGAACGATGGTGCGGTTAGCTGGCACTGTTGTATCCTCATACCCGAACGAGATGCCAATTAAAACGGCGAGGCTGGTGTCGAGTCCAAAATGCTCGCGAATAATATCGGGGTAGCGGCTGACACTCGCTTGGGCACAGGAGCTGACACCGTGGGCCGTCATCGAGAGCATTAGAGTCTGGGCATACATACCGACGTCGATGGCGACAGATTCATTAAAAATTTTCGGCATGGAGATAAAAGCAATATGAGGGGCGTCGAAGAATTCAAAGTTTCGCTTCATTGCCCATAAGCGCCCTTCTTGGTCATCGCGGGCGATGCCCATGTTGTTGTAGAGCTCAACAGCCGTGTCGACCTGGCGTTGGCGAAATACGCCCTCAAAACGCTCGGTTCGAGAGTAATCCGGGTTGGGTGCTATCTGTTGCTCGACGGCAGCAACGAGTTTATCGCGCAGTGCTTTACAGGAGTTTCCCGAGGCGACAGCTACATTCCAGGGCTGGATATTACAGTTCGATGGAGCTTGTTGGGCGAGGTCGAAAATTTTGTGTAACTCTTCTTTCGGAATAGGTTGGGGGAGAAAGCCGCGTACGGATTTACGCTGTTCAACCACTTCGTCAAACGTCGGGCGTTTGGTTGTATTATCGTTTGTCATGGTCGGGTTCTATTATTCCTCGTGGGCAGGTGTGGCAAAATTCATGTTGCCTAGTTTACTACGAGAAAAGCCTAATATAACAACCGTCTTGTGGCTCGAGTCGTCTCCAGACTTGCCACAGTGCTACAATTTGGCTTCCATATTCATTAGCGAGAGGAACAGAGATGGCTGGTTACTATTTTGAAGATTTTGAAGAGGGTGCAGTGTTTGACCACCAGGTACGTCGCACCGTGAGCGAATACGATAACACCCTGTTTAGTTGTCTGACCATGAATACCCAACCTCTGCATATTGACGCAGAGTTTTCCAAAGACAGTATCTACGGTGAGCGCATTGTTAACAGTATGTTTACTCTAGCCTTGGTGGTGGGTGTACAGGTGACAGAACTGACTTTGGGTACAACCCTAGGTAACCTCGGTATGACGGATATTTCCTTCCCGCGCCCAACCTTCCACGGCGACACGATCCGCGCACGCACCACAGTTCTTGATAA
>JBFJYH010000123.1:0-1975 GCA_041622675.1 Porticoccaceae bacterium
CGTTTCGACAAAACCCTTTTCGGAGGCACTGGACTTAATGGTTTCCATATAAGTTTTCACGCCGGGGTAGCGGTCGAAATAGAGGTCGATGTATTCCTGCGCTTGGTTGCGGCCAATATTCAGCTGGCGTCCCAGCCCAAAGGCTGACATACCGTAGATCAAACCAAAGTTGATGGCCTTGGCATTGCGCCGCTGGTCACTGGTGACGTCGTCGAGTTCAACCCCAAAGACTTCGGCGGCGGTGGCTTGGTGGACGTCGAGGCCATGGGCGAAAGCGTCGAGCAAGCCTTTGTCACCGGATAGGTGGGCCATAATGCGCAGTTCAATTTGCGAATAATCTGCTGCCACGAGTGTACAGCCCTGGGGCGCAATAAAGGCCTGGCGAATGCGCCGGCCCTCTTCGCTACGCACTGGGATGTTTTGCAGGTTGGGGTCGGAAGACGATAGCCGCCCCGTCGCGGTCACTGCCTGATGGTAAGAGGTGTGAATGCGCCCGGTGTCGGGGTCAATCATGTCGGGTAGTTTGTCGGTATAGGTGGACTTTAGCTTGCTGAGACTACGGTGTTCGAGAATGAGTTTCGGCAGGGGATAGTCGAGGGCGAGTTCTGCCAGTACCGCTTCTGCGGTTGATGGTGCGCCTTTGGGAGTCTTTTTAACCACCGGTAAACCCAGTTCTGTGAAGAGGATTTCACCTAGCTGTTTCGGGGAGGACAGGTTAAAGGCTTTGCCCGCCGCCTCATGCGCTTGTAGCTCCAGCTCGGCAATGCGCTGGCCCAATTGTTGACTCTGTTCACTGAGTTGATGGGCGTCAATCAATGCGCCATTGCGCTCGATGCGCGACAGTACCGGCACCAGCGGAATTTCAATGTCCGTGAGCACCTTAGCCAGGTTTGCTTCAGCGCTTAGACGGGGCCATAAATGTTGATGGAGACGCAGGGTGATATCGGCATCCTCCGCGGCATAGGGAGCCGCCTCTTCAAGGGCTATTTGATTGAAGGTGAGCTGTCCTTTGCCCTTGCCCGCGACATCTTCAAAGTGGGTCGTACTCTCACCGAGGTGGGTCAGTGCCAGAGTATCCATATCGTGGCGCGAGCCAGTCGAGTTGAGTACATAAGACTCGAGCATGGTGTCGTAGGCAATGCCCCGCAGCGTAATGTCGTAGCGGGCTAGCACACTCATGTCGTATTTTAGATTTTGCCCGACCTTGGTGAGGGCGGGGTTTTCCAGGAGGGGTTTGAGTTGGGCTAGCACTGTTGCGCGGTCGAGCTGCTTGGGCGCGCCGAGATAGTCGTGGGCGAACGGCAAATAGGCCGCTTCGTGGGGGCTGATGGCGAACGACACGCCCACCAATTGCGCCTGCATGTAGTTGAGGCTGGTGGTTTCGGTATCGAAGGCAAAAAGCTCGGCTTGCTCCAAGCGTTGCAACCAGAGGTCGAAATCGGCCTGGGTCAAAATAGTGCTGTAGTGGTTTGCTGCTTTATTAGCCACTTCGGGGGCGACGTCACTGGTTTCTGTGTTTTGGCTGTCGAGTAACTCTTCAACCCAGCTCTTAAATTCAACGGCTTTAAACAAGCTGAGCAACTGGTCTTGATCTTCTGGGGTATTGGCAAGCTGGTCGGCAGAAATATCCAGCGGCACATCGAGTTTGATGGTGGCGAGCTGGCGCGATAAATAGCCCTGATCTTTATGCTCGGCCAACTTCTCCGGCATCTTCTTGGCGCCGCGAAATCCAAGGCTGCGGACTTGTTCAAGGTCGCTATAAATAGCATCCATGTCGCCAATGCCCTGCAAAATGGCCAGTGCCGTTTTTTCGCCAACACCGGGAACACCGGGAATATTGTCGGCTTTGTCGCCGACCAGGGCGAGATAATCAATAATTAGCTCTGGTGGAACGCCAAATTTTTCCTCTACACCTGCGGGGTCGAGCACGGTCGCCGTCATGGTGTTGACCAGCGTAATGTGCTCATTGACCAGC
>JBFJYH010000124.1:0-1972 GCA_041622675.1 Porticoccaceae bacterium
CCCCGCCAAATTTCACCTCATCGCCATACTGGGTGTAATCTTTTTCCACCTCGATAAAGAGCTCTGTGTCACCCAGGCGCACGCGGTCGCCAACGGTGGGGCCGTACATTTGCGCATAGGCGTGGCGGTCTATTTTTGACATTTCAGTACTCCTTATCTCAGTGTGAGTTATCGATGGGTATCGACTGGCTCACTGACTTTGATACTCCTAAAAATAATTGAAACAGGCCGCCCGGTTTCCGGATGTCTCGGCTCACGTAGACTCACAAGCTTGAGGCCGGTACTCGACAACAAGGCTACCCATGACTCCAAGGTTCGAAAATACCAGGGCGCAGGATTGTTGAACTCACGGATAAAGCCTGCCCATGACTCCTCGCGCCAAGCATCCTCGTATCGTTCATCACCCCCCGCGGTGGGATGAACTGTCTGCACAATCATTGAGCCACCTTCATTCAATAGCGAGGGCGCCAATTGAAAGAGTTGATCGACAGATTCTTTTCCCAGCAGAGAAAAGTTACAAACGAGGGTATCAAATGTCTCGCCAAGGGTATGACTCGACAAGTTTTCAATGGACAGGACTTTAAATCGCCCACCACCGGCTTTTTCTGCCGATGCGATTAATGCCGGTATAGCATCGATGCCCAAAGTATCGACCCCCGCTGCGGCCAGCTCTCTGACCAGCCAACCTTCACCGCAGCCAATATCGAGCACGGCTTTGGGTTTCCCGGCTAAAACTTCGTCGACTATCGCAGGGTTCGTCGCCAACACACGGCTTTGTATTTCCCTGCCTCGCACAGCGAGCACCCAGGGTTCGACATTCTTTTCCCAGGAATCAATAATTTTTTGATCGGAGAAATTGTTGCCCATTTTGATATCCGATAAACACACAGGTGCCAGTAACACATGCTTTGCTTCGTCAGTAGTAACACTGCACCTGATTTATAAGGAACGCCGATGCGCCCCCTTGCCCCAAAACAATACTCTTACAGCTTTCCCGATACTCTGGCCTGAAAACCATAAACTACCTGCTCACCGCCAAAGGGAATTAAATTAACATCCCGGCTTTGCCCCGGCTCAAAACGCACGGCGGTGCCAGCGGGAATATCAAGCCTACAACCCCGCGTTGACTCGCGGTCAAAATGTAGGGCGTTGTTGGTTTCATAAAAGTGGTAGTGGGAGCCAACTTGTATGGGTCGATCGCCGCTGTTGGCTACCGCTACCGTAATAACCGGCTTGCCCGCGTTAATCTCCAACTCACCCGGTTCAATCAGCATTTCTCCAGGATTCATTATCGCGCCTCTACGTTAAACAGTGATTAAATAATCGGGTTATGAACAGTCACCAGTTTGGTGCCATCGGGAAAGGTGGCTTCGACCTGCACATCGTGAAGCATTTCCGCAATGCCCTCCATCACATCATCGGCACTGAGCAGCGTGCGGCCGTAGTCCATGAGTTCGGCGACCGTGCGCCCATCGCGAGCACCTTCAATAATCTCGAATGAGATTAGAGCGATAGCCTCGGGGTAATTCAATTTCAAGCCCCGCGCTTTGCGCCGTTCAGCCAATTGCGCTGCCGTAAAGAGCAACAGCTTGTCTTTTTCTCGCGGCGTTAAATCCATAATGTTTCTCTAGTGTTAACAGTCAATATTCAAGTAAACCAAATTCTCGGTGCAACGCCAGTTTGCCCGCTTTGCGCTTCGCGCAGCAAGTGCCAGAGCTCGATAAAAACGTTCTTCACATCGGCGGCACTTTGCGCAAAGGCCCTAACCACCACGAGCTCTGGCAGGGCAGTGACGGCAAACAAGGGGGCGTTAAAGGGCTGGCTCTGGTCACCAGACTTACATACGCCTGCTTTTGACAGCGCTTCTATCGCTGTGCGCAGGGGTTCGACCACAGACCCATCACAAGTCGATACCAAAGTACCCACCACGCTTGCCCCACCTAACCCCCAGGCCGATTGCAGCTGTTCACCG
>JBFJYH010000125.1:0-1710 GCA_041622675.1 Porticoccaceae bacterium
TTTGCCAAGAACTCGCCCTGCCACGTTCACTCTACAACCGTCATCAACCAATAGCCTCCGTTTGGTGGCGCGGCAGTCCACTGCAACAGTTTTCACCCGAGGCCATTACCGAATTATGTTTTCGCCTCAGTAGCCATTTCAACCACCAGCAGGAAGGCTCTACACGTGGAATGACTGTAACCCCTATGGAACTGGACAAAAGTAACCTCGCCCTCATCAAAGGTTTAAACTTTACTGCCATCCAGCTGCATATTGACGCCAGTGTCGCCAGCATTGACCGCAGCCTGTCAAAAATCCAAACGGCCCTACAAATACTGACTGACTATCCATCCTTTGACCTTAGCTGCGTACTAAGAATTAGCTGTCTGACTCACCACAACTTTCTCAACCGCTTGCTCAAATTATTGGAAGATTCTCATTGTCTCCATATAGAGGTCTTGAATCGGAACAGTGGGCCGACTTCTCTACAAGACAGACTGGCCAGTGAAAATCAATTAATTCGCATCAACCAACACTTTGAAGATAAGGGATGGCGTGTCTGTGGCAACAACAACTTTTTTGCACCCTCCCACCCGCTTGGCCACTTATCAAAACACGTCGTACTTGCAGCAACGCCCTGGGGCTATATGGCCCGAAATATCTCTTTTTGGTTCGGCCTTGGGGTTGCGGCACTCAGCTTGATCGATGGGCATTACCAATACAATACGCCCCACATAGCGCGCTATGTTCGTTTGCTAAGGGAGAAACAACCGCCCATTCACAGAATTTTTCATCTGACCGACCATAAAGCCTTAAATTTCCAGCTTATCGAGCAACTTCTTTGTAAGCATGCCATCACTAGCGCAAACCGTCGTTTACAGCGACAACTCACGGCGCTTATTCCAAGGAATTGGCTCAAGGATGATGGCAAAACCCTAACCTTAAATACACTGGGTATTGTCAATCTTCCCATTATCTGCGACACACTTAGCGCCCACTACTGCCCTAACGAACATACCCTGAAAACTGTCCAAGGTAAGTGATGAGAAAAGATTACAATAGAAGTCAGAGCCTGATCAGCAAAGAAAAAACCATGTCCCAGCGATGCCCACACAGTGCCAAAATCAATTGCCGGGAGTGTCGTATGAATGCGCTCTGTTTGCCCATCGCCCTCGAACTTGATGAAGTCGACCGCCTCAATGCGATTGTCCAGCGTGGGCGCCCACTTCACAAAGATACTTATGTCTATAATTGCGGTGATGAGTTTCGCTCCGTCTATGCGGTACGCAGCGGTTCAATAAAAACCTACAGTGTCAACGACCAGGGTGTCGAGCAAGTCACAGGCTTCTATTTGCCCGGTGAAATTTTTGGCATGGATGGCATTGCCCATACACATCACATCAGTTCAGCCGTCGCCATGGAAACGGCGGCAATTTGCGAAATCCCCTTCGAGAGCATGGAGAGTTTGAGTATGACGCTACCTTCGCTACAGCGTCATTTCTTCAAGCTGATGAGCAAAGAAATCACCAACGACCAACAGCTAATCTCATTACTTAGTAAAAATAGCGCCGAAGAACGTGTTGCCACCCTACTGCTGAGTATTTCCGCACGTAACGCCAAGCGAAACCTATCGAATGTTCGCTTTCGCCTACCCATGTCGCGGGCCGATATTGGCAATTACCTCGGCCTGACGGTCGAAACAGTGAGCCGAGTTTTTAGCCGCTTTCAAAA
>JBFJYH010000126.1:0-1649 GCA_041622675.1 Porticoccaceae bacterium
CCGCCCCAGGTGGGCTTTTTGGGGTGGTCGCGGTGACACAGGTTGGCGCCGACAACGTAGCTTAAATTCTCTACCGCACGAGCGCGCAGTAAGAGCAACCAATGGGCCTGACCGGTGGTGGCGGTAAAGGCAGAGGGCGCGGCCAGAATTTCAGCCCCCTGTTCGGTGAGTCGTCGATAGAGTTCAGGGAAACGTAGGTCGTAGCAAACACTCATGCCAACACGCCCACAAGGGGTGTGCGCGACCACCGGGCGCCAGCCGTGAGCGTAACTATCGGATTCACAATAGCGTTTGCCGGTTTTTTGCACATTGACATCAAAGAGGTGAATTTTTTGATAGGTCGCCACTTCGTGGCCACGGTTGTCATAAAGTAGGGAGGTTGCGTAGGGCTTGTCACAGTCCTGTGAAGTAGTCGTTTCAGAGAACAATGGCAAGGTGCCAGCAATTAGCCACAGACCGTGTTTGCTTGCTTGCTCGGCAAAAAACTGTCGGGCTAGACCGTTTTTGCCTTCCGCTTTGGCAATGGCCTGCGTGTCGCGCACATTGTAGTAAACGAAATGCTCAGGTAGTACAACGAGCTGGGCACCGGCACGTGCAGCCTCGTCAATAAAATGGGCGGCTACCGCAAGGTTGCTGCTTGGGTCGCCGTCGCTTTTGAGCTGAATAGCGGCGATTTTAGCCATGGTGGATCCTTTTTTTTAGGGCTGACGATGTGTTGTTTACTCCGTTTTATCGCTGAAAATATGGTCGACTTCAATTTCGGGGTTGTTGAGATCGCCGGTAATCTTGTAACTAATACTGGATATCCGGTCAACCTGCTTTTTAAAAAGCCGGCTGGTGATATAAACCCCTGCGGCGGCGGGCAGGCCACCAGCGAGGGCCGCGACCCAGGGTAAATTGGTGCCGACGGGCTAGGTTGCAATTAAACGTGCATCGATGGTTTCTTGGATTAAATTGGTCTGGCCCAATAAGCGTAATTTACCAGATGGCAATGTGACGACGACGGGCTCGTCGAAGCGTATTTGACGTTCTTCAAAAGTGAGGCCGCCCTTGAGGCTGTCGAAATTAACACCGCTTGAAAACAGGTCTGAAAAGTCAAAATTGAGGCGTCGTAACCAAGTGTCGAAGTTGATTAAGCCAACGACTTTAAGCAGAGCGTTGGTGGTGGTACTCGGGGCCTGAAAGAAGCGGCCTTTTTCGAAACGTAAAATGATATTACCCGTTAAAGGCTGAGTTGGAAGATCCCAGGGTTTACCCTGCCATTGTAAGTCCGTATAGAAGGCGGCACGATCGGTCGTGAGGATCATCGGCATATCCCACGTTTTGAGTATGTTACCAAGGTCGTGGCTGAGCAGGGCTCCAGTGAATGCACTGCGGTGCTTGTCGTTTATTTTATGCCAGGTTAGCTGGGCAGAATTGCCATTAGGTGCCTCGTCGATGGTGATGCCGGTGATTTCGGCCGCAATTTGGTCAATGCTAACGCCGTGTTCACTGGGCTGCATGATGAAGGCGAGACTACCCAGCTCTCTATCACCAACCCTTAGCCTCTCAGTGGCGAAGTCGAGTGCCGGTAGGCTGCTGGGGTCGAGGTTGTCTAAGCGGCTTTGTCGGCTGCCGAATTCGGGTTTGGGCAGGGCGATATAATTAAG
>JBFJYH010000127.1:0-1629 GCA_041622675.1 Porticoccaceae bacterium
CGTTTGATAATGCCTGGGCATCTAACCTTTGAGGTAGATCGCCACGATGTCAGATCCCATTTCTACGGTACTCTGGAGTCAGTAGCATTGGTTTTAAAAGAGTTTACCAATACCAATATTCGTATTGGCGGACATACTGATTCCACTGGTAGTGACAGCTATAACCAAACCCTTTCCGAGCGTAGAGCGAATAGTGTCGGCCAATTCTTGATTGCCCAGGGGGTCATGGCTGGCCGTATTTCAACCTCGGGTTATGGCAAGCGCTATCCTATTGCGAGCAACGATAATGCTGCTGGACGAGAGCTCAATCGCCGTGTAGAGCTGGAGCTAGTGTCTTTCTAGGGTTTTCGGATGGCATACGATCAATAGAGACGTTTGCTGGTTTTGCGGATCGTCCTAAAGTCTGAGCCTGTCTATCAGGCAGAAGCAGAGGCCCTGGCAAAGTCTCTGCAAATACCGCTTATCGCCTATGGCCAAAGTCCTCTATCCGATGTCGACTTCGCGTTGGTATTGGACCATAGAGGGCTTTCGCTGTGTGAACAGCCCCTTCGACGAGAAGGGGGGCAAATTGAAAAACGCAAAAAAAAAGAAAGCCACAAAAGCAACTCAGATATTCGTTGTGATTTTATTAGTGGTGAACTGCGCCATCGCCGTCTTTACGGCGGTGGTAAAAATCAAATGATCCTCAAGGCCACCGGCCTCAGCAAACACAAACCCTCTATAATGGATTTAACGGCTGGCCTGGGCCGCGACAGCTATGTGCTGGCGACAGCCGGTGCCCGGGTGACAATGCTTGAACGCCAGCCGATTGTCGCGGCTCTGCTCGCCGATGGTTTACGACGCTTACACAGCGCCGGTGATGAACAGGAGTTAGCCATTGCTCAGCGTCTCACTCTACATCAGGGTGATAGCCTCGACTGTCTATCTGAATTAGCCGAACAGGCGGTCCCAGATGTGATTTATCTCGACCCTATGTTTCCCGAGCGAGGTAAAGCGGCGAAGGTCAAAAAGTCGATGGCTTTTTTCCATCACCTGGTGGGTAGTGACGATGACTCCGCTGCCTTGTTGCCCTTGGCGCTGGCAACAGCCCGTTATCGCGTGGTGGTTAAACGCCCCCGTCACGCGCCGCCCTTGGCTGATTTAAAGCCACCACTGTGTTTCGAGGGAAAGTCGACACGCTTTGACGTCTATCCCTTGAAAAAAATGACTTAAAGAAAATACCACACTTGGCAGCGGCTATTTTTTAGCCTGTGTTTGTCGGCGCTGGCGTTGCTGCGGGCGTCTTACTGCGCAGTGCTAGAATACTCCCTGCAGTAATCAACCCCAAGCCAAGTAAGGCTGGAATTGTCCACTGGTAATCTTCAAACACGGTTGAAATTAACAGCGCAACGATGGGAAAAATCAAAAAAGTATAACCCCCTTTATCGGGGCCGATAAGTTCGAGTAAGCGCAGATAAAAGGCAAAGCCTAATGCTGTGCCGAAAACGACTAAATACATAAGAGCGCCAGAGTATTGCCATGTGTATTCATAGTTGAAGGTTTTCCCGCTAAACAAAGCGACAAGAAATAATAAACAACAACCGTAGAACATACCCCAGGCGTTATATTGCACCACTGGTAACTGCCGGC